>CALFYV010000493.1 GCA_937952395.1 uncultured Bacteriovoracaceae bacterium | reverse complement strand
ATGCACAATTAAGGGATCAAAAAGTGGGCGTTCCTTAATTTGAAAAATCTTATTTAATGCAGCTTCATTTGTGATTTTTGCGGCAAGTCCGTAGACCGTTTCAGTGGGGATGGCCACCACTCCAGATTTATTAAGAATGTCTATTGCCTTATCAATTTCACTCATGATTTTCTTTAGGGTGCCAGGCGGTAATTATCGATAACACCCATTCCTTGAAATTCACCATTTTGAAAGAAGGTCGAGAAAGGTCGTCCTTCAGAAGTTTTAGCACTAAATTCACCATGGACGAATACCTTATCTTTACCAAAAAGGCCCAGGAAATATCGGTAGTTATCATTTTTTTTATAAAATTTTGCGAGAAAGGTTTTGAGTTTTTCAAGATTCATGATGCCACGTTCTTTAATATCATTCATATAATCTTTGTACTTGTTGCCTGAGTGTTTCACACAGGCCATTTTCCCAGCTTGCCAACGTCTGAGTTTTCTTGCTCTGTAATCGGCTCTCTTCATTTCTTGAGATTTCTCTTCACTGAGATTGCAATTTTTAGCAATAAGGTAGTAAATTTCATCTTCACTTTGTTCATGGAAATGCTTGAGCCCATCTTTAGTAATACGGATTGAGCTGACAATTTTAAGTGGCCCTCTGAGTTTATGAGTTTTAACTAGCGGGTTCATTTCATTTGAAATAGGAGTGATTTGTGAAAGGTAGTAGCGCGCTTTTTTATTATAAAATTTGTGAATTTTTTTATGAGTATTGCTCGCCTGGTATTGATGAGTGATAAGGACTGAGAACTTCTCTTCATCATCAACAATCATATCATTTTCATCACTGCTAGATTCGTATTCAATATCTAAGGATTTACTGGCGGTGGACATATTTTTGACTCCCACATCAAAATCCAAAATACGATTAATAATAACATTAAAAATTTTACTAACTAAACTTTGGACTACCTTCATACTTTCACTATGATGACGGTAAAAGGTTTTGGACGAATTCTTTTTTATAATCCTAACAAACTCAGTTTCCGATTGCTTCATTTTTGATAAGAGTAGTACTCCATATTTTGAAGAGAGGTTTTCGTTTAGTCGTTGTTCATGTTGTACGATTCTTTCTTTGAAATAATCGATATCAACAAATTTACCCTTTAAGAGTTTTTTAAATTCTTCTCCAAATTCATTAGAGGAAATGATATCGTTCACGTCTTTATCAAAAAAACTTAAATCTTGTTTGGAAGCATTTTTATATTGGTATTCTAAGTCATAACTTAAAATAGTCAGTTTTAATAAGTTAAAAAAATCTACTTGTAAGCTGGCGCTTACTCCTACGGCTTTAGATTCTTGTTTCTCGGCAGAAACCCTGATAATTTCTCCTGGCTTTTTGGGATCATTCATCCCCAGAGAATGAACAGAAACTTTGCTCATCTTAGAATATTCGACATGGGCCCCACCGGAAAAAGAGAAGGCGTAGAAAGCAGGTGCCGTGACAATTCCACCAGCGTATGTGGTGAAGTAATCTTCTTTCATAATGATTTCATCTTGAGGCAATTTAACAACGTTTTTGGGATCAAAGGCCAAAAAAGGCATAAAAAGTTTTTTAAAGTCGGCCAGTATTCCATCTTGAAATGATGAGGCAAAATGATAAGTGGTATAAACTCTCTTCTACTGAATTCCAGCATAGGCCCTCAACTGAGCTGTATCTATATCAAGCAGTTGGGCTTCTTTAAGCTTATTTAAAAAAGTAGCCGCATCGATATGAATCACTAAAGTGTCATGAACAATCCAGCGCTCACTATCAAAAAGATCAGGAGAGAGTTGGCGGTTAACTCCAATAGAAAATGTACCAGCAGGCTTCTCCCAAGAAAAACCAGAGAAGTTTTTGACTCCACCACCAAAATCTTGATGGTGATTTAGCAGAGTTTGTGCCTGGGCACGACCTATTTCCTCATAATTTCCTTGAAGCATCTGGGTTATTTTTTCAAAAAGTAGGGAGTTTTCAAAAGGTGAGTCAGGTTCATCTTTGGCCTTTAATAGTGACTCTGATACTTTTTCAGCGCCAAAGATTTTTGAATAAATTTGTTTTTGGGTAGCGACGGCCTTATTATTTTTTTGCTTAAAACTCTTGGATTCAACCATATGACCTATTAGGTTTTGTTCTTTTAGTAGACCTTTAAGCTTTAAATGTTGGAATTGGTGAGTTTGGGAGTAAACTGTGCTAGAAACTAGTGATATGACTAGGAGAAAAAACTTCATGACATCCTTGGCAAAAAGCATTTGTTTTCTTATAAAACAACTAGGAACTTTATCGGCATATTTTGCTAGAAATTGAGAAGAATTGTCGGACCTAAGCAGTCGATATCATTGATAAATGTAAAGATTATGGTTTATAAAACTGATGAGCAAAAAGAAAATTTTAAAGCACTACTGGATGAAACCCACTCCTGGCCTGATTATTATCGATTTAAGTTTATTGTTCCTATAGACAAAAGAGAAGAGTTAATGGAGATCATTAAAGGCCATGATATTGAAGAAAAAGAATCGAGCAAGGGCAATTATGTGAGTGTAACAGTCAGGGTTTTGGTTCATTCTTCTGATCATATTATTGAGATTTATGAGTCTGTGACTATTATTAAAGGTATTATTAGTCTATGAGTTATAAAAATGCCATTGTTATTGGTGCAGGAGCTTTCGGAACTTCCATTGCTTCAGTTTTAAGCAAGAACTTTGAAAAAGTTTTTTTAAAAGTCCGCTCTGCTGATGTTTATCAAAGCATTAAAGAAAGTGGAGAAAATAAAGTCTACCTAACGGGCCAAAAACTACCTAGAAATTTAACACCTTGTTTGGAATGGGAAGAGTTAGAAGATGAAGTGACTCTACAAGAAATTGATCTTATCGTTTCTGGTTTGCCAACGTATGCTATTAAACCTTACTTCGAAGAACATAAAGAATTTTTTGTGAAGTATTTTAAGCAAGATATCCCCTTGGTGAATCTTGCCAAGGGGATTGACCCTGATACACTCGAACTTCCCTCGGATCTTTTTTATGATGTTTTTCCGGATTATAAAAATAACTTTCTTTTTCTATCAGGCCCTTCTTTTGCTCAGGAGATTTTGGATGAGCAAGTGACTTTGGTTTCTGTCGCTGGAAAATAAAAAAAACATTTAGAAAATATTATGCCTATGATGCAAACAGATTATTTTAAAGTCTTTGCTACTTATGATGTTAAGGGTTTGCTCTTAGGTGGTGCACTTAAAAATCCTCTGGCCATAGCTGCGGGAATTGCTGAAGGCCTGGGGTATAACCACAATACTCGAGCAGCACTCATTACCCATGGAATTGTAGAAATGCTTCGTTTTGGAAAAGTCTTCAATGCCAGGCCAGAAACTTTCTATGGTTTAAGTGGAATGGGAGATTTAATTCTCACTACCACCGGTGGTCTTTCTCGAAATAAACAATTTGGAATGGAAATTGCCAAAGGAAGAAAACCTAAGGAAATTATTGAATCTCAAAGAAGTACAGTGGAAGGTTATCGAACCACTATGGCCGCATATAAGCTGGCCAAGCAATATGATATTCATACTCGACTGATTAATGGATTGTATGAAGTTCTTTATAATAATGTATCACCAAAAGCTGTGATAAAAGAATTGATGAGAATTCCTGGACGTTTTGAAGACGAAGCTTAAAGGTTTTCTTTTATTTTTCCAATTGAGATAGTTTCACCTAAGTATTTTATTTCCCCATTCTTTTTTTGAATGAAATAAGCGGGAACTCCCACTACATTATAGCGTTTTAAAAACTCTGTAATGCGATCATCTCTTTTAGTCCAATCAGCACGCATGAGTTTCAAATTGCGCGCTTTAGAAAATTCATAAAAATCATTAGTATCCATAACTAGTTTTTTATTAACCTTGCAAGTCAGACACCACTGTGCGGTAAAATCCACAAAAATTTCTTGACCCTTATGACTTGCCATAGTTTCTTCGCTCCAGGTTTCCCACTGCCCATGGTGACTTTCCATTGAACTTGAAGTGGGGGCCAAATAAAGTTGTTGATTTAAAATGACAAAAACAAAGCTAGTCATAGGTATCAGCGCCATCAAAATGATATGGCTTCTGTTTTTCATCTTCCGTTGGAGCCAAAAAAATAAAAAGATAGTCACCAATATAAGATTAAAATAAATATTAGTAATACTTGAATCGGTAAGAGTTAAAAGGATCGCATAAAGCCATAAACTAGTTATCAGCAACGTAAAACCTAAAAATTTCTTAAAGGTCTCCATCCATTTTCCGGGCTTAGGTAAAAAGGAAATTAAACTTGGGAAAAATGCTGTTAACAGAAAAGGAAAACTTAGGCCCAAAGCTATAAAAGTAAAAACCAAAAAAATATTAAAAATGGAAGTCGTAAAAGCAAAAGAGAGGGCACTGCCTAAAAACGGAGCACTACAAGGAGTCGATAAAATAGTAGCAATGACTCCTGACATGAAGTCTCCGAAGACCCCTTCTTCTAATTGCTTATCCCCTAAGACTTTTCCTCCTGGAGTTCTAAATTCAAAAAAGCCAAAAAGGTTAAGCGAGAGAATGAAAATAAAAAGCATCATGAGGAAAACAAAAAGTGGAGATTGTAATTGAAAGCCCCAACCAATTTCTTCGCCAGCCGCTTTAATACCAATGACCGCCAGGGCCAGGGCCCAAAAGGTGGCAATGACTCCAATCATATAAAAGATATTATGTTTAATGATTTTCTTCTTACTGGCCCCAGAGTGGACAATGAGCCCAAAAAGTTTAAGAGAAATAACTGGTAGTACACAAGGCATGAGGTTTAAAATGAGACCACCCAAAAAAGCAAAAAATAAAATAGTTAAGAGGGAGAGATCTTGATTCTCAAATTTTTCTAAATGTTTTATTGGCTTTAATTTCTCTACATATTTTTTTATTTCTTTTGCCCCTTTAAGAGCAAAATCCTTAATCGAGTATTCAATAACCTCAATATTGCCACTGACGGGATTATTGAAGAGAAACTTGGCAGCAATCGGGTTGGGCAGTTTTCCATCAGAAGGAAAGTTTATCGTGGGTTCTTGGTAAGCTCCGTCCCAATCCACTTCCGTGATGGCCACTAGCTCTTTTGAAGAATCGTCATAAAAAAGCTTTTCTAGTTTATGGCCAAAAGGAACCGTGGGAAAAGGGGTTAACAGACTCATAGAAGAGTTGTATTTATTTAGATCAATTCCATCTAGAGTGTAGTGCAAGAGAAGCTTGTCTTTTTCATCTACGAAAAACTGGATTTGAAGATTGCTTGGAGTTTGCGCAGCTTTGGGTAAACTCTTAAGTTGAGAAATAAGTTTATTCTTATCAACTTCGATTTCATTTCCAGAAGTTGGTTTAAATGAATTATTTTTTATCTCACCTTCGATAACTCTTTCACCCGGTACACATAATTCTTTGCATATAAGCCAATGACCCTTAATGCTGAAAGTGCTGCTATTTAGGTTTTTGGGGATCTTATAGAAAAAACTATAAAGCCCTTCATAACCGTAGGAGAGGATGTTTCCTTCTAAGATATATTTCTTAGGCACAGGCCATTCAAGCTCTTCTAGAGAAATAACTTTTTTATCAGATTGAAAGACGGCGCTGAATGGTATGCCAGCATCTCCTGGATTCTTCCAATAGGTATGCCAATGAGGTTCATTTTTAAGGCTCAGTGCCAGGTAGGACTCACCTTGATATTCGAAGCTCTGAGCGCCAAATTGCGCCAATTCATCACCTTTATTGGAACTAAGTGCTAATGAGCTATAAGATAGCAACAGCATTAGTGTGATGATAAACTTCATGGTAACCTCTTAATAATAGGTATGAGCAAATGAATCAAACTTATAGTCTTCCTCGGAATATTATATGCCTGACTGAAGAATCGGTCGAGACTTTGTATGCAATAGGCTTGCAAGAAATTGTCAAAGGTGTGTCAATATTTGTCAAACGGCCTGCTGAGGCCATGAACAAGCCTAAAGTTTCTGCTTTTACTGATTCCAAGATAGAGAAAATAGTTGCAATGAAGCCAGATTTAGTGATTGGCTTCTCTGATATTCAAAAAGATATTGCTCGTGAATTGATAGAAAAAGGTATTAATGTCTATATTTCTAATCAGCGTTCAATTAGCGAAATTTTAAGTTATATCCTCACTCTGACTCATATGGTGGGAGAGGCAAAGAAAGGGCAAGAACTTGTAGAGAAATTAAATCAAAAAATCCAAGAAATAGCTAAACTATCTAAAGAACTTAAACATAAACCTAAAGTTTATTTTGAAGAATGGGATGAGCCAAAAATCAGCGATATTCAATGGGTCAGTGAATCTATTGAAATCGCCGGTGGAATTAATATTTTTGCCAAAGAATCAGAAGGCAAGTTAGCTAAAGAACGTTTTGTCACAGACGAGCAAATTATTAAGGCCAATCCCGATATTATCCTAGGTTGTTGGTGTGGTAAAAAAGTGAATTTAGAAAGTATTAAAAAAAGACAAAGCTGGCAAAATATAGAAGCAGTTAAAAATAATCAGCTTTTTGAACTTGCTCCAGAAATTTTCCTGCAACCCGGTCCAGCACCTATCATCGATGGCCTAGATCAATTATTTCAAATATTTAAGAAGTGGTCAGATTCCCAACCTTGACATCATTATTTTAGCTCTTATATTTACTTTATGATGAAAGTATTATTTCTTTTTTATTTAAGTTTTTCACTTGGTTATGCACAAACCCAAGATGATTTTGCCAATGAAGCAGAATCCATGATGCAACAGATGCATGAGTTCTCTAAGCGTATGCGAGAGCGTTTTTTTCAAGATGATTTTTTCCAAGATGCCCCTTGGGGTTTCGCTGACAGCTCATCTTTCTCTTCAGGTATTGAGCATAAGGTCACTCCCAAAGATGATTCAGTAGAGGTGGAGATTTATTTTCCTGCAAAAAACCAAGAACCGCAAATTGAAGTCAGTTAATATTTCATTCTAGTTAAGGCCAATTTTACAGAAGAAAAAGAGACCATAACAGAGCATGGTAAATCCTATTCCAAAGTTAGCCGTATAATTAATGAACTTATTCCTCTACCACTTCAAGCCGACCCCAAAAAAGTCGATATTAAAAAAGAGGAAGATAAATTGATTGTGGTCTTTGGTAAAAGAGAAGGGGAAACTAAGCAGACATCTTCCTTACTTAAGAAAAACATCTCTCAACCTATCCAAGAAAAAAAGCCTATCAAATTAGATAAAGCGGATGATAGGACTATTTAAGAACAATATATTTTTCACGGTAAAACTTCTTTCTTAATTCATCTTGTTTGACTTTTAAAGCGTAGTATTCTTTATCCAAATTATCTTGAAATTGAACCCAATTGGCTTGGTCCTCAGTTTTAGTTAAATCAAGTATTTTCAAGTAAGCATCTTTTCTGGCATCGTGTGCCTGCTTTAGTCTTTGCAATTTTTGTCTGTGTTCAAACTCCAGAATTTTCTCATTTTCTAAGGAATAGTTCAGCGCTTCTTCTCTTGGAGTGTTTTTATCCATATTTTGCGATAAGATGAGATTCAATTCTTTAATATTTTGCTTAAGCTGATAAATTTCTTCATCTTTGAGTTTGAGTTTGAGTTTACGTTCATAATCACCTTGGGTTTGCGCTAAAGTCTGAGTAATTGAATTTTCAAGTTTTTCAAATTGATGATTAGAGTTGGTATTGTAATAATATTGTTGATTAAGTTTTTCTTTTAAATTATCCAAAGTTTCTTGGGCCTGGGTAAGCAATACTTTATGCTCATAACTAATATCTTTCTTACTTAAGCGATTAGAGCCCCAATAGGCGCAAAGTGCTCCATAGATAAAAAGGGTGGCCAAAACCATGACCCAATTTAAATTCTTAGAAATGATGGCAGGGTAAAAAAAATCCTGTTTTTGAGTTAAAGCCGAGCTGGTGGCTTTAACCAAGGGTTTATTTTCAGTTAAAGGTACCTCTTTCATAATCAACTCCTGTTGTGTTTATAGGATAAAACTGATCAGAGACTTAAAACGCTTAAAAACGATAAAATCCTTAAAAAACAATCAGTTATGGTCTTGGTGACAGTAATTTTTATTGATTTTACTGGCAAGAATAAGACACATTTAGGCTTTGGTCTCAACTGACGATAAGAGGGTACAAGGAGACTGCATGAAGATATTTTCATTACTTAGTTTATTTTTATTTATTTCTTGTTCTATGACTGAAGAAAAAGGTCGTAAT
>CALFYV010000492.1 GCA_937952395.1 uncultured Bacteriovoracaceae bacterium | reverse complement strand
CCGGACTGGCCAGTGCAACCCTGGTAAAGAAATCCATCAGCTCTGAATGGCGCAGCTGGATTTATGCTTTAGGTGTTCCCTTGTTAATGACCATCGGCTCTTTGCTGGGTGGTTATACATCAGATAAGAAAGGAAAAGAGCAAGTTCTTACGTGGGCGATTATCGCGACAGCTGCTAGCTCAATCATTCTAGCTTTCTTATTTGATAAATCTCAAATGCATTTAGCTATTATATCTGTTTTGCTTCTTTTTTATTTATGTATTGGTTTTTTAACATCAAGTCTTTATGCTTTCTTAATGTCAAAAACCAGTAAGATGCTTGCCGCCTTTGAATTTAGTATACTCATGGCGATGACAAATTTATGTGAATCTTTTAGTACTTATACGGTTGGGCAATTTCTAGATGCTCATGGTTTCTTACCAGTGATTATTATTTTTGCGGGATTAAGTGTTTTAGGAACTTGGTTATTGAAGAAGAATCGGGGCTTTAATGCTTGACTAAGACCTACTTACGAATATTATAATAAAAAACTTACTGCGGATTCAATTGGATTTATGCCTTACCAGGCATTAAGTTTCAAGAGACGCGTGGAGAAGATCATTTGGCAGTTTTATAATATTTTATAAACAGTTTTAGAAAACTCTTTATAGTCTGTTTTCTTCAAAAATTCTAAGTGGAAATCTTTCCAAAATAGCTTCTCATCATCGGAAAGAGACTCATAGTCGTGGATAGATTGAGTGACATAAGAGTATTCTTTGTTTGTAATATTAAGCCATTCAATTAAATAGAGTAGGGAAATGACTTCTCGTCGATCAGTTGTGTTTATTTTATTTTTCTTCAAGTGAGTTTTTAGAAGCTGATTAACTATAGTTCTTGTTTTTTCCTCTGGCGTAATTTGACTTAGCATATACTGCAGCTCAAATCTTTTTTCGAGGTCAGAGTTTAAATATTTTTGAATAAGCTGTTCGAGGTTGAAGTTCATCTTATGAATATCAAAACTTTCAAGCAGTTCGACTTTTGAAGTTATCATCTCCTCACGAGAAAGGATTATACATAATTCCTTTAAAGAGCGATGGTAAGGTTTTTGTAATAGTAGTTTTAGTTTTTCCTGCAACTCTTGGTTCAGGTATTCCCAGTTGAGCTCCGCAAAGATTGTGAGCAAATTATGTGCCTGACTTGCTTGGTAACGAGCATGGTCAGTAATATCTTTTAGTAAAATAGTTTTATGGGCATATTTTTTTAGCAATGATTCGGTTGTGTTCAAATTTTCTTTAAGTAATTTTCGGAAATATGGTGTATCGATTAGGGCAAAAATTTGAAGAGCTTTTTCTTTCTCCTCTATTTTTGTACTTTTCAATAAAGATTTATGAGCGATGATCGCTTCTTGAAAAAGTTTGATATTTTTTGCAAAAAGATAAGTATTTACTACTAATAAAAGTTTTTCAAATTCACTTCTCACCTCGGCATAAAAAAGTGCAATAAACTCTTGCTTATGCTCATCCTTTTCAAAAAGTTGTAGAGCTGTGAAATAATTGAGAATATGGTAGTCGACGTTTTTGTTGTAATTGGCTACAAATAAATGATGAGGATTAAAGTAATGAAATGATTCATCTTGATAATTGCTTTTAAACAAATCGACCTTTTGGTTATAGTCAATGTTACTTTTCATTTTCTTCAGGTTAATCCATAAACTTTTTAAATATTTACTATCAAACTGAACAACAATCGAAAATGCTAAGACACCCATAAAAATAAGAGCTATATAGATAAGTTCATATGAAAAGTAAGGTTTGAGTATATCCATCAATGAGCTAACGAATAAGAGTAGGATTGAGATTGAGAAATTCAATAGCAAGAAAACTCTGGCTTTTTTTTGTTCATTAAAAAATTGAATAGTTAAGTTAAGAGTCAGCAGGTTAAAGCTTTTATAAGTAATCATAAAAATAAAATTGAGGGAGATACCGAGTAAAGGTGATTTGCTCATAATTCCTACCGAACTGAGTAGGAGGAAGGAAAAAGGAATAATTCCTAGAATGACAGAGGGAGAAAAACGGCGTATAATTTTATTAAAAAAAGTTTGTTGTAGTAAAATAATAATTGCCATAACAGCGAGATTGGCCAGACTTAAAAAGGTTGAGAGTTCTTCTTGATTAGTAAAAATTTCCGAGGATGAAGTCATATAAAGCCAATCACAAAAAAAGCGAGCGACTTGGGACCAAATCATAAGAAAAAATGACATAAGGACCAAAGGATTTTTTAAAGCATAACGAAGAGTACTTTTTATTTTTTGATGTCCTTTCTCTTGTAATAAATCATGATCTTCTTCGTTGGATTTTAATAACGCTCTCGTGGTAAGAATATGAAACATGAAAAAATGCAGAGTACTAAGGCTCAGTACCGTAGCAGAAAAAACAAAAAGATTTCCCCATCTTTGAATTGCAATGACAGTAACGGAAGCCATAACAGAAGCTAATGTGCTTTGAAAAACAATTTTTGAACTTAGTTTTTTATAAGAAATAATGTTGAATAATTTCATTACGGCATTAGTAGAAGTGATATCTCCAATCAGATCGATACTGAAGACTAAAGCAGCAACTGCAGTAATAAGAAAAGTAGAATGAGGAGAGTTTAAATACAACAGAATGAAAATTGCAAATATTAGGGTCATAACTTTGTGAATAAGGTAGAAGTATTTCTTGCTTAGATAGACTGCAAGTAAGATATGGGCAAGACTAAATATCTGAACGAGTTGAACAAGTTGTGGCCAATTTTCAGTTCCTACTTCAATAAGAAAAACAGCACTGATATAAATAGTAGTAAGTGAGACCGCGAAGGTACGGAAGAAAAGATTTGCGAGAACGATATTTTCAGAACTAACTTTATTAAACATGCTATTTTTCTTTAAACGAAGATTCTTGGCCCCAAAAATTTCCTAAAAGACGTCCCTTCTCTATTTCGATAGATAAATTCTCAATCTCTTCGATTGCATCTGTAAAATCTTTATGTATTTTATTTTTTTTGTTAATACGGAAATTATCTTTGCGCAGAGATTTTACTGACATAACAAGATCCTCAATCCCTGTGGAAATTTTACGTGAGAAAATGACGGAGAAGAAGACACCGATAATAGCACTGATAGCAAAGATGACAGTCATGATATCAATGATTTGTTTAATCTGTTTATCTACTATTTTTTGATTGAGTCCCAAGAGAGCAATGAAGGGAAGGTCTGGTACTTGAATTGAAATAAAAAAATAGTCTTCTTTTCCAATTTGATACTTTAATTTATCAATTTCTTTTGTCTTATAATTAAAAGGATTATCTTTGGTTACACCTCGGTTTTCTATAAAGTGAACTAATTTCTCTTTTACATCTTCATTTTTAATCCCATTTGCTGAAATAATATTAGCTTCTTTATCAGTAAGGACTAGAAAATTATTGTTGTTTAGGGCCAGTCCTCGAAATGAAGTATTGAAAGGATTCATATTAGGGAAAAAAGCAAAGGATAGGATCCCTTCAAGTTCTTTAGAGTTTTTTTTGAAGACTGGGACAAAACCAATATGATAAAAAACTTTCGTCCTTGTATACAGTGGGCTAGTAAAAATTATTTCTTTCTCTTTCCGTGTTTTTTCAAAATAACGAATAAAAGTTTTATCGTGATGTTTGTTATAGTTTTTTTCAACGGTATAATCAGGTACGTTATTAGCTTTTGCTAAAAATGCGAAGTCTCCTTTAGCGGAGTAATAATGAACAGAAGCAATAATTTTTCGAATATTGAGATGGTTTTCCAAAAGCTCAATGGATTTCTTTTTATTATTGATAGAAAAATCAGAGTGCTTTGAAATGGTTTCAATTTCACTTGCTTGTCTAAAATAAAAATTATGAATATTTTCGCTTATAGCTTTAAGTTCATTGAAGCTTTCATCAATTTCTTGCTGTAGCATATCTCCTGTTACATAATTCCAAGTGATGACAAATGCGATGAGCAACTGACAAATGACCACACCTAAAAACCTAGAAAAAAGGTAGAATTTTATGGAACTCATTCCTTTATTGTACAAGCGAGAACAAGTGCTTAATAGAGGGCATTTTCGGGCTTAGGATTCTTGACCAAGAGGCTTTTAGATATTGTATTAAGTATAAAGATTGAAAATAAAGAGGGGAGCTGACTCCCCCCATTTTTTTAGTTTTTACAAGTGCAAGAACAAGAGCAACAACATTTGCAAGAGCAGTTTGATTGTTCTTCACTAGGTTTAGTTTTTTCGCTCATGATAACCTCCTGCTGTCTAACGACAGCAATTTGTAGATTCTTCAATTTCATCAGCGAGCTCGCGTAACATTCCAGCTAGATCTGAAGCCTTCAAGTCATAAAAAACTTCTTTTCCTTTTTTTGAAGCACCCAAGATCCCCGTTTGTTTTAATTTCGATAGGTGTCGACTGACTACCGAAAGATCAATCGAGCAGCACTTAGAGAGTTCACCTACGTTAGCTTCGCGACAGCGACATAAATGAGCAATCAAGTTCAGTCGATTGGGGTCTGAAAGTACTTTAAAGAGATCACTAAGTTTTTCTATGTCTTTTTTCTTCATACTTGCATTATCGTGCAAGTATGAAAAGAACTCAAGCTATATTTGCATTTCTATGCAAGTAAATTGTAGAATAGCTATAAATTTAGGTAGTTAGGCGGCATTTTTCTTTTTAATTTCATCTTCTATGACATCTAGGCGCTTATGCAGCTCAATCAGTTCGTGGTTAGTATGACGCTCGTCCCTTTTCACAAACCAGCTGGCAATCATGGCGGTAAAGGTTCCAAATAGACCGACACCAAATACCATGAGTACTGCAGCGATGATTCGTCCTTCTGTGGTTACGGGGTAATAGTCACCGTAACCAACTGTGGTCATGGTTACGAAGGACCACCAGACGGCGTCTTCTGCTGTTTTAATATTAGAGGCAGCGCTTGTCTCAAAATGAAGGATGGCCATCGATGATATAAGAGTTAAAAAGATGGCGGTTAGAAGCATGGCCAAGAAAGAAGACTGTTGTTTTTTTCTGCCAACGGTTTCAATAATAACTTTAGCTGA
Source organism: uncultured Bacteriovoracaceae bacterium (assembly GCA_937952395.1). Taxonomy (GTDB): domain Bacteria; phylum Bdellovibrionota; class Bacteriovoracia; order Bacteriovoracales; family Bacteriovoracaceae; genus CALFYV01. The sequence continues at coordinate 84 of CALFYV010000492.1, read as the reverse complement.
TTTGAAATAACGTAAGAGGCGAAAGATTCTAAACATCCTGGCACTTCGTCCAAAACGGAACATATCAATATTAGGAATGCTTGA
>CALFYV010000491.1 GCA_937952395.1 uncultured Bacteriovoracaceae bacterium | reverse complement strand
TGCTTCTTCGGCTTTTCTTGCTTCTTCGGCTTTTCTTGCTTCTTCGGCTTTTCTTGCTTCTTCGGCTTTTCTTTTTCTAAGAGCTAGCTCTTCTCGTTCTTCTTTGCTTAGTTGTTTTATCCATTGGCAACCATTAACCTGCTTGCCATATCTTTTTACGATTTGTGACTCACAGTCACTCTTGGTTTTTAAGTTTGCACATTGCATTTGATTATTTAGGCCAGAATCTTGGTAAATAAAACGACAAGTGCCTTGAGCTTCAGCACTAGGAAAAGAAATGATAAGCAAGAAAAAAAATGCAAATACCATACAAGATCTTATCGTAAAAAATGAGTCAGATATTTAGCTAGAAAATTGATCTTTACTAATATTTAATTAGTTTAATCCAGTAACCCAGCCTCTTGTAATTTAATTTGCCTTTTTGTATTTCTTATTTTTTTATTGATATGATCTGCCGCATCCACGGCATTATCCCAGGCGGTGTAAATTTGTTTTTTGGTATCGGCTTTTAAATCACCACAAACATAGAGGTTTTCAATGCTTGTCTCTCCTACTTTTGTGCCTATCACAAAACCTCGCTCATCTAATTTGGCTCCAAGTTGTTTAGCTAGCTCATTGTAAACAATCATGCCCAAAGAAATAAAGGCCATCTCGCATCTAACAGACAATTCCCCACAACACATAGTAAAAGCTTCGAGCGTGCCGTCTTTGGGATTTCCAACGATCTGTTCGATTTCATCTTCATAAACATCAAATTTATAGAGCTTGATTAATTCTCGTGCTTTCTCATCAAACTCGGGCTTTTTTCCATGAGTTAAAATTGAAACATTGGGAAGATTATATCTTTCATGTAAAATCGCTCCAACCCAAACGGCCTCTGAAGTATGACCGATAATCGCCAACTCTTTACCCAAAACATGATGACCGTCACAACGTAAGCAATAATCAATGGTTTGAAGATTGGCGTAAGGAAGTACATCTCGAATCTTGCCGCCGATCACGGGCTGAACATCCATTACTCCTGTAGCAAGAATAATAAATTTCGCGAAATATGTGTTTTCATCGCTCGCTTTTAATTCAAATATACCTTCTTTATTCTTTGAAACAGAAATAATACCTATATCTTTTTTCCAATGAAAAATATCTTTGAAATCACTCTGAGCGAGCCAATTGAGCGATTCGTTATTGGGCTCTTCTATTCCACGAGTGTATTTTAAATGACCTGGCATGTTTTGAACTTTTTTAACCCAACGGGCCCGTGATTTTTTTCTATCTTTGGGTGTTCCTGGGAAAAAAAGAGTTTCATCATTATTAAGAATACTTCTCATGGTGGCCATGACTCCTGCGGAGCCTCCACCAACAACTGCTATAGGATAAATTTTCTGTGTCATTCTTCTTTCTTTACTTGAAGCTTAGCGATTAATTCTTTTCGTTTTTTATTTTTAATTCCACCACTCGTGTTTTTTATTCTTACACTGTGAATTTGATAATCTACTACTTTAGTTAATTCAAAAGTATATCCCTCCCAGAATATAATATTCCCCTCATGGGGAAAACTATTTCCTAGTTTGTCTAAGATAAAACCAGAAAGTGTTGAATAATTATCATTAAGTGGAATTTCTACTCCGTAATCAGAGTTCAAATCACGAAGTGTGGTTGATGCCTCAAGTTCAAGTCCTTCTTCATACAGCATGTCAGGTTCAACTTCACCGATCAACTCTTCATCATCATGCTCATCATGGATTTCACCAAAAATTTCTTCCATAATATCTTCTAAAGTAACGATTCCTACGACTAGCCCATTTTCATCTTTAACCAAAGCCAAATGCACTTTTTTTCTATTCATATGATCAAAAACAGATTGAATCTTCATATGTTCATAAACAAAAAAGGGAGGTTTCACATAGTTCTTAACACTAAACTTGCCGCCTTCCTTTTCTTCCACAAATGCTAAGTCTTTAACATGCAAAAAACCAACTGTATTATCAAGATCTTCATCATAAACAGGATAACGTGAATGAGCTTCATCTCTGATAACTTGTATAACTTCATCATAAGTTGAGTCAGCGGAAATTCCACAGACATCTTGTCTTCCAACCATGATGTCTTTTACTTTTATTGTAGGAAATTCCAAAATTGAACTTAAAAGATTCAATTGTTTTGAATCAATTGTTTTTTGTTGTTCAGCTTTATCTACTAAATATTCGATATCTCTTTTTGAAACAAGACGTCCTCTTAACTGGGCATTCTTTCCTAAAACTAATTCAATAATAAAAGTAAAAAGTTTAATTATCGGAAAAGAGACAAAATAGAATATTTGCAAAATTTTAATAATAATCAAAGATAAAGATTCTGCTCTAGTACGCGCGAATGTCTTAGGAGTAATTTCACCAAATATCAATATCAAAAACGTTGTTATACCTACACTATAGGCCATAGCCTTTTCATTAAAATAACGATGAGCGATTGATGTTGTCAGGGAAGCCGCAAAAATATTAACCAAGTTATTCCAAACCAGGATAGTTGTTAACATTTCATTTGGTCTTCTTGCTAAAAAATCCAATGCCTTTGCTCTCATACCTCCTTGCTCTATCAACTGCTTGGTACGATCTACAGAAATAGACATAAGTGCGGCTTCTGAACCTGAAAAGAATCCGGAGAGAATTAAACAAAGAATAAAGTAAGCAATCTCTGTATTCTCAGTGATCACACTTTTCTCCTAATTAATTGACAGTAAAATGATTTTAATTTTTTTATAAATACGAAAACGGCAGATGGGGGCTCTATGTTCAATCTCCTGTTAAATTAATATGTAGTCTTATCGGTTTTCTAGCTTCAAGTATTAAGTACTTGAGTTCTTTTCTCAATAAGGAACCAGAAATCAATGCTCTAGATTTTTACCTTTAAAATCATGGTCTGAATAAACAATTCGTTCATTCATTTCGTGATTATAATCATGAATACTATCAATATTTTCTACCTTTCTAAAAATTGTTTTACACTTATAGCAAATTGCGATGAAGTTTAATCGCCTAAAAAGAAAAGAATCTAATAAGTAAAAAAGAAAGAAAACACTTCCATAAGTATATTCAAAAGTAACGATCGTAATGATACTTGCAAGAACAAAAAGAAAAACACCAACTTTTCTGTTAAAATCTTTTTGCTTATAAAAATCTTGCCTCTGACAAACAGGGCATTGCTTTAACACTCCAGCTTCATGTTCTTCATTAAATGAAATATCAACAATATGATGGCAAATATTACATTGAGCTGCGTTCGCATCCTTGTTTGAATAAACATTTATTCCTGAGCCGCATTCCGGACATGTAATTTGAAGTTCAATCATAAAAATAATCCATATTTAAAAAAAAGATAACCCGATATTAACTCTCCTACAATAACAAAGAAGACCATGACGTATAAAATGCCCGTTGCACTTTGAATAGATCTCATTCGGCATAATTTCCATGCGAAAATACTAAGAATGAAAAGCGCCACATATCCCCATAAGACTCTCATCGCCAAGAGCATCCAGTTGAATGCATAACCTCCACCCAATTGTGTAAACTCTTGAAAGAAAGAAAAGTTCTGTGACAATCCAAGGCATGTTTCTCCTATTTTTAAAACTAGTGCTACCCACAAAATCTCCATGGAAGTTAGCAAGGGTCTTTCACTTAGCCGAGGAACAACAAGATAATAATGTCCCAAAATCATCGAATAAGTTGTAATACCAATTAATATGGCGGAAAAAAGAAAATGTAGAAATAAATTTGCTTCTTTTTCATAAAGAAAATAGGAAATGAATAGAAAACATACTATTTGAATAATATAGGCAGACCACATGGCCAGTGATTTCGTATCAGCATGATAAACATATATATAAATACACGTCGCACTTAACAATAAATAAGTCCAGCTCATCATTGCTGAAGCATCTACGAAATAAAATATCGAAACAAGAATGGCCAAACACCCTAAAACCAGGCCTTGTAAGAGACGGATAAATCCTGCTCCTGTTTTACTTGAATTCACAAGAGCTGAGAACAGACAAAGTCCAAAGCTCATGCTTAATAAATAGAATTCAATGGTTTGCGTTAGTTCACTCATAATATAAAATTAAATCTTTTAATATTTCTTCATTTACCTTAGGAACTTTATCCTTAAATTCAATTAAGTTTTTGTGACCTATTTTATGCCATTTCCCATTGTTTGTGTCTATGTCTTTAAGTATCACAAACACATATAGCAATACTGCTCGATCTTGATAGTGATGTTTATAAATTTTAAATAGTTTCATCTCGCCTAACTCAATATCTACGCCCAACTCTTCTAGGATTTCTCTCTTTATTGCCTCTATTGGCGATTCATTATTTTCGATCTTGCCGCCAGGGAATTCCCACTTATTATTTAATTCTTGATTATTATCCCTTCGTAACTGCATCAATACTTCATAGTCATTGGAATTTTTCTTTAAAAAAATAGCAACTGAGACAGGTATCATTAATTCTCTTTGAAATATAATTTAAAGACCCGAATTACTTCATAGGTCAAAGAACCCACGACTGCATAATAAATAGGTACACTTGTTTCTAGTAAGAAACCCAATGGCCCTATGAAAATTGTTATGGGCAAGCAATTAATAAAAATATTAAGAGACTTGTATTTAGTGGCTGGAAACAAACGATTATAAAAATAAAATAAACGTACAAATGAAAAACGATATTTTCGCTCTTGTGAGCGGTTATAAAGTAGTAATGAATGCTTGGCGATATTCCACACAATTCCTAGGGCCAAATAACAAGTAATATAATAATTATGATTAACAAGAGAGAAAAGTCCCAAAACAAAAAAGGCTAATAAAAGCTCTTTGTATTCACTTTTCACTCTAAAAAACCATCCTTGTGCAGAAAAGTCATTTCCGGGAACTGTATAGCAGGTGAAGATAAACTCACCATTTCAAATACACTCATAAACTCTTCCACGGTTAACATTTTATCTCGAGCAAAGTTCATATTAAGCTTATCCCACAATGGTGTGCTAATCGCGCCAGGGAATAGATTAGAAAATCTAACTCCATAATCCTCCCACTCCTTAGCGCAAGTCTCAACCAATCTCTTCATCGCGTGTTTGGATGTGATATAAAAACTCACATTATGATAAGCGTCCTTAG
>CALFYV010000490.1 GCA_937952395.1 uncultured Bacteriovoracaceae bacterium | reverse complement strand
AGAACCGGAAAAGCCTCTCCAGGAAAAGCCAATGTCCAGCGGATGAGTAAAGCCATCATCCCGCCCACTCCAAGAAAGAAAATTCCGTACCATAAAAACTGCTTAGCTATGACTTTATGATCAAATGAAAAAATATATTTTGATAAGAAAGTTTTAGGAGCCTCATGAATTCCATGTGCGTATGTCATCTATTTATCCTCCCACTTCCAACCCCAATAATTATCGAGATTAGCAGTGTCATTACCTATTTTTGCTAAATGTTGGGCTTCGTCTAACCACTCTTTATATTCTTGCTCAGAATAAACTGTTAACTTTGCTTGCATCAAATAATGATGAGTTCCACACATTTCGGCACAAGCGATATCAAACACACCAGTTTGAGTCGGCTGAAACCAAAGTCTTGTTATTCGTCCCGGAATTGCATCAACTTTAAGTCGGGCATTGGGAAAATAAAGAGCATGGATAACATCTTTGGAAGTAATTCTAAATTCGACTTTTTTCCCAACTGGGATTTTTAAATCGTGATTAGAAAGAACATCATCAGCGGTATTAAAGACACCATCTTTACCTGCATAACGAAAATTCCACATCCATTGCTGGGCAAGAACTTCTACTTTTACAGTGTCTTCTTTTTCATGATCAGGGAAATTCCAAAAATGATTTAACATATCGTTGTTGGACATTCTTGTGATATTCAAATCGATGGAAAGAAAAACAGCTCCACCAATAATCATGGTAACTAAAAGATGGTTCTTCTTATTTCCATAAGTGAAATAAGGTTTGGCATTTTTAGCACTTCTATAAATAATAGGGAATCCGAATAGACCGACACAAACTAAGACAAAGTAGAAAATATTCATGTACGTGGTGTACATAAATAAACTGTCTATCACCGATCCATTTGTAGTAATAACCGGAGGCGGTACTGCCCCATCCCACCAACTCCCCTCAGCTTTTAAAACCAGGTTCGTCATTAAACTAATAATGAAATTCATCATGCTTCTTCCTAATAATTGTTAAACAACATAAATATATTAAGTTAACTTTGCTATCTATTCAACGCACAAATGCAATTATCTAAAGATGATTATTCCGCTCAGGATGAGTGGTAAATAAATGAGTGAGCCCCAGAAATATTTCTTGGCCCAAGCTTTATTTTTTCCAACATCTTTTCCTATATACAAGCCTGACACGGCAAATAAAATAAAACTTAACCCAGCTAGAGTGACCAAACGGGCAAACATTTGTCCGCTATGCCCAACATAGACCGGTAAAGCAGAGAAAGCGAAGAGCAAGAAAGTGTAGAAGGCCACCCAACGCTTGGTGGTGTCTAGGCCACGAGTCGAAGGATAAACCTTAATACCTGCTCCTTCATAATCTTCCTTGTGAAAAATGGAAATGGCCAAGAAATGCGGGAGTTGCCACATAAAAAGAATAACAAAAAGAACCACTCCTAAAAGATCAATCGAATTAGTCACAGCAGTCCAACCCATCAAAGGAGGAATGGCCCCGGGAATAGCCCCGACATAAACCGCCAAAGGTGTTTTAGTTTTAAGCGGTGTGTAAAGAAAAAGATAAATGATCGTGGCAGTCAAAGCCAAATAAGTGGTTAGAGTGTTAACGAAAAAAAATAGAGATAAATGAGAAATGATTAACAAAGCACTACCAAAATACAGGGCATGTTTTGGATTCATGCGATCAGCAGGCAATGGCCGATCTGACGTTCTTACCATGAGTTTGTCTACATCTCTTTCGATATAGCAATTAATAACACAAGCTCCTGCCACAACAATAGAGGTGGAAAAAAGAGCGACTAAAGCATGAAGAAAATCAATATGGCCTGGAGCTAAATAAACTCCAATACCTGCAGTAAAAATAACTAAGCCAGATAAGCGAGGTTTAGTTAATTCATAATAATTTTTAAGAGATTTTTTATTTACTTTAAAAAACGCTTCATCACTTCTAATTGTCAGAAAATTATACCAAAGACTGCCTAGCAATAATGTCGCCCCAGTCAGATGAAGAGTGGTGACTATTGAATCTAAATTACTTCCCACTGTCATAACTCCTAAAACAACTTGAAATAAGACAATGAAGACGGGAAAAAGAAAATTCAGAGTTTTTTGATTATTCTTTTTAGCTTCTTGATAAACCTTAAGTGAACTCATAATGACAAATGTTGCCACTATGAGCGCCAAGTAACGATGAGCTATATGAATTTGTGCTTGAGTACTGGTTGGTAACCAAGTGGCGACAAAATCAATCATATCCATGCACACAACAGAGTATTCATAACCTACCCCACAGGCTCCACCTAAACCCAAGTGGCGCATTAAAGCCCCCAAGATCATTTGAAAATAGGTCAGAACAGTCGCCAAAAATAAAAATCTTTGGGCCTTCATCGAATAGTTTACAGCTGGCTTTGCCTCTTTGTTTTTAAAAGCTAAGTAAATAAGTGAACAAAAATAAAGCATGGAAACGGCTAAATGAGTGGTCGAAATATAACTTGGCAGTTTATAAATAACTGTGAGACCGCCCAAAATACCTTGAAAAATAACTAAAAATAGAGTGAAAAGCCCAAAGCCTTTAAGGGCCTTAGATTTTTTTTCCTTAAATAAAAAAAAGACGATGAGAATTGTTAGAAATCCAACCAACGAAGCCAGCATACGATGAGAGTGTTCAATTAAAATCCCACCTTCCATCTTGGGCATAATTTGTCCGTAGCAAAGGGGCCAGTCAGGACACGCAAGTGATGAACCTGTGTTATGAACATAACCACCTAAGTTAATAAGCAGGAATGTTAAAACCATGGATATAAGGATCAAATAACGCAACAATCTAAACCTCTTGAATCAATGACTCTTTTATATCTTCTTCGACTTACTAACTCAAGCAAACCAATGATAAAGCATGAAGTAAATAATGACTCCAGTGACAGAGACATAGGCCCAAACAGGGAATGTCCAGCGGGCCAGTTTTTTATGCGCTTCTCGCTCACCTTTGAAGGCCCTTTTAAAAGTAACAAAAATCATAGGAAGCATTACAACAGCTAAAATGATATGAGTGAAAAGAATGCTGAGATAAATAATCTTTATCCAGCCCAAATCTGGAAACTTTTTTACCGGAAAATGAAAGTGATAATAAAGATACGATGCCAAAAAAAGCGAAGATACGACAAAAGCGGCGCACATTAATTTCTTATGCAAAGATTCCTTTTTATTTTTAATTGCCCAATAACCTGTAAAAAGTAGCAGGCTTGATATTGAATTGAGAACGGCATTTAATGAAGGAAGATCTCCTACGCTCATCTGCTTAACTCTTTATTCTTTTTTTTCTTAACCATAGAGAATATTACGTAGAAAGGAATATAAGTTAAAAGAATAAAGCCAGCTAAAACGTAGACAATATACTTATCCCCAGCGTTGCCATCACTGCCAGCGCAGTAAGGACAAGCTAGGGCAAAAGATGAATAAAAACTGATAAAGAATAATATTTTTTTCATTTATAATAAGTAAATAAAAGTAAAAACTAAAATCCAGACCAAGTCGACAAAGTGCCAAAATAGTCCTGCGATCTCTAATGAACCATAATGGCCATCCGCAAATTTACCCTCGACTGCCATTTTGTACATACATGACAAATAAATAACTCCGGAAAGCACGTGCATACCGTGGAATCCTGTAATCATATAGAAAGTTGAACCAAAAAGATTATTTCCATGAATAAAACTGGAAAGAGTTAAACCTTGGTGAACTAAATGAGTATATTCATACATTTGAATTCCAAGAAAACAAGCACCACCAATAATAGTTGCTAATAACCAATTGAGCATTCCCTTTCTATCATTGTGTTTACAAGCATCAATTGAAAGAACCATCGAAACCGAACTACAAATAAGAATAAAAGTCGCAAAACCAGATAAACCAATACCTAAATGCTCCGCCGGGTTTGGCCAATCTTTAGAAGATCTTAAAACGGCATAACCCAATAAAAAGCCAGAGAAGGACATGGCATCAGTTACAAGAAAAATCCACATAGCAATTTTACTTGGAGTGGCTTTCCCAAATTGTGGGTCTACATAATTTTCATCTAGTAAATGATAGCCGCCTGACATGACTAACCTCCGTATTAGATTACGATCTTATTGCCCATTCTTAGGAAAGGGCTTGGGATCATTATCATAACTTAATTCTAAAATATATTTTGTTAACGCTTCAATTTGTCGATTAGGATCATCGCCTAAAACACCATCAACTGCAGACTGAGTCCCATTTTCCCAGAAGTTTGGCATGACAGTATACTCCATAATTGCAGGAGGATTCTTAAGCCATTTTTTAATCCAGCTAGGTCTTAATCTATTTTTCACATAATGCAGATTGGGTGCTTGAGGAGTTTCTTTATTAAATCCACCTGTGTGACATGAAGTACAAGCCAACTCTTTCCAAAGTTTTTCAGCTGCTGCTTTCTCGCCCGGCTTCCAATTCACTAAATTAGTTTTGTCCACAAAATGTCCTTGCTCAGAATCCATTTGGAAATAAGCAATTAATGAATTAATTTCCTTGTTAGAAAAATTAAAACTAGGCATGCGTACATTCACATAGTTTCTAATAGGATGAACTTCTTTTAAGAATTTATATGTACCTAAGGATTTCTGTAGTATATGTTTATTAGTTAGATACTTTGAACATTTTGATTCGGTGTCTATTGATGAATAATTAGTTATTTGGACTGAAATTGTCCTCTCTTGATGAGGGAGATGGAA
>CALFYV010000489.1 GCA_937952395.1 uncultured Bacteriovoracaceae bacterium | reverse complement strand
ATAATCTTAGGCATTTATTCTCCTAAGAACCTCTCGGTTATTCAAAAAAAGGACTTTACCCGCGGCTTATGATAAGAGTCAGAGAGTGAAAAAATTTCCGCCAAAAGAAGAATAAATGAAAGCTTTTCGCAAATTCATGCTCTGGGGCTGCTTAACCCCCATTATTTTACTGAGTATTTCAGTTGGTATCGCTATTTTACTCTTCACTCCTATTATTGAGTTCGATGATGATTTACAAAAAATAGCCCTCTTTAACCGAACAATCGTATTGGACACACTTAACTCTACCTTGATGGTCAATGATGATTTCATTCATTTAAATAGCTCTCCTCATAGTTTCTCTGGCCAAGAAGACTTAAGCCAAAGTGATATTACCACTTTAGAAGCGAGCTTCGCTCAAGCAGGAGTTAAGATACAAACTGCATCTGATTCTACTTTGAAATGGGATTGTAAAATTGGTCTGCAAACCAATGATTCCTTAATCAAGACAGAAAATAAAATTCTTAAAATTGATCTGACTGGAAGTCCCTACTCTCATTGTGATTTTTTTATTCCTGAAGGTATGAAAGTCATTATCAACGGAAACAATTTAAACTCAAGAATTTTGCAACCCAAGTTTGATTTAACTATGAACTTTACTCAGGCCTTAATTAAAATGAAGCCAGATCCTATGTCCCATTATCAATTTAATTTTCAGATCACTCAATCAGATCTTGATACGTTTTATTCCTCAGCTTCCGGTTCAGCTTTTAAAATGAATTTCAATGGAACGCAAGCAACCATTTCTGCGCTTTAAGCTTCAACTTTTTTTCTCTCGATGGTCCAATCCATACCCGCTAAAAAACCTGAAACAAAAGGTGAGAGGATATTAAAAAAGCAATAAGGGGCATAAGTAAAAGTCGCCACACTCAAAACTCCTGCGCTATAAGCACCACAAGTATTCCAAGGCACCATGACTGAAGTCAAAGTTCCCGAGTCTTCAAGGGCCCGCGATAAGTTTTTGGGATGAAGACCAAAATCCTCATAGGCTTTTCTAAACATTCTTCCAGGAACAACGATTGATAAGAATTGATCACAAGCGGTGATATTAACAAATATACAACTGGCTAGTGTCGCCCCAATAAGAGAACCCGTACCATGAACCAGTCTAAGAATCGATTCAGCTATTTTTTGCAACATGCCTGTGCCTTCAAGTGCGCCACCAAAAATCATAGCACACATAATAAGCCAAACAGTATTAAGCATGCTACTCATTCCACCGCGATTAAAGAGTGAGTCGATTGCTTTATTACCTGTTTCAATACTGAAACCATTATAGGAAGTCGTCATGACTGTCTTATAAAAATTGGCAAAATTAAATTCACCACCAGAGAGCTTAACCAATAAGTCATGTTGAAAGAGAAGAGCAAAAATAATTCCAATTAAACAACCAATGGCCAGGGCCGGAAGGGCCGGAATTTTTTTATACACCATAAAAATAACGAGTGCTGGTGCTAAAAATAAATGAATACCAATAGAGAAATTAGCTTTAATCGTAATGAACACTGCTTGCATCGTTTCAACACTGGCTTCGCCTTGACCATAGAAAAACCCTACAATCGCAAAACCAATCAGTGCAAGAATAAATGCAGGTACAGAAGTATAAACCATATGCCTGATATGAGTAAAAAGATCAGTCCCTGCCATAGCCGGCGCAAGGTTGGTGGTATCAGAAAGTGGAGACATTTTATCTCCAAAATAAGCTCCTGAAATAATCGAACCTGCTACCATTCCCTCTGGAATACCTAGGGTTTTTCCAATTCCGATCAGCGCCACCCCAACAGTTCCAATAGTGGACCAACTGCTACCAGTAGAAAGTGCGACAATAGCGCAAACCACACAAGAGACTGGCAAGAAGACACTAGGATTAATTAGCTTAAGGCCATAAAAAATCATCGCTGGTACGATCCCACTTAAGATCCAAAGACCAATAAGAGATCCCACAATAAGTAAAATCACATTGGCCTGCATCGCCATCTGGATAGATTGTAAAACATGAGCTTCAAGTTTTTCGTAATTAATTTTAAGCACAAATAAGCCTAAAACAAAGGCCAGGGAAGCTGAGATTAAAAGGGCCATTTGGTTAGCACCACTAGAAGCCCCATCCCCATAAATAAGAATATTACTAAAAAGTAAAACCATTAAGACCACAATAGGAATGAGTGAAAGGCCAAGTGAAGGTTGTTTTTCTTGCATATAATCTCTCCCTTATATTGCTCAGCAAAATATAGTAAGAAAGATAGCAAAGTTTAAACAATCACTAAAGAAAAAAAGACTAAGAAGCATCCAAGGCAAATTTCTCTGGGTATTTAACAGAAATATTACGATAGAAATCACAAATAATTTTCATGTCTTTTTGATAATCGCCACTAGGGTAAAGAACTTGCGCCAGCCCGGTCTCTTTTTTAGCATAGTCGATATAAGAGATAACGATAGGAACTTGGGCCTTCAAGGCCACATGATAAAAACCACTCTTCCATTTATCTCGACGGCTTCTAGACCCCTCTGGGGTAATAATCATATAGCCCTTATCCATGGATTTAAGTAAATTCACCATCTGATCCACCGCACTGATACGGTTATCATGAGCATCTTTTTTTGATCGATCAATTCCCAAGGCTCCCGCTACTCTAAAAAAATACGCGAAAGGAAAAACCATCCACTCTTTTTTGATAGTAAAGAAGGCCCTGCGATTAAAAAAATCCAAACTTCCCATGCCAAAGATAAAATCCCAATTGGAAGTGTGCCCGGACAGTATCATGACTGCTTTATCAATTCCTGCCGGGATTTGCTCACGGTATTTCCAACCCAGTAAAAAGAATAAAAAGCGAAAAATCTTACGTATAATCCACAACATATAACAATCTTAAGAGCTGGCCAAAGATTTGTCATTAG
>CALFYV010000488.1 GCA_937952395.1 uncultured Bacteriovoracaceae bacterium | reverse complement strand
TAATCAGCAATAATGGTTATGTTAAAACAGCAAATGCAACCTTTTTTGAAATTATTGGTAAAGATGTGGCTGATACAAGAGTGAGTTACGAGCAGCTATTTCCTGAGTTAAAGCGAGCAAAAGAAGAATGGGTAAGGGCCCTGATTATTTGATCTGATTTTTTAAACTTATAATTAAGCTTTTGCTCAAGAATACCATAAATGGGATTTTGTTTTAAGGCCAAATACTGCTGTTCTTCTACGTTCTTCACTAGGTCTCCAGGTCGTCTACCGAAATATTTCGGATATAAAGTTTTTTACTCATAGCACAATATTAAAAAGCGATCAAGGCTTGATTGTAAGATTTAGTATGAGCAAGTGCGCAATTAACTTATTGATATTCCATCTTGCCAAGCTCATAAGGGCACTGTATTTTACTTTCTATGTCAGAAATAGAAAATATCCGAGAAGCCGAAAAAAGCTTTCTTAAAGTCTTAGAGGGACAGGGACGCAGTTTTAACACCATTAAAAACTACCGTACCGATCTAGAATGCTTTAATCACTTCTTATTTACCAAACAACAACATTTTCGCCTAAGCGATTTTAACCATTCCAAGGTGCAAGAATACACAAGTTATATTAATGATAAGTACGATTCTGAAAACTCAAAGCGCAGAAGAGTTCAAGCTTTACGTTTATTTTTCGATTATTTAGTAGGCAAAGGTTCAATAAGCGAAAACCCAATTCGAAAAATTCCAGTCTCACCAAAAATTTTAGAAGCTCCCAAACCAACTCCGATGTTAGAGGTTATTAAGCTTTATCGATACTTACAAGAACAGATAGCTGCCACTCAAGGGCTGCCCCACTTAATTGCTCTTAGAAATATGTTTTTATTTCATTTGATTTATGGTGCTGGCCTAAAAGTTTCAGATATTGCCAAAATCACTCGTGAGAATATTCTCCTCTCCCAAGATGGATATAGAATCTTGGTTCATCATCCTAAAAGAGATGCTTATACTATTCCTCTTTCAAGCCAATTTGCTCCTTTTTATACAAATTATTTGAAGGTATTAGAAGAGCAGATGAATAAGTTTGACTGCCAATTTCCTGAATTGCTTTTTAATGCCAACCCTTATCGCATCTTAGCAGGAGGGATTTCTCCTCGTGGTATTGAATTGGCTTTCAAAGATATGCGGGAAAAAATTCATATTCAGCTCACACCTAAATCTTTAAGACAATCATGTATCTTTCGTTGGTTAGCTGAGGACGTTTCAAGAAGTACAGTTAAAGAATGGATGGGTGTCACCCCAGCTTATTCATTAGGCATGTATTTAAAACTCCTGGTCGATCATCCTAACGATTTTCAATTTCTAGCTATGGAAAATTTTCCATTGCAATAAAATGTAAGTTTTTTCTCACTAAAATTCTTAACATTTCACTCAAATTAGCTAATGATAGAGCCGCTGTTGGTGGTTTTGATCAATTCAATATTTTTAGGGAGAAACTAATGAAAAAATTTACTTTGCTGCTATTAGTGGCGACTTCTTTTTCTGCTTTTGCCAAATTGGCCATCGTTCATGATTTTCAAATAGAACCTGATGTTTTTACCAATTTGACGAAAAAAAACAAAAAGCAATTTTTGAAAGAGTTAAAAGACGTTAAAGGTGATGAAAGAGTGCTTTCAGCTCCCCAAAGTCCAGCAGAAACATATTATTGGCAACACCTTTCAACTCATTCTGGCTACGCGGGTGTCCAAGCAGAGAAAGCTTATAGTGAACTTCCTCTAAATAATGCCCAAGAAGTTATTGTAGCTGTTATTGATAGCGGTGTTGATATTCAACATGAAGATTTAGAAGGAAAAATTTGGGTTAACACCTTAGAAATTCCTGATAACGGCATCGATGATGATAACAACGGTTATATTGATGATATCAACGGTTGGAATTTTATCGGTGGCAAAGATGGAAAAAATATCGATGCGGACAGTTTAGAAGTGGCGCGTGAAGTAGCCAGGCTCACAACGCTAAAGGCCCAGCGGCAGGCCCTTGGCTATGACTTAAGTAGCGCTGAGGAAGCTCTACTTAATAAAGTTCGGGCTGAAGTTAATTTGAACTTGAAAGAAGGTAATGAAGTTTTGCATGAATATGAAGCACAGCTTGATTTATTTACTACCAATGAAGCTTTCTTATTAGAAAACACTGAATTAACTGAAGTCACTGCTGAAAGCTTAAATGATCTTATTTCTGTTAATGAAGAAGTCAATCAAGCGAAAAAAGTCATCTTGGCCATTCTTGCTGATTATGGAAGTAAGTCTCGTATAAAAGCTGTCATTAATTATTATAGTGATATCGTGAATTATTATTACAATCCTAGTTATGATCCTCGTGCTGAAATCGTAGGCGATGATTACCTCAATCCAGCTGATCGCTATTATGGCAATAATGATGTCACAGGCCCTGATTCAAGTCACGGTACTCACGTCGCAGGCATTATTGCTGCCAACAGAGAAAATGAAATTGGAGTTAAAGGAATTGCCAGTAACGTAAAAATTATGGCAGTTCGAGCTGTCCCTAATGGAGATGAGCGCGATAAAGATGTCGCTAATGCGATTATCTACGCTGTTAACAACGGTGCTCAGATTATTAATATGAGCTTTGGTAAAGCCTACTCTCCTTATAAAAATTTAGTTGATGAGGCTGTGGCTTACGCTGCCAGTAAGGGCGTGCTTTTAATCAAGGCTGCTGGAAACGCTTGCAGTAATCATGCTTTGGACCATCATTTTCCCAATGATGCTTCCTTCGATAGAG
>CALFYV010000487.1 GCA_937952395.1 uncultured Bacteriovoracaceae bacterium | reverse complement strand
GAAACGCTAAGTTCTTTAACGTCAGAATCACTGGTTAGGTTACCTGTATCAATTTTACTCCAAGAGGGTGAGAAGCGTAGATTGCCAAAGCGATAGTCAATTTGTAATCCATCTTGAGCTGTAATGAAGCGATCCCACGTATCAGAACCATCATCAAAAAGAACACCTAGGCCCCAAGATTTACTCATGCGACCAACTTTATAAATTGCCGACTCTGTATAAAGCTCCATGTAAGCTTGATTAACCGAAAGTGCACTGGTTGAAGAGGGGCGAGAATAATGAAAAAAACCATTTTTAGCAAAAGCACCGTTAGTTGTTCCACTTTGTCCTAAAAGACCCCCGCGATCATTTCCGACTGAAAACTCACCCTTAACTGTTGCGCTATCATTAACGATAATTTTGGGATTAAGTCTAAAAACATAGGATTGAAACTTGGCTGTTTGGGCAGTTCCATCAATCACATTGGAATTTTCACTATAGGTAGTTGTTTGTTGATTTGTTCTTCGGTAGTTTTCGATTCTAATGGTATCAAACCCTAAGGTTCCAGACCAATAAATGGGCAGTCCAGCTTGAGCGCGCTGAGTTATAAAAAATGATGACAGAGTAAGAAATACTACAAACATGTTAATCACTGCTTCTCCTTAACCAAATGCATAGTTAGTGTTAAAAATATTATGCAAACTAGGATAAACTGGCAAACGACATCACTAGGGTATTAATGAAAAACGTCATAAAAAAGCTAATATATGCTGCTTTCTCACTGATTGTGATTTTTGGCGTGTGGATGCTGGGTTATTTCTTTTATATGGCCCATCACGTAAACAAAGTTATGTCGGATCATTTTGAACATGAATCATTGCGAGCAGCGACTTCTCAATCTGAATTAGAAGAAGATTCTAAAGTTAGAATATATGATCTGAACGAATTCCTTCTCTTTTCAACTTATCCTGATACACCTGCAGATTGGTTAAGAGAAAACCAAGAAAACATTAACCGAGATGAAAAATTTTATTATGTAAAAAAAACTATAGCTGTACCCGCTCTTATTCAAAATGATTGCGAAGCTATCTATTGTCTCCAGCATCGAGTGGGTTTTGAAAAAATTCCTTCCCTTTTATGGCGTGGATTAATTGGTATTGAAGATATGCGATTCGTTCATCATGCCGGTGTTGATTTGAAATCAATTCTAAGGGCCATTGTTGTTGATATAAAAGAAATGAAATTTGTTCAAGGTGGCTCTACTATCACTCAGCAGTTAGTAAAAAATTTATTTTTCTCCAATGAAAGAAGTTTAATAAGAAAAATAAAAGAAATCTTCTATGCACTTTATTTGGAAAGTCGTTACTCCAAGGACGAAATACTAAATGCTTATTTTAATGAAGTTTCTTGGGGAACCATGGGAGGAGTTAAGATTAGAGGGTTTTATGCAGCCTCTATGTCATTTTTTGGTAAACGACCAGAAGTTTTAAGTGATTATGAAGTTGCTATTCTAATAAGTATGTTAAAAGGAACCCATTATTATAGTCCTATTTTTAATCCAGAAAGGTTAAAGCAAAGGGCGAAAATTGTTTATAATAAGTTACGTGAATTAAAATTTACTAGTGGCTTAGACAGTGAATGGAGCGAAGTTAAATATAATAAATGGGTAAAAACTGTTCTTTTTAAGCACCGCAGTCGCATCACTAAAGATATTCAAAGAACAATAGTTGAAAAACAGAACTTATTATCATCCTATGAGTTTTTCATTTTCTTGCGCTCAATTAATCAAACAATTTCATTCTTAGGAGATAGGGTTAAAGATAAAGATATTGCAGTTAAAGCATACATTGGAAAAATTGGCTGCCAAAATAATTGTCAACCATTTGAATATTATTCAAAATTTGAAAGAGACAAAGAAGTGGCAATGATTCAGGAGAGACACCAAGTTGGAAGTGTGTTAAAGCCAATTTTCTATCAGATTATTCTAAATAATGATAAACAATTACAAGATCTTGTTTCTACAGAACCCATTACTTTAAAGTTATTTTCGGGTGAATGGACTCCTCGAGATTCACATCAAGCTTCTGAAAAAGAAGTAACAGTTTTAGAAGCACTTAGGAAATCTCAAAATATTCCATTAATACGATTAGCTAGTGAGATTGGCTTTGAAAAGATCGAAAATGAAGCTATTTTGTATTTACCTCAGCTTCAAAGTCCCTTAAGTGAATTTCCAGCACAAATGTTGGGTGCTATTGAACTATCTGCAAAAGATGTTTTTGAAACTTATCAACAGTATATTCAAACCGAATGTTTAAAAATGTCTGATAATGAATATCATTTTGAAAAAAGTCTAATATTCTTGTTATCAAAACACGATGAAACAACCATTTCTAAAATGATTTTTCCAGAGTTACGAGATGTTCCTTTTTTTGGTAAAACAGGCACGACAAATCACGGACTAGATAATTGGTATATTTCCTACGATAGAAGCTGGCTTTATGTTATCTGGTTTGGCCTTGAAGGTGACAGGAGAAATCAAGAACTTAGGATAGCGGGGTCCAGTAGTTCATTTAGAATTTTTCAAAACTTTCTTCTTAATAGAGGAAAAAGATACTCGGAATTAAGCTGTCCCAAGCTTTAAGTGTCTTGCAAAATAAGCTGGGGTAGTGTAATTTTTGAACATCATATATTGGGGTGTCGACAAGCGGCAAGTCAGCAGATTTTGATTCTGCCATTCGTAGGTTCGAATCCTACCACCCCAACCAATCGATTCATAGCGCGGGAGTGAAAGTGAGAAGAATAGTTTTGGTATCCGGTTCCTCAAACCCCTCACTCTCTAAAGCTATTTCTGAATCTCTCGATGTTGCCTTGGTAAACCCTCAACTGAGACGTTTTGCTAATGGTGAAATTTATTGTGAAATTGAAAAAAATGTTCGCGGCGCTGATGTATTTATTATTCAATCAACCTGTACTCCGGCTAATGAAAATTTGATGGAACTTTTGGTTATTATTGATGCTTTAAAACGAGCATCGGCTACTTCAATAACTGCTGTAATGCCACATTATGGATATTCCAGGCAAGATAGAAAGGTCAGCCCTCGTTCACCCATTACAGCAAAATTAGTAGCAGATTTATTAACCACTGCCGGCGCCACCAGGGTTATCACTATGGATTTGCATGCGGGTCAAATACAGGGGTTTTTTGATATTCCCTTTGATAATATTTACGCCTCCCCGGTTTTTTTAAAACACATGAAAGATACTCTTCCTACTGATAACTTAATTTGTATTTCACCTGATTCTGGTGGAGTTGAGCGATTACGTCATTACGCTAAATAGCTTAATGTTGATTTAGCTTTGATTGATAAAAGAAGGACAGCTCCA
>CALFYV010000486.1 GCA_937952395.1 uncultured Bacteriovoracaceae bacterium | reverse complement strand
TATTGACGAGTCTTTTTATCTATTATTTCTTAGGTCGCATAGAATGGTCTTTTGTTGCTGGATTTGCCTTCCTGGCATGCTGCGCGCAAATAGGAGACCTTGTCCAATCTAAATTGAAGAGGCAATTTGCTATAAAAGATAGTTCTTCTTTGATTCCCGGTCATGGTGGGGTGTATGATAGAGTTGATAGTTTGTTGTTCGTGGCCCCATTTTATGTTTTTTTCCTGGCCACTCATATGTAATCCAAAGGGGATGGCGTGATTTTAGAAAAAATATTTATTTTTATTCTTTTTCTAGGCCCACTAGTTTTTTTTCATGAACTAGGGCATTTTTTCTTTGCTCGTCTTTTTGGAGTAAGAGTTGAGACGTTTTCACTTGGATTTGGCCCCAAACTTTTTCAATTTAAATATGGAGATACTCAATATGCAGTTTCTCTTATTCCTTTGGGTGGCTACGTCAAAATGTTTGGAGACGATCCAATCAATAAAGATGAGGTTCCCGAATCTGAGCGCGCTCATGCTTTTACTCACAAGTCTAAGTTCGCCCGGTTTTGGATAGTTTTTGGTGGTCCACTCGCCAACTTTATATTGGCTTATTTTATTTATTTCAGCCTACTTATTTCTGGTGAAAAAGTTCCTGAGCCTAAAATTGGTTATATACCGGAGAACTCAAAATCCTATGAACTCGGGTTAAGAACAGCAGATGTTATTGTTAAGATTAATGATAAAGATTTTCTAAGCTTTGATGACTTTAATTTAATCGATTCACATATTGAGACTATCCGAGTTTCTAGGGCCAATGAGATAGTTGATTTAAAAGTTAATTTACCAGCAGAAACATTTGTTAAGGAAATGATGACTTTTCCGTTGCAATTTCGCGCACCTATCTTTGTTGATGCTGAATCCAATGCTTATGTTATGACGAATGAACCCCAAAAAATTAATTGGGAAAACTCCATTGAAGAATATGCTAAGTTTCAAAATCAGGAATTTTATCTTTATCATTTAAATATTGATGATAAGAATAGTGATAATCCATACCAGGTTTCATATGAGAGTGAAACTTCAATTAAAGTGAAAAACAACTTACTTCAAACATTTCATAAAGAGGGCTATTATCCCATCGATTTAATGGTTGGAAGCATTGTGGACAAATCTCCTGCAGAAAGTGCCAAATTACAAAAAGATGATGTCATAGTTGCACTTAATGGAAAAACGTTAACAGGATTTAATCAATTAAAAGAAATTATTCAAAACCTTAAAGTCGAAGAGAGTGTAAAGATAAGTTATCGTAGAAAAGGTCAAAAACTTGATTCAGTTTTAAAGCCAGAAGTGAGAAATATCGATGGTCAAGAAATGAAGGCTATTGGAGTTTATAGTGCAGTAAGGCCAAGTCAGATTAAAATGATTAATAGTAAGCCCAAATCTTTTATAGATAGTTTAATATTGTCGTACATAAGAACAGCCGAAGGTATAGAGAAAACACTTCTTGGATTTAAGAGGTTGATTACTGCTGAAGCTTCTTTGCAAAACATCGGTGGTCCAGTTGCTATTGCCAAGGTAGCAGCAGATTCTTTGAATGTGAGCATTTCTTATTTCTTTAGACTTATGGCCATTATTTCTATTAACTTAGGTATCATTAATTTGTTTCCCATACCGGTATTAGATGGGGGACATATTGTCTTTTTAGTATTAGAAATGATTAATAGAGGGCCATTATCAAAGAGAAAAATGGAAATCGCTCAACAATTTGGTGTTTCTTTGCTATTTATTTTAATCGCAGTTGCTTTATACAATGATTTTTCACGTATATTTTAATTAAATAGGTAGCGCATTGTCTTATATTTTTATAGATACAACCTCTGGGGTACATTTAGGTTTATGGTCAAAAGAGAAATCTTGGATAAGCTTCAATAGTTACGAAACAGCTCGTGGTTCAACAATCCTGCATTCTAAAATTTTTGAAATTTTGGAAAAAAATAATGTTTTAATTAAAAATCTGCATGGAGTTATTCAAATTTCTGGACCAGGCTCATACACTGGGATGAGATTATCTGCTGGTTTAACAGATATTTTAAATTGGCAAGGTATGACTACTTTGGGAATTTATCATTACGAAATTCCTTCTTTAGTTGGAATCGCAGAGGGTAATTGGGTTTGCAAAGCTTTTAAGAATGAATATTTATGTTATACATGGAATAAAAATGGAAACTCAAAAGAGTTATTAACCAAAGAGCAAATGATTAATAAAATTAACAGCGAAACTTATACTCACCACCAAAGTGAATGGAGTTTTGACTTAAAAGTAAAAAGTTCTCTTGAGTTATTAAAAGACAAAGCTGACGATTTATTTGCAATAGTTATAAAGCAAAAATTAAATAGAGAGTTATATTATTTTAGAGAAATTGCACAGGAATTCTCAAAACCGAAAATATGAATAGAAAATTTTTCTTACCACCATTTTTGATTTATTTTCTTTATTTAATAAATTTTATTATTTTTATCATATTTAGTTTTAGCACTTTTTTATTTTTTGCACTTTTAACAGGATTTGTATTTTTTCTTTTTAGAAAGCATAAGTTTATTTATCGAGATAGGATCAAAAGAAATGAAAATATCTATATTTCACCCGTTAATGGAACCATAGAGCGTATTACTAAGAATGTAGAAATAGACTCTGAAAAATACACAGAAGTTATTATTCTTGTGAGTTTTTTTCATGAATGGGGTCTTTATCTTCCCATGAGCTGCGAAGTAGATCAGAAAATAGAATCTAAGGGGATGCGGTTATTCCGTTTTGGTGAGTATCCTAAGAAACTAGAAGATTGGTCCCACAAAAAACATAACTTTATTCAAATACGTTCCAAAGAGCAGAAAACAAGTTTAATCAACATTTATCCTTGTTTAACAGGCCTTAAACCGCAAATTTGGCCTATTTCAGGTGATAGGGGTTTAAGTGCTGCTTGCTTCGGGATGTTAACACTAGGTGGAGTTGTTCATGTTTTTTTACTACACAAAAGTAATCTTTTTTTTGAAGATGTGCATTTATAG
>CALFYV010000485.1 GCA_937952395.1 uncultured Bacteriovoracaceae bacterium | reverse complement strand
CTTTTTTTCCAATTTCTAAACCAGGTTTTCCTTTTTCTACGATGCAAGCACTGATACCTTTATGTTTAAGCTTAGTATCAACGGTTCCATAAACAACAAACAAATCGGCGTGTCCTGCATTTGTAATCCACATTTTATTTCCTGAAATTTCCCAAGAATCACCGACATCTTTAAAAAGAGTTTTAATTCCAGCGGCATCGGATCCATTATTGGGTTCAGTTAAGCAAAAAGAAGCTATTTTAAATTTTTCAGTGAATGGTGTTAGCCATTTCTTTTTTTGTTCTTCGCTTCCGCCAATCACAATAGGCAGTAAAGCCAAATCATTGGCCATAAAAGAGGTGTTCATTCCCATGCAACCGTAGGCCAAGGTTTCGCTAATAATCACTGAATCTAGATTTGAAAATCCTGCGCCTCCATACTCAACTGGTATACAAGTGTTGATAAAACCTAACTCCCAAGCTTTTTTAAAAATTTCCGTTGGAAATTTTCCTTGTTCGTCATGGATTCCTGCTACAGGAATCATTTCATTTTTAGCAAATTTTAAGGCTAAGTTTTTTATTTCTTGTTGCTCAGAGCTATAATTGAAATCCATGAAAATCCTTATTCTTCTAAAACGGTTGCTGTATTTTTAAATTCTTTAGGAATTGTAAAACATTTTTCAAGAGTTTCAAAGAAAGGAAGTTCAGATAAAGGATAAACAACAAATGAACGTTCATTCCAGCGCGGATGTGGGATGGTGACTATTGAATTTTGATAAGACTCAGTTCCCCAGAAAAGAATATCAAGATCAATTATGCGTGGTCCTTTAGGGCGTTGGCGACTACGGCCCATTTCTTGTTCAATTTTAAGTAGTATTTGCATAATTTCATCTGGAGCTTCTTTGGGTATTTTAAATTCTAAAACTTGATTTAAAAAATCAGCTTGTTCTGTGTATTCAATTGCTTTTGAAGTATAAACTTTGCTCATTGCGACTAATTGAAATTTTGTATTCAGCATCTCTAAGGCTTTTGCCAAGTTTTTTTTCTTATCACCAATATTTGTTCCAAGGGCGACGATAAGGGACATTTAGTTAGGCTTCTTTTTCTTTATTTCTTTTGTGTAAGAATCTATGATTGAAGGCAGTTCTGTTCCAGCTGGTGGTTTAGGAGGGCCCTTAACGCCACAAGAACTTATAAAGATAAATAAAAAAAAAATTAATTTAAAATTCAATAGCAAATCCAATGTTAATAATGTCTGTACCTAAATCTGCTTTAATAAACCAACCTGGAACGAGTCTTCGCAGAAGTGTTACCCCAAAAACTATGCCACTCTTTTCAACATCTGCTATTCTCTCTTCTTCACTAGAATTTAAATCACTATCTGATACCTGAACTGATACATTTTGAAATCCGATATAAGGCTGTGCATAGCTATAAAGTGGAAGAGCAAATGTGTACTTTAAACGACCTGTAAAATTGTAGGCAGCTGCATTCACTCCCTCTATGGGAAACCCATTCATCTGGGCCACACCGAAGGAACCTTCTAAAAATGAATTGCTGGCTATTTGATATGCCCAAGATCCGCTCCACATAGCATAGTTTTGAGCTTCACCGTCGGAGTTGAGACCCTGAAAGATTCCATAGTGAGCAGCTAGTAAATTATCATTTGGTAGAATTCTCTTTTTATCTTCAGATTCCAAATCATTCAAAAATTTAGTATTATACAAGTCTTCTTCAGATGAAATACTAAGTGTTTCATTACCCTCTTCAATTTCAGATTCCTTTTTTGCGACTCTATTTTTTTGATAATAACTATCGTCACCTCTGATAATTTGAACAGACAGTCCGCGTCTTAATTGCCTCCATAAAGATAGCGAGTAGATTTTCATCATCTTTATTCCAGCTCTATCTTTATTTGTCTTAGCTACGAGTGCTCTTGTGACCAAATTACCCTCAATAAGCAAAGAGACAAAATCTCCCTTTTGAAGCAGTTGGTTGTCATTTGTTAAGATGAAGATCTTTTTTGAATTTCCAATGGTCTTAATTTGTTCAACAAAAAGTTCGCTAGTTCGGGTGTCGTCCGAAATAGAGCTCATCTCCTGTACTACCGATTGACCTAGTGTTTCATTAGAAAAATGAAGTAAAGTAAAAATCGCAAGAATGTGTTTAATTTTCACTCTTATTCTCATCATGACCATTCTAGTAAAATAACGCGCTTCCGTAAACTACTGACATTAAATAGCGGGAATTATTTCAAAAAAAGAATAATTGACCGAACTGGTAAGTTTAGGTAGCTAAATGGGTTAATCAACTTCGGGGGAGGTTTTATTCATGGCACAAAATGCTTATGAAGAGAGATTAAGTTCTAATCAAAATATGTTCGTTGTAGTTGCAGGCAATATTGGCTGTGGCAAGACAACATTGACTCAAAAGTTAGCTGAGAGGCTTTCTTGGAAGCCTCATTTTGAGTCAGTTAGCGACAATCCTTATTTGGCTGATTTTTATAAGAGCATGGACAGATGGTCATTTCCACTTCAAGTTTATTTTCTTACTCACAGATTTAATACCCATAAAATGATAGAATCATCATCTATGAGCTCTATCCAAGATCGTTCGATCTACGAAGATGCCAACATCTTCGCCAGGGCCTTATTTGAGCAGGGAAATTTAGATCAAAGAGATTATGAAAATTATTTAAATTTGTATGAATCTATGATCAAATTTTTAAGCACTCCAACCCTAATGATATTCCTACGTCGTTCAGTGCCAAAGCTAGTTGAAAGAATTAAACAGAGAGGCAGAGATTATGAACAGGCTATTCCTGTCGATTACCTGACTCGTTTAAACGACTACTATGATCAATGGTACGACACCTATGACATGGGGAAAAGAATTGTGGTTGATACAGATGAGCTTGATTTTGTTAATCATGACGCTGATTTTGACAGGTTAGTTCAGAAAATACATGACTCAATTGATCAACAAGATCTTTTTTATTATCTATAGCTAAATAAAACTCATAGTTTTCTCAAGCGATCCGATAAATAGACATAACCATTTTAAGAGGAATCTTAATAGCGGAGAGGTTTTATATGAAACACTTGGGAATTTTATTTTTTCTATCACTTCTTGCAGCGTCGTGCTCTGGTCCCAAATCATCTCAAGATGTCACTGAAGAGCCAGCAGCACTAGAGCTTTCTGAAGAGGAAGATTTATTTGCCGAAGATGATTTTGATCAATCAATGAAAGGGCCTGAAGATAGCTTTGTTAGTGCAGAAAGCAAACCTGAAGAGGTAGGAGTTATAGAAGAAGTCCAAGCAGAAGCGCCTTTAATACAAGAAGAACCAATGATTGCAGAAGCTGGGCAAATGCCAGTAGAAGAAAAAAGTGAAATGAACGAAGAGATAATGGAGCCAAAAGAGGAAATTAAAATTGAAACAGTAGGATCATTGAAAACATATACTGTTGATAAAAATGATACAATGATGTTAATAGCATTTAAAATTTACGGTGATTATTCTAAGTGGAGAGAAATCCTTAACGCTAACAGTGATAAATTAATGGGTAAACCATCGAATTTAAAAGCAGGGATGGAGTTAAGCTATTATCATGACGGCGAAGAATTTAATTGGAATCCAGGCGGAAATCCATATTTAATTAAGTGGGGAGATACACTCGGATTAATCTCTGACAAGGTCTATGGAACTAAAACCAAGTGGAAAGCTCTATGGGAGCACAATAAGCCCATGATAAAAGATCCTAATAAGATTTATGCAGGTTTTACGTTATACTATCAGGAAGATGATAGAGGCGTTGCTTCATACTAAAACTTTTTAATATATAATAAAGTATGAAAGGCAGGTCAACAGACCTGCCTTTTTTTTGAAAAAAAATGAAACCATTTATACTAATATTTTTTCTTTCTTCGTGTTCGTTTCCTGTTTTTAAATCTAAAAAGCAAGATATTGTTTTATTTAAAATTGAAAATTATGAAGCTATTTCAAAACAAGATTACGTTGAACATTTAAACTATCTTGGTTCAGCCTATCTTAAAGGTGATGAGGTCAACATAATAAAAATTTCCAAGGGTTCGGAATATTACCTAAACTCTATTGTAAGAAAAATTATTGCACGCAATGAATTGTTTTATGATCAAGATATTGAAAGTGAAATTATTATTATCAATTATCCTATGCCATTCCACTTCTCACTTCCTGGGCGAAAAATTATCTTATCTTCAACCTTGGTAAACAAGTATTTAAAGCACGAAGGTTTGCTTGCTTCTAATATCTTTTATGAAATAGTACGAAGTGATAAACTAATTTATCGAAATGAAATAACAATTCCAACAAGTTATGTCTCAACTAAAAAAATACTCAGGCTTTTAAGAGTGCCTCTTAATTCAAAATTGCAAGTTCACAAATGGGCCTTCCACACGCTAAAGAGAGCAGGATATGATTATGATCATTATCTTGGGTGGATTCAAATTCAAAATAGAAATAATTATGATTTCTCTCTTCAGTTAGGTGAATTACCTAGCATTGCGCGAGAAGAAGCTTTATTTAAAAGCTTCCTTATAAAAAATGCAACAGGACAAAATAAAGATAAAAGAAAAATAAATTCGTCAAAATCATTTTATAAATTTATTAAAGAAATTTCAAGGAATACATAATGAAACCAGAACAGGCAGAGCAATTTTTAATTGAAGAACTTTTCAATCAATCCATGACTAAGAAGAAAGTGATAAAATCAAAAGTCAAAGAAATCGACAGACTCACAGGAGATGCATCAACTCGCAGATATTATAGAATATTCACAGATAACAACTCTTATGTTGTGTGCCTGGATAATGCCTCTTTAGAAAAAAACACCTTTCTTGTTGTTCAAGATTACCTGCAAGGGCATAAAGTTAGAGTGCCAAACGTTTATGATTATAATATCCAAAGAGGTTATATATTAGAAGAAGATCTAGGAGA
The DNA here is from genome assembly GCA_937952395.1 of uncultured Bacteriovoracaceae bacterium. Lineage (GTDB taxonomy): Bacteria > Bdellovibrionota > Bacteriovoracia > Bacteriovoracales > Bacteriovoracaceae > CALFYV01. The sequence continues at coordinate 4,881 of CALFYV010000485.1, read as the reverse complement.
TATAACCTTATTGCAAAAATTAAGCCAGCTTGAAAACACGGAAGAAGAGTTTGATATATACAAAATGGTTATCGGTGAAATGCTTAAGATTCATAAGCTGCCACCAAATTCAGTAGCTAAAACACCAATGGCAAAGCTTGCGTTTGACTACGAAAAATATAAACAAGAAATTGATTTCACTATTAAATATTTTATTGAATATTTTTTCAATATTGAATCTGAGGAGGAGCGAAATATTCTCTCCATGGAGTTTGATCCAATTTGCAAAAACCTTGCTTCACAGAAGAAGGTCTTAACACATCGAGATCTTCACTCGAGAAATGTAATGTTTAAAAGTAACGAATTAATATTAATCGATTTTCAAGATGCAAGAATGGGAATACCTCAATACGACTTAGTTTCATTATTAGAAGATTGTTACTACAAGGTTAATGGTGAGAATAAATTAAAATTAATTAATTATTACTGGGAGAATCTACCCAATGATATTCATGGTCAAGAAACCTTTGAAAACTTCATGGAATTTTATAGCGACATGCTAGTTCAACGAGTGTTTAAAGCCCTAGGAAGCTTTGCTTATATATATCACACACGAAAAGATCAACGATATTTGAAATATATAGGTTTTGGTATGGAGAAGTTACGAACAACATTTCTTAAGTATAAAAAATATGATAATTTAAGAAAAAAACTATTTAAAATATATTATGAAAGTTGATCATTGCATTATACTGTCAGCGGGTTTTGGCACGAGGATGAAGAGCATTGGGGAGATTTTCCCTAAACCCTTATGGCCTATATTTGAAAAATCTATATTAGAAAATCAAATTGATTATGCCCGTATGTTGGGAGCAAAAAATATCTATGTAAATTTACACTATCGCTCTCAACAAGTTCTTCAGCATTTCTATGACAAGGAAGAGTATGAGGATGTTCATTTTTTAGTTGAAAATGAAATTTTGGATATTGGAGGAGCTATTCATAACATGGCTTCACAAGAGGCTGTTAACTACAAAGGACAACTTTTAATTCTCAATGGCGATCAGTTTATTTATTTTGACTGGAGTGAACTTAAAAAAGCCGAAAAACTTCTCGCCAAAAGTAAAGCTGTCATGATGGCCGTTAAAGTGGATCCACGTTTTGGTCATGCTCAAACAATCATGGACGAGAACGACTGCTTATCAAATATTGTGCCAAATAAAAAAATTATATCTAAAGAAAAAATCTATACTTATTCCGGAATGTGTTTTGTTAAACTTGAATCTTTAACTCCGTACCATGGACCCAGTTCTCTTTATGAGTCAGTCTGTAATTATAAAGTTGAAAAAATCCCAATGGTTAAGATTGATAATTATGAATATTGGGATTTTGGAACACTCGATCGTTATTGGAACAGTATGTTTGAGATATTGAAAGAAATTCCAAAGAAAAAGGGAATGTTCGTTGATTTTTTGATTGAAAATAAGTCCATTGATTTAAATAAGTATGATGAAAAAGAACTAAGTTATAACTCTAACTCAAATGCAATAAATCTTTGTGCAAAAAAACAAGATTTAAAACAAGGTCAAATATTGATTAAGAATATAAAATCGATTCCTTCAATTGCTAATCCAGGAGTTATCTATAACGACTTATTTGAAGAGGTAAGTTTTAATCAAAGTGGTCTTTAAGTTTTATCGCATCCACAGGACATATTTCTACACAAATATGGCAAAGAGTACAACTCCATGTATCAATGAAATAATGGTTGTCGTAACTTGAAACTGAAAGTTCAGGGCAGACTATTTTACAATTATCACACGATACACAAGTTGAAGTAATTTCTAAATGTGGTAACATACTCGTATTATAACACAGAGAAGTGCGCAATTGTTTGCTGTCACTAATTTCCTATATGAAAACGACCATTAAAAAAAGAGGTCCTATTTTAGCCAACACACTGGCTTTTATTGTTTTAAGTTTCTTTTTTTTACACGTCGTTACCTGCTTATCCCACGATGTATCTTCATTTTATTGGACTTATTTATTACAAAATATATTACGTTTTAAGATTTTGATCTTAACAATATTATTTGCAACGGTTTATATCTGGAAACTCAAGCCAAGTTCATCATATTTCCTGCTTCTCATAACCACTTTAGTAACGCTTGAGTCTTTTGTTTTGATTTTTGAAGAGTTTAATAAACTTATTTTATTTCTACTGTTTTTTTATATAGTAATATCGTACTATTTTTATCAAATATGGAATAACGAAATTGAAGAACCATATTATAATGCCAATTATGATGAGGGTGATCTTTTTCAACCCATGCTCTTTAAGATCAAGGTAAAAGTCATTAGCGATGAATTTATTGAAACAGGTATTTTAACAAATTGGAACTACTCTGGTTTATTTATTTATTTAGACAAAGCTTTGGAGGCAAAACCATCTTCCAATGTAAAACTGGCCATTGAAATTAATCACAATGGGAAGACCTTTAAACAACAAGGTAGCTTAATTACCTACAATCAAGATTTAAGAGGCTTAGGTTTGAAATTCGATTACTTAAATAGTGATCAGCACTCATTTAATTGGATGCAAATAAATGAAATTTTTGAAGATCTTGGATATGTTCCTGGTTATCTAACATAGAGGGTATATGAAATTAATTTTAATGATGATTTTCATTTCAGTTGCTTGCACTAAAAAAAATACACCAGAGGGAGTGTTAAGTGACTTTATAAGTAAAAGATTTGAAGGCAATATAGATAAAGAGGTAATTGTAGAATATATAACGGGAGAGTTGGCCCAAGAAATTGAAACAATGTCTGATGAAGAATTTAATGAATTTGTAGCAATTGATCAGTTAAAAAAGAGAAAGTTGGTTATTTCCAATAAGAGTTGCGAGAACAATAAGTGTTATCTAACTTATCTTTTGAGTTATAATACTATTGAGGATGGTCAAAAAGCATTTCAAACTGATACAAAAAAGATAGCTGAGATTTCCAATACAGAGTCAGGTTGGAAAATAAGCAAGATCACGCATTTGAAAACTTTCCATGATTCAAAACAAGAAATCGATATAACGGACAAGTAAAACAAATCGCTTATTAGGCTGCAAAAGTATTAGAATTATCACCCTGTCCATTGTTGTTTGGATTCACATCATAGAGTGATTTAATCTTTAAATGTGTTGAATACATAAAAGCAGGCGCTGTAATCGGCCAAGCAAGAAATAATGGAATGGATGATGCGAGAGTAATAATCACTGACCAAACCATGTAAAGGTGCTCGGCAAATACGTTTTTGTAAAGAGATAAAATTGAGTTTTTAATTGCCAACTCTGTAGGTATCTTAAGTTCAAGGATTAAATGCATCACATGATAAATACAGACAATAGAGGCTACTTCAATATATAAAGCTACAAAAACCAGTGGAGTTAATTTTGTTTGTAGTGTTCCCAGAATGAAAAATGCATAACTTAAAACACTGCTAACTAATTTAAAAAGAAAAACTTTTTTTAATTCAGGATTTTTCCAAGCTTTAAAATAATAATGAAAGTATGTTTTTAAATTGGGTTTATTTTCATTCTCTTTCATTGCTAAAAAGAGGCCATATTGAGATGAAACCAGGGCCGCACAAGCCAGGAAATGACCGATATAAGGAATAAAGCGTATAAAATACAAATTGGTCATATAAAAAAGCGAGAGCACAAGATAGTTGCCATGAATAGGCTTGACCAGCTTCCATGAATAAAGAAACCAATCCCAACCATACTCTAAACGCACTTTTTTTATCTGCATAAAACCCTCTTTGATTTTTATTAAACTTAAAAACTTATCAGCTCTCACGAAATAAACCTGAACAAAATACTCAACTAGTCAGTAATTACAGATGTTTACATGAAATCTAATCATTTATCGCAAAAATCCGAAAAGATGTTGATGAGTATTAATAAGAAAAATGATGAGTTTATCAGTCTCTTGGTTGAGGAGACCCTCCAGGGGGCCAATTCGCCAATGCGTTCAAAGGCAAAACAGGGTTTAAACCAATATTTTGAGAAAAAAAATAAGGTCAAAAAAATTGCCAAGGGATTCTTAAGAAGTATGAGGATTTTTTGCCACGAACATCATGTTTATTATGCCTCAGGTTTTTATCAGCATGAGACTAAGTGCTTTCAAATGCAGTTTAATGAACAAACATTCCATATTCCTTCAAATTGGGCACAATTCCCAGAGGACTTTGATCACAATGGTAGGGGTTATCTATTTGCGATGGAAGAAGGAGATGAAAGTTTGCTTCCTTCATTATTTAGTCAGCTACTTTCAACACAGATAAAACTACTCTATTGTTTTCATGAAAAAGACGAGTGCTTATTGGTGTTTTTAGATGAATTTCACTACAGAAGATTCAATGATTATTTTGAAGATGTGTTTTCATCTTCGGTTATTCAATACAAAAAAGCAGCTTAGTTGTCGCTACAGACTCATGTAGTATTCTTTCAACATAACGGCATCTTTTTCAAGATTTGGGCTGTTGCAAATCATGTAGCCTCTGCAGTCCTTATCTTTAAGTGCTCGGAGTAAATCCTTCCAGTTAAAAGAAGATTGTTCTAGGTTTAAATGCTTTAAATCACCCTTAGAGTTCGAGCTGATTCCTGAAATATGGATATGCATATTTTTTAAATAGTTAGGACTTAGTTCTGCCTCTAATCTATCAAGTGTGTTCATAAATTCATCATAATTGTTAATTTCACCAGTTCTGGCATAAAGGTGAGAGAAGTCCATGCAGGGATGGCAGCTATTTACTGATTTGGTTAAGCTGATAAGCTCTTCTAGAGAGCCAAATTGGCTAGTTTTACCAGTGAGTTCTGGTCTTAGCTCAATTTCGATATCCAGTCT
>CALFYV010000484.1 GCA_937952395.1 uncultured Bacteriovoracaceae bacterium | reverse complement strand
ATCAAGCAGGAACCTTAAGCGCTAACCCAGTGGCGATGGCTGCGGGACTGGCTACACTTAAGCAACTTGATGAAAAATTTTATAAAGACTTAAACGCAAAATCACAAGAAATCACAACACTACTTTCCCAGTGGATGAAGGAAAATGGTTTTGAAGATTATTCTATAACTAGCTACAAATCACTTTTTTGGCCGGCCCCTTTAAAAAATCCAATAACACAAATTGAACAAATCCCAACGACACTAGCCGAAAGATTTAAGATCTTATTTAAAACATTGTTAGAGAAGGGAATTTATCTCTCTCCCAATGGTTATGAAATTGGCTTTATCAGTTCAGCCCACGATGTCTCTGAATTAAAGAAAAGATTATGGAATTAAATAAAACAAGAAATTGGATTTTTGCCCTCTCTGCTCTTCTCATCGGGCTTATCTTCAGCCTTGGTGCGTGGTGGCTCTATCTCGTTGTGAACCTAAGCAATACTCTTTCTAGTTTAAATGTTGAACATAGGATGAATCATTTCAAATTTTTAAATATTGCCAAATACGAAGGAATTACTTTTTTTATTCTCTTAACCATTGTATCTCTACTGCTCATCTATATCTATCTTCAAGATATAAAGAAAACCAAGGCCATCCATGCTTTCTTTGCTTCCTTGACTCATGAACTTAGAACACCACTAGCGAGTGTGAGATTGCAAGCTGAAGTCATTGATGAAATGAGTGAAGGCAACCAAAGCTTAAAAAAACTAACTCAAAGGCTGATCGAAGATACAACGAAACTAGAAAGTGAATTAGATAAAAGTCTGCAATTAGCAAGAATAGAAAGAGATGGTCAATTTTCGTTGAGCCCAATTGATCTTTATGAATTTATTTCTTCTTTCATTCAAAAAAATCAATTACAAAATCGAGTGGAAATAAATAAAAACAAATCTCTTTGTGTCATTATGGCCGAAGAGCAAGCACTCAATGTCATCTTTAGAAATTTGTTTGAAAATACTTTAAGGCACAACAAGAGCAGTGCTCCCATTTCAATATCAATTAATAAAAGCGGATCTAATATTGAAGTCATTTATGACGACCATGGAGCTAAATTTTCGGGTGATAAAAATAAACTAGGACAACTCTTTTACAAACACGAGTCGGCCAAAGGCACAGGAATAGGACTCTACTTAATAAAAAAACTCATCAAAAAAATGAACGGCGAATTCTCTCTGGCCGATAACGAGAGACTTATTTTAAAACTGGTGTTTCCCTATTATGCAGAATTTGAAAAATAAAATATTAATTGTAGAAGATGAACCAAATCTTGGTAATACCCTTCATGAATATTTGATGGCTAAAGGACATGCCTGCGAATTAGCTCGTTCAGCTAAGGAAGCACAAAATCTTTTTCAAAGTTTTATTCCTCAAATAGTTCTCATGGATATTGGCTTGCCTGATGGCAATGGTTTAAAATTGGCCAAGCAACTCAGAGATAAACGTAGAGATTTTGTTCTGCTTTTCCTTTCAGCGCTTAATGATCCTGAAAGTAAATTAGAAGGACTTGAATTAGGAGCTGAAGATTACATCACGAAGCCTTTTGCCTTAAAAGAATTAACTCTGAGACTTGAACGAATTTTATCCTATACTCAATCTCAAAGAGAATATTATCAGTACGGGCCACTAAAAATTTGGTTTAAGCGATATGAACTCGTTGATGCCCAAGGTATCACTATCCCTATATCACAAAAAGAATGTGGAATTCTAAAACTTTTAGTGGAACGCAAAGGTGAGGTCATTAGCCGTGATGAAATCATAGAAAGAATTTGGGGGGAAGATCAATTTCCGTCCAACAGAACAGTTGATAATTATATAGTGAAACTCAGAAAATGGACTGAAACCGACGAAAAAGAACATTTAAAAATATCCTCAATCCGAGGAATTGGTTACCGTTTAGAAATAAAGGAAGTCATATGAATAATATTTTCGAAAACAGAATGAAAACTAACTCAAAAACTCATGTCCCAGTTTGGTTTATGCGCCAAGCAGGTCGCTATCATAATCATTATCAGAACATTAAAAAAAATTCTGATTTTATGAGTATGTGTAAGACTCCTAAGCTTGCTTGTGAAGTCACCATGGGACCCATTGAAGATTTTGATTTCGATGCGGCTATATTATTTTCTGATTTACTTTTCCCACTAGAGCAAATGGGATTGGGACTCAGTTATAAAAGTGGGCCTCCCACACTTGAAAAAAACATTGATACGCTCGAGATTATTAAAAACTTAAAACTTAAGGATGAAGCAAAGAACTTTTATCAATTTCAAAAAGAAGCTTGCTCACTTTTAAAAAAATCACTACCAGAGACAAAGACACTTTTAGGATTTGTCGGTGCCCCTTTTACTCTTTACACTTATGCCGCTGAAGGTGCGCACAAGGGTAATTTGGTTTCTTCAAAGAAGGGACTTTATGATGGAAGGTTCGAAGCTTTTATGCAAAAGCTTATTCCTGAAGTCGTAACCGAGATGAAAATTCAGGCTGAAGGTGGAGCAGATGCTGTTTGTTTATTTGATACAGCCGCTGGAGAGCTTTCGTTTGCTGATTATGATCGATTTATTGTTCCTAAGATAAATGAAATGGTCAGCGAGTTTAAAAAAGACTACCCAAATAAGAAAATTATTTATTACTCAAAAATGACTCATCCCCATTATCTTGAACCGTTATACGATAGCAAGATTGATGTCTTCGGAGTGGATTGGCGCCATGATATCGCTAGAACTCAAAAAAAATTACCAAAAGATAAATACATTCAAGGCAATATCGATCCGGTTTGGTTACACCTTCCATGGGCAGAACTTAAGGCCAATTTGGAAGACTACAAAAAACACCTGATTAAAAACGATTTCGATTTTTCTCACCACATCTTTGGCCTGGGCCATGGAGTGATCATTGAAACTCCAGAAGAGAACGTGCGCAATACCGTTAAATGGGTGCATGAGAATTTGCGTTATTAACAAAAATTTAACAATAGTCTGATAATTTAATTGTTAAAACTCCTAAACTCATAAGAAAGGAGTTTTTATGATTCAATTAATTTTATTATCAGTTCTTTTAAATCCAGTATTTGCCAGTAATTTAAAATCTAATAAGGAAGTTGTGCGGGAGTTTTACGAAACAGCATTTAATAAACACCAACCTCGCTTAGCGATGGAAAAGTTTGTTGGCCCAAGCTATAAACAACATAATCCCTATGTGGATAACGGGAAAAAACCCTTTATTGACTACTTTGAGGAATATTACAAGACTCATAAAGAATCCTTTATTGAAATTAAGCGAATGATTGCAGAAGATGATTTGGTAGTTGTTCATGTTCATTCAAAAGAGAATAAAAATGATCGGGGGCGGGCTGTAATTGATATATTTCGTGTTACGGACGGCAAGATTAGCGAGCATTGGGATGTGGGTCAGTCTATTCCCGAAAAATCCGCTAATAAAAATACTATGTTCTAACCTCTAGGGTCCGTCTGCTGCAAAATAAACTTATCTTTGTGGGCATTCATAAAGCCCACAAGATTTTTGAATTTCTCACGCCAAGAAAAAACTTGGCGAAAATCAAGCCAGTCGAGAAAACAGTAGAGCCACATGTCTTGAATTTCCCATTTGGGACTACGGTAAGTTTTATCAAAATCAGCTAGGACTCTATCAATGCGTTGAAGTTGAAGCTGGCTAAATTCATTGCTCCAAGAATTGTCTAGATTAAATTTCTTCAGTTGAAAAAGAGTAATAGCTGAATCACTGGCTTCATTAATTTCAACGAGCTTTAACTTTTGTTCTAAACTTATTTCTTTACCTTGTTTTTGTAATAAGTATTCACAAATAAGCATTGAATCCCAGATGACTTTATCGTTATCGATGAAAAGAGGAACTCGGCCTGTAGTAGTAATTTCTTTCATGCGCTTTTGACCTTCAGGAGAAAAGACATTAATAAGTTCAAAATCATAATCTTGATTTTCTAAAAGTATCCGTACTCGTCTGACGTAAGGAGATGTGATTGAACCGATAAGTTTCATTATTTTTATCCTATTTTAATTTTCTAAACATTAACATCTGTCATTTAAGATGTGTACTCTTTTGATGTGTTTCAGAAATGAAAAAAACTTTGAAAACAATAAGAAAATCATCGTCAAGTGATTAAAGCTGTAGTTAATAGCTTTAGAAGCAGAGGCTTGTAAGATACTGTACTTTCTCTCTTGACAGAGGTATAAACATTGTATATACTTTGCAATGAGGTGAATTATGGCATCTAAGCTTCAAAAATGGGGAAACTCGATCGGAGTGCGTATTCCAAAATCGATTATTGAAAAAGCTAATCTCAGTGTTAACTCTGAGGTAGAAATCGAACATGTTGATGGAAAAATAATCATTTTACCCGTTAAGAGTTCCGTTTCTTTGAAAGAGCTTCTGGAGAAAATTGATGACAGTAATCTTCATAGTGAGGATGATTTTATTAATGAAGGTAAAGAGGTTTGATAAATGGTTGATTATGTTCCAAGTAAAGGAGACTTTGTGTGGCTGAACTTTTCACCTCAAGTTGGTCACGAACAAAGAGGCAAAAGGCCTGCTATTATTATTTCTCCGAAAGAATATAATAAAAAGACAAGTCTCGCTTTATGTGCCCCTATAACTTCAAATGAAAAGGGTTATCCTTTTGAAGTCTTAGCTAAGGGTAAAAAAATTTCTGGAGTTATTTTATCTGACCACTTAAAAAGTCTCGATTGGAAGGCACGCAAAGTAAAGTTTATCGAAAAAGCCAAAACAAGTGTCATCGATGAATGTATCCAAAAAATAGCTACTTTAGTTTTAGGTGACTGAGAAAACTTATTCTTGCCCTATAACAGGTGGTAAAGGTTCCTGTGTTTCCTGAATCTCTTCCTGAACAGGGACTTCCAGATCAGGGTTATCAAAAAAATTATTGGATAGTCCTGAGTCCATAAGTTTTTTCATCTCGGCTGGAACTAGACCTGTAAAATTTAATCTATCTTCTTCATAAACACCGATATCTTGTAAGAGAATTCGCTCTTGTTCGATACCCGTGACTTCAGAAACTTTAGTCACTACTCGTTCGCCATTTTTATTGCGCCCAATCTGAATAATATAATCCACCGCTTTAACAATTTGGTAACGAATAGCACGAATGGGGATATCATAACCGGCCAGGATAAAAAGATTTTCTAAACGCCCGACACACTCTCCCGGAGTATTGGCATGAATAGAAGTCATACTGCCATTATGTCCTGTATTCATGGCCTGAAGTAAATCAAAAGCTTCTTCGGCTCTGACCTCTCCTACGATAATTCTGTCTGGCCTCATCCTTAAGGTATTTTTTAGTAGTTGCCTAATATTGAGACCTTTATTTTCATCAGCAATCTCATTTTTAGCTTCAAGTCTAACTACGTTGGTTAGATTGAATTGTAGCTCACGGGTATCTTCAATTGTAATAACTCTTTCATCTTTTGGGATTTCCTGCAGTAGTAAATTTAAAAAAGTGGTTTTACCAACTCCCGTTCCCCCAGAAACCAAGATATTACATTTGGCCTTGACAAGAGTCTTAAAAAACTCAAACCATTTTTTATTTTTTAGACCAAAGATTTCATCCACACTTTCAAAAGTTCTGATTTGCTTAAGATACTTTCTGATAGTGATCGCTGGCGTTCCTGTCGTATAACTATCTGAGATAATATTGACTCGACTTCCATCTGGTAGCCTGCCATCAATAATCGGATTTTTATCATTAAAAACTTTTTTATTGTATGCAGCAATATCCTGACAAAACTTTTTAATATGCTCTCTTACTAGTTGAACGTTGAGTCTGATAAACTCATTGTCACGTTCAATGTAAATATTATTACTACCGTTAATCATAATTTCTGTTATTCCCTGCTTCGTGGATAACTCATAGATTAGATTCCATACGGTATTATCTTTAGCTAGCTCATCTATTTTCATAACTAAACTCTTTCATTTAAGAAAATCTCATTTTCATTTATAGAGCAACCGTAGGCCAAAAAATTATCAACCATAATTTCTTGTTGCTCTTTTTTTAATCCTTCAAATATTTCAAGATAGCTTGTGCCAGATTTAATTAATTTTGTTAGAATCTCTATGCCTAAAAATTGATTCAAATGCCAAACAAGGATAATAAGCAAATCGACTTTTTCTGAATGCGCAGTCGATAAAGAAAGAAGCCCTATGACCTCTTTGGGTAATTCAACTAATGTAATTGTGGCATCACCTAATTGTTGTCTCAAGATGACTTGAGAAATTTTAAGGTAGAAACCCAAAAGAAAGGCCCTTGAATTTGAATGAAGAGAGAAATCTGAAATCTTATCCTCAAAAGCCTGTATATCTCTCACCATTTCAAGATTTATCTCTTTCGGAAAACGACCATGAACTTGGTGGTAAACATAAATAGAAGCAAACTGATCACGAAAATGACTCCAGCTTATTTTTTTTAAAGCTTGAGGTAATCGTTTTTGAGTGTCGTATTCTTGAAAAAGGCCCTCTAATAATTGTACTAAAGCATAATTTTGATTAATTTTCTCAAGTACAATCTTATTTTGTAGTTCAACAGAGGTCAGATTACTCTTAAGTAAATAAACTAACTCATCTGGTAGGTTTAAGACTGGAAATCTTAACATAATCATTTATTCCTTAAGAGTTATTGTATAATGGAATGAGAGATTGAGATAGTGTGATAACATTTTGCTTGAAAACTTATGCAGCTACCTATTTTTAAAGAATTATTTATTAAAAAACCAGACAAGGAACTGATTAAGAAAGTCTTTGCTGCAAGCTCTATCGGCCGCGCACCTATCATCATAAAAATCGACCATCTTAAAGAACAGCATAAAGCGGCATCACTGATTGAAGAAATTTTAAAAGAAAATATGGTATCAGCTAAAATACCGTACCCTATTTATTTACTGACCCTTTTAGATGACTATCATGGGGATCTAATACCCATTAAAGATATGAATGAACTGCCCAAGTTTTTTCAAAAAAAAGAAAAAATGCTCAATGTGAAGGAGCAAAATGCATTGGCCAAAGTTAAAATTTATCAAACGAAACTTTTTCACACGAATATCCTAGAACAAATGAAAAAAATAAAGCTATTTTCCAAGAAGCATAAAGAACTTTTCTTACTTTCAAAAGAAGGCAGCTACTTAGAACAAATCCTGGCTAAAATCGAGAAGCAAAATGGTTAAAAAAAATGAAGAAAATTTGGTCGGATTCGAAGATTATCTTAAATCTCAAAAGGATATTCCGAAAAAAGCGACATCCTCCCAATCTAGGCAAAATGCATCAGCTCCGGAATTACTCACCTTTATTGAAGATGAAAATAATAGACTCTCTAAACTTTCTGATTTTTTTGATAATAAACTAAAAAACTCAGTACTATATTCCCAGACTGATGAAATTATTCGCAAGCAAAAAACTCATAATGAGAAAATTAAAAGGAAGTTAAGAAATCACTTCACTTCGAAAGATTCTGGGTTCCAAAATAATATGAAAAGTTTATTTGATAACCATTTTAAAGATTTGTCTTAATCTTATCAATGCTTCCCGATCAAGAGTATTGGTCCACCAACATGCTTAAAATCTTCTTCACTTAATTCATCAAAAGGATAACCACTGAGATTTTCACTCATAATTTGATATAAATAGTTTTCAATGTTTTCGATTTTTTCTAAGCCAAACTTCTTGCAAAATGACAGAATTTCCTTTTGAACTTTTTTATCTTCTTTGTCTGGCATTTCATATCCCAATTTTTCTTTCTTAAAAAAAGAATGAACAAATTCCTTAAGCTCATTCGTAGTCAAACCCATCTTATTCACATTATGTTTTTCAAAATTTCCTAGCTTGAAGTTAATAAAACTACTCATCAAAATAGCTTCGAAATCAATATTTTCAACTGTGTAATTTAGGTAAAATTGATCGTTGACTTGACCTGACTTAATCAAGTTCTGAAGGTTTTCAAAAAAAGAATTAACATGAGGAAGAAGTTCAACGAAAAGTTTAGAGCGCTTACTCCAAGCAAAATAATCATCTGCTTTAATGAGATCTTCATATTTTTCCGAATCACTGCTAAATGTCCTGACTACTTCTTCAAATGAATTTTGTAGAAACTGAGACCAGTGGGCGCCTAAGAAAAACTCATACTCATCTTTATCAAAAGGTGTTTTTTCTAATGCACGTTTAATATAAATCTTCTGAATATTTAAAAGTGAATGACCAATCTTGTAAACATCATTAAAATCGAAATATTCAAATACATTTATTTTTGAGTTCATTGATTTAATATAGCTGGTACCTAAAAGAATCTTCTGTTTCGTTTTCTGCCCGGTTTTAGTCATGGTGACACTGCCATTCTTAAGAGCACCATCTAAGGCCACAGTTCCATTGACGAGTCTTACAAAATTAAATTGCAGAAAATCTATGCGCTTCTCATCACTTAGTTGGGCCAACTCAGCATGGATATCATCAAGTCCTTTTTTAAAAGATACCAGCGAAGAAGAATGAAGACTTTGATTTTTACTAGTCTGATTCAAGCTTCCAGTGATTTTTGTTTTACTCTTTATAAATTTATCAATCAGTTTCAAATTTGAAAATGAAGCTCGGAAGATAAGAGCATCGTAATAATCAACAAATCCGAAATCTCTTAAACGCGAAATTTTCTTCTGATAAAGCTCTTCTTGAAAATAGAAATAAGAATCATTAATCAATTGCATCAGTTGAAAACTAGCAGCATCAACTCCTAAATCTCCATAAAGCATTTTGATAAGATACTGAACTTCTCTGACCTGAGCAAAATTATTGTCAAATTCTAGTAAAAACTGATTATCATCAGTTATAAAAAAGTTATCGTGGTTAGGATACTGCGGATCTTCAGCATCAAAAGCATAAATATTAAACTTTGTTTTCAGATAAAGCATAAACTCTTCTGACTTAGCAAACTCTTTAATTATGTCATGATTGGCACATTTTGAATAAACTTCAGGCCATAGTTCAAAGGAATCCAGGTCCAAATTATCTTTATCCCAAATATCTATATCCAATAATGCCTTTCTTTGAGTGGGACTTAGCTTGGGTAAGATAAGTGCGATATTTTCTAAAGAAGTGCTACGCAAAGCAAGATAAAGGGGCTGAATTGGTATGGCCACCAAGTCTGAGCCTCTGTCTACCAATTTTTCAATATCTTCAATATTGCGGTAAGCCTCAGCTTCCATTAACAAATTCAATAGAAAATTTCTTTTATTTTCACTCACGTCTAAATACCTTTTAGTTGATTTTACTACCTTTTTTTAAACAAGGCAGCAAGCTACGCGAGTATTATTTATTGGATAAAATTTGTTCTAAAGCACTACGCTCTTCGGGGGAAAAATTCACGAGGCTCATATTAAGCGCTTCTTTAACCTTATCTAAGGTTTCAGGTTTATTAGGATTATTATCTGCTAAATCATTTTTAAGCATAATATCGGCTTCGATCATTTCGTCTTCTACAGCTACTTATCTTTTAGTGTCTTTCATTTTGTCACTTGTACTCAATTTCATACTGGTATCTTCCGTATCAGCTTTGGCCTGTTTCTTGGCCTCGTGACTTGCAATTTTTGCTCTAATTTCTTGGGCACTTAACTTTGGTTGCCAAGAACCAGTCTCTCTAGCTTCCTTACCAGAGTTTTTTTTGGCTTCTGGCCTAGTTTCAGGCATATTTTGTGGTTTTAAACCGGTCAATCTCATGAGATCATCCTACTAGTCCATTATCAGAACGTCGCGGGTTGAAGCATGAAGGTGG
>CALFYV010000483.1 GCA_937952395.1 uncultured Bacteriovoracaceae bacterium | reverse complement strand
AAGCTCTATCGTAATGTATACGAAGAACCCCGTTTGCGCTCTTATATGGCAGATTTTCTAGCGGCTTTGAGTGAAGTGGTGAATAATCAAACCGAAAGTGGTTTTCAAATCGACGGAACTTTTGGCTCCGAGTTTCATTTTGCAGGTATTGAATCCTTAGGCTTTAGTATGGAGTTCGGGATTTCAGTTAATACCTTAGGAAGTGACACGGATATTTCAACGATGGGCTCAAGTTTTCTCAAAGCAGCCGTTCATTTTTACCTTTAATATTGCACACAGCGACAGCTTATCCTAGAATCAAAGAGTGAGAGGGAGTTCACTATTAAAACCTTATTGATTCTATCTATTTTATTGATTCAGCAAGCACTGGCCCAATCAAGTTTTCTAAGTGAAATTGATGGAGATATGGAAGTCAGTAGCGGTGGTGATATCTTTACTGATTTCAATGAAGATTTAGAGCAAACCCAAATCTTAGAAGATGAGCGCTTTTATCGATACGGTCGCTTTTTCACAGTTAATATTGGTTTTGGTTCTACTGGTTTTACCGGTAACCGAGGGGCTGCCTACAATAATAATAATCCTTCTTACCATCTTTCCATGACCTATTTTTTCAATTTCCAATCCGCACTCGTTTTGGGACTGGAATACTCTAAACACACAATGTTTATTGATACCCAAACCGTTTCTTACGGTTTTCGCCTAGGTGCGGTTGAAGTCAATATGCTCAGGCCATTCTTTGGTTTGCGCTATTATATTGATACCACAAATCTGGGGACGGCCATCACCTACTCTAACCCCTATTTCGTAGGTCGAATGGAGTATTGGTATCAAACCAATAAATTTGTCGAGCAAGATCAAGTTGAAGATCTATCCGGCGGAGGAATTGGAACAGGATTAGGTTTTGGTTTAGAATTTCCACTTGAAATCAAAAAAAGTTACGTCAATGTTGAGTTTCTCTACCATCAAGTAAACTATTTTGATAAATACACTCAAGACTACCGTCAAGATCCAAATAATCCAGATAGTACTTTTGGCTATGACGACTTAACAGGAAACGCTTATTCCGTTATGGTTAACTACGTCAGCTCTTGGTAAGTTTCTTTTTGCTCTCGGTTCAATTTGCGTTTAATATCATTGGCCGTACGAAAAATTAGGTGCACAGGTGTATTGATCATAGAAAACTCGCGCCTAATTCCATTCACAAGATAACGCCGGTAATGAGTCGGAATTCCTTTAGACTTATTAGAGAAAAGCAAAAATGTAGGAGGAGCTGATTTTACCATTGAGGCATACTTAACATTGAGGTGGACTCCTCTGGCATTTTCTACGACTACCGGTGATCGGTTAATCAATGTCTCAATAGCACGATTAAGTTTCCCGGTTGGAATTTTTTTATTTCGAATCAAAACTGTTGTCATGATGGCGCGCTTTAAAAGTTTTATATGACTGCCTTTTAAAGCCGAAAGAGGAACTAACTCACAAAACTCTAGCCACGGAATATCGGCCCTAAGATCAGCAAACCAATTTTTCTTCTTTTCTTTATCTTTGAGGATATCATCAATCAAATCGACTTTATTTAAACAAATAATAACCGACTTTCCTTTCTCAAGAGCAATATCTAAAAGCCTACGATCCTGATGAGTAATACCTTTGGTAGCATCACATAAACAAATAACAACATCACTATCAGTAATTGCTCTAAGCGAACGATAAACCGATTGGCTTTCAATATGTCCTTTGACATTGGCACTTCTTCTTATGCCGGCAGTATCAACAATTTTAATAGTTCTGATAGAAGGTTGATTGTATTCAATCTCAACTTCTCTTTCTTCTTCCTCAGTCGGAATAACGAAGTTTTCATCTAATTCAAATTCATCTTCGTTTATTTTTTCTTGTTCTTGCTCACTTTCGTCCACAAATTCCTGGAATTCTTTTAACAAATCAATATTATGCTGACGGAATATATCTCGTTGTTCTTTTAAAAAAGCAGCTGAATTTCCGAAATCAATATCAAAATAGCCTTCAATTGGGTCTACAGTAGTTCCCGCAATCTCACTCACCAGTGCCCGCTCAGTACCTAAAAGTTTATTAAGTAGTGTTGATTTTCCCGCGTTAGGTGCACCAATAATCGCTACACTGGCCACCACTTCGTGGTGAGGTGTTGAACCATTATCCAAATAGGTCTCTACTTTCATTTGAGCTTTCTTCTCATGAGAGAAAACACATAATTTTTCCCGGATTTCCTCCAGTCCTCTATTATGTTCTGCTGAAGTCAAAATCAGCTCTTCTTGCTTAATCCCTAATTGGTAAAAATCGTTTTCACTACCCCATTGGGTATCGGAATCAAATTTATTGACTACAAGCCAATAAGGCTTGTTAGTTGCTCTTAAAAAATTACTAATAATCTTATCGTCGGGTAAAAGACCATCGCGAGCGTCCACCACAAAAAGAATAAGATCAGATTCAGCAATGGCGATCTTGGCCTGATCGCGCATAATATTAAAAAACGGCTCATAACTATGTTTTTTCTTTAAAGTTTCATCGATATGAACTTCTTCAGGGTAAAAACCACCTGTATCCACCAAAATAAGATCTTCTGCTTCAAAATTTTTATAATAACCAGTGTTCATAATTCCATAATGGCGATCACGAGTGACCCCAGGTAGGTCATAGGTTAAGATTTGATTACGGCTTTTGATCAATCTATTAAAGATTGTGCTTTTACCAACATTGGGTCTACCTATAATGGATACAACTAATGATCTCACTGGCCGGCCCTCCAAACTCTATTTGAACTCTCAACTCGAGGTAAACCTAATTCTTCTAAAACAAAATTATTTTTGAACCATTTGGGCTTCACTTTCACGTGAAGATTTAAAAAGACTTTACCATCAATCATAG
>CALFYV010000482.1 GCA_937952395.1 uncultured Bacteriovoracaceae bacterium | reverse complement strand
TCAAGCGTAATGAAGCTATTGAGATGGGGGCTGAACTGATACATGACTCTTTAGGACGCCCTAGTCATTATAAGTTGGATGACAACAATCATATCTCAATGAGAGGAATTTAATATGAATTACAGAGTTACTAATTTAAAACCTTTTGGAAAACTTATAGAGGCAACAAATAAAAATATTAACATACAAGAACTTGAGATAGAAAAATTACGCCAATTATTCCAAGAGTCACAGTTAATTTTGATAAGAGGTTTTAACACATTTAAAGACTCAAGCCATTTTTCTGAATATTGTGAACAATGGGGAGAAGTTAGCGTTTGGCCATTTGGAAAAGTACTAGAGCTAATCCAGCATGAAAAGCCAGAAGATCATATTTTTGATAATAGTTATGTCCCTCTTCATTGGGATGGAATGTATAGACCTCAAGTACCCGAATATCAGATTTTTCATTGCGTGAAAGCTCCTTTGACTGAACAAGGAGGGCGAACTACTTTTTCTAACACTGTTTTGCTGTTAGAGCATTTGTCGGATGATTTAAAAGAACTTTGGAGCAAGGTCACAGGTATTTATCGAAGAGAAATGGAGTTTTATAATAGCAAGGTCATTTCACCTATCATTACGAAGCACCCGATAAGGGATTTTTCAGTAATTCGTTATAATGAGCCTCACTCTGACGAAAAAGGACACCTTATAAATATTCCTAATCTTAAGTTTACAGGAGTTGAAAGTGAAGAATTAGGTTTATTTCATAAAACATTAAATGAGGCACTCTATAACTCTCAGAATTTTTATGCTCATGAGTGGCAAGATGGAGATGTGGTAATTGCAGATAATTTTTCTCTTTTACATGGTAGAGAAAAGTTTGATTCAGCTTCTCCAAGACATATTAGGCGAGTTCAAGTATTAAGCAATCCTCCATATGATAATCCTAGTTTGGAGTCATATAAATGATAAGTAAAAAAGTTGATATTGTTATTATCGGTGCTGGGCCAGTTGGTCTTATGTGTGCTTATCTTGCAACTATTTGTGGCATAAGTGTTGTTGCTATTGATAAATCTGATGCTCTTTTAGAAGTCGGTCGCGCTGACGCGCTTAATGCAAGGACATTACAACTACTAGAGTTAGTAGATTTATTTGATGATTTATATCCTCTTGGAAAAATATGTAACACCTCATCTGTATGGGCCAATGGTGAATTTTTGTCCCGGCAATCTTCATGGTGGGAGGAACTAGAGGGATGCCTTCATAAGCATTTTTTAATGCTTGGTCAATCTCATATTGAGAAATTACTAGATGCCAAACTCAAACTTCTCGATGCGAAAGTTTTACGTTCAACGACAACGGAAAAAATTGAAGTTATTAAAGAGGGCTGTATTACAACTCTTTCTAATGGAGAACAAATTAAATCGAAGTATGTTATTGGTGCAGATGGTTCAAGGTCATTTGTTCGTGAACAGTTTAAAATCCCCTTTGATATTGTTCGCCCTCAAATTACATGGGCCGTTATAGATGGTGTTATTGAAACTGATTTCCCAAAAGTTCCTGAAATAATTGTCTTTCAAGCCGACACTTCAGATGTCGCGTGGATACCAAGAGAGGGAGAAATTGATAGATTCTATGTGAGAATGGATACCAAGAATTTCTCATTAGAAGAGGCAGTTGATAAAATTAATCATGCTATGAGACCGCATAGTTTAAAATTCAAGGAAATTGTTTGGTTTTCACAGTTTTCAGTTAAAGAGTCTGTTGCTTCGAGTTTTTTCTTTAATGATCGTATTTTTCTTGCTGGAGATTCATGTCACATCCACTCTGTAAATGGCGGTCAAGGATTAAATACTGGACTTGCAGACGCATTTAATCTTATCTGGAAATTAAATATGACTTTAAAAGGAGCATCTTTAAATCTTTTGGATACTTATGAAATCGAGCGAAAACCTGTGGCCCAAAGTGTAATTGAATCATCTGGTGAACTTGTACGATCAACAAAATACTCAGAGAGCGGAACTCATGCACAGGACTATGTAGGAATAGTACAAAAGCGAGCTGGAAACATTACAGGGATGGGGATTCGCTATGGAAAGGAAGGGCTTATAGGTACACGAGTCTTTCATTTTGAAGTTTATTGTAATAAAGATAAAAAGCGTCTTTATTCTCTTTTAGATTACACTAAATATACGCTTTTGACATTTGGAGATCAAAAAACAAGCTTCAGTTTACCTGATTTAGTAAACTCTATTCATATCAATTTGAGTGATAATGTTAAAGATGAATATTGGACAGATTGCTCTCCGTATAGGGAGCAAGCGATTTTGATTCGGCCAGACTCATATATTCAAGAAGTCGTCCCTCTTGATAAAGTTCAATCTTTAATTGAGGAGGTATTTTTTTATGAAAAGGCTGATCTTTTTAGCTGTAGGAATGTTTGTAGTAGGTTGTAGCTCCTTCATTGTTGCAGGTCGAAGATAATTGCAGTAGAGTTCTCTCTCGATTTTAATAATGGTAATTCGAACTGAAATTTTGTTCATTAAAAAACAGCATGCAAAACTTCCTCATCCTTGAACTGATTGTAGATAATATCTAAAGTATCAAAGGTAATATTATGCTCGGCCCTCTCAATACTTTTATAAGTACTCTCACTTACATTAATGATGGTTGAAAATTCTTTTTGTGTTTTCTTTTTCTTCTCACGAATAAAGCACATGGCCACGGCCATTTTTTGCTTACGGCTTAGACCTAAACTAGAGAGTACAAAATCAAGGTTTTTAGGAGCATTTTCAATTTCATAACCCACAATTTGATCTTTATTGGCCTTGGCCACAAACTTAGAAATTTCCTCGTTTGTTGTTGGCATTTGAATATTGGCCACACCAGTTGAGAGGTGAATGTACATTAGACCAGTATCGTTATTGTATTTGATCATCATTTTTTACCTCCAGTTTCAAATAAAACTTTTCCTTTTTTCACATAAGTTGTCTCATAAGCCGTTTCCATTTTTCCTGAACCTTCTTTTAAAACAGCAACGACTACACAAAAATAAATATCTCCAAAAATTGGATCATCTTTAAGTTCCAAGTTATAAAACAAACATGACCTCTTACTATGTTTGCTTTCCACTATTTTGACTGGAGACTTCAAAGCTTTTTGGATTCTCTCAAGTGTCACTTCAGGATGTCCTTCGAGTGCATGCTGAAAATCCACATCCCAAATTTCTATTTTTAATTCTCCAAGCGCTTCTACTGTTTCAATTAGCTCTGGTTTTTCTCCATCAATACTCATATCGGTATTTTAGTTAATATATTAAATAAAGTCAATATATTAACTATTTTTCTGTTAACGTATAATCAATGAGTTGGAAGATTTGCTGTGCCAAATTGGCACGACAAACAGGCTAACTTACTGGAATTAGATACTTAATACTATTGGTAAATCTACTTACGTTTTATGGATTCAAACTGTCTCAGACCCACTTGAGCTGTCTTGAGACCTCCATTGCACAACAAAACTCCTTCTTTCTTGCCATTTCAATTAAATTATAAGTAAAATTTAGCTACAGTTATAAGAGAATGCATCGCAGCTATATAAATTCAAATTGCTTAATCAATATAGGAACAATTTTATTCAACTAAGGAGAGGAGAATGAAGAGTTTATTGGGAGTAGTGTTACTAAATTTATGTGTCACATTGTCATCATTTGCGCAACTTGAGCAAATACATAAGGAGACCATATTTTCGTATTATAGTAATTTAGCTTTTAGTCAAGATTCACAATACATCCTTAAGGTTACCCCAGATATTTCAAGAAAGAACTCAGTCATTACAGTGCTGAATAACAAACTAGAAGTTATTTCCGAGGTTGTCCTTTTTGGCAATGATCCAGAAGTAAAACTAACACCAGATGGTCAAAATTATGTTGTGCTCACACAAAACAATGCTGTTTTTATCTTTGATATTTTTGGTGGGCTTGTTGATACCTATTGTGAAGTTGGGGGATGTAAAAAAGTTGGCAATTGGAGAGACATCAAAATAAATTCTTCCTCAGATCATGCACTATTTTTTAGCCAAGAAAATGGTCTAAGTTTAAGGAGCCTAACTGGCGAGCTTAAATTTCATCATACATACAAAAATAACTATATTCCTTTTGGTTTTGTCCCTAATAAGTCAATGTTTTGGTATCAAGAATACGATAAGAGAGTTGTGTTCTTAAACCTTAACGCAGAAGTATTGTTCGAAATTAATTGGGAACAACTAGGACATAATGGTTCTCGAGGGATCCTTGTCGACACCAGTAATGAGGAAAAACTTATTATCTTAGATTCTAGTACAAATAAGATATGGATTTTCGATTATACAGGCCAGCTGATTTCAAATTTTACTGTCGAGAAGTGAATTCTATCTCATGGCGGTTATTATCAGTTAAAAGTAGCTTGTGATGATTCATGCAGTGCTTTTTCTAATGGCTAATATAACCCTCTTTCAAGGGGGGTTTATGTCTATGATCTTACAACAGGTAAGATGGTCAGTAAGTATCCATTTAAGGATAACAGAGAGTATATAAAATCACTTCGTTTTCATCAGGATCAAAAAACCTTGTCTTTTGTATTTCACCATGCTGGTGAAATACAAAAGACCAAAGCATTGTTTTGGAATTTACTCAGTAACAATATAACTTCGATTTTTGAAAATGAGGGCGATTTTGCGAACCTCAGATACATGATTTTTTCACCCGATGAACAGTATTTAATAGGATATAGTAGCAATTATTTTTATAATTCAGATTCGTCATTAAAAATTTGGAAGTTTAAATAGTTTCAACATTGGTTTGCTTTGAATCTAGATTCAAAGCAAACCATTTTTTCTTTTCAAACCTATAAAAATTACAAAATAAATACAAAATACAACACATCGCGTTAAAATGTCTTATAATTCCTCATCTTATTAAACTTTGAAGAAAGGATAGAGCATGAAGAATCTTATTATTTTGGCTTTGGTTTTGGCATTCAATTCCTGTGATAAAAAAAATCACGTTAATATCTCCGCTAGTAGCGGTGGCAATTCGGCGGAATCTGCTTTAAGTAGTAGTTCTACAAGCGAAGTGGATCATATTGATACCAGCAACCTAGAGGATTATGAAAAATTAGAATTGATTAGTCGATTGCAAGCGGAATTTACCGAGAAAAATAAGTTTGCAGTAACAGTTGTCAAGACTGTTAACTATGATGAATACATCTCTTCCCTTGAATGTTTAAATGCTTCAAATTTAGATTCAATCAAAGATAGTAAAGTTAGTCGTATTCGTCTTGCTGAAAAACATGGATTAGAAGCTGATGAAGAGTACGAAGGTGAATTTATTCTTCAATTTTGGAAAGGTGCCTGTAAGGATAGCATCGAAGCTTGGAGTAAGAAGACCTTAGTGGAGAGTAAAAGAATTTTAAATAAGGATTCTGCTTTTAAAATTCTCCCAGAGGCCAAGCAGGCCATTGGCAATTTTAAACTTGGTAAAGAAGTTATTACTACTGGTGCCATTAGACATACCTATGAAGCAAGTGACATTGAACAAGAGCACGCAATAGCTTGGGCAGAAGTTTATTCAAATGGCCATAAGTACTGGGTTCTTGATGAAGATTTAGATAAGGTTAGTTATTAATTTCGTATTTTAGAGAGGGTTGGTTTTTTAGTTCTTATTGGCTTATCATAGAAAAAAAAAAAAAAAACCTTCGATCCTCTTGGTCGTTGAGGATAAAAAATTCTACAAGGAAATTCAAGAATCTTTAGGTGAAGAGGGTGTGCACTTACACTTTGCCTCTACCATTGAGGAGGCGCAACAATATTTAAAAGATAAGCAGTTTAATCTTAATGGTATTTTCATTAATCCTGAGATTTCCAACAAAGAAGCTATCACATTACTTCAAACTTATCATGAAAATCATATCCCCGTTCCTCTCTATTTAATTACGGATGAACTAGATAAACTCTCACAAGGCTTGACCAAAGAAGATATTGGAGTACATGGCCTGGCGAAGAGCGCGCGAGAAGTTTCTGAAATGGTTAAGATTATCCAAATTGGAATGCAGAATTTTGATCAAAAGAGTGCCATAGATAAAAAAGATACGCTGGATAGAGTGGACAATCCAATTGTAGAAAATGATATTGCTTTCATTCCTATCAAAGTTCAAAATTTTATCACAGGTCATTATTCCTATTTTGATATTTATGTAAAATTAAATGCGCAAAAATATGTGAAACTGATTGCAGCGGGGGATGATATCGATTTGGCCAATCTGCGTAAATATAAACTACGTGGAATCGAATATCTTTATATTCGCAAAAGCGTTCAAGAGCATTATGTAGAGTTTTGTCAAAAATTAGCTGACAAAGTCCTGGCATCCAATAAAGTCTCAGGTGAATCAAAAATTGGGCGAACTCTCAATCATGGGCAAGAAGTATTAAAATTTTTAGCGGTTCAAGGATTAGATCAAAAAAATATTGAGTATGCTCAAAACTACTCAACCCAAGTTTATAAATTAGTTGATAAATTAAGTGAGCAAAATAAAATCATAAAAAAATTTCTACAGAGTATGGCCAGTTTTGAACACGCGATGGGAGTTTCAATCTTGGCCGGACTTATGGGTAGAGAATATGGACTTGAGGCTCAAGAGTGTATCGAAGTCTTAGGTTTGGCAGCTACTTTACATGATATTGGACTTTCGAAAAAGCGCACTCACTATAGTGAACAAGATGACTTACTTTTTTATGAAGAAGAGAAAATTGAAGAAGAATTAAAAAGTGATTCGATTAAGTCCTCCAGAGAGAAAGAATTAAAAGAAATTTACTATAATCATGCAGCAGTAGGTTCCCAAATCGTTAGTCGTTTATCTGGAATTAATCCCGTTATTAAGCAGATTATTTTTGAACATCATAAATGGAATGATGGTAGCTCTCGTGAGCAAGAAGGCTTTCACAAATTGGATGAAGGAGGAATGGTCCATCCTCTGGCACAAATTATCGGTGTTTGTGATGAGTTTGCGAAACTGATTAAACAAGTAGGCGGCAACCGCCTTTCTAAGCAGGAACTTAAGACTTTTATCACCTGCCTGGTTCATTATAATGAATCTATTGGACAGCTTTTTTTAAAAACGATGACCAAGTAAATCTGCCTCAAATTATTGCAAAAAACGTCATTTCAAGGCTTTAACTCTAGGCCTATCTAACTCACTGACTTTGTGCTTAGACCTCAGTAAAATCAATACTTTAAATCGTTAA
>CALFYV010000481.1 GCA_937952395.1 uncultured Bacteriovoracaceae bacterium | reverse complement strand
CTCCCTCTTTATGGAAGGAAAGTGGGGTCTCGTTTTTACGAGAAAATATCTTAAATCGATTAAAACTTGCACCAGACTGTGAGTTCGCTTTAGAAATTGACCCTGGAACTTGGGATACAAAAAGTTTCAATGCTTGGAGAAGTTTAGGGGTTAATCGATTCTCCCTGGGTCTGCAAAGTTTAAACCCAGATTTTCTTAAAATAGCAGATAGACTCCAAACACTTGAAGAATCTTATCAAGTTTTAGAGCTATTTAAACAAAATAATCTGAACTTTTCAGCTGATTTTCTGTTGGGCTTACCTTTTTCAAGAGAAAAAAAACGAAACATCATTAAAGAGTTGGAAGAGGTTTTGCGTTTTAATCCCAAACATATCTCACTCTATATTTTAACTGTTCCTACTGGTTATCATCATTTCTCACAATTACCAGAGGATGAGTGGATAAGAAGTGAGTATTTAGAAGTCTCTGACTTTTTAAAATCGAAAGGCTTTGAGCATTATGAAGTTTCTAATTTTGCCAAACCTGGCTTTCATTCAAAAAATAATTTTGTCTATTGGAGTGGTAAATCTTTTGCGGCTATAGGGCCCTCTGCTACCGGCTATTACCGATTGGCCCATGACAAAGCTTATAGGTTTAAATGGGGAGTTTCTAATGTGAAATATAAAGGGGAAGAGCTAGGTAAAAAAGAGATAGAGTTGGAAGAATTGTATGTGGGGCTTAGAACTAACCAGGGTTTAGAGCTAGATCAATTCCCTAAGGTAATAATAGATAAGTTTAAACAGTGGCAAGAGCGCGATTTGGCTGTACTGACCGATAAAAATATTTTCCTCAACTCTAAGGGATTTGTTATTTTGGACAGTTTAATGGATGAATTATTTGCTTTAAAAGCTATCTAATAATTATATTAAAACCATATTATTATTCAATTTTACACAGGCCACTCACTAACCTATAACTAAACCACTGAAGAAATGAGAACGAAAGTTTGAGTTTCCAAAGGGATTCTAAAGTAGAAGTAAATCGAAAGAGGAGTTTTTAATTTAGAATCGAATTAAGAAAATAAGTGAAATCGAAAGAAGACATTTATTACTGATTCAGGAAAACAAGGGGTTAAACCCAGAAAAGAATGAAACAGAAAAACTTAGTTCAAATGTGGTTAAGAAAATAAATGGAATCGAAAGAAGACATTTATTACTGATTCAGGAAAAGATGGGGTTAAACCCAGAAAAGAATGAATAAGAAAAACTTAATCACACCCTGAAACGGGTGAGAGGGATCGAAAGAAATCAATCACCACGAACTGATAAAAATAGGGAGAAATCCTGAAAACAATCAGGGGTAAGTTTTAGGTTTCCGAAAGAAGTGGCTTAAAACTGCTTGCAGTAATAGGCACATTGGAAACATAAGTTCGAAAGTGAATTCTTGAGAAGGGAACGTAAAATGGCTTCGAAGGAAAAAAATGGCCCCAGAGAAATCTGGGGCTTTTTTTTTATCCACTTTTTAAGCTTTTATCGGCTAAGTCACTGTTTTTACACTCAATAAAAATCAACTTATTTTGACTACTTAACATTGACACTGGGCCATATGTCCCCATCTTTAGTATAGAAACAAGTAAAAAGGAAGAAGATGGAAAACCAAGCAAATGAAGTGGAAGACGAGAAGAAAGTTGACTCTGTAGAGACAGAGGAGGCTGAGTCGGAGAAAGAACAGGAGAATAAAGCTGAGAAGGAAAATGAGGAGTATAAGACAAAATTCTTATATTTGGCAGCTGAATTCGACAATCTCAAAAAACGTTTTGATAGAGAAAAACAAGATTTACTGAAGTTTGGTTCAGAAAGAATTTTGAAATCAATGATAGAGGTTGTTGATAACTTTGAAAGGACTTTGAGTGCTTTAGAAAGTGATAAAGACGAGAAAATAAAGAATATTACAGTAGGTATAGAAATGGTTCATAAACTTTTTATCAACTCTTTGAAGAACTTTGGTTTAGAACAAATTGAGTCTATAGGTAAGGAGTTTGATCCTAATTTTCATGAGGCTGTTAGTCAGGAAGCAGTTGAGGGAAAGAAGGATATGGAAATTATAACAGAATATGAAAAAGGCTATACACTTAATGGTCGTCTATTACGTCCCGCTAAAGTGGTAGTAGCAAAAAATAACGAATAATTAATAAGGAGTATACAATGGGAAAAATTATTGGAATTGACTTAGGAACAACGAATTCATGTGTTGCTGTTTTAGAAAACGGTAAATACAAAATTATCGCAAATGAAGAAGGGAATAACACCACTCCTTCAATTGTGGCTTTCGCTAAAAATGGTGAAAAACTGGTCGGACAAGTGGCCAAAAGACAATCTGTTACCAATCCAGAAAAAACACTTTTCGGTATTAAGCGATTGATTGGCCGTAAGGCAGACGCTGAAGAAGTGAGAAAATTTAAAGATGTGGCTCCTTTTCCTATCATCGCCAATAAAAATGGTGATGCTTGGGTAAAAGTCGATGGTAAAGAAATGGCGCCTCAAGAGATTTCAGCTTTGGTTTTAGCTAAAATGAAGAAATCTGCAGAGGACTATTTAGTACATCCCGTAAGCGAAGCCGTTATTACAGTTCCTGCTTACTTTAATGATGCTCAAAGACAAGCAACTAAAGATGCGGGAAGAATTGCAGGTTTAGATGTTAAGCGAATTATTAACGAGCCAACTGCAGCGGCATTAGCTTATGGCCTAGAAACTAAGAAAGATAAAAATATAGCAGTCTTCGACCTAGGTGGAGGTACTTTTGACGTTTCAATTTTAGAAATTACAACTGATGGTGTTTTTGAAGTAAAAGCAACCAACGGCGATACTTTCTTAGGTGGAGAGGATTTTGACTATAGAATTATTAACTTTCTTGCTGATGAATTTAAGAAGGAAAATGGAATCGATCTTCGTCAAGATAAGATGGCCTTACAAAGACTTAAAGAAGGTGCGGAAAAAGCTAAGCATGAGCTTTCAACTACAACCTCAACAGATGTTAATTTGCCATTTATTACTGCCGATTCTTCTGGGCCAAAACATCTAAATGTAACCTTAACTCGTGCTAAGTTTGAACAGTTAATTGGAGATCTTTTAGATAAATTAGCTGCTCCTTGCTTAACAGCGATTAAAGACTCAGGTCTTGATAAGAGCGAAATTCATGAAGTTATCTTGGTTGGTGGTTCGATTAGAATCCCAGCAGTTCAAGCTAAAGTAAAAGAAATCTTTGGAAAAGAACCTTCAAAAGGTGTTAACCCAGATGAAGTTGTTGCGGCTGGTGCTGCTATCCAAGGAGGGGTTTTAGCTGGAGACGTAAAAGACGTTCTCCTATTAGACGTAACTCCTCTTTCACTGGGTATTGAGACTCTTGGTGGAGTTATGACTAAGCTTATTGAGAAAAACACGACAATTCCTGTAAAGAAATCTCAAGTGTTCTCAACGGCTCAAG
>CALFYV010000480.1 GCA_937952395.1 uncultured Bacteriovoracaceae bacterium | reverse complement strand
ATAAAATAAATCTCCTGCAAAAACAACTTTTCCGCGATTTGTATTAGGAATGGGCACACCTACCGCTGCGCGAAAATCGACTCCTAAATGTTGTCCCTTTTTGACATTATTGTAAACACGTCTTGTGCCATATTCGCTTGTAATATAAGAATTCAGTGGGGCCTTAAATGGCCCATCAAATAAGGGTCTGCGAGCTGACTCAGCATAAACATCTTTAAGCATTTTCGATTCTTTAATAACTCGTTTTAAATCTTTTTGAGAAAGTACGACTTTCTTTCTGTCTACCTTAAGTTTTTCAGACTTATAAGGGAAAGGTTGGACTTTCACTCTAAAAACCTGTTCTTTATAATTACCTTCACTAAGATAGCAATCAAAAGGTTTCATATTCGAAAAATAACTCTCCACTAAATACGCGTGTCCAATTCCATTATTTTCATAGTAAGCAATAACTTTGTCTCTACACTTAAGAACAGGAACTTTCATATCTCTTGGCATATTGAATGTCACATACTCAACCATACCCGGTTGAATAGTGATATCTTGAGTTTTAACAATGTATTCAGCACTGGCCCTTCTCGAAGTGCTCGAGCACTGAAACAAAAAAAGACAAAGAACAAACAAATTAATTTTTTTCAACATTTCCAAACCCATCATGAAATTGAATTTTTAACTTTGATTTTATTGCTAATTTTTTAAAATCTTTACTAGATAATAACACACTTCCCTTTTCATCAACAACATAGGAATATCCTCGTTTAAGCACTGAGGTTGGATCAATGGCCTTTAGAACCATATGAGCTGAGTTTAATTTATGAAAATAATTTTTATAATAAGCATCAATTGACTGAACTAAACGGTTAGATAATTCGTCTAAAGACTGTTGATGCTCATAAAAATGACTTAACTCATAGAATCTATTAGCTAAATTGTATTGACCCAACACTTTTTGATAATTTTGAAAAAGCTGCCAAAGCTTTTGGATTAACATTTTAGGATGAAATTTTTGAAACGTGTTGTCTATTTGTGATTGAACTTGTTTTATTTTTAAAAGTAACTTTTGTCTTAAAAAAATAAGCCTTTCTTTTATATAAGTTTGCTCTTGAGAAATTATTTCTGCAGCCGCTGTCGGTGTCTCACAACGTAAATCACTAACAAAATCACAAAGCGTAAAATCTACTTGATGTCCAACTGCTGAGATGACGGGAATGGGAAATTCTGCAATTGTTCGAACTAGCTTCTCATCATTAAATGACCATAGATCTTCTAAACTTCCTCCCCCTCGAGTAAGAACACAAATATCTATATCATTTCTCTTTTTAACTAAGTTCAAAGCGCTAATAAGTGACTTGGGGGAAGAATCTCCTTGTACCACAGCAGGAATGATTAAAATATTATGCCAAAGGGTGCGTCTTTTCATGACATTTAAAAAATCTTGCAAGGCTGCTGAACCTGGGGCTGTTATAACCGCTATTTTCTCAGGTAAAAGTGGGATAGATTTTTTTCGACTTAAATCAAATAAACCTTCAGCCGCTAATTTCTTTTTTAATTTCTCAAACTGATCCTTTAAATTGCCAACTCCGTACTTGGTTAACTGCTTCGCTATAAGCTGAATACTGCCTCTTTTTGCATATAAACTTAAAGGACCAAATAAGACTATCTGATCACCATCTTTTAATTGTCTTATCATGGGATTTCTTAATGCATCACCTTTAAAGAGAGCACAAGAAATAGAGGCTTTTTCATCAGATAATGTAAAATACCAATGACCCGCGCTGGATAGAGACAAATTTGAAATTTCACCCAAAACTTGAGAACTCGTAAATTCTCCCTCTAATAGATTTTTGATATCATAGATAAATTCTGAAACTGATATTGCTTCCATGGGATAATCTTAATAAAAATTGGATGAATGAACTAGATATCTTTTTTAATAAAGCCTTCAAAAACTTTATAAGTGCTTAAATAATTAACAGCTTGCAACACTTGATAATCGTTCTTGGGATCGTATTTCTTGAATATATCTTCTTTTGCTTCTTCTTCGGCTTTTGTTTTTACGGCATGACGTTTACGTATTTTAGCAATTCTTTCTTTTCTCTCCATGGCTTCTTCCTTGATCCGCTGTCTTTTTTCTTCTTCTGATTCAATAGTTGCAGTTAAATGATTCTTAAGATCTTTCTCCCTCACTATTCCCGTTTCTTTTTTATACTTTTCAAAAATATCATAATCAATATCTGCCACCTCTACGTCAGGTTTTATGCCTATGGCCTGAATTTTTCTTCCCTTAGGCGTCATATATTGTGCTATTGTCAATTTTACACCATTCTCTTCATCTATCTGCGCGACAGTCTGAACAGAACCTTTGCCGAAAGATTGGCTGCCCATAATAATGGCGCGTTGCTGATCATGAAGTGCGCCGGCTACAGTTTCACTCGCCTAAGCAAAAGGAACATTAGCCAAAACAAGCATGGGAGGTTTTAAGTCT
>CALFYV010000479.1 GCA_937952395.1 uncultured Bacteriovoracaceae bacterium | reverse complement strand
TATCCAGCATTGCAACAGATAAGGCAAAAGTGTTGGCAGAAAATCCCGTAATTGTGGGAGGCAGTTTAAATGCAACCACCGATATGAGTCGCTATCAAAGCCCTGTGGGTGTTTTTATTACCGATAAAAATCAATTGGATTACGACTGTCTTTATACTCCGACAATTTTTGTGAATAAGAATTATCCAGCTTGCTTTCAAGCTAAAAATGATGACATTGAACTGCCGGGTGCTAGGCTTGGAAAAAGTCAATTTGCCAACTGGGCCTATGACCCAAGCAGTTCTGAATTTTTACAAGTTAATGGTTTCTATCATGGAGAGCGGGCGACTAAACGTTTTTTAGAATTCATGAGCTTTGCTTATAACTACGGTCAGGTGGTCAATACCATGTATCCCACCCAACCTTTTGATCCCAACATGATTTGGTTTTATCGTGGTGGATTTGAAGAGTTGACTCTTTATACTCGTTGTTCTGAGTTAGAAAAAAATGGAGTGTTTAGGCCTGCTCCCGTTAGTGGCGCCAGTGGTCCATCTATTTGTATGGGAATTGATAGTTCTATTCCAGGATTTGCTTTCTCTCAAGATCCTTCTGTTATTTATCATGAAATGGGTCATGCCTTTGTAAGCCTGATGCTGAATATGAGAAATGAATTTGTGACTGGCAATATCCGCTCTGACTTGGGAACTATTTTTTATGATGAACCTGGTGCACTGAATGAAGGACTTGCTGATTATTTCTCTTATGTGATGACCGACAGACCTTTTATAGGGGAATGGGCCTTGCAGAAATATTATAAAGCTGGTCGTCCTATGACGGAAAATATAGCGACACTTTATGCCAATCATCCTGTTGGTAATATTCATGCCGCCACAGTTAACACAACTGTTGAGGGCAAGCTTAATTATCCGACTTATCTTAATTATGATGCTAATTATCCAGCAGAGCCCTTCGAAGATATCCATTATGCCGGACAAATTCTCTCTCACTTTTTAGTTGCCAATACTCAAATGCTTAAGAATAAATGTGGCAAGAGCCAAACTGATGCGGAAAATCTTGTTCTGTATTTAATCAGTGAATCCCTGGGAACTATTGGTGATCTCTCGGCGACCCTATCTGATTTTATTCCATTGCCTGTGGCCCCTTTTCATATTTATTTTTATAATAACAACTCTTCTTTTATGGCCTATGACTATGCTCATGCTAGCCACGTGGGTAATTACCGTCGCTTTATGCAAATTTATAGCCGCTATTTTTTAGATAAAATTGTCAATGTAGAATGCCTACTTAATATTAGTAAAAATGATTTAGAACAACAGTTAGATAGTTATGGTCTTTTGTTATTTAAAACTTATAATAATGACTATGATTATTCTAGTTTTAATGCGGGCATTTTTACTCCCTCCCCCACTTTAGTTCAAACGGATATCGCCAATCGACAAAAATCGGTTCTAATTAATAAAAGTTTTTTACGCTTGCCCAATCCAAGTACAGATCCTAAAGGGCGTCAGCCTGCTTTTATTTTTGACGATCAGTTCAGTATCGCCAAACTCTTAGAGCATTTAAGTTTTCAAGGTAATATTATTCAGCCCACTTCTGGTTTAACTAATATTGAATTTAATAACGATAATAATAAAATTTCTCCCGGAGAAATCGTGGGCTTGGTTTTAAACTTAGTTAACGACTCCAACTCAGCAATGGGTGGTCTGCAAATTCTGGGCACGCCTTGGGATCATATGCGCAAGCAAGGTCTGTATTATAAACCTTGTACAATCAATAGTTTTCCACTTTCAAGCGAAGGGGCTGCTTCAACTACCAATAGTACCTTATCTGGTGGATGTGAGCATTATGTTGGTCAAGATTATTATGATAAGGCCTTTGATGGAAATATTGATATTGATCTCAATGGTAATGGGAGTATCGACGCGGCAGCTGTCACTATAGATGGTAATACCTATTTCGAAGAAAATCTTTTAAGTAGCAGTGGTGCATTTTTAAACCCAGGGCCAAGTAACGCTCAAGATAATGGCTTGATTGATAAAGCACGCCCAATTTGTCTTGTTCAAAAAAGTGATACCAATGAAACTAAATGGGTTTCGCAAAACGAATACCGAAAAACTATTATGGGACTCACTGACAGTGAATGCTTAGGTAAAGATGATGCTCTTACTTTTGATGGAGATAATTGCTTAGTGAGGCTTTTACCCGGCGGAAATCAAACTTATTTTTCACTCTTAAATCCACAAAAAACCTGGGCCGAAACCATTCAAGGTACCAGTACATCCGCACCGACTTTTAATTCCTCTGCAGCTTTCATTATGGAAGTCAACAAATGGGTGACTCCAGGAACAACTTTTATGTGTCGCTTTCGTGCTCGTTTTTCAAATTGCGATGATTGCTATCACGATAGTGCCAATAACAATGATGATTATCTAGAATACGAATTTATAGGTCCAAGACCTTATAAAGTTATAGACTTTAAATTTACGGTGATTGATTAATGAAAAAAACAATTAAAAAATTAATCTTGATTATTATTCTCTTTGTCGCAGTGACTTGGATAGTCTCATCCTACATGAGTCATATGAAAAATATTATGGAACATGGAAGAGATACAAGCAGTGTAACTCCGAGTAGAAATCCCAGCAGTCTAAAAACATTTACCAACTTAGATCTTCCATCAAAACTTCCCAGTCATATTCATTCAACTCCCGACATAAATAATGAAGATGATATTATTGAAGAATGGGAAGAGCAGTTAATGACCGAACTAGAAATTCTTCAACCTGAGGGCCAGATTAAAATTTATAATAAAAAGGATCAGCTCTATACTTATGAAGGCAATACCATTAAAGCCAAAATTGTAACCATACAAATCAGTCATAAGTCATGGGGCAAATCGACTTACAATGCTCTGGTTAATCCTGAAAGTGGGAAAATTTTAAAAACTTGGAATTTACCTAAATTTGAAAACTATGATAAAAGCAATCGCTTTCAATTAGTTTATAAAGGTCCTTAATTTTATTCCAGTGCCCGCCATAAATACCAACAAGCCACAGTCCTATAAGGCTTCCATTTATTCGATCTTTTAATAAACTCTTCATCTGTAGGCATTTGATTTTTTTTATAAAGAAGTCCAAACCCTTTTTTCAAACCGAGATCTCCTAGAGAAATAATATCAGCTCTGCCGAGAGTGAACATCATAAACATTTCCGCACTCCATGGCCCGATACCTCGAACTTGTGTCAGAGCTTTGATAACTTCTTCATCACTCATTTTTTTTAATTTATTAACTGGTGGGAGTGTTCCATCAAGTGATTTTTGTGCCAAATCTAAAATGGCCAGCGACTTAGCTTGAGAGAGTCCAGCTGTTCTTAAATCTTCGACTTTACTTTTAATGACCATCTCTGGCTTAAGTGAAGCCTCTTTAGTTTTATATAAATCTAAAAACCTAGCAAAAATGGTGGAAGCAGCTTTAGCTGTTAACTGTTGGTAAGCAATAACTCTAGCTAGCCTTGAAAATAAATTAATTCTACTTGATACTTCAATAGTACACGGCCCAGCTTTTTTTATAATTTTTCTAAGCTTAGGACATTTATTGAGAACAGGAGCGTAATCATCATATTCAAAATGATTCATGGGACAACAACTCTTTGCACTTGTAGCTTAGTTCCTTTGAAGGCTTCTTCATAGCGGTAATGAGTGCGGATAAAAAGAACCGCGCAAAGAATGAGCATAAAAGCTAAAATCAAAAAAGCCTCATTAGTCACAATTTTTTTGGTTTTAATTAATATATTTTTTATATTCATCGACTGCTCCTGGATTAGTCATGGCCTCAAGATTATCGAGGGCCTTGCCATTTAAAAGTTTCGTTATCGCTAACTCCATTTTTTTCCCACTTCTGGTATAAGGAATTTCTTTCACTTCATAAATATGCGCCGGCACATGGCGAGGTGTTGTATTCTTTTTTATTTGCTGTTTAATTTCTTTGATTCTCTCTTTAGTTAACTCTTCACTTGCTTTCATTTTCACAAATAAAATCACATCCACATCACCACTATTATTTTTCCCCACACATAAACTATCATCTAAATAATCAAGCTGCTCTGTTTGGCGATAAATTTCAGCTGTCCCTATTCTGACCCCTCCAGGATTTAAAGTGGCGTCAGATCTACCAAAAACCATGACTGATTTATTGGAAGTTAAAGTAATAAAATCCCCATGATGCCAAACTCCAGGAAACCTTTCAAAATAAGCTTTCTTGAATTTCTTATGTCCTGGATCGTCCAAAA
>CALFYV010000478.1 GCA_937952395.1 uncultured Bacteriovoracaceae bacterium | reverse complement strand
ATCAGTATTGTCCAGGTTGCTGAAGGGGCCATGAATGAATTATCCGCCATGCTCTCAAGAATGCGCGAACTCGGCATTCACGCTGCCTCGGATACTGTTGGTAGCGATGAACGCGATATGATCGATATGGAAACACAACAACTAAAAAATGAAATCGATAGAATCTCTCAGGCGACTAAATGGAATAATAGTCAGCTCCTCACTGGACAAGAACACTCTTTCGACATCCAAGTCGACACACACAATGGTGCCAATCAAAAAATTCTCATCGAAACTTTTGATTTGGCACAAAGCCCTCACGCTCTTGGTATTTATGACATTCGTATGGACTCCCAACTGCAAGCCAAATTAAGTCTGGAGAAACTTGATTATGCAATTAATGAAGTCAGTAAGTCTCGCTCTAAACTAGGTGCTTACCAATCCCGTTTTGAATCGGCGATTCAAAATCTTTCCATCAGTGATGAAAATTTATCTGCTGCTAAAAGTGGAATTAAAGATGCTGATTATGCCAAAGAAGTCAGCAAAAATGTCAAAGATAAAATCATGCAGGAAGCCGCTGTTAGCACCCTTCAAAGTGCCAATTTATCTTCCGCCCATGTTTTGAAATTATTAGGCTAAGTGAACTCACATTTTGGCAAAAAAATACTCATCGATTTTATCGAGTCTCACCATATTGAGAACTAAAGAGAAACTCAATTTACCCGCTAAGAGATCAATTTGCTTATACCACTTAGGTAAAAACAAAGGATGAATAATGGTGCCTTTGGCATATTCATCTTTTAAAAGAAAAGCATCATCAAAATTCCTACTACATAAACACTATCTTTATTAAAAACAATGCCTCCATCGGCACTGCCCCCTCGTAAAATACGTGAAGCAGAAAGAAAACTCTCTTTATCACTTTGATCATTATCTTTAAAAAAATCAAAGAGATCATAAAAGTCAGCCCCATTTAATGCCTTATCTATGGCAATCACTCTAAGGGCCAAGCGCTTAAGCCTGGTTAAATCCATGTTGCCAGTGATAACTTCAGAAAATGTCGCCAAACCTTCTTGAATTTTGGTAGTGCGAGGTGCTCCTTGTCCTAAGAGTTTAAGTTCTGGTTGAGCGTTTCCATTAAGAGCTGTCAGTGTGTGAGTCATGACTTCATGAACTAAGAGCTGGTCAAAGTCATACTCTGTAAAACATGTTCCGGCCCGTAAGCGGATTCTCTCTCGTCCAGCAGAAGCTTTCGCCGTGAGCTTGTCACTGACTTCAAAATTGGGAGACATGTCCCCGAAGACTTTTTTACTTTCACTTTCTAAATAATCTTTTAATTGTTCGGCACTGAAACAAAGCTCAGGCTCTTTCAAATAAGGATGATCAAAATCTTTATAAACTTCTAAAATTTTATGAGCAGCGTCCAGGTGGCTGAAGTCACTTTCAAAAAGAAAATGATCAGGCACTCCATACTCTTGAACACTTAAGGCCTGAAACGTCCCAGTTCCCACATTTTCAATCATCTCAAAAGCACGCAGGTAACTCTCAATAGTAGATCGCGTGTAAATATGAGTTGGTTCACTACGAGAGAGCGGCTTGATCAGACGCTTAAGTTCTTCCTTTTCTTCGCTCATATCAATTTTTTCATATTCAAAACTGATCTTGGGCTTTTTCTTCTTAGTTATTTTTGAGAGGAACTCTGCTTCTAAATGATCTGGCCAAGAAATAGCACTTAAGAGCTTCACGGGACTTATGATTTCATAAGCTTTTTCATTAATCTCACGAACTGAATTCTTTTTGGACATGCCCTTATTGTCAGCTATTTTAGTTTAAGAAAAAAGTGGGCAGTTTAAATCAG
Source organism: uncultured Bacteriovoracaceae bacterium (assembly GCA_937952395.1). Lineage (GTDB taxonomy): Bacteria > Bdellovibrionota > Bacteriovoracia > Bacteriovoracales > Bacteriovoracaceae > CALFYV01. Next base: position 2,452 of record CALFYV010000478.1, on the reverse strand, counting down.
CTAAAAATAAAAAAGTCGGTTATTTATCCATAATGTATTCATAGATATTAAGTTCATCAATACTTTTAATAATTTCAGCTCTCTCGTTTAAACAAGTTAGGTGCCCCTTTTGCACATAACAATTATAATTTTCGCTCAGGTAAAGATGCTCTAGACCCTCTAATTTATTTAAAATAAGGCTGAGTTTACTAGGATTTTCTGTGGGAGAGTAACTATTATGATTGGGCCGACAATAGGCTTTTTTATTTTTTGAACTGAAAGCACAGAATATTTTTGAGCCTGCTTGCACATCATCAACATTTTTTACATCCTTTATACTGTAAACCTTTTTATAGATATTGGCCGTTTCAAAATCATAATCAGTATCAAAAACTTCTGAAAAATAAAGATAAAATAAACGCTTACTATATAAACAAGTGATAAAAACTTTAGAGCCACTATAGGAATCCATCCACGAGCAGAGAGCATTATCATAGTTATAAAACAACTTTTCTCTGTCAAAGAAATTTAAAGAATAAATTCTATTTCGTGTATTTCCAGGAAGATCACAAATAATCCATTTATCAAACACCCATTCGTAACAAACGCCATTTTCTATATTGGCTAGGGGCCAAAAATTTATCTCACGTTTAGTAAGTCCATTAAAACTCGTTACACCGTTTTGATCTCGAAGGTTAAAGGCGTATCTGCCCATCTTTTCAAACTCAACATACAATTTTCCACGTCTATCAAAGACAATATTTTTTATAGGTTCTTGAAAAATACCGTCTTCATAGCTATAGAAATCCCTTGGATCTTTTCTTGGTTCAAAAAGACAATTGAGGCGAGAGTTATCATTGATGCATATAATTCCTTTAGTTTTTGTTACTTGTTGGATGTTCTCGAAATTATCAGAGAAAAAATAGCCCCCTCTAAAAAGATTAATATCACCTCCTATACAAAAGAGTTTATTAGACCTGGCCAAGCAAAAACCATCGCTACTTTTGGAAAATATAACTTTGTCCTGACAAAAAGCTTTAAAGCTAAGTAGGGTTAAAATAATAATCAAAAACCTCATTTTAACATCTCCTTTAATTTTTTTACCTTTTCAAAACTAAGTTTGGTATGTCCAGCTTTGCCTTGAATCACGAAATCCCAGAACAGATCAAGGCTTTGCTTTGGTCGCATCTCATACTCAGAACAGATTTGTTTGTCAGTTAATAAAGGCATTCTTTCATATGCCAGATTACTCTTTTGAGAGTGGCAATTCAAGCATTGCATTTGGACAAGAGCAGGTTTTAACTTATTTTTTATAGAATTAAGATCCGTGCATTCCGGGTAATCTTTAAGTTCAATCTTATCAAAAGAGACAGCCAGCTTATCAATCTTTTTATTTCTTTCAATTAAAATAGGAGTTTGAAAAGATAGTAAGGGAAAAGATGTAACTTTTTTCGTGATATCAAAACTCTTACCTTGTATTTGTCTGTCTTCAATAGCGAAACTGATTTCATCGAGCTTGGTACTATCGGTAAAAAAATGTAGTCCTTCAACATAAAGATCTTTATCACTCAAAATCCGAGGATTCAAAAAGCGAAATGATTTAGGTATATTTTCACCTTTCTCAGTAAAGACCTGAGCTTCGACTTCAACAAAAACAGCCGCTTTTGAGTCAAGCAAATGAGAGACATCAAAACGCATTAATTTGACTTCAACTTTATTCCCTCTTAATGGTAAATTTTTTAAACTTTGATACTCTGATTGATCTTTATAAGTCACCACTGTAGTTTTACTTTTAAGACAACTTTTTTCACCCTCTTCATACCAAACTTTTAATAACTGCTTTATTTCTTCTTCACTCATTCCTCGTTCACTATCATCATATTCCAGCCAATGCTTATCCTTAACAAGTTTTACCATCTTGGAATTCTCGTAATCAGGGAATCTAACAAACTCTCTTGCCATACGGTAAGCTTCATCAACATTTTTTTGAGAATGACCAGGACCAAAATCATCGGCTTTGTGGCAAGCTGAACAAGATCGTACTAGTCTTGGATGAATTTTACTTTTAAAAATATTCTTTGATTGAGGACATTCCTCTTGTGCGTACAGATGAGAAAACAAAAATAAAAAAATAAGTATCAGTTTCATGTAAAGATTAGGACCTCATCAAGCTGCTTGTTTGAAAATAAACCTGCTGGGGCATATTTTTGAAAATCACTAATACGTCCATGTAGGTTTAAGTAATTCGCAAAAACAGCATAAGCTGTTAGAGTTGGACTATTGCCAATTAAACTATCTCGGTTGGCCCCCTCTCCATCAGTGTAGTTACCGACTTGCATATTTTGTGGGTTACGATACTCGCGAGGTCCATTGGGATCATAATAACCAATAACACTCATACAACGATCATCTGAGTCCCCTTGCCAGGCCCTTGAGCCCTGTCGTGAATAAATCCCGCCATCAGTAATAATTT
>CALFYV010000477.1 GCA_937952395.1 uncultured Bacteriovoracaceae bacterium | reverse complement strand
AGAAGCTCTTTGCCCAGAATATGTGGTGAAGCCAAAGAATGTCAAGTAGCAGATTTGGTTTTAAAAACAGTTGATGATTTAGGAGGGACAAGACATAGAGGGACGACCTCACATACTGAAAACATGAAAGGGAAAATGTTCAAAAAATTTGACATCGACTCTTATTTGATGAGTGAAGGTACCTCAAATATCACCATAAAAGTTTGTAAACCTGGACAGAGTTGTTAGGAGGAATGATGAAAACAAAAATCACCTTAGTTTTACTTTTGATTGTTGGCCTGGGTTTGTTTGCTACAAAATCCAAAAAACAAAAGATAATGAGTTTCGCAGCTGAGAAAAGTATAAATCATCAAGAGCAAAAAATTGCTCTTGATGATTTAACATCTTTGCAAAATCTAGAAAAAAGCGAGTCTACTCAGGTCATTGCACCAGAGGATTTATTAGAAGTAGAGCAAAGTCTTCAAGAAGAAAGAATAAGTATTTCAGAGAAGTTAAAAAATTATCGTGCTCTAAATACTGTTAAAGATAGGGAAGAAAGAAAGATATTAGAAGAAGAGTTGTTGCTAGATTTAGAACAAATGAATCTCAAAGCACATCAATTAATTGTAAAGCACAGCCAGTATTTAAAACAAAAATATAAATTGGAGGAAAAATGAAAGCGTTAATTTATTTAAGCATGGCGGGTCTTATACTCGCTTCGTGTAAAAGTGAAAAAAGAGTGGAAGTTGGAGTACCAGTCATTAACCCAGTGGTAACAAATCCTATTGAACAAGAAGAAAAGCAATATCTCTTAAACACATTGGAGGTAGTAGAAACCAATAAGGAGTTAATTGGACTTACCGTGAACCAAGATATTGTTAAAAATTGTCTGTTTTTAAAAAAACAAGGAATGCTAGCTTATCCAGAACAAAACATTCAAGAGCAGATTGAAATCAAAGGACAAAAATATTTTACTTTCATAAGTAAGGTTAAAAAAATTGTTGTAGATGAGTTTGATTATATCAATGGTACTAACTACTATAACAGAAATTATACTTGTTATATGCCAGATACATTTGTTTTAGTCCCAGCTTTAAAAATTGAAATTCCTAAAATTGCTAAGAATGTTGGAAAAATGAAACCTGATGAATATGGGGCACTTAGTTTTATTCGAGGCGGATTATACATGAGTGCTCCTGAGTTTTCTCATATAAGTCATTTTATGTATGCTGAAGTAAAACATTTGTGGAATTTGGCCTTTGAAAAGAATTTAGACATAATGACAATTGATGCTTTAAAAGAAAAATATCCAGGCTTTAAGTTTTTATCTCCCAATTTAAGTTTTCAAGATATTGTCGATAATACTCAATATTTTCTTATTCAATACTCTAGCAATAACTTTGAATCTGGAAATTCATTATGGGCTTTGCATGAAGAAAAGTTTGAAACATTTTTCATCGAAAACTTTGATGAGATTTCTATAACGGAGACAGATGATGCTGTAAAAGTAAATTTACTCTATAATTGGGAAGATCTCAGCCATGGGAAGCCTTATAAAAAGCTTTCAAAACCAGTTCCTTGTGGAGTACATGCCCCAGGTTTTTGTGGTTATGAAACTAGGCGCTCCATCGGAGAAACAATATTAAGAACGACTCAAAGTAAAGCAAAGATTTTATCTGTTCGTTTTACTTGGAAGGCCTATTCTAATTCACCGTACTTAGTAACTAGCTATCAAATAGATCTTAGTTCAGGAGAAGTTAGTGCAATAAGTACAACTACAATTCAAGAAATTTCAAACAAAGAGGTTAAAAATGATTAAGATAATTTTTACATTATTTACAATAAGTTTTCTCTCTTACGCTCAAGAAGCAAAACCCGTTACTGATATATCATCGATTGGAGTGAAGCCTCAAGATTATAGCACTAAAGTTCCTTTGTTTTCTTCTGATATCATGGATACCGCCTCAGCCTTAAGTGCGATTGATAATAGGGTGACTCCGTGTAAAGTGGCTTACGCCATCAATAGTGGGATGGAAGAAGCATTAGAAGTTGAAAAACTTTTATCAAAAAAAATGAGGACTCTAGAAAAAAAGATCAAAAAGGTCAAAGGTAAGAGGATCGAGAAATTAATGAAGAAATATGATTTACTTTCTCGTCAAATAGAGCTTAGAAGACAAGAAATCACTCATTTTCTTCAGTTTGATAATTCGAAAATAGATAGAGTCGTGACTTTCAAATGGGATCTTGAAAATTTAAAGTTTCTTAAATCTGAACGTAATAATTATGATGCGGATTTACTGAAGGTTGATTATTTTGATGGTCACAGCCTGGTTACCTTATCAGAACATTTCAACATCGATGCGGAGAAATCATATGAAGTCAAAGGCAATATGGTGGAATTTAACTTCAAAGTAAAACCTCTTTCTTACTGCGCTTTCCAAGGCAAAACGATTTCTTATAGCGTGAAAGGGGATCTATATTTTACTTATAAAGATAAAAAGATGATTTATGAAGATGTAACAATTAAGCTTAATGGTTTGATTTTGTAATTTTTTTAAGGGGCATTTATTAAGTTAAATGTCCCTTTCCCTCACTCAACAATAATATCCACCTTGTGACTTTGCCCATCTACCAATGCACTAGTTTCGATAATACGATTGGTGACACCGAGTTCATCTAAGTAGTTTTTAACAGCTAGCGCGCGGCGCTTGGAGAGCAAGGTATTATAATCACTCTTGCCACTTTGATCGGCTTGACCCGAGAGGCGGATTTTTTGATTAGGCTTTAGGTTGCGACTAAGCTTTCTTAGCTTGGCCTTAAACTTATTATTCAGTTTTGAACTATTCCAAGCAAAGTAGACCGAGTGGACTTCATCTTCTTTTTCCACCATTTGAATATTTAAAGGCACAGGAGCGGGGGATTCATTTTGCGCTGAAATTTTAATTCCCACTAAGAAGCGGAAGTGATCATTAGTGAAGTCTCGAAGATTTCCACTACCAACAGAGGCGAAAAGTTTTGAGTTTTTGGTAACAGCGTAATGAGAATTCATTGAGGTAAATTTCAAAAAATTATTCTCACCTTTATCCAGCGTATATTCCTGATAGTACTCAGGGCCAAAGGAAAACTTGTCGTTTACGTAGTAGTTAAGACCGACACTTGAAATGAGTCGGTTGTATTGCTTTAAATTTTGTGTTTGAGCACCGTCTGTATAGCGGTAGCCGGTGTTAGCAACAGCTTCCCAAGAGCGGTAGGTTTTCTGGGCAATCAAAGAGACTTGTCCGCCCAATGAGTTATCACTTAAGAGTAAATCTTTATCCCCGGTGGGAAGAATAAGCTGAGTAGAAGTGGCGAGATTAATTCCGGCAAAAGAGTAGGGAAGTTGGTAAATATAGACGACATTGGTATCGCCCATCGCCCAATCAGACTCCTGATTTTGTAAATTGACTTTATTGGCCGAAGTTGAAAGCCCTACATAATGATTAAGATGAAAAAGATAACCCGCCCTTAAATCTAGCGAATCAACCCGGTTAATATAAGCAGAACTTTCATTTTGATTTTTTTGAAGTATAGGAGCTTAATGAGTGCCTAAGGTTGACGCAAAAAAAAGTTATGAATTATAAAATAAAAACCGGTCCTGTAAATTTACCAAGTGGTACAATCAATCGGCACAAAAATTTTGATAAAGTATATAAAAAATATCAATATGCGGGTTCGCCAAATTCTTTTTGGAATGCCTTTAATGGAAAAGCCA
>CALFYV010000476.1 GCA_937952395.1 uncultured Bacteriovoracaceae bacterium | reverse complement strand
TTCCTGGAAATTTGTCTTGAATACCGTCGGCAAACTTCTTAGCTTCTGCGAGATCAGGAGTTGATGTTTCACACCAAACAAGATCTGCGTATGGAGCGTAAGCCAAACCTCTGGCGATTGCATTATCAAGCCCACCGGTTATTTCAAAAAAACCTTCAGGTGTTCTCTCACCTGTTAAATAAGGATGATCATAGGGATCAATATCACTGGTCATTAGGCGAGCAGCATCTGCATCAGTTCTGGCCACTAATAATGTGGGAACATCCATAACATCTGAAGCCAAGCGAGCAGCGGTTAGGGTTCTAATAAATTGGTTAGTTGGTACCAAGACCTTTCCACCCAAGTGACCACATTTTTTCTCTGAAGCTAATTGATCTTCATAATGTACTCCAGCTGCACCAGCCTCAATCATGGCCTTCATAAGTTCATAGGAATTTAAACTACCACCAAAACCAGCTTCAGCATCAGCTACAATGGGTGCTAGCCAATGGATTCTATTATTGCCTTCAGCGTGATTAATCTGATCAGCTCTAATGAGTGTTTTATTTATTTTTCTTACAACTTCAGGTACGGAGTTTGCTGGGTATAAACTTTGGTCTGGATACATTTGACCAGCCAGGTTTGCATCGGCAGCAACTTGCCATCCTGATAAATAAATAGCCTCTAGACCCGCGTTCACTTGTTGCATGGCTTGATTTCCGGTTAGGGCACCAAGAGATCTAACAGGTCCTTCCTTTTTTAATAGTTCCCATAATCTTTTTGCTCCGAGCTCAGCGAGTGAATATTTAATTTCTATCGTTCCACGCAGTTTTACGACATCTTCTGCGGTATAGTTTCTTTTTATTCCTTTCCATCTTTCATCTGACTTCCATGATTTCTCAATCTCTTTAGCATTTTTCATGAGGAACTCCTTAAGCTAATGGGGAGTCATTAGCTATAAAATTAATTAAATGTTTTTGTAAAAATAAATTTTTTGCGTCATCTTTGGCTTTATTGTAACGATCTTTTAATTGATGGTTATCATTTTCATTTAAAATTTTTTCACACTCTTCTTCAAATAAAGTTGTAATGAGTTCTTTTGTGACAATCGTACCGTCGTCTAATTTCACTTTATGATGAAGCCATTGCCATGTTTGAGCTCTTGATATTTCAAGTGTGGCCAAGTCTTCCATTAAGTTGTCAAAAGCAACACATCCAATTTCTCTATTCCATCCTTCTACATAAGCAATCCCTACTCGAATATTGGTTCTTAGACCTTCAATAGTTTTAGGTCCGTCGCTTTCAGGAATAAGATTTGGTCTATCTGGGAAGTCTTCGAGTTTTACATCAAGTTGATTTTTCTTTTTAAATTGTTCTTTAGCTATTCCAATAAAGTAAGGATGCGAAACCCAGCAACCATCATGGCCAATAGAGGCTTCTCTGGCTTTATCTTCTTTTACTTTTTTTGTTTGTTTGTCACGTGTTTCAGCGTCACTTCCAGGTGTAAAAGCAGACATACCACCCATGCCAAAAGCACCTCGTTTGTGACAGGTTTTTATAAGTAGCTTAACATAATTATCCATCCAGGGCTTAAGCATAGTGATAGTAGAGCGATTAGGCATAATTTTATCTGGATGATTTTTTAATATTTTAATATCACTAAAAATTTTATCCCATCTTCCACCGTTTAAACCACAAGCTCGCTCTTTAAACTCATAGAGAATTTCTTCCATTTGAAAGGCAGCTGGTAAAGTTTCAATTAAAAAAGTGGCCCGCATGGAGGCTTTGGGAATTTTTAATTCTTCTTCTACTAAGCTAAAGAGTTCATTCCACCAACGGGATTCTAGGTAATGCTCACATTTAGGAATATAAAACTTGGGAGTCATTCCTTTTTTTAGAAATATTTTAGCTGTGTGGTAAGCCGTCATAGTTAAATCAAAAAGCCCAGCAGAAATTTTCTCACCATCAATTTCGATATTTGATTCGTTTAAATGTAAGCCTCTGACTCTAACCATGGGATAGGCCATTTTTTTAGGATTTAGTTTATAAGTTTTTTCATTTTTATTTTCTGAGGCTGGTTGAACATAATCTAAATCACCTCTAGCAACACCAATAATATTATATAGGCCATCAATGACGTTGCTCCAAGCTGGCATCATAGAATCTTCAAAATCAAGCATGGCCATATCAGCAATCGTTCCATCAGAACCTTCGCTCAGCATATTGATAACCATTTTGCTGTTATTAATTGGCCCTGTTATTTCAACCCGACGCTGGGTTAGTACTTCGGGAATAGGGGCAACTTGCCAATGAGATTGATGAGCCGGGTGGTCATCAATATATGTAGGGACTTGACCTTTGTCATATTCAGCTTGGCAAATTTCACGGTTTTGTAATAGTTGAAGTCTTTGTGGATTTAGTGTTTTATGTAGTCTCTCAAGAATGAGCAGAACTTCATCAGTCAGTAAGGGGATTGATTTTTTCGTGCGAGCGCGCCCGTTGATTTTTAGCACAATCCTACTCCTTGAAAAGTGACTTTATAAATTAAGCCTAAATGTGACGCATGAAGTATGCAAGATAAATAGTCTTATTTTTTCTTTCTGTTTTTGTTATTTTCAGCTTTTGCCATTTCTTTGAATTGTTTTCTTAATTCCTTAATTTTCTCTTTGTATTCTTTTTTTATAGCTTTGATTTTCTTTTTTAATTCTTTCTCTGCGCTTCTAGATTCTTTCTTGTAATCTCTTTGTTTCTTTTTGATATCGCGAGTAATTTCTTTATTTTGCTTTTTTTCCCCAAAAACCATGGTTTTACTCTGAGTTGCTATATCATTTAAATGGGCTTTTTCTTTTTCGAAACTTTGATTTTCGTGTTCAATGCGTAAGGCATGAATTTTTTCTGCCTCCTCCATTTCTAGTTTTGCTGTCTGGACGTGTAAATCAGCGAATGTTTCGTGAATATCGGCCCAAAGATTAAAAGATAGTAAAACTAGACATGTGCTTAAAAATGATTTCATTGAAACTCCTTATTTAGCACTATTCTAAACGCTAAAGGCGTCTCATCCAATGGAAAATTTCTGAACCATTTTGAGCATTTAACTCAGGCTCTCGCAACTTTCTTGACTGGCATTGCCTTTGCAATGTTTAATGGTAATTAAGCCCATTTGCATGCTTTTAGGCAGTAATTGTGTTTAATTTTTAAACACTTGTTAAGGAAATGTATGAAGTTAGCCATTCTATCATTTTTATTTATAGCATCTGTCTTTGCTGCTGATATAGAGGGAGATGTACTTGATAGTTTTGATACTTCAACTATGGATTTAGAAGATAGAAAGGTTGATATCAAAAAAGAAGCCCCTTGGAGAGTTGATTTAAGCGTTACTGGGATGCAATTTCGCCCTAATTTCCAAGTCTCAACTAGTTATCCACTAGGCAAGGGATTTAATAATGAAGCGGTATTAGTTTTTGGTCCAACATTAGAATTCGGTCGCGACTATTACCTCAGTGAAAGATTCTCAGCTTCTACACGACTTCAAACATTTTATGGAACCGGCAATGATAAAAAAGATTTACAAGCGGACCCAACTTTAACTGTATCCATTTCTCGTAGGCAAGCTGATGTAGAAATGCTCGGAGCTGGTTTGGTTCAGAGTTTTGGTTATGACTTTTTAATGTCCTCTTTTATCGTGCGACCTTTTGTGAGCTATGCTGTGGGTTACGGTGGTTCCAGCTCTCACTTAATTTATGGATACAATCTCTCTGGTTCTGGCCAAGAGGGGTATGATGTTAAGGTTCAAGATCGTTATGTCTATAATACATTATCTATCGGTACAGAATTTATTGCTCAGTCAGGAATATCTTCACAAATTCTTTTATCACGAACAGGTTACCTTTCAGGAACATCACAAGCTTATGGAAAGACTTCTTTTAACAATGTAAACGCCCTTTATGATACAGGTGAACGTGACGTGAATACAGGTAAGGCCATATATAGTTTATCAATAGGATTAGGATATTATTTTTAATGAAAACACTAAAAAACATTCTTCTAATTTTGGTTCTTTTAATACTTGGTTGTAAAATCGAGGATACGGAGTATTACGGAAAAGAAAATCTTTCACCTGAACAACTCTCTGCCCTTCAAGCTGTATTAGTTAAAGAGTGCTTGGATAAAGAAGAGCATATTGCACTTAAAAGCCAAATTAATAAAACAGAATCTGCTTTATCAAAATCAGAAAATCTTTCTTATGAGTATTCAATATCCACAAGTGATGGAAGCACTACCAACAAAAAAACCGGAACAATAACCTATATTACAAGCTTACTTCAAGCAGGTGAAAGGTACGCATTAATTAAATATACTGAAACTTGTTTGGGTTGTAGTACTAAAACGTTCTTCTATATTTATAATCAAAAGGATACGCAAGAACATATAAAAAATGATTTAGAGAAATACTGCTTAGAAGCTCAAACTTCACTACAAAAAGATCCAGTTAATGATAACGGTAAGACAAAACTTGATTATGTTCAGTTTGGTTATACGGTTAAAGATGAAACGACTAAACAGCAAACAAATAAGATATTTACTTCTTTGCCTTATTTTTACAGCTTATTTACACGTTATTTAAAAGACGATAAGGAAACGAGTACCTCAACTTTAGAGAAATTAGTTACAACAACTAAGCCAAAATGTAGTGACTTGATCAATACCCTGCAAGACTCTTCCACTCTTATTTGTGAGTTTGAAAATGGCATAGAGCCTTTAGTAAAGCAGGATGACAATCAATGTAATGTTCAAGCTGGGGCAGGTCCTGGAGCTACATTTATCCAAAGTATTATTTCAGCCGCCAATGCAGTGGCTT
>CALFYV010000475.1 GCA_937952395.1 uncultured Bacteriovoracaceae bacterium | reverse complement strand
AGCGCTGGAAAAGGAAATTTCTTCACTAAACTTACAACTTTTTTGGCCATTTGTTTTATGGCCAATTCAATTGCCTTAACAACGCTTACCTCTTCAAAATCTCGTGAATCTATTTTTGATAATGAAGCTCCAGTAGCTCCTCAACTTAATCAAGATGCCCAAGAGCAAGCTGAGTCAGCTAAAAACGAAACAAAAACAGAAGAGCCAGTAAAAAACGAAGCTAAAAAATAAAAATGAAAGCTCAGGCAAGTGAAACAATTCGTAAAGAATTTGCCCATATCGATGCGCTTTATTTTAACACTGCTTATTTTGGGCCAAGTCCTTACCGGGCCAAGCAGAAAGTATCTAATGCTCTTTTTAAAGAACTAGATCCATCATTCACAGCTTATAACACATGGATGGGGATTCCCGATAGAATTAGAACTCAAATCGCCAAGCTATTACAAGTCTCTCCTGATAATATAGCTCTGCAATCATCGACGACTGATGTTATTAGCATTGTCGCCAATGGTTATAAATTAAAAAGTGATGAAGCTGTAACAACACTAAATAAAGAATATCCTTCAAATGTACTGCCTTGGATGCTACTGAAAAAAAATACCGGCATTAACTTAAATATGCTCGAAACCACAATGCCTACAGCAGAATGGTTAGCCGATAACTTACCTAAGAATACTAAAATTTTTAATATATCTTTTGTGACTTTTGATACTGGAAAAAAAATAGACCTAATCAGTATTGGAAAACTCATGAAAGAGAGGGATATTTTCTTCATCGTTGATGCCACTCAAGCACTTGGTGGAATGCCCATAACCGAAGAAGAATTACAGTATATAGATGTGCTAAGTTGTTCTTGTTACAAATGGCTCTTAGGTCCCTACGGAACAGCCTTTGCTTATTTTAGTGATGAGGCTATTAAAAAAATAGAACATAAAACGGGTAATTGGATCAACTCCATCAACTCTAAAAATGTCTATGATTTATTAAATTACACCCTTGAAACATTACCAGGAGCTAGAAAATTTGATAGAGGTCAGGCTCCCAATATGCTGGCCAATGCTTGCCTTGAAGCCAGTTTGGAATTACTTAATTTCATTGGATTAGATGAGATTGAAAAACACAATCATGAAATCAGAAATCATTTCTTAGATATTTTTCCAAAAAAGAAATACGAACTCATCACCCCTAAAGAACATATGGCCAATATCGTCTGTCTTAAGGTGAAAAACCTAGATCCAGTAGAACTTGAGCGAGAACTGAAACACAACCTGATTGATGTCAGTGTCCGACAAGGTAATATCAGGCTTTCTTTTCATTTATTTAATACTAAAAATCAGGTAGATACCCTGGCTCAGACTTTAGATATTTAACCAGTCTTTTTCTTA
>CALFYV010000474.1 GCA_937952395.1 uncultured Bacteriovoracaceae bacterium | reverse complement strand
GCAAAATAATACTTAGAAAACCTATTAATTACAGCTAGTTATGAGCTGTTTTCAACTGCTTGATTTAGCTCATTTTGGCCATTTTACTCAACCTAAAGACTGAGCAAAATGGTATAATAGATAGATCGTTTGTATTTTGAAACCCGAGGTAGCTATGGGCATGCCCAATAAGTCGATCAAAGATTATCTCTCAACTCCACTGAACAAAAAACAGTGCTCACTATCAGTGAGTGACAATATCAATTTTCATTGGGCCGATTATTCTGTGACCTGTGATCTTTACCGTGAGTTAGTGAATAAAGATGAAAAGGTTCATTTACTCCATAATCATTTAGTGAGTAATTTAGAAAAGCTTAAAACGGTTCCAGTTTGGGTAAAAACGATGGATGGAGTTTCAACCCTAAGCCTTTTTGATATCTATGATTCTCTGGCCACTAAAGGCAAGATGAGTCGTTTTTATGTTAATCAAGCGGGTAAGCTCGTTATATCATTCTACGGACCGCAAGGCCCATTTGAAGTATTGGCCCCTTCAGAATGCATCAATCATGAACGCTACACAGAACTCATATTTAATTATTTATTACAAGGCAAGATTCCAACTCGGGATTTTAGAATTCGTTGTGCCGGTAAGGTTCTTTGTTATTATGATTTGTGTTTTGATAAAGCGACTAATATAGATGTAGTGCAGGTGACTTCCGATGGAATTCTTTTTTCAACTGATGATAAAGAACTGAGAAATAAACTCAGTACTTCCAAGGAAATTAAAATCCTCATGAACTTAGAAATCTTCCATAAGGTATTACGTAAGTCTTTTGATGAACTTCGTAATGCGTTCGGAGATTATGAGTATAATTTATTTTTTACTAGGGATGCAAAACACGCTTATCACCTCCAACCCAAGTACTTACATTTTTATCAGGCCTTTGATCATGATGTGAGTGGCCTGACTTATATCTATGCTCATTTTCACCATTTTAAAGGCAATAATGATGTACTCCAAAATATTTTAAAAGAGTTTACTGCACAATTACGTGATCAAATAAAAGAAGACATTTTCAAGGTGGCTTAATATGAGTTTATTAGCACTAAGAGAGTACTTAGCAAAACCTTTACAAGTGACGGAGCATTTCTTCTCGAAGAAGAAGGATATCAGTTTTCACTGGGCCGACTTTAGTCATGCCTGCCAACTCTATAGGGATTCACAGAAAAAAGGGAAAAAAAATATTAACTCTGAGCTAACCAAATACGTAAACACTTTTCATAATACAGATTTATGGATGAAGGCCAGTGACAGGGTTGTGACCCTATCACTGTATCAGATTTATGATTGTCTTATTTCTAATACAAAATTACCAGTTGTGAATAAAGGCAAGGATGATTTAGTTGAAGTGTGCTTTATGGGTCCAGGTGGGCCATTTAAAAAGATTTCTCTCGGAGAATGTGTTAATGATGCCAACTATGCTCATTTTGTCTTTTTACGTCTGATGGATGGAACATTACCCATGAGAGATTTTAGAATCCGCTGTCAGGGCAAAGTGCTTTGTTACTATGAGCAGGTTTTAAAACATTCATGTGTGCTAGAAGTCTCTCAGCTAACTTCCGAAGGTATTCTTTTTGTCTCAAGTGAGAAAAATTTAGAAAGTAAATTATCTCAAGCCAAAAATTTTAGACCTTTGATTGATATAAAAATTTTCAAACAAGCGCTCGGTGCTTCATTAAATGATTTAGGTAATTTTTTTAATGGAGAGCGGGCCGATCTTTTTTATACTCATGATGAGCGTTGTGAATACAATATTAATCCTAAAGATCTTAAATTCTATAGCGGATATGACAGTCAGGCCAAAGGGGTTGATTATATCTTCTGCCGCTATGAGGATATCAAAGGTCATAATAATTTGTTGGAAGATATATTGAAATCATTCACTCAAGAGCTTAAGTCTAAGATTTACGATGTGGCCCAGGAAGCGGCTTAAGAGACCTTGGAATTATAATCAACTAAATAGGCAGCACTATCATCTAGTCCCTTACGGCGCTTATCATAGCGTTCTGTGGTGGTGATCTGGGTGTGGCCAGCGAAGATGGCGACATCGCGGATAGCGACTTTTTGAGTGTCTAGTAAATGAGAAATTGCGGTTGCACGGCAGGAGTGGGGACTGACTCGCTTATTAATACCACACTCAA
>CALFYV010000473.1 GCA_937952395.1 uncultured Bacteriovoracaceae bacterium | reverse complement strand
ACGACTTTAAAAGCCAGTGGTTTATAGCTTACATCATTACGGGCCGGAATTGTTTTGGGTCCTAGCGGTTCATCTTTTACAATTATGCTTAATCTGGTTAATCACTTACCCTTGATGATTTGTCCTTCTTGGACTTCAACGTTATCTAACCCTGTTTCAGTTTGGGATATGATTTCTGCTATGTTGTATTGCCTTGGCAATCAAGATACTTACTCACAAATTTACGATATAGGCGGAAGTACTACATTGTCTTATCGAGATATCCTTATTACATTGGCAACAAACCTCTCTCAGAGAACTTTTTTCATATCTGTTCCCTTCTGTTCCCCCGCGCTATCTAAGTTATGGGTGTCTACAATCACCGGTGCACCCAAGGCCCTGGTTTATCCTTTGGTAGGTAGTCTCAAAACTCACATGGTACCAAGTTCTCATCATAGGCTTGATATCCCGAATTACAATTGGATGAGTTTTGAAGAATCTATCGATAAAATTTTAGCAGACACCAATGCCATAAAAGTTAAACCCAATGCTTTTCAAAACACCGATAATATCAAAGGAAATCAGGTTCGTTCAATACAACGCCTGGAAACACTTTTTCGCTTTAATGCCCATGAAGTTGCTATGTTATATTTTAAGTGGTTGCCCAATTTTTACTCCCCTTTTATTAAAGTTGATATTGTGGAAAACGTCATTTTTTTTAAATTTTGGTTTTTAAAAATACCTTTGCTAGTCTTAGAACATAAAGAAGATATTAGTACTGATAGCTATCAGGTTTTTTTTATTAAAAGAAGTTTGCTCTGTTTAGGACTAGGAAAAGGCAGGTTAACTTTTCGCAATATTATTGATCTCAGATATACTATGGCAGAAATCCATGATTTTACTCCACGTCTGCCTTGGTTTATTTATAAATTCACTCAAGCCAAAATGCATTTATTTACAATGAAGGCTTTTAATCGTTATTTACTGAATGTCAGAAAAGATTAAGTAATTTAATTAGATTTTAATTTAGCTGTAAGCAAAGTCACAACCAGACAAGAAAAAGCACCCCAACTGACGTCAACCATCAGCATTTTTAGTGGCCAGTGTTTTAAAGTGGCGTGATTAGTAAAATCGTAGACTCCATAAGTAATAAGTCCAAACAGGGCACCTTTAAGTGCTAATTGCGCCAAAGTTTGATTAGGAACTTGAAGTACTAAAAAATGAATACCTAAACTTAATAAAAGATAAACAATAATTGCCGATGTATAATTAAGGTCGAAGGCCCCATCTTTCACTCGCGCGATGGGTTCAAGGTTTTTATAAAAAAAAGCATTGCTAAATAACTTAAACCAAATCAGATCAAGAACTATAAATAGGCCAAATGAGAATAAAAATGACAATAGGTGATTCTTCATACTATTAATATTTATAATATTTTACATAGAAAGGAAATGAACATATCTATGATAAAGGTTCATGATTTACTTTTTCTCTTAGCTGCTTTTATCTCAGAATTCCTAGGCACTTTAGGTGGTTTTGGTTCTTCAACTTTTTTTGTTCCACTGGCAGCTCTTTTAGAGCCTTTTGAAGTGGTTTTGATTTTGACCAGCCTGCTTCATGTTTTTAGCAATATTTCAAAAATTTATTTATTCAGAAAAGACTTTGAAAAGAAGTATATATTTCAGCTAGCGCTACCTGCTATTGCCATGACTTTGCTGGGAGCGTATTTTGTAGGGTTATTTGATCCCAAAATGCTTTCTCGCTTTGTCGGTTATGTTCTTCTGTTCTTA
>CALFYV010000472.1 GCA_937952395.1 uncultured Bacteriovoracaceae bacterium | reverse complement strand
AGAGCCTCAATATAGAGAGGAGAGGACTTTTCGTCAAGAATCATCAACTGGATAGATGGTTGAATAAATGTTCGTTTTCTTGCCCTTGATATTAGGATAGAATCACATGAGGAGTATTTATGAGTTATCTTGACTCGCTGTTTAATTACCTTGTGGTTTCAGCACCTTATTTGCTTTTTGGGCTTTTTGCCTCTGGTTTGATTCATAGTTTTATTAGTGTTGAGTTGATTAAAAAATGGCTGGGTGCTCGTAGATTTCGTGATATTTTTATCGCTTCAGCGGTGGGAGTACCACTACCTTTATGTTCTTGTTCCGTTATCCCAACCGCAGTGACTTTGAAAAAATCTGGAGCTAGCAATGCTGCGACCTCAGCTTTTCTCATATCAACTCCAGAATCTGGCGTAGATTCAATGATCATGACTTATGGTTTGATTGATTGGCCGATGACTATTATTCGCCCCATTGCTGCTTTTGTTTCTGCTTTTTTTGCAGGAGTCTTACAATATTTTTTTAATCAAGATGAAAAACAGTTTAAAGAAGAGGAAGCGGCTTCTTGTTGTCACAAAGATCATAAAGAAAAACCAACTTTCATGAGTGGGATGAAGTATGCCTTTCATGATTTGATCAATGACTTAGCTCTTTGGTTAACAGTAGGTATTTTATTAGGTGCTTTGATTGATTATATGGTTCCAGCAGATTTTTTTTCAACACTGAGTCAGTGGCAATCAAAGGGAATGATTCTTTTAATTGGTGTGCCATTGTATATTTGTGCTTCGGCTACAACGCCAATAGCCGCGTCTTTAATTGTAAAAGGTTTATCTCCTGGTACTGCACTCTTACTATTGTTGGTCGGTCCGGCTACAAATTTCTCTAATATAGCTGTTTTACAAAAATATATTGGAAAAAAAGGTGTTGTACTTAATGTTTTCTCTATTGTTGTAGTGGCGTTAGTTTTTTCTTATATAACAGATTATTTATATAATCATTTCTTTGAAGTTCATGTGAACTTAAAGTCAGTGATGCATCATCACTCAACAGCTTCCTGGTGGGAACTTGCTTCAGTTGTTATTTTAGTCTTTTTGCTTTTGAAAGGAATTTATCTTGAAGAAATTGCACAAAGAATTCATTCGCATAGGGGACACCAGCATTAATGAAATCAGTTTTTATCACAGGAGGAACCAGCGGTATTGGTTCTGAGCTCGCCAAGCTTTACTTGAAAGAGGGATTCCGGGTTGGAGTTTGTGGTAGAGATAAAAGTAAATTTGATGAAAACTTCAAAGAGCATCCAAATCTTTTCTTTTATGAATTAGACGTCGTGAATAGAAATAAAACAATTGAAGTTATTCAAAGCTTTTCTAAGGGACATGGTTTGGATGTGGTCTATGCTAATGCAGGCATAAGTGTAGGAAGTAAAAATAAAACTCCAAATTTCGAGAAGATGTACCAGGTTGTTGATATTAATTTAAAAGGAGTTGTGACGACCTTTGAAGCTGCTTTTAATATCATGAAAGAACAAGGCTACGGTCACTTAATCGCTGTATCCTCGGTTGCTGGTTATAATGGTTTACCGGGAGCAGGGATTTATAGTGGAACGAAGTCTGCCGTTATCAAAATGTGTGAATCTTTTTCGATGGATTGGCAAAAATTTAATTTAAATGTTTCAGTCGTTTGCCCTGGCTTTATCGATACACCTCTCACACAAAAAAATAATCACTCCATGCCTTTTATGATGTCTTCAGTGCAAGCAGCTTTTCGAATAAAAAAAGCCATGGATAATAAGCGTGTTTTGTATGTCTTTCCGAAAAGAATGTTTGTTATAGTAAAAATATTAGAATTGTTGCCTAGAACGCTGTATCGTTTTATTATGAATTCAAAGCTTGTTAGCTATAGTACCCAGGAGTAAAAAATGAAATTTCTTTTAATTTTAATGTCATTAGCAATGCTCTCAGCATGTGTGAGTGAGAAATCAAATATTCAAGAAGCTGAAAATAATCAGCAAGCAAGTATTTCTAATCAAGAAGATGCTTCGATCGAAATTGAGGATTGTGATAGTAAGGCAAAAAAGGCACCCGCAGATCCTGAGGCCATTGATCTTGCTGGCGATACGGACACGGGCTGTAGCCTAGAGTAATTAGTGAGATCGGTTACATCTAATATACTTATTATTCAATCAGCTTTTATTGGTGATGTAATCTTAGCGACATCTTTGGTCGAGTCTGTAAAAAAAAAATATCCTAATAGCTCTATTCACTTTCTCTTGCGTGAAGGGAATCAAGCATTACTCGAGAATAATCCTCATGTTGACCAAATATGGATATGGAATAAAAAGAAAAACAAGTATAAAAATCTTTTTATCTTGATAAAAGAATTAAGATTTTTTTATTTTGAATATGTATTTTGTATTCAGCGTTTTTTTTCCATGGGCCTCGTAGTTACTTTGCTTCGAGCTAAAAATAAAGTGGGATTTCATAGTAATCCTTTATCTCTTTTCTTTTCTAAGAAGATTAAACATAAAATACCTCATGAAATAAGTAGAGATAATTTTCTTCATGAAGTTCAAAGGAATTATCAATTAATTGATAATGATATCCCAAATGCCCAAGAAATTCCGCCGAGACTTTATTTATCGGAGGTAGATTCTTTAAGCGTGAAAAAATACTTAGGTAAAGATTATATTGTCATCGCCCCAACTTCAGTTTGGTTTACCAAGCAATGGGCTTTGGAAAAGTGGCAAGAATTGGTGGAAATTTTAAGCCAAAAGTATCAGGTTTATTTGATCGGAGCTGGGGAAGATTTTTTATTTTGCGAAAAAGTTAAGCAAGGTAATGCAAATATTGAAAACCTTTGTGGAAAACTGAGTTTATTATCATCAGCAGCTCTTATGAAAAAAGCGGCGAGGGTGATTGTCAATGATAGCGCTCCTCTGCATTTAGCTTCTTCAGTCAATGCGAAAACAACAGCCATATTTTGCTCTACCGTCACAGATTTTGGCTATTTCCCATTAGCAAAAGAAAGCATAGTCATTGAACAAAATAATTTAATTTGCCGTCCATGTGGTTTACACGGTCATAAGATATGTCCACTTTCTCATTTTGATTGTGCTTACAAGATAGATGTCATGAAAGTTGTGGAGAGTATTAATTAGTTCTCTTATTTCTGATTTTATTTTTTCGATTTAAGCCTTTGATATAGCCCTTAACTCGTGCAAGATGAACTTCTGTAATATAATGGTCATACATTTTTTTACAATAGATCGCGAGATTTTCATTTTTAGGTGGAAACTTTGCACATGGCAAGATGGACGCGATATAAGCCACATCCACAACAGCCAGAGCATAAAAGGGGATTTTGACCAAGGTTGTTTTGGTAATGGCCAATAATATAGAAGGCACAGTATAGCGGGTGGCATGAGTAATGACTTTTTCATAAAAACGATATCTGTACTGGGGAGCAAGTTCAAAAAGTCGATTAAGTTGAGCAGCTGAAACGTATTTGCCTTCCTTGATTTTGGTTATGGTTTCGTCTACTTCAGAATTACCTTCGAATAGAGCTCCTTCTTGAACTTCATTCAGATATTCGCTGCTAAGTTTTGCTAGGTTTTTATTTTTCTTTTTAAAAACTTTGTTAAAAAAACCACTCAACCAACCAGCGGCATTAGCGAATGGCTTCACAGTACTCGTGTGAATTTTGCCTACGAATAAACCAGCTTGAGAGAAAATTTTTCCGAACATCGTTTGAGATTTTTTTTTGTGGATAGTTTCAACAAGCTCAACTTCAGCATTAATTTCATTCTTAAATTGATAAAGTTGATGGGCTTCCTTTTCATTTAAAGTAGCCGCAACCTCATCGATTGTTCTGTTGAATTCTATAAGTTCAGTGGGTACCGCATGAGAGAGGGATATGAATAAAATAAAAAAAACTAAGTACTTCATGGTCACTCCTAATTTGGAGTTTGATCAAAACATTTTCGCTTACAATTGGCAATTGATAATTAAAGTAGCTTTAATGCCGTCTGGCCCTGTATATTAGCTTGCGCCAATAGACTCATTCCGGCTTCCTCTTTGATGTTATTTTTGGCCAAGTCCGCCGTTTCAATAGCAAAATCAAGGTCTTTGATACGTGAATGAGCTGAAGATTGGTGTTCATCTGAAACCTTTAGATTATTTGTTGTGCTAGTTAAACGGTTTTGATATCCACCGAGACTAGCTCTTTGTTTGGAAACTTTGTTAATAGCTTTATCGATATTTTCAAGACTTTGTCTCGCTCCATGGGCCGTGGCCACGTCAAGATTATGAATATTGAGAGCCTGGATGGTCGTATCAGTTTCACTGGAATCAAAAGTAATACGATCTTTTAGTTTGTTGTTATTAATATCAACCTGGAAATCAAATAATTTGCCATCACCATTTAATAAGAAGGTTCCACCGTAAGCGGTTGATTCTGCAATCCTCTGAACTTCTTTGCGCATTTCTAGATACTCAGTATTAATCAATTCTCTTTCAAGATTGGAGTAAGTATCTGTGGCAGCTTGGATGGCAAGTTCTCTTAAGCGGGTGAGTGAACTTGAGATTTCGTTCAAGCCACCTTCGGCCATTTGCATGAAGGAAATTCCTTCACTGGTATTTCTATCGGCCATTCTTTTAGAGCGGATTTGAGAGTTTAATTTCGCCGAAATGGCCAAGCCAGCAGCATCGTCTTTAGCGTCCACAATACGGCTGCCTGCCGCCATTTTACGGATATTGGCGTTCTTATCAGCAAATGTATTGCTTACATTCCTCTGCGCTTGCAGCGAACTGATGTTACTAGCAATCCTCAAAGACACTTGCTGTCTCCTCCGTGGATTCATCAGAAGAACTTCATTGTTCTTCTTCATCAGTCTTTTCGGGAAAAAACCTAATAATTTTAACGACTAAACAAATACTTAGTGGTTGTTCTGACAAAAATGCTTTGGTATTTAAACGAAATATTTGGAGTGAAAAATTATCTGACAAAATAGTTTGATGTTGTGTTTAAGATGTGGGCAAATTTTTCCCGACATAAAGTCTCGGCTATAAAAAAACGATTATATTTATTTAAATAGATTGCCTATCATGTCAGTTAAACTCTCATTACAAGATTTTTTTATGGCAACGTCTTTAGCTTTTTTTGATTTGAAATTTAGACTTATTTTGCGTAAACCATCGACTACTCCCACCACATAAGTTGAATCATTAATTTGTGCAGGAGCCGAAAAATTTTCGGATTGAGTAAAATAATATTTACCGGTGTTACCTAAAATCGCTTGTTCATTTTCGGGTAATGGAAAGTCGCCTGTAAAGTTCATAGCAAGAGTACCATCAGCTCTTCTGATTTCGATAGCACCACCAGTTCCAAGCCAAATATACTCTTCTTCATCAATATTAATGATGGTGGGTTGTCCGAATACTTTTCTGAAGCCATTGATTTCAACAAAAAATTTCATTTGAGCGTCAGGTAAAACATAAAATAATCTCAAGTCAGAAGCTATAACAAGGGTTCCATCTTTTAAAAATACAATAGGGTGAAGAATAGATCGTTTCGCCGTTTTTTGGGTATTGGGAATTTGAAAAAAAAGCTCTGAGCGATTGGTTTTTAAGTCATGCTTTATAATCTGTCCTTCGCTATCTCCAATATAGAGACTTTCATAATTATCATAAGCAATATTTAATAATGAGCGATTGCCTTGCTCGTTAAATTCACTTAAGTTGAATCTTTTGGAAATTACAAAATTGGAATCAATAAAGTAGAGTTCTCCAATATTGCTTGCTATAACAACTTCGTCTTCTACTAAAACAAAATTAGTAAAGTCATTTCCCTTAAGATTAATCTCCGTTACGATTTCTCCATTTAAACTAATGACATAAAGAGTATTCATCGCGACACCAATACCAAGAGAATTTCTACTTAAGACTAAAATATGGTTTTTGTAATGGAATGTATTGGTCATGATATCGTGAGCACTCTCAGTATCAAGATTTTTAATGAGTTTGCCATTGTTATTAAAAATATAAATATGCCCGTCAGAACTTGAAAAAGTGAAGCCATTTTCAAACACAGAAGTAGTGGAATTACTTTCAACGTAAGGTATTTTAATTTTGGAAATGATTTTTGAGGCATCAAAAATATAAACACTTCCTGTTTCAGCACTGCTACCCGAATCATCACAGATAGCAACGAAGTTACCGTTACTTAATTTTGAAGGCGAGGAGCAAAACATACCCTGACTCAGTTTAAGAATAAACTGAGAGGTTGATTTAAAGATTTCTCCATCTTTTTTTTCTTCACAGAATTCAATCGGGCGGTTGTTAAATAGTCTTTGATTTGCTTTGGCTAAATTGGCCAAAGATTCTCTTACTCCATTTAAGTTTTGAGAAAATTCCTTTTTAATATAATCAATTCGCGCTTGTTTTTCATTTTCAATTAACTCTAAGTTTTTTTGGATTGCTTGCGAGAGGGCTTCTTTAAGTGATTTTAAATCTAATGAGTAATAATAGATGGAAAACTCACCTTCATTTTTATGAAATGAACCTTTGGCTGAGTTCACGCGACAACCGACATTTCCCTTAATATCATGAACAACAACTTCATTATTTATATCCCCCTGAAAGAGCTTTTGGCTAAAGGCTTCACTTTCATTTTCTGAAATACCACAAACGAGAACTTTATCCTTAACAGTGGGTTCAATGTACTGATCCTTTGGACTAGAGTTGTCTTTGCCATCAGGGCCATAAGTTGTTTTAAAAATACCGCTAGTAACATGACCGCCGGCCCTTAAAAATTTTATGGTATGAGCTGTTTTGAAATTTTTTAATAAATTAAACTCTCTGTCGGATTTGACAAGAAAACGACCTTCATCATAAAAATTTCCTAGTTTCTTGGATAATTTCTTTAATTCATCATCAAAATATTTCTCACTATTAATAAGATCGTTGGCCATTTGAAGTTCTTGCTGTTTAGCTTCTAAGCGGCTCATCTGATTACTGTTGATATAATTATAATCCACGTCATTAGAGCGTATAGTGTACTGAACTTGAAGAATGGTTGAATCAATTTGCTTGTCTTGCTGTTCTTTCCATTTTTGATAACTTTCTCTTAGATCTTGGCTAATAGCATCTTTGATTGTTTCATCGAATAACTCACCGATAGAGCAAATAATCTTTATATAGCGATTATCATTCAGAATAATAAGCTTGTCTGTTTTTAAATCAAATTTCTCTTCTTCTGTCGTACTGTTAATTCTTTGTTGTTGAGCACACTCAACATGCTCATTGGCACCAATATTAATAATAGCTCGGTATCCACCTTCGTAGATAACGACTTGGCGGCTAATATTATTGTTGTTGAACAACTTATATTCGTGGTTAAAGCTTTCGCTAAAAAGGGTCTCGCTGGCGATAGTTCGTTTTTTGCTATCAGGCTTTTGGTGAATGAGTGTAAGAGCAGCCAAAAGACATAAGCAGAAGGTTTTTAATAGTTTTTCAAGAAAGTAATAGTTTCGCATGCTAACTGTACTTTCAAGAATGAGACCAAGAATGAAGTAGCTAACATCTTGAAATTTAGTGAGCAAAGTGTAAAGAAATTGAATATCGTCTTAATTTTCAACAAAAAATGAATCGAAAAAATCGAACTATTATATATATATTATATAGTTTTAACAAACATTAAAAAAGACGATAATAGTATGATTGGGAATTTAAAAGGTGGGAATGGATGTTAAAACTTGATGGGCGGAATTTTTCTCAGAGATTTACATATTCTCTATGGTTTTTAATGAGTTTTCAAGCCGGCTATATTAATGTGGGTGGCTTTTTGATTTTTGGTAACTTTGTCTCTCACGTTACGGGCACGAGTAGCCAAATTGGTATGGTGGTGGCTAATCTTGATACGGTTCAACTTTTAACTTTCGTTTCAATTTTAGTTGCTTTTATTTCTGGAGCCGCTTTTTCTGGTCATATGATTGGACGAAAAATAGAAGAAAATAAAGAGCCTCATTACACTCTAGTCACTGCAATTAAGTCGTTCTTGTTCGGTATTGTTTTGATACTTTCAGAATTTCATCTCGACGACCCGACTATAGAAATTAAATTGGCCATTATCTTTTTGTTATCTTTTTGCTGTGGCGTGCAGAACTCCACATGCTCTATCGCAACCAATGGTTTTCTAAAACCTACTCACATGACAGGACTCTCAACTGATATTGGAATACACTTGACCAAAATTTTCGCTTGGAAAAATAGTGATAAAAATAAATTCAATACCGAACTGCTCAAAAATAAACTCAGGTTGAGTATCTTGGGTTTCTTTATTTTTGGTGGCGCTATTGCTTTAATGATTTTTTCTGCAAACGGACATTACGGATTTTTGTTTCCTTTTGTTTCATCTCTATGTTTACTCATCGTTTCTATTTTAGCTGATTTGAAGAATAAGAGAAAAATGGTTCCTTATTACAGTCTGGCTAAAAGCTCTATTTGGGGAACATTTTTGTTAACAGTCTTTTTAGGATTTTATCAACTTATTAATTAAAAAAAAATGGAGAAGAAATGAAAACACTCACAAAAGAAATGCAAAGTAAGATTACGCCTCAAGGTGCAATTGAAATATTAAAAGCAGGTAATGAAAGATTTGTATCAAATCTTAAATTGAACCGAAACTTACTACAGCAAGTAAACGAAACTCGTGAAGGTCAATTCCCGTTTGCTGCTATTCTTAGCTGCATTGACTCCCGGGCTCCAGCTGAGATGATTTTTGATCAAGGGCTTGGGGATATTTTTAGTATTAGAATCGCAGGAAATTTCGTAAATGAAGATATTTTGGGAAGTATGGAGTTTGCTTGTAAAGTAGCAGGCTCTAAGCTAATTGTTGTCCTTGGCCATACACATTGTGGCGCCATAAAAGGAGCTTGCGATGATGTTAAGTTAGGAAACTTGACTCAGATGCTCTCAAAAATAAAGCCAGCGGTAAATAAAGTAAAAGATGAGACTGTTCGTAACAGTTCTAATCTCAGCTTTGTAAACAAGGTAACTCATTTTAACGTGGAGCTTACGATAGAAGAAATCAAAAAGAAAAGTCCTGTCCTTAGAGAGCTTATTGAAAAAGAAGAGATTGCAATTGTTGGTGGTGTATATGATATAGAGACGGGAAGTGTGACGTTTCTAGATAATTCTGTTGCAGCACTTCAAGCAAATCGTTATGATTTGAAATCAAATTATGAAATGGCTTAATTATCATCACTTATTTTATTTTAGAACGATCGCACAGGAAAATAGCATTGTTAATGCTTCAAAAAAGCTAAGAGTTGGACAACCGGCTCTTAGCTCTCAACTTAAACAATTAGAAGAAAATCTCGGGGCTAAGCTCTTTGAAAGGAAAAATAAAAAGCTTATTTTAACTGAAGCTGGTCAAGTTGCTTTAAAGTATGCGAATGAAATATTTAAGACTGGAGAAGAATTCGTTCAGATTTTTAATGATAAAGCTTTTGGTCAGAAAAAACATTATAATATTGGCGCAACCGATATGATGCCCAAATTAATTATTTGTAACTTAATAGAGAGAGCAAAAGAATTGGGTGACAACTGTTCTGTTACAATTTTAGAAGAGAGCTTAAGTGTTCTTATGGGGAAATTAATGACTCATGAGTTAGATTTAGTTTTTACAAATGCAGATATGTCTTTAAGTTATGATGTTAAGTCAAAGAAGATTGGAATTAGTAAAATTGGAGTCTTTGGATCTAAAAAATTTGCTTCGTTAAAGAAAAGTTTTCCTAAGTCACTAGATAACCAACCTGTTATTTTACCCACTAAACACAGCAAACTTCGCTATGAAATTGATCGTTATTATAAAGATAATTCCATGAGGTATGACCTCGTTACGGAATGCCAAGATTCTGCAGTAAAAAAACTTTTAGCTGTTAATGGAAAAGGTATTGTTTTTCTCCCTTTAAGCCTAGAAAATCATTTATTAGGAAGTTATGACCTCGTGGAAATTGGCGTCATTAACGAACTGAGTGAGACTTTTTGGCTTAGTTATCCTAAAAGTATACTTTCGAATTCAATTACTGACTCACTTTTGAAATCTTTTAAAATATAAATGTTAGTTTGTCATCAATTAGTGCTAATGTTAGGCTTCTTAAATGGGTGATAATTCGACAATAAGAAGCAAGGAAAGAAGACAAGAAGATCAAGCTTATATGCCCGTCATCATTAAAAGAAATGATGAAGATAGAAGACACCCAGATGATATATTGGCCAAAGTTATTGCTGAAGGCGTGGAGCAACACGAGCGTTCTAACCTCTCTCTTTATCTATCTGCCTTAACAGCCGGTTTAATTCTTGGTTTTGCTGCCATGAGTGTCGCTATTGTTTTACAAGTTCTACCCAACCCAGACAATTTATTCTTAAACAGATTAGTGATGGCTTTGGTTTATCCTATGGGTTTCATTATTTGTATTATAAGTGGTACAGAGCTTTTTACCGAGCATACGGCAACTGCGGTTTATCCAGTGCTGGATCGCAAGGCAAGCTTAAGTTCACTGGTTAATTTATGGATAATTGTTTTAATTGGTAATCTCACAGGAACTTTAATAAGTGCATTTTTAATGTATCTAGCTGAACCAGTTATTTTGGCCCAAAACGGATTTATTGAAATTGCTCACCATTTACTTGAATTTAGTTTTGGAGAGGTTTTTATTAGCGCAGTTCTTGCTGGATGGTTAATGGCCCAGGGAGGCTGGTTAATTTTTGCTACTAAACATGGTTCGAGTCAAATCGTCTGTATCTATATTGTTACATTTATCATAGGACTCGGTAGTCTTCATCACTCAATAGCAGGTTCAGCTGAGATTTTTTATGGATTATTTGCTCAGCCAAACCCAGACTATTTTTCTTCTTTTAAATTTTTAGTCAGTGCTATCTTCGGAAACCTTATTGGCGGAAGCTTTTTTGTTGCGATTTTAAACTACGCGCATATTAAAAAAACACAATGAGATTTACATCATATCTACTGTAAGTGGAGTGGATAAGTCTGTAAGTGACTCATCCGCTTTCTCTTCACTTATTTTAGTTGGAGGCTGACAAATAGCAATAACTTCTTCTGGGTCTTCTTGAATTTTAACACCAGGTTCAGTTTTGAGATCTCCAACTGTTATCTTATCTCCAATATCAAAATGTGAAATATCCGCACTCATTTCGATTGGAATATTTTTTATTAAGCCACTTATACTAACTCTATCTCTTAAAACAACCATCATTCCGCCATGTTTTGAACCAACAGGTGTTCCTTTTAAGTTAATTGGAACTTCAATTTTATTCTCAACACCCCGGGGTAATTGAACTAAAGAGAAGTGAACAAATTGTCCAGTTCTTGGATCTTTTTGAACTTCTTCAAGCCGAACATATAGTGGTAAGTCATTCAGGCGGACACTATAGACTTCGCCGATTTTGTCTGTTGCTCGTTTCAATTCAGCTTGAGAAGTTTTAACAATAGAGCTTTTTATCGTAGGTCCATAGATAACACCAGGAACGATTCCTTGCGCTCTCAACTCATGCAATTTCCCATGAAAGTTTCTTTTTACTATGCTTAGTTTATTCATTATACCTCCATTGTTAATTTTTATTTTGCTTGATAACTATCGTTGCGAAATCTTTCTTTGACGCTCTCATAGGCCATATTCATATCATCCCATGCCATTTGAATACCTGTTTCTAAATCGGTGACGGCATCGCCTGTTAATCTTTGAGCCGTGTGTAGTTTGTTTTCTACGTTTGATTTTTTAGCCTCAAGATCACTGAGAGTTGTTTTTAGCTCATGGGCCATTTTTTGGGGAAATTTTTCAAGTTTCCCTTGAAAATCATCGATTCTTTGGTTAATTAAATCTACCTTACTTTGCATAGCTTCGATTTTCGTGTTTTGCATTGTCATCTTGTCTCCTTGGTTAATTACTGTTAAAACCATTATCTCATATCTATATATAAATAAAATGATATATAAGATTATGTTTATATAACGTTAAATCTATATAAGGTTTTTATGTACAAGATTAATTTCAACCATTTGCACTACTTCCTTACGATCGCGGAAGAAGGAACAATAGTGAAGGCTTCTAAAAAGCTTCATATGACACAGCCCGCTCTGAGTCATCAGCTGAGATTACTTGAAGAAGATTTAGGAAAAAAACTTTTTGACCGTATTGGGCGAAGGCTTGTGATTAATAAAAATGGTGAACATATAAAAATTTATGCTAGTAAGATTTTTAGACATTCTGAAGAAATGTTAGAATCAATTAAATCAAGTTCCGATGCTATTATAAAAATTATTAAAATTGGTGTCGTGCCATGGATTTCCGATGAACAAGTGTATGATTTTTTAAAAAGTATTTTTTACAATCAGCATATTAGTTTACACACTTATACAAAAGAGCGCGACAGCTTAATTAAAGATGTACAGAATGACAGGCTTGATATGGTCTTGTGTGATGGCCCTTATATCGGTAGATCACGAAAGCTTCAAGCACATTTGATTAAGTCAGAAAAAATTATTTGTGTAAGCTCTTCCAAGGATGGATTTAAAGGTGCTTTTCCAGGGTGCTTGCAAAACAAAAAAGTTATTGGATTTTCTGAATCTTGTCAGTTGGGAGATGACTTAGATAAATTTTTTAAGTTGAATGATATTACGGTGAAGGTCAATGGTGAGTTTTCCAATATTTCATTAATTAAATTTGTTACAGAAAAAAGCAATACGATAAGTTTCCTTCCTGAGAGTATTGTGCGAGAAGGTTTAAAAAAGAAAACCCTGTATAAGCTTGGCGTTATCGACACATTCAAGCATTCACTTTGGGCCATAACAAAAAAAGATTTTTCTAAAGAGGGAGTTATAGGTTCATTATTAAAAGCACATTTCAAGTCTGGAGTAAATAAGTGATTTATGAATAATTCACCTAAGTTTATAAAGAGAGTTCTTCTAAATTTTTTTATTTTTATTTTTTTTATTATAATATTTATAATTTTTGTTGATCCTATAGCCAATATCAATTTATGGCCTTCACAAGTCTTTATTGCTCAGAATAATAACATGGTATTTAATAAAGCCAAACTCATGGAAAAGGATAAAAGCTTTGAAGCAATTGTTCTTGGTTCATCAACTTCTGAAACTTTCCTCACCAGTGATATCAACTCTATCTTTAAAACCAAATCCTTCCATGCTTCTGTACCTGGTTCAAATACCCTCATCCGCTACGTTCTTTTTAAAAAGGCACTGGAGACATTTCATGAATTGAAATATGTATTTTATATTCTCGATTTTTATGAGCTGAATCACCTTAGAGATGATAGACGTATTTATAATAATGAAATGTTAAGAGAACTTACAGAAGGAATATCGTATAAAGTTAGGCAGTCCACATGGCAGGATGCTTTAACGACTTACTTTTCATTTCAAAGTTTTATGGAATCTTTGCAAGTGGTAAGGAAATACTTTACAAAGAAGCATCCCATTCTCTTGAGTGATGGCACTCTCAACTGGCCTAATGTAATAAGAGAAGAACATCCAATTGAGAAAGTTCAAGGAAGTGTTGATTCAGAACAATTTAATAGTGCTATCGAATATTTTTATCAACTTCATATTAAAGATTATCTTAATAATTTTGATCACTTAAATCCTGAAGTTGTAGATATTTTTCAAAAGATGAATCAACTAGCTAAAGAGAGAAAAATTAAAATCTTTTATATACTTTCACCGATACATAATTTATTAAAGGAAAAATTCTTTTCTCATACCAAACTCAAGGAACGGTTTAAGGAGTGGCAAAATGAGATGACATCTTATGCAGATGAGAAGAATGTTTTTGTTTTTAATTTTTTTGAACACAAATTTTTAAATGAAAATTACTCCAATGTGACTCATGATGGACTTCATTATAATGCAAATATTAATCGATTTTTTCTTGAGCAAGTGAAGCTTAAGTTAAAAGAATAATTATGGTGCCTGGAAAGGCCCCCCCCCGCGTTAAACCTATAACTTCATTGCTCGCAAGCGAAGAGCATTGCCAATAACGGAGACAGAACTTAGGCTCATGGCAAGGCTTGCAAACATAGGGCTTAGAAGTATCCCGAAAAATGGATAGAGAAGCCCTGCTGCTACAGGAACTCCAAGTGCGTTGTAGAAGAAGGCAAAGAAAAGGTTTTGCCTAATGTTGTTCATTGTTCCTTGAGAAAGTTTGTGGGCCCGAACTATTCCTAATAGATCACCTTTAACCAAAGTGACGCTTGCACTTTCCATCGCAACGTCAGTTCCAGTTCCCATCGCAATACCGACATGGGCCTGTGCTAAAGCTGGTGCATCGTTAATTCCGTCACCGGCCATAGCCACTATTTTCCCCTCAGCTTGAAGTTTTCTCACAATCTCATTTTTCTT
>CALFYV010000471.1 GCA_937952395.1 uncultured Bacteriovoracaceae bacterium | reverse complement strand
CATAAACTTATAAAAACTGACACTAAAAGAAAAAAAATAAAAAAACTATGAAAAAAAACTAAAAAATATCAATTCTACAGTGTTTGTATTAATCCTCATTATGCTTCTTATGCAAGCGAACTTCTAGAGGGTAGTAACGTCAAAATCTGTACTGTAATCGGCTTTCCCTTGGGAATGAATACCACCGAAATTAAAATAGAAGAAACCAAACGGGCAATAGTCGATGGAGCAAGCGAAGTAGACATGGTTATCAATATTGGAGAATTAAAAAGTCGTAATCAAAAATTTCTCGTTAACGAAATATCTCAAATAGCAACGCTTTGTCATGCAAATAATGTCCTACTGAAAGTCATCATAGAAACGGCGTTGTTAAATCAAGAAGAAAAAATACTGGCATGTAAAGTCGTTAGCCAAAGTAAGGCTGATTTTATAAAGACCTCAACCGGCTTTTCTACAAGTGGTGCAAAATTAGAAGACATAAAATTACTTAAAAAAAATATAGATACTAGTGTCAGAGTTAAGGCCAGTGGCGGCATCAAAGATTTAAAAACAGCTATGGAAATGCTAGAAGCAGGAGCATCGAGACTTGGGACAAGTTCTGGTGTTGCTATCTGCGAAAACAAGAAGAGTAATCAGGAATATTAATGAAGAATTTAATTTTAGCAAGTTCATCAACTTATCGAAAAAAACTTCTTTTGCGAATAGCCTCTGATTTTAGTGTGATTAAACCCAAGTTAGATGAAGATGATTTTAAAAAACATATATCAGAACCCAAGATTTTAGCTGAAACACTCGCTGAACAAAAAGCTCTTGAAGTTTTCAAAAATCACCCTGAAGCCGTGGTGATTGCCTCAGATCAATTAGTTAGCCTAGATGGAGAAATTCTAGGCAAACCTCATAACTTTGAAGGTGCTTTTAATCAACTAACCAAAATGCAAGGTAAACCTCATCACTTATTTACTTCTGTTTGTGTTATGAATAAAGATAGAAAAGAAATTTATACCGACGAGACTATTTTAAAAATGAAAGCTCTGGATGAGGCACAAATTGAGCTTTATATAAATTTAGACGAACCTTTCGACTGTGCAGGTTCATACAACATTGAAGAAAATGTTATCGCATTATTTGCAAGTATCGAAACAAATGATCATACAGCAATAACTGGTTTACCTCTTATAAAACTTTCTATGTTGCTTGAAGAGTTCGGTTTTATATCCTTTATTTAACTTGCTTTTTTTAGAAGTGATTTACTCTTCACATAAGGGTAGATTTCCGCAAAGCTTTTTACTTCTTGCATCGATGTTCTTCTGAAAATTAAATCTCGATGTAGCTCTTGGGCTGATTTAACTCCAGCAGCGGCTAAAATTTCCTCGAAGCTTTTGATAGTTTCTCTGTGGAAATTTCTAATCCTAAGGGATTTATCTTCTATGTGAAGTCCTCTTTCAAGAGTTGGATCTTGAGTGGCAATCCCCACTGGGCAATGGTTAGTATTACATGAAAGTGCTTGAATGCACCCTAGCGCAAGCATCATTCCTCGGGCCGTATTGCAAACATCAGCACCTAGTGACATCGCTCGTGCCATATGAAATCCTGTAATGATTTTCCCACTAGAAATAATTTTTATATGCTCTTTTATTCCATACCCACAGAGTGTATTGTAAACAAAAGCAATCCCTTCTTTCATAGGCGTTCCAACAGAATTTGCAAATTCTAGTGGCGCTGCTCCAGTTCCACCTTCACTTCCGTCAACAGTTATAAAATCAGGGTAAGTTTTCCGTTTAACCATCGCCTCACAAATCTGTTCGAATTCTTTGAATGAGCCAATACACATTTTTATCCCAACTGGTTTGCCTCCTGAAAGGTTTCTTAATCTCGTGATAAAATCTAGCAGCCCATCAGCATCATGAAATTCTTTATGTGCAGGGGGAGAAATAACATCGGTATAAGGTTTTACAGCTCTTATCTTAGCAATCTGAGGTGTGTTTTTAGCAGCTGGCAGAATTCCCCCCTTGCCTGGTTTCGCTCCCTGTGAAAGTTTTATCTCTATCATTTTAACTGAAGGAATTTTAGACTTTTCACTAAACATCTCGTCGTTAAAGTGACCGTCATCAGTTCGACAACCAAAATAACCAGTTCCAATTTGCCACACTAAATCACCGCCATGTTTTAAATGATAAGGTGATAACCCCCCTTCTCCTGTATTATGATA
>CALFYV010000470.1 GCA_937952395.1 uncultured Bacteriovoracaceae bacterium | reverse complement strand
TACTACATTTTCTTATTATGAAGTTAATATCTCACCTAATCACTGGGCCATTTGCTGCCTGTTGTTCTTATCAAAAGCTTCCAAATGGCAATTAACAACCCAGTAGTTTTGTTTTTTGATATGCACTTGCACGGCCTGAGCATATCTGAATAGATAGAAGCGTTGATACCACCATGCTTGAGAATCAGGCTTCTTAAAAAGCTCGACTTGATTATGACTTAAGGGAAAGCGACTGAGTATCGCCCCTCCTGAATTCATCACTCCAAAATGATCCTGAGGTGGCCAATAAGGAAAGGGAAGATAATTAATGGCCCAGCTTAGCGCCTTTGCAGAGTATTTTAATCCACTCTCTCTAGCTAATGTTTGCACTTGATCAATAAAATGAAATCTTGAACTGCCCCAATCAATTTCTTGTAAAAAAACAATATCCGCGCCAGAAGTTTTAATAACCTCACCCATTTTTTTTAATTTTTCTTGGTAATACCCCTTAGATCGAGCCTTATAACTACTGCCCTCAGACCCAAGGCCTAAAGCGAAGGCCACATTCCAACTCATAATCTTTAAATTTTTACCTCTTAATTTAAGAGCCTCTAAAAAAAGTTATTCTACAAACACAAAGTTTTTGCCAACACTTAGAAGCTAGAAACTTGAACAAAAAAAAAATAAAATAAAGAATACAAAAAGTCCTGCAACGCTTTGAGCAATTATTTTGAAGGTCATTTTCATTTCTAACATTTCCTCATTTTCGCTTACTTAGAGTATGTAAACTTTACAGTATAGTTGTAAGTCTGTGAACATATTCATAAATTTTTAGTCGAGAGTTTGATTACTGGAGAGAGTTTTTGTTTATCCGTTTATTTGCTTACAGCATTTTGCTGCTGTGTTTTTTACAGCATAGTAGCGTCAATTTATGGGCTTCGCTTAATACCGCCAGGCAACGCACTCCCTTATTTTTCATCCCCGAAGAAATAGCAGCTGATGAACAAACTGTTTTTGGACCTTTGATAGAACCTAAGAACCGAAATCCCAATCAAATTAAGGTAAACGGTAAAGATAAAAATACTTTCAAAATGGCAAAAGATGAGATCAATTTTTTTCACCAACTTGCCCGTTCAGTTTTTGAAGTTAATATAATCGGGGCATCTTTTGACAATGGTTATAGTGGCAGCGCTTTTTTAGTTCGAAACAATATTATATTAACCAATCACCATGTCTTGTATGCTCAAAAAGACTCTGCAACGGCTTGTGGTCATTTTGAGATAAGGTTTAAATTACCTTCTGGTTCAAAAGAGCAACAAACAAGCTCTTGCAAGGAGGTTTTATTTTGTCATGAAATAGAAGATTTTTGTTTTATTCAGATGAATCCGATTTCTTACCAGAATAAACAATATAATCTGGAAGATTTTTTCCCAGTATTAAAATTTAACTTACCTTTTTTCAATCAAAACTCTGATTTTGTTAGAATTGGTTCGAAGGGTGATTTAGGCATAGAGGGTAAATTATTTTATAGTATTAATAATTCTTTTGGTTTCGGTTTACAAGGCAGCTCAGGGGTTGGACTTATTTTAACCAATGGGTATAAGGGGAAAATCCGTAATTGTGAAAAACGTAAAAAAGAGAAAAGCAAAAGACGTTGTCATAGAAAAAACCAAAAGCAATATCGTTCTACCCTTATTCACTACGCAACTGTTTTTAGTGGGGGCTCGGGCTCACCGCTTTTTGATCAAGAAGGAACTGTTATTGGCCTAACTCGCGAAATGTCTAAAGCAGTTCATTATGGGATACAGGCGCAAAATTTTGCCACACCCATATCTGCGATATATGACATTTTAATTGAAGCCGGGCAAATTGAATTAGCGCAACTACTTAACTAATTTTGCTAGATGAAAAGCCACTGAACGAATTTTTTCAATCTTTGGTTTTATTTTATCGCTCTTATCACTCTGATGACAAAGTGGACCTAGAGAGCTAATACTCCTACCTAAAGCACCATATTCCTTAATAATCTGAGAGTTTTTCTTCTCACTTGAATCCAAGTAAGAAGTGTTCATCAAATAAAAGGGTACAAAATAACGACCCATTTCATAACAGGTCATATTCATATCTCCACTATTTTTTTGTAAAGGGCCGCTTTGATGAATTTTTTTAGTATAAGTATAAATTTCATCATAAATGAGACTTTGATGATTACGTTCTATACTTAATTCCAGTTGGTCGTAATATTCACGATAATTATTGCCATAATTTCTATCTGAATAAACATTGAGTAAACTCTCTCGAGCGTTATGACCTAATTGAATCAAAAATTTTTTCTTTTCTTTTGTTTTGTTCAATTGGCAGACAGACTTGAAGTCATTGGGATATTTTTTAATAAATTCTTCAACACTTGTTTTTTGAGAAATAGGCCAAGCCTTTGCATGAAAATCATACAATTTATGAATTTCTTTAACAGATTCTTCTACTTTTCCAATTTCAAAACAAAGATAACTATCTGAGTTAATAAAAAATAATGAATTGGAAGTATCAATAATATTACGGAAGGCCTTAAGTGCCTTTCTTGATGATATAACGGCGCCGATAAAATCTTCATCGCTTATTTTTTGCTCAACAGACGCCGGCATCCGTTCTGTGTTTAAATCTGGATTATCGTCTTTTAAAAAGGAAATAAAACCAAGTATTAAAAGAGCAAAACTGACAAAAATAAGACGTAACCTAAGCATAACCTCTCCTGTCTATCCTATCGGTAAATGAGAGAAAAATTGGAGCTTTAATTCCTTATAAATAAGCTCAACTTTTTTTTAATAAACAATTGTCCTTGTGATGCCTATTTTTTGCTTTATTATGAAGTTATGAGCAAGCTTTACAAACTTTTACCGGAATTGATTGAAATTGATTCTCTCGCGCAGGCGCACCCAGAGATCATTAAGAAAAAGACTTTGGCCCATGTTGATTGTGGCTTTGAGCGCTTTCCAATTGAGGCGCTGATCTATGGGCCTGATGATCCCACTCTGCCTACTCTGCTTTTAGTTGGAGGAGTCCATGGTCTGGAGCGGATTGGATGCCAAGTTATTCTCTCTTATTTGCGCTCAATTACAAATTCCCTAAGCTGGGATGATGATCTGGCCGAATGGTTTAAAAACCGTAGGCTTATTTGTATCCCTGTGCTTAATCCCGCTGGGACTGCTCACCACTGGCGCTGTAATCCCAACGGAGTAGATTTAATGCGAAACGCACCAGTAGATGCGGATCCTGATGAAGTGACATGGTTACTTTCTGGTCACAGAGTCTCGACTTCTTTGCCATGGTACAGAGGTACGGAAGGGGCCCCCATGGAGATTGAAACGCAGGCCATCTATGATTTTTTTAAAGCAGAAATTTTTCCATCAAAAGTTATTATCAGTATGGACTTTCATTCAGGCTTTGGTATGCAAGATCAAATTTGGTATCCATGGGCGAAGACCAGGAAAGAGAGATTTCCTTATCACAATGAATTCATTAAATTACAAAAGCTTTTCGATGATTCTTTCCCTAACCATATTTATAAAATTGAGCCTCAAACAAAAAATTATGTGACTCACGGCGATCTATGGGATTATCTTTTAATGGAAAACTCAAAAAGGGATGAACCTTCGGTTTTTATTCCTTTAACACTTGAAATAGGGTCTTGGATTTGGGTTAAAAAAAATCCTCTACAGATTTTTTCAATCTTTGGGATGTTCAATCCAGTCAAACTTCACCGCTTTCGCCGTCAATTACGCCGTCATGTTTTTATGCTTAATTTTCTCCTAAGGGCGGTAAAGAATAATCACGCTTGGGCAAAACCTGAATAGGCTTATCGCTTTTTAGCTGAAAATCTGAATTGACTACACTGAAAAATAAATTACAGTTATCTACTGTCATTTCCTCTTTATATCCCATCAGTACACGAAACAAATCTTTGGTCATTTCAATCTCACTCAAATAGAGTGCTTTGCTTAAGGCTTCATCAGATGAAGCTTTTCTTGGTTTTTTATCGAATAAAAAAACTAATTGATTTTTTAAATAAACAAAACCTTCATGATCTTTGATTTTTTCTTTAACGAAATTTTGTAATTGAGGCAAATTATTTGTTTCAAGATAACCTAGGGTTAAATACTCTCCTTGATCCAAAATTCTAACTCTATAAGAAGTATAATTCATCATCTGCTCATAGCTTTCAACAATTTGAAACTTAAGTAGCGCATTGGCATAGACTTCAAAATTATGTGCCGCTGAAGTTTCTTTTGCTAATTTGGTCAAAGGCTCTTCTGCTTTACCATAATCAAGAACACCTTCCATAGTTCTCATCAAGGATTGACTCAAACGGTACTCTATCCACTGTACATACTCTTTATATGATTCATTTTTATTTAAAAATTTTTTAAATTCAATTTCGTTATTAAGGTCTTTTAAGAAATCGTAAAATCCAAATCCATAAGTTTGTGGATGAATTCTAGTAAAATGGGCCATCATCTGCTCAGTGAAACTATTGCGAATCAAGTGTTGACCATGCTCACTATTTTCTAGAAACTGTGAAACAATTTTGATTTGAAGCAAATTAGGTAGAACATAGGGTGTATATTCAATCCCTGCCCGTGCCGCGAGAGTGGTGATGACCAATAAAAAGAACAGGATAAATGCCTTAATCATGGAGAGAATTTAGGCCAAAAGAAGCTATGCGTCAATAGATATAATGAGACTGTGAAAAAAATTCTTTGTAAATTCAAGGAGTTATAATATCCATTTCACAAATGAAAAACTTTATGAGCAAAAACAAAAAACCCTCGAAATAATCGAGGGTTTAATCGTATAAGCTAACAAAGATCCTCAAGAAAACCTTGGGGAGATAGTTGATTGTAGCACAGAAGAATAATTATTGGTCAACACTATTCATTTTAGTTGTTTAGCTTAGACTCCACCTCTCATTTTCCGCCCGTAAGGGTTTCCATGGAAGAGGAGGAAAATCATGGATGATAAGCTAACAAAGGTCATAAAAGTCATTTTGGCTTTTATTCATTTACTGCTCAGTCTTTTAAGATTGAAAGGTTTATGAAAGACCTGGGGAGAGGGGTCGTACCCTCTCCTTTTTTATAAAAAATCTTAATCCATAATACATCTAAAACTAGCAGCGCCGTCATCAATTTTGATATCATCTTTTTTTAATATTTTATTTTTTATAACGTAATTAGTTTTATCTTTTGGGTTAAGATGATATTTCTCAATCCCTTCACTCATAATCATTTGCTGAAATCTCTTGGGTAAGTGCAACCTCATATCTTTTTTTAAATCTTCACAGGTTAAAGTTTTCTTATTGCTTTGCTTTGAGCAAATTTCAAAAACAAATTTGTTTAACATTTCTTTCTCACCAGGTAATTCATATTCATCATTAAAACTAAACTTATTAAAAGGTATAAAATTTATCCAACCATACTCCTTTTTGCGTTCACAGCTAGGAATATCGTAGTTACTATATGTTTGAGTAATACTACCGTAAATATCACCAATAATTCTCCTATAAACTTCTAATTCTTCCTTATCACTAATATTCTCTTTGACATCAAAATCATGAAATTGGGAGGCATTCGTTATAGTGTTAATCTCTTGCTCACTCTTTCCTATCATGAGCCTTTCTAATTCAATTCTTATCTTTTCTTTTTTGATACAGGCTTTCAGATCTACATCTTTTCTTTGGATAATATCAGCAATTTCTTTTTTACATGAACTAAATTTTTGTTGTAATGGCACTTGATTAATATTTATTTGGGATTTGATGAAGTGCAAGCTACTATTGGATTCATTACATTTTTCTTCATCAGTATACTCAAGTCCAAGAAAAATATTATTTTTCATATATTCATATTTTTTTGGGCTGCGTTTTTTTAAAAATAAGGGGTTATAACGAAAAGCTACAAAAGTCTCAGCAAAATCCTCTGCTGGATTTTCATAAGCATAATTAGAAATAATTTGTTCCTTGTTATTGGCTTTCCATTTACCTTCCTTTTCCACCCAACCCGAAAGATTCAACCAAGTGCTCGACTCATCTTGGTTTAAACGTGAACCGATATTATGACCGATCTCATGTATGAGACTTGAAATACGCTCACCATCATTATCAAGATCTTCCCAGACAAAAAACACCATTATGACAGCATTGGCAACAGTATTTTGTGATGGCCCCCAACCTCTCTTATAATGTTTAAAATATTGGTTCCTATTAAATGGAATAAGATGGGAAGGCAGATCATCGGCGGCTTCAAGGATTAAATCAAGCTCCCTTGACTTCCAATCCGCCAAATCACTATCTGTTAAGTGAGATAAATTAATTTCATATTTATCGAGCGCATAGAGAAGTTTTATAGCCCGTTCTTTACCAAAAATAGATTCAGCTGCACAGATAACTTTCTTACAATCGTTGCTTATTTGAAACTGCTTTTGTTTCTCAGGTTCTTTCTTAAGACTGAGAAATGAATCATATTCTGTCAGTCTTTTCATCAAATCAAGCAGGCGTGGGTCTTCGTTTTCAAAAGACATACCAAAAAAGCTGGTCGATTCATTTTTAGCCACATTTTTTCTCTCTAAGTATTTCCTCATTTGTTCGTCGCTAGGGTTACCTGGATTTCTGCACTTTGCACTCAAAACCTGCTTCCCAGAAGCTCCCCACTGTTCCAAATATTCTTGTGCAAATTTTGTTATAGAATTGCTCTTAAACTCTTTGTAACAAGATTCACTCTGGCCCAGAGCTAAAAAACTTGAAAAATAAGCGATGATGAAGCTTAAAACCATTTTTCTACCGAATATAATTTTTGTGTGGACTTAAGAAAGTTGAGACGAATTTTATTTTCAATATTTACATAACTTTGATACTGTTCACCTGATTTATTTTCATCTTGAACAAAATTATTTTGATTAAGATAGTTTTTTAACTGATCAAAACTTTTCTTTGAACCAAGAATACGGTAATAGATTTTCTCTATCTTTTTGCTCTTATCTTTTTTGTGAATACTCAATGGGTATTTAATATTATTTCTTATATAGTAATAACTATTTTTTTCCTGGTGATCTGCTTTTCCTAAAGCGTTGTGAAAAATAGTGAAGTCATCAACCTTATACCAATTTATTGACTTAAACTCCGTTGGTTTAAATAATATTTCATAATCAACTTCATCTTTGGCAGCTAGGTTGAAACAAAAGAGTAAGATAAAACTTAATAGAAACTTCATAATAGTGCTTATCAGTTACTTTACCTAGTAACTTAAGCTAATAAATCAAAGAATCCTTAGCGTTTTGATCAGTTTTGTTGATTATGAATTAAGTTTTCTTAAAACATAATGAAGAATCCCACCATTTTTGTAGTATTCAAGCTCATTAGCTGTATCAATTCTGGATTGAACTTCAATTGTTTTGCTCTTTCCATCTTTATAATCGATAGTGACTTGAACACTGGATCCTGGTTTTAGGGCATCTATTCCTTTAATAGAAATCAATTCTTCTCCAGTAAGCTTTAGTGTTTTTCTGTTTTCACCATTTTTAAATTCAAGAGGCAGTACCCCCATCCCAATTAAATTAGAGCGGTGAATACGCTTAAAACTCTCTGTGATAACAGCACGGATACCTTGCAGTCTTGTTCCTTTCGCCGCCCAGTCACGTGATGAGCCCGTTCCATATTCCTTGCCAGCAATAACCACGAGAGGTACACCTTCTTTTTGGTATTTCATGGCGGCGTCATAAATAGACATTTGCTCACCACTTGGAAAGTGTTTTGTTAAACCACCTTCAACACCATTTAAAATTTCATTTTTGATTCTGATATTGGCAAAGGTTCCGCGAGTCATAACTCTGTCATTTCCGCGTCTGGCCCCATAAGAGTTAAAATCTTTGATCCCAACACCATTTTCTTGTAAGTACTTACCAGCAGGCGAGTCGGCTTTAATATTCCCCGCAGGTGAAATATGATCAGTGGTTGTACTATCGGTTAAGATCGCTACAATTCTGGCCTTTTTGATATCTTCGATCTTCTCTGGATTCTTTTTCATATCATCAAAATAAGGAGGGTTTTGAATATAAGTTGATTTCTTATTCCACTGATAAGTCTCCCCTTTAGTAGTTTTAATATTTTGCCAATCTTTTGTTCCGTTAAAAACATCTGAGTAGCGTGACTTAAACATTTGAGATGTTAAAGACTCACGAATTGTTTTTTTAATCTCTTCATTTGTGGGCCACAAGTCTTTCAAGAAAACGTCTTTACCATTTTTATCTTTGCCCAGTGAATCTTTAGCTACATCAATTTTCATGGAACCGGCCAAAGCGTAGGCCACAACCAATGGGGGTGAAGCCAAGTAATTGGCCTTGACATCTGGAGAAATTCTACCTTCGAAATTTCTATTACCTGAAAGAACTGCAGTCACAACTAAATTACCTTCTTTAATGACCTGAGAAAATTCTGGCTTAAGTGGGCCTGAGTTTCCAATACAAGTGGTACAACCATAACCAAC
>CALFYV010000469.1 GCA_937952395.1 uncultured Bacteriovoracaceae bacterium | reverse complement strand
TTCACAAAACCCGGGATATCTCTTGGGTTAGTAATAAGGACGTTAAGTGCTCCTACTGAATTAAAAATAAAGCAATTAGCGGTCAGTGAGAAAATATGATAAAGCGGCAAAGGAGTAATAATAATTTCTTGGCCATCTGCAATCAGATTTTTAATCCACTCTTTTGCTTGTAAAATATTGGCGATAATATTTCCATGAGTCAGAACTGCTCCCTTGGAAACACCAGTCGTTCCACCCGTATATTGTAAAAATGCTATATCATCATGAGAAGTTTGGGCCAAACTAAATTTGGCTTCATCCCCCATATTAAGCGCTTCTTTAAAATAATAAAAATTTTTCAAATTATTACTTGGAACCATTTTTTTAACGTATTTTAAAACAAAATTAACAATTAAGTTTTTAGGGAAATTCAGCATATCCCCAATTTCAGTGATAATAATATTTTTAACTTTTGTTTTCTTAACAATAGCTTCTAAAACATTGGCCGAATTAGCAAAAATAACAATGGTCTCTGAACCTGAATCATTTAATTGGTGCTCTAACTCTCTTGCGGTATAAAGTGGATTCACATTAACTGCGATCATGCCAGCACGTTGGATAGCAAAAAGGGCAATGGGGTATTGTAAAATATTAGGCATCATTAATGCAACTCGTGCACCTTTTTTTAGGCCTAAATTATTTTGTAGAAAACTTGCGAATTTTTTACTTAATTGATCCAATTGACCATAAGTAAAAGTAGTACCCATATTAGAAAAAGCAGGCTTATCTTTAAAGCGCACAAAAGTATCTTCTAAGATGGCTGCGATATTTTTAAATTGATTAAGATCAATCTCGCTTCTCACGCCCTGATCGTAATTTTTTAACCATGGTTTCTCCATCATCCCCTCCTAAAATATTAGACAAAACTACTATCGTTTTATGATGAGCTAAACAAAAGGTACAGAAAAAAGGGCATTTGGGCCCTTTTACTATGCGCTAAGTCTAAGGAATTTTGCCAGGCGCAATAGAAGAAATG
The DNA here is from genome assembly GCA_937952395.1 of uncultured Bacteriovoracaceae bacterium. GTDB lineage: Bacteria > Bdellovibrionota > Bacteriovoracia > Bacteriovoracales > Bacteriovoracaceae > CALFYV01. The sequence continues at coordinate 3,737 of CALFYV010000469.1, read as the reverse complement.
AACTTAGTGTTGAAAAAAGTCCGATATATAAAGCTTCAATATCCCTATTTCCCCAGATGTTCCAGGTGAGCATAGAAAAAGTCGCCACGCTGACCATAATTAAAAAATCCTTCTCAATAATTTTACCGGGAAAAAAAAGTCCTATCATGACGGGAAATAATAAAGAGCCCGCGCTAAAACTTCCAAACATTTTCCAAATCGCAGCAATACTGCCATTAAAAATTTGAGTTAAAATTAAAGTCAAAATCCCTACAAAAAACAAACCTATTATTTGATTTTTTTTACTCTGAAACTTCACTGGCAACAAATCAAAACTAACCGAATTGCTAGCAATGAATAAATAGGAATCTAAGGTAGAAAGAATGGTGGCAACAATTCCTGCTACAAAAAAGCCACGAAGACCATCTGGTAATAATTTAAGGGAATATAGTAAATAGGCCTGAGCCGAGTCTACTTGAGGCAAAACAGCTCGAGCGTACATGCCTCCAAAAGTCGTGCATAAATCAAAAAGAATCCAAACACTAATAGAGATTAAAATACCGTTTTTGGCGATAGTCTCATTTTTTGCTGCAAAACATCTTTGATAAAAACCTGGGTCAACTAAAGTACTCAAGGCAATAAAGCCCCAAACTAAAGTGGTGGCCAAAGGCTTGACCTCAAAAGGTTTAAAATGACTTTCTGGTAAATTTGAAATGAGAAAATCAATGCCTCCAAACTTAGCGTAAGAGAAAACAATCACCATAAACACGCTTAAACACATCACCACAAACTGCACCGAATCAGATAAAACAACTGAGCGCAGTCCACCAAAGCTAGAATAGGCTAAAACAAAAAGCATGCCTAAACTCATATTAACTATCAAACTCCCACCAAAAAACGCTTGAGTCAGTAAACCTAAACTAATGATATAAACAATGGGCAAGACACTTATAAAATTGAAAAGTGCCGCCACAATTCGTGCCTTGGGCCCAAACATTTTTCCCACTAAATCGGCCATCGTCATCGCCTCAAAATGACGTGCCTTTGGCAAAATAAAAAAAGCAAAAAGGAAATAGGCCAGATACCAAAATAAACCTTGAGTTAAGAAATTGTATAATCCAAACTCATAAGAAATTTGAGTCACCCCAAAAATTCCCCCATACCATGTCGAGACTAAACTCATGACAAAAAAAGGCAGAGTTAACTTTCTGCCCATGAGTAAATAATCAAGTAATGAATTTGAATCTTTATCTGAGAATCGTTGACCAATGATCACCACTGTAAAAGTAATAATAAGAATAAAAAAGAAAACAACAACATCTAAGGTTGTTAAAGACATGAGTTATTTTCTATAAACAGGTTCTTTCCCAACAATTCTTTGCTTCCACTGTCTGACGTCATCAGCCAAATAATCGTACTTCATTTCGCCCAAAGTATATTGACCAAACTCGTAGTCATTTGAGTGAGTGAGGCACTCAGTAGGACAAACTGTCGTACAAAGTCCACAGTAACAGCAAAGAGCGGTATCAATCACATATTGAGTCAGAACTTGGCGCATAGGAGTGCCATCATCAGTTTTTGGTACTTCTTCCTTAGGGTCTCTTTTTTCGGATGATATATAAATACAATCAACCGGACAAGCAATAGCGCACATATTACAAGAAATACAATTATCCACGTCATTGAATAATCTCATTCTGGCATTATCTGGAATAACTTCTCTGACTTCAGGGTATTCAATGGTGACTGTTTTATAATTCCAAACATATTTAAAAGTAATCCACATTCCAATGGCAGTGGAAGAGACTCCTTGCCAGAGAGATCTGAAGTATTCCCAAACGGAAACAGTTTCTACATTTGTGCTCATCGATCCACCTCTCCTAAAACGATATCTATACTTCCAACAGTTGCGACAAAATCAGCGATCAGCTGTCCAGGCGCCACAGCGGGTAGCATCGAGACATGGGTAAAACAAGGTGACTTAATTTTAACTCTGTAGGGAGTTTTATCTCCATCGGAGACTAAGTGAATTCCTAACTCTCCACGGGGACATTCTGTTCGAGTATAAACTTCACCTTTGGGTAATTTAATCACTTTTGAAACTTTTCCTATGACAGGACCAGATTCAATTCCATCTAAAACCTGACGGATAATTTTCACCGATTCTTGCATTTCATACATTCTTACCAAATAACGATTGTAGCAATCGCCAATTGTTGAATCACGCTCACCTGTTCCTACAGGAATATCAAAATCAAATTCTTTATAAATACTATAGGGAGCGACTTTTCTTAAATCCCATTTCACACCTGCAGCTCTTAAGACAGGTCCTGTTGCGCCATAAGCATAGCAAAGCTTTTCATCCATAATCGCGACGTCTTTAGTTCTTTCACGGAAAATTTTATTCGAGGAAACCAAATCATGATATTTTTTTAATTCACCTTCAAAATGATCACAAAAACCTTTAACCATATTCAGTTGTTCAGTTGTAATATCATTCCAAACACCGCCAATCCAAATATAATTATAAAGCAGTCTGGCGCCTGATAATTCCTCAAAAAGTCTTAAGATTTTTTCCCTCTCATCAAAAGCATAAAGAAATGGAGTGAAGGCACCTAAATCTAGGGCGTTTGTACCGAAGGCCATTAAGTGAGAAGCAATTCGTTGTAGTTCGGAAACCAACACACGGATATATTCAGCTCGTCTTGGAACTTCTGTTCCTAACATTTTTTCAACCGCTAAAACATATCCTAATTCTTGGTTCATCGCTGCTAGGTAGTCCATACGATCAACAAAAGGAATAACTCCTCTGTAATCTAATTTCTCAGAATGCTTTTCCATGCAGCGGTGTAGATAACCAATATGAGGAATAGCCGCAGCTACAATTTCTGAATCCGTTTTAATTTCAATTCTTAAAACTCCGTGGGTCGCAGGATGCTGTGGCCCCATATTCAAAGTTAAAAGTTCTGTTTTAAGCTTTTCTGTTTGTATGGTTTTTGTTTCATTAAATGACTCGCCAGAGCTTTCCCAAGTTTGCATAATTTTCCCTTTTAGTGACTGGCCTTATTTTGAGCATTATTAATTTCTTCCTGACGTTTAGCGAATTCTCGATCGGCTAAATTCATTTTTTCATCTGGATTCACTTTCATATCTCTATAATACTCTTGAACTTCATAGTCTTTTCTTAATGGAAATCCTTCCCAATCATCCGGACACAAGATGCGTCTAAGATCGGGGTGATTATTAAATTTTACACCCAACATATCGTAACATTCTCTTTCCTGCCAATCAGCGGCAGGATAAACATCACTAATGGTATCTACAGCAGGATTCACTCTATCTTTAAGCCGTACTTTCAAAGTAAATTGACCAGGGTTATTTAAATCAAAGCGAGCAAACATATAATTGACTTCAAGAAAATCAACATAATCAACTCCGCTGATAACTTGCAGGACATTAAATCCATCATTCTTCAAAGCCTCAGCAACCGCATGAATGGATTCAGCAGCGACTTCAATTAAACTATCTCCGCCTCCATCGGTCACAGGCTTATGAACTTTCGCTGCAGCAGAACTCACTTTGCTATTAATAGTTTTAGCTAATGATTCAACATCAATATTAAGCATGCTTCACCCACTTATCTCGAATGATTCTCTCGTTAGCAATTTTCTTTTGCAGAGTCATAATGCCTTCAATTAAAGCTTCTGGTCTAGGAGGACAACCGGGAACATAAACATTCACTGGTACAATCTCATCGA
>CALFYV010000468.1 GCA_937952395.1 uncultured Bacteriovoracaceae bacterium | reverse complement strand
TAGAACAAGGTCATATTCCAGGTGAAGCTAAAGGTGGAAACGCCCACAAAGCCGCTGTTACTGGTGATACAGTCGGTGACCCGTTCAAAGATACTTCAGGTCCAGCGATGAACATCCTTGTTAAGTTGATGTCAATTGTGGCCCTTGTTATTGCGCCATTATTAGCTTAGTTTAGGCTTTGTATTGATAACTTATAAAAAAGCCTCTCACTCGAGAGGCTTTTTTGTTTTATACAGCTTCATTCGCAAGTCAGCGCCAATATAGTCTTGCTGATTATTAATATCCTTATTTATTTGTAGGTTTAACGAACTTGGGATTCGCAAAATTTTAAAATCTTGTCCCACTTGAGCAACTAAAAGGTAATATTTTTGTCTGCCAGTAATTTTAAATGAACTAACACCAGATTCAATTTGAGTATTTTTATTCTTATATTTAATTAAATACTGCTCGTTATTTAAATCTACGTTTTGTAAATTTCGATAAAGAAAGCTTAAAACTCTCTCATCTTTTAAAACTTTACCAAGTTCTAAGCTTAGTGTTTTATTTTGTGTTCCTAAGTTGATTCTTTTTTTATCGGTTAATGGATGAACATCTCTAAAAAATTGAGAGTTCACAACCAGAGCTCCTCTGGAGAAAAGACCTTTTTCTTTATTGAGATATTCAAGACCAACGATTGGTTTTACAAGTCCAAAGAAAATCAAACTCCCATCTTTCTCATACTCATTTTGAGAGTCTTGATAACCTGTCCACACCTCGATCCCTGCGCCGTAGTTCAAATCCAGCTGATTTTTTCCTTTAAGTAAACGTGCATCACCTACGAGATGAGCGTCTAAATTTCCCATTATTCCTTTTTGTTCAAGGGCTCCATAGTCTGGATCTTCCTCATGGTTTCTATATAAAACAATCCCAGCGTTAGCTTTTATATTAACATCTTGGTCACTATGAGAATCATCTTTTACTAAATAAGCTAAAGCCTGAAACTGATTGTTTTGCCCCTGAGTTGTCACAAGTTTAATTTCATGATCCGTAAAACTTCTATCTGCTTTGGCAAAAACTTCTAAATAATGATAAGGGGAAGCCATTCCTTTATAGGTTTCAATATCCAGGGCTCTACCCAGTGAAACACCTAAGTCTGTAGGAGTATAACCCTTAAATGTCCCTTGAGAATTGTAGACTCTATTAAAAAGCCCATTGTTGCGAATGCCTTTTGAATTTAAATAAAGAGGCAAACCTGCAAACGAGCCTTGCATTTTTTCTAATTCACTCCAATTCACAGAGTACTTAGAGTTTCCCGATGGATCCCAAACAGTTAGCGCTTGATGTTCTGAAGAAAGACCATCTGGGGATTTCTTTTTGACTTCTTCAACATACTCTTCATAGACCTTTGTATAGCTTGCCACAAAATCCTTCTCATCTTTTAAATCATGTTTTTTGTAATAGTCTTCGATATATTCTTTTTCATTTTCAAATCCTTTTTCTTTGTAATTTTGTGGTTGATAATCTTTAGGGATGAAATCGTTAATATTAATAATTTCCTGTGTATCGCCAAGAGTTGAGTATACCTCTAATGAAATTTGCTTTTTATCAATCCCACAAATTTGCAGAAGCTCACTCGTGCCATAGCTAGCATGACGGCAAACGACACCATCAACATTGAAGTTCGATTTTAAATAGTATTCTTTTAAGGCATTAAACTGAGAGTTTATTGTTACATTATTTTTTCCAAGCGCATTGGAATCAGGAAGAAGTTTCGAACTATCATAAACACTATTGAGCATACCAAAATAAACTCTCCCTAATCTGAGTTTATCTTCGAAGGAGAGCCCCTGACATTGAGTTCTTAAAAAACTCTCTCTTGCTCCTTGATCTTCAATGGCAATTGCTTTCATTAGTACATCTTGTCTTAATTGCCAGTCTTTATCACTGTACTCAATACTCTCTCTTTTACGTTGCCCTACCACTGGAATAACTTTAGCACCAAACTCCCAGACAACCTTATTCTTTGACTCCTCTATTTGCTTGGCCTGGCAGGTTTGAAAATTCGCCTCAGGAAACGAATCACCAGTGATAAAAAACTCTCCCAAGCTCCTCATTTCTCTTGGTATAAACTGAGCAAATGTGACCGAGCTCAAACTAAGTAAAAAATATACAAAAAACGTATTTCTCATTCTCTTTAAAGAGCAAACTAGATGCCAGAAAAGAGCGCTAAAAGAAGCTAAATGAGCTGAAAAAAGGCCAAAAACTAGTCATT
>CALFYV010000467.1 GCA_937952395.1 uncultured Bacteriovoracaceae bacterium | reverse complement strand
TACAGGCTTGCCGCCCATTACTTTAGTTGCCGTTCTCATTTAAAATAAGTCTATGTTTTTATTACTTATTCTTCTTTCATCAATAAGCTCTTTTGCGCAAATTTCTCTGCCAACTATCTCATTTGGAAATGTAAAAATTGGTGAGACACGTATCCCACTGGCTGTAAGTGACTTTATCGTAGAAGTTTCCGTTACAAGTAAAAAAACCAGAGCAAAACTTATTCCAGGAACGATTGAGTGGATCAGAACCAATGATGTTCTTTTAACACCAAGAGCACGAATAGCTATTGCCATCAAAGATGAAGCAGAAAACTTACATATTCGATATCAAAATCAATCTCTAATCCTGCAATCAAATAAAAAATATGCCTATATCGAGTTTTATGTTTCCTTATTTCAGCCCGACGATATTGAGATTTTTACAGCAAAAGAAAAAATAGGAAAAATAAGAGTCTACGCAAAGACCAAAGATGATAAGAATGAACGTACACACCTGATTGATTATTCATGCGCACCATTTAATATTGAAGTGAATGGTCTTGATGGTGAATATATTTCCATCGGCTGTAATCTTTCCCGTATTGGAGAAGTAGGAAGGGAAAAAGCTCTTATGGAACTATACTGGACGTCTGCTAACTATCGCCTATTGGATAGAAGTGAGCCACCTTATATCGCTGTCTTTTTGAAAAATAACCCCATAAAGATGACCGTCATCAATGAACAAACGGGTAAGGCCAAAGAAATAACGATCGTGGCTAAAATTCCAGAACGAATGCATCGACTCAAAACTGCAATTGGTTTTGGCCCTTACTATTTAAAAAGTTCACAAACAACAACCCTATCGTATGAATCTGAACTTGGCTCTTCCTTCATGCTTTATGGCAAATTGGATTTTAACGAAGAAACTTCGTTAAGATTTTTTGACGCTGTTGTTTGGAAGGATAGTCTATTTAATAATTTCGGCTTGTACTATGCTTATGACTTAGCACTTATTTTAGACAAACGCTTACTTTTTACAGCTCTTATTGGACTACAGCATATTACTTTTAAATTTGATAGTGCCTACTCTTCTTTTACCGAAGTTATGTTTCCTCAAGGTATTGAGATAGTTTATAAACACCCCTTCGGCCTAAAAAATTACTCGGCTGTTTTAGGTGGATTTGTTGATACAGGTAATTCAAATAACTACAGGAACCTCTGGTTTCGTTTTGGTAAAAAATGGTTTTGGGAGCTCAATTACATATCTTGGCAAAACTCAGAACTCACAGAACAAAACGCTAGCATGTGGGGACTATCAGTTGGATTTCCTTTTCTT
>CALFYV010000466.1 GCA_937952395.1 uncultured Bacteriovoracaceae bacterium | reverse complement strand
TGCCAGTCTCTCTAAAGAGGATAAGGATTTAGTTAACAATCATGCTCTATTGGCCAGTCAGTTAATCGCTAAAGCCCCTAATGCACCTTATGAGGTCGATATCATCATTAAACAACATCATGGCAGTAAGAACGGTAGTGGATTTCCTGTGAGCGTAGCGGGGGATTTAAACCGATTAGCCGCTCTTTTTCATGTTGCTCATGTTTATGTAGAAAACTTACTTAAAGATAGCAAAGATCCCACTCGCAAAGAGCATCAGGATATGATTTTTGATATGGATGAGCGCTATGAAGAGAATGTTTTCAAAAATTTAATTAAGACTTTGGGCTGGATGTTACTAGAGAAAAATTAAATCTGAATTGATTTCTGGTATTGTTTTAAAAATTCATTATCAATTATTTTCTCTTTTGAACTTAATTCATAAAAATCTTTACAGTTAATAGTAGGGTTACCTCTAGGGAAGCTATCCTTACCTTGAATATAATTTAAACAAGTTCTTGAATAAAAATCTAAATATTCAGGGAAATGAGCGGCTAGATGTTTGGTCACTACCAAAGCCTTTTTATGGCCAAAAGTGGAGAAGAGTTGGTCTGGTAACGGATCAAGTCTTTTCACCGCTTTTAATAATCTCATACGTCTTTCATAATCTTTGCCAAGCATTTCTAGATTGCTCCAAGCTTGGTTGAAAGTGTCACCTATACTGGGAGTTTGTAGTATATAAACAAAAAGATAAAGATCTCTCTGCTCTTGGGTTAATTCATTTTGAGCTGCCAAAAAAAGATAGGCGAAATCACGTTTGAAAGTATCGTTAGAGGCGAGGTAATCAAAATAATCGTGACGTAATTCCCGCCAACAATCACTGTGGATATTTTGAGTAATATATTTTTTTTTCTTATTTTGATTTGGTTTAATTTTATTGGTTTAGGCCACATATTCATTGCAAAATAGTTCTTTTTATTGGTATTCTTTACAGTAAAATTCTGACAAGGGACTTTTAAGAGCAACCGAGTAAAACTCTAAGAGCTTTATTTGTGCAACCTTAATATCACTGATCAGTTCAGATAAATGAAAGGGTTGTGAGCGTTGCTCTTGAACATAAGAAGCAATTAGATTACCCATTTTAAAAGAAAGTTCTGCATTGACTACGCTGGCGCGCCAAAACCCGAGTGCTTGCTCTAAGCAGCTTTCTTTTTGTTTTTTGTTCTCTGTTTGAGTAAAGCATTTATCTAGGTATTTAAGTCCTAACTCATTACGATCACGAGTAAAAAACTCATCAGCTTGAAGCTCAGGCCAGCTATAGAGGTTTTCGATAATGGTAAATGTGT
>CALFYV010000465.1 GCA_937952395.1 uncultured Bacteriovoracaceae bacterium | reverse complement strand
GCCCCGCAGAGCAACCAATTCCACCTTTAGCAGCGGTACTAGTATCTGTACCTGGAAACAAAGTCGTATCACCATTGCATCCTGCTAAAATGGTATTAACGCTGGTTCTCGCTGCAATAGCGGTTAGAGTTGAATCGCCTGAAATATCAACGGCTAGGTTTCCTCCTACTACTAGTTCAAGGGAGCTTGAGTGAGCTTTATTCCAAAAATTATTAACTGCAGTTTGTGTGAAAGCGATGAGTTCTTGATTAGAGATACCTGCAGCTGCACAAGAGTTGGTGGCGAAGAGGATGGTTATTTTATTAGTAGCAAACTTAAGAGAGCATGCTGAATCAAAACAGGTGAAAGCTTGGACATTGGATAAAAATAATAAACAAACAATAAATAATTTCATAATGACCTAATAAAACATGCTATAGCTTAATAAATAGCTATAGTTTCTTCTTTCACTGGACAAGAAGCGGTTAATAAATAAATCAAATCTAAGGGATGCGGATGTAAATAATAAAAATTCGCTCCCGAGTAGGATAGCTCCGGTATAGGTAGTAGCTGAAGAGTCAGGAGTATAATAAGTACCATTATAATTTTTAGCTGAACCATTTCCTGTTATACGGTCCATAAAAGTCGCAAAGCCAAAACGCAATAAAATAATTTCGTTGAATTTCGTAGCCAGAGGGTAAAGTAAGAAGAAGGTATATTTCTTGATATCATCAGTTGTATTCATGTGGTAGACAAAACCAATTTCAGGGACAAAATAATAATCGCTTAGAAAAGGTGCGGGCATGGGAAGGGCAGCTGAAATATAAGGATTGAATTCAAACTTTTTTGTCCCGCCACTACTATCATCTTGATAACTCATAAACCCTGGAACATAAGTTCCAAGATTTAAAGTGTAAGGAAGAGCTGTATTAATACAAAAACAAAGAATGATGATAAGTCTATTTAATTTCATTTCCATTCATTAGATAATATAGATAATCAAACGTCAATTTCAACTGACGGAGAAGATTTCTTCTAAAATTTCGCTTAATAAAAAACAATCTTGATATGAATTATAGAGTGGTATTGGAGTCATTCTTAAAATATCAGGTTCTCTAAAATCAACGGTTACTCCACGCTCTTTTAATTTCTTAAGTACATCTTCAGGTTTATTTTTTACTTTTAAACAAAGCATCGAACCACGTTCAGTTGGTGTTTGAATTTGAATAAATTCTTTTAATTTTGTCTTAAGTAAAAATTCCAGGTAGCTAGTGATATGATCTCTTTTTTTCGCAATCCTTGGCATGGTTGCCTCATCAAATATTTGCAGTGAACTTTTTAGCGAGGCCATGAGGTACATAGGGGGATTGGATAATTGCCAAGCTTCAGCGGTTGGGATGGGATCAAAGACGGGGGCCATTTTAAAACGTTCTTTTTTATTATGTCCCCACCAACCTTCAAAACGATTTAGGCTTTTATCTAAGTGATGTTTTTCATGAATAAAAATTCCCGCCATACCACCAGGGCCTGAGTTGATATATTTATAGGTACACCAAGTAGCAAAATCGACTTTCCATTCGTGTAGTTTTAAATCAATATTACCCGCTCAATGGGCCAGATTAAAACCGACCATGGCCTCAAAGCGATGAGCGTGTTCAGTGATGGCCTTCATATTAAATTTTTGGCCAGAGAGGTAATTGCAATTACCTAACATGACGAGTGCTAATGAATCTCCGAGATCTTCAATTTGAGAAAAAATATCCTCTTCGCGAACAATCATTTCTCCTTCCCTGGGTTTTAGTTCCACCACGCATTCTTTAGGTTCAAAGCCATGAAGGCGAGCATGAGAGTCCACAGCGTACTTATCAGAAGGAAAAGTATTATTTTCAATTAAGATTTTAAATTTATTTTTCTTTGGTTTATAAAAACTCACAAGCAGCAGGTGAAGGTTAACGGTTAAGGTATTCATCGCTACGACTTCACTCTCTTTTGCACCCACAAGGCGGGAAAGACTAGCACTTAAACTTTCGTGGGAGCTGACCCAGGGCCAAGCACTATGGAAATGACCATCGACGGCAAAAGTTTTCCAAGCTTCATTGATTTCTTCAATAGCTGCAGCTGTTTGCTTAGGCATGAGTCCAAGGGAATGTCCGCAGAAATAAAGAGGTTTTTGAGCATTTTGAGTTTTAGGAAAATGAAATTTTTCTTGAAACTTGGCCAGTTCATCTTTTTTATCAAAATTAAGCGCTGCTTTTAAACTGCAATCTTCTGGGTTAAACATCATTCCTCTTTTGCCATGAAACTAGCTCAATGATAGATTATTTTTTATAAGCTTTCCAATAAGGAAGAGAAAATGAAAAACTTTTTTAAAGATTATGAAGTCATTGATATAACGCCTACCATTAGTCCCGATTTGGCGGTCTTTCCGGGAGATAGAGCTTTTGCGCGAAAAATTGTTTTGGATTTAAAAAAAGGCGACAATGTCGTCTTATCAGAAATTCATACCACCGTTCATCTAGGCGCTCACGTTGATGCTCCCAATCATTATCACCAAGAGGGAGAAGGAATTGAAAAGCGTTCTTTAGATTATTATTTGGGGCCTTGCCAAGTAGTGGAAGTTAAAATGAAGCCAGGTGAGCGCATAAAAAAGAGCGATATTAAAGATAAGATTACTCAGAGTAGAGTTCTCTTTAAAACAAAGTCATTTCCAAATCCCAATAAATGGAATGATGATTTTAATTCTTTTTCTCCAGAAGTGATTGATTATTTAGATAGTTGTGGCGTTAAGACGGTGGGAATTGATACGCCTTCAGTTGATCCGGGTGAAGATAAGGAACTTCTTTCTCATAATCAAATTTTTAAGAAAAATATGGCGATCATTGAAGGGATTGTTTTATCTCATGTTGAGCCGGGAGAATATTTTCTTATGGCCTTACCGCTTAA
>CALFYV010000464.1 GCA_937952395.1 uncultured Bacteriovoracaceae bacterium | reverse complement strand
TTCCAATTTCTTTAATAATACTGGCGCGGGCAGCAATGACGATGGCACGCTGGGAGGGGCGATTAACCATGATAGTAGCAGAAATCTTCACAGCAGTCTTGGATGGATCAAGAGGTTTGTCTTTTCGTCTAAAATCATTAAATTCTTCTACTGTAACTGCACACTCATAAGGCAGTTCATCACGTAAAATATTAAAGGCTTGCTCCCTAATATATTCACTAACAAAAAAGCGTTCACTTTTATTAGAAACGTGACCAGCTGGATAAAGATGGGGACCTGGCTTAGCAGCATCACAAATGGCCCCGGTTAAAAGATGAATATTATTTTCTTCTTTAGCACTTATATCAAAATAACGAACCGCACTTGGAAAGACTTTTTGAATTTTTGTAAAGGCTGTCTTTAACTGCTCTTCACTTACTTCTATCAAATCATTCTTAGTAAAAAGCACCCAAGATTGTGCTAACTCTTTAGTAAAAGTATGGGCCAATTCTTTTATATCCTCGTCTAAATTTGAAGTCAGATCAAAAAGCAAAAAATTAATATCGGCTCCATCAGAACCATGCTCAGCTTGACCATTCATACGCTTATTTAGCTCTTGATTCGAACGGTGGATACCTGGAGTATCAACTAAAACAACTTCAGTATGATCAACTGTAAAGGCGCAATGAAATTGGTTACGTGTGGTCTGAGGTTTATGACTTACTATAGTCAGATCAAAACCCAATAAAGCATTAATCAATGTACTTTTACCGACATTGGGCCGACCCAAAAGAGCAATCATAATAGACTTATTCAAAGGATGTTGATCAAGTAATAGCATTTTACTGGCCCCTAGTTAATATTTGTATTTATCAGAATAGGATTATTTTTTAAGTAATTAAGCGCCTTCCTGGCCACAAGTTGTTGTGCTTTTTTCTTAGAGATATCAACCGCACTAAAAGATTTATTATCTTCAATGTAGAGTTTTACTTGAAAAAATTGACCATTTTCCAAAATAAGTTTTTGATCTTCATAAGAAGGTAATTTTTGAAAGTGCTTTAGTGTGTATTCTTGTAATTTTGTTTTAGCATCGAATTCCTCGATTCTCTCAATCCGAAAAAAATCTTCAGAAGCATTTTCAAAAAGAGTTAAAACACTATTTTTCGTGGTTTCAAAATTACTATCTAAATAAAGTGCAGCAACTAAAGCTTCAAAAGCATCAGCAAGTAAAGAAGAGCGTTCACGACCCGAATTCTTTTCTTCGCCTTTACCTAAAAAGAGCAGCTGGCCCAAGCCTAATTCTCTGGCCATGGCAGCAAGAGATTCTTCACTGACGATAGTGCTTCTCAGTTTAGATAAATTGCCTTCATTTTCACTAGGGAAAGTTTGGGTTAGTTTTAAAGTAACAATGGCTTGTAAGAGGGCGTCACCAAGAAACTCAAGGGTTTCAAAACTGTCCAGTTTCCCG
>CALFYV010000463.1 GCA_937952395.1 uncultured Bacteriovoracaceae bacterium | reverse complement strand
AAGGCCAGTCCAAACTCAGAAGTTATATCAATCTCGTACTCTGTAGCAACATCAAAAAGCTTATAACTTCTCATTAAATTATCTCCAAAATCTACTCTTTGCGAAACAATCAACTGTTGCAGCGAAAAAGTCCAAACATCGTCATATTTGTATTTTAATTGTGAAGCGAGTTTATGCTTAGGAATTTTTAAAGTCTTCTGGTTATCTTGATCAACTGAATCAGTGAAAGTATAGGAATTAAGTAATTTAAAAGAATGGGACCAATTCCACTCGAGCTCTGCTTCAATTCCTCTGGACAATAAATATCCCTCAACCTGCTTATAAGGAGTAACTCCATCAGAACCGATTAAATTATAAATTTTTTGATGAAAATAATTAACCTCAAACTCCAAATTATTATTTTTTAGTCTCTGTCCAAACTCATAACCATAACTTCTTTGTGGAACTAAGTTTAAATTCCCATAAGTTGAATCATACAGTTGATATAAAGTCGGGGCCTTGAAAGAACTTCCCCACCGAGAATGCAAGCGGTAGTTATCTGCCACTTGATAAGCAAGCCCCATATTTTGAACATCAAACATTCCGAAAGTTTTGTGCTCTTGAAGTCTGTATCCAACTTGGATTTGCGCTTTTTCACTTAAAGCAATATCTTCAGAAATAAAAACAGAATTGCTATACGCATTTTTATCCATAGTGTCTGTGTGGGCGAGTTCATTTTCATTTGAAACTCCTAGGACATGTGAAAAATCTCCGTTTGAATAATTATGTCTTATTTCATTTGAAAGATTACTTCCCTCAAAAAATGAATTATTAAAAATCTCGTCTTCATCTTGATTGTGCCGTCTAACCTGATAAAAACTCGTTTGAAAATAAACCTTATGATAATTATTAACTTTTAAATTAAGCTTATTAGCTAGCATCACTTCTTTTTTATCGGCTGAGTAATTCAGATCATCTTGATTAAAATCATCTTGGTCAAAATGTGAGTCTATAAAATAAAAAGTTCCTTCTTGCTCAACACGTGAGCTAAGGCTTACATACTCCTTCAGGAAAATCTGTGAGCTTTTAGCACCATCGTCTTCTTTGTTTCCATTTTTTTTGGGGGCTGTTGAAAAGCCTTCACTACTAAATTGACTCAAATTAAAATAATACGCATACCTCTTCTCAATCTGAGAATTACTTAAAATAAACTTACTTGTATTAAAGCTGCCGTATTGACCTCCAATACTGCTCATATTTTTAGACGGTACCCTGGTATAAAGATTAACTACACCAGAAATAGCATCTGAGCCGTACAAGACACTTTGCGGCCCCTTCATCACTTCAATTTTTTCTAAATTATTGGTATCCAAGAAAGACAAATCAAGACCGCGACCAAAAACCGAAGGATCATTAAGTTTAATTCCATCTAAATAAAGTGTGGAATAGTCCCCAGGTAAGCCTCTAATGCTCATATTAGGATGTCCAGCATACCCACCGGTTTTATTAACATGAACTCCAGGAAGATAATTAAGCTCCTCATAAGCGAAAGCTGAAGCAGGGCTCATAGAACTTTTTTGCCGAACTGAGGTTTGAGATGTTTGTTGTTCTAAAGTGATTTCACTTTTTGAGCTTTCAACTAAAATTGGCGCCAAGGTTTGAGCTTGCAGAAGAGAAGTAAAAAAAATAAGCAGTAAATAAGACACAGATATCCTCCGCGGGAATGCCTCTACCTTTTAAAATGTATCTGGCTTTACAGTTGCGCGACAGCGAGGGAGTTACACCCTACTTCCATTTTAAAAAGTTAATACTTATGCATATATCCAGATTAATGGCACAAGGCAAGGAAAAGGCATGAGGCAAAGAATTTTGTCCTCTAGCTTCTTCAGCATCTTAATTATTTCAAGTAAATAGAGTTTTCTTACTTGTCATGCTCTTTGCTTATTTTTTAGCAATAAAAAAACCCAGACATAAGTCCGGGTTTTAGATTTTAGTCATAGTTCAATTTATGAACAAACGGGCGATTTACACTATAACACAAAATAAACGGTATGTATCACCTAATAATAAATTCGAAAGGTTAAGGTCTTCTTCCCGACTCCTGAGCGCAATGAAGCGCTTTAAGGAGGGCCTCATGGAGGAGAAGATTTTAGTCACAGTTCAACTCATTCTTTCGCTGATAAGCTTTTTATTAGCATTTAAAGAAACTATGAGTTGAACAAACGGGTAGGTGCGAAAGCGCCTACCTTATTTTTACCAACTTGCAATCATAATCACACAATGTTAAAAATTGAAAAAACAATATTTTAGGGAGAGAAAATATGAAAAATCTAATGGCATTAGCCTTTATTCTAACTATGACCAATTTAGCCAGAGCGCAAGAAAGAGACATACAGAAATTTGAATACGCAGCAGAAACTAAGCTTATCCAAGCTACGATAGAGCTGGCTTCATCGGTTGTTTTATGTAAAGAAAACTCTGATTGTAAGGCCATCGCATTTGGTGAAAAAGCTTGCGGAGGACCACTCGGCTATACTTTCACTTCTAAATTGAATTTAAATCTAGAAGAAGTTGAGTTTCTTTCGCAAAAGACTATTGAACGCGGAAAATATTTAAATCAAAAGTACAGTCGTTTTTCAAACTGTGCCATTGAATCCGAACCCGAACTTGAATGTATTCAAAACTTTTGTGTGGAAAAGCAATTTTAATAATAAAAAGCCCCTTGTTATTCAAGGGGCTCTTTAAAAAAATTTCTTTTTAGCTAAGCAACATCTTCATCATACTGAGCCTGAATAACGGCTTCTTCATCTTTTTCTATTTCATTAACAAACTCATCTTTTAAAAGCACTTCATGCTTATGATGAATATGATTTTTCCATTTTTGTTTTTTCTTAATAAGCTGCTTTTCAATTTTTTCTATAACCACATCGCAAGTCTTGTACATGCTCTCTGAATGTCCCTTAGCATGGTACTCGAACTGTGGCCCTAAGAGCTTGATTTCGGCATAGTGTTTGCCCTCTTGTACATAACAAACCCATTGAACATTGATATTACCGCCCAGATATTTCTCAAGTTTTTCTGACTTTGATTGAATAATTTCGTCTAGGGCCGGTGTGTGTTCTAAATGCTTGAATGAAACTTGTACTTTCATAAAACCTCGCTCTCTTATGATTTTCCTAACTAGTTTAACTGATACTAGTTAAGCTTTTTTCTTTTTGAAGAAGGAAGAATATTCATCATTTCCCGGTATTTAGCAACAGTACGACGGGCAACAACTATATCTTTAGTACTAAGAATTTCTGATATTTTTTGATCACTTAATGGTTTTCTTGTATTTTCATTATCAACAAGTTCTTTAATTTTCAATTTTAAACTTTCAGAAGCAATATCAATACCACCATTCTTGCCGCCGATACCTGTATTGAAAAAATATTTAAGTTCAAAAACACCAATGGGTGTGTGCATATACTTGTTTGTTGTCACTCTTGAGACTGTTGATTCATGCATTCCTATCTCATTGGCAATATCTTTTAGAATCATTGGTCTTAAAAAGATTGGCCCTTTTCTAAAAAACTCTGGTTGGTATTTAACAATAGCGTTGGCAACTTTCTCTATGGTTTTCTGTCTGTTTTCGATAGACTTGATTAACCACATGGCTGCACGAAGTTTATCTTGGATATATTCTTTAGCGTTGTCATCACCACTATGCTGAGCTTTTAAAATTGATTTATAAAGGTTTGAAATACGGAGCCTGGGAACACCCTCATCGTTTAATCGTATAACGAATTCTCCACCAATTTCTTTTACATAAATATCAGGAACAATATAATGAGTTTCATCTATCCCAACCAATCTACCTGGCTTAGGGTTGAAGCCCATGATAATCATTTCTGCTTCTTTAATTTTCTCTTTATCAACACCCGTTTTCTTTGAAATAGAAGCATAATCTTTTTTATGTAAGTCATTTAAGTGTTCTTTAATAATAATTTCCACTAGTGGTGCCCTCACTTCAAGTGCTTGGGCCTGAACAAGTAAACATTCTTCCAAACTTCTTGAACCACAACCAATGGGATCAAGATTTTGAATCATTTTAAGGATTTCAAAAGCATCTTCTCGGTCAAGCTTTGATTCAGCGAGAAAATTTTCGAAGTTAGCATCTAAATAACCCTCTTCATCAATATTATGAATAATAGCATGAGCAATTTTCCATTCTTCTGCCAGTAAACTCTCCATTTTAAGTTGCCACTCAAGATGCTCTTGCAAAGTCATACTTTTAGAAACCATGTTTTCATAATTAGGCTGATCATTATTGCCATTAAAATCGGCACTGGAGCGTGGAGTAGAAGAATGAGAGTCATGAGACTCAATATACTTCTCCCAATCAAATTGATCTTTGCCACTATCAACAAGATCAGGTCCCTTGAAGTCATCAGCAGTAGCTTCTTTATTTTGGATTTCAGTATTATCTCTTTGTTGGATTTCTTCTTTGGTTACCTCAGAGCCAGATTCTTCTAGCATAGGATTTTCTACCATTTCTTGGGCAATAACATTTTGCATCTCTAAATGAGTTAGAGTTAGAAGCTTGATAGCTTGCTGCAATTGTGGAGTCATCATCAAACTTTGTGTTTGCTTCAGACTCATATTCATTTTCATTGCCATAGATTTCTCCTCACAACTTTTTCCTACATTTTGAAATCTTCACCTAAATAGAACTTCTTCGCTGTTTCACTCTTGAGAATTTCTTCTGGAGTTCCACTTACTAACAATTCACCGCTATTCATGATATAGGCCCTATCGACAATGCCCAAAGTTTCCCGAACACTATGATCCGTTATCAGGACTCCTATATTTCTTTCTTTTAATTTTTTTATAATAGCCTGTATGTCACTTACAGCCAGCGGATCAACCCCTGCAAAAGGCTCATCCAAAAGTACAAATTTAGGCTCTAAGGCTAAAGTTCTAGCAATTTCGACTCTTCTTCTTTCTCCACCTGAGAGCTCGCGCCCTTTTGATTTTCTAATATGGTTAAGTCCGAAATCTTTAATAAGATCATTTAATAATTTCAGTCTTTGAGAACGTGAAAGATTTCTCACTTCTAAAACTGCAAAAATATTTTCTTCAACATTCAGCTCTCTAAAAATAGAAGCTTCCTGAGGAAGATAACCAATCCCCTTGAGCGCACGCTCGTGAATGGGTAGAGAGGTAATTTCTTCATTCGTTAGCACAATTTTTCCCTCATCCGCAGGAACTAGTCCTACAATCATATAAAAAGAAGTAGTCTTACCTGCACCATTTGGGCCGAGTAAACCTACAACTTCACCTTGCCT
The DNA here is from genome assembly GCA_937952395.1 of uncultured Bacteriovoracaceae bacterium. Taxonomy (GTDB): domain Bacteria; phylum Bdellovibrionota; class Bacteriovoracia; order Bacteriovoracales; family Bacteriovoracaceae; genus CALFYV01. The sequence goes on along the minus strand of CALFYV010000463.1, from coordinate 92 downwards.
GACATCAATGCTGACTCCTTTCACCACTTGTCTGCCATTAAACGTCTTTTTTAAATCCGATGCACTTAATTGAACTTCCATGATCTTTTTAT
>CALFYV010000462.1 GCA_937952395.1 uncultured Bacteriovoracaceae bacterium | reverse complement strand
ATGCTATCGATGCGGTTGCTGGTAGAACGGGTATAATTAACAGTCGCTCGCATCACTTCGAATTCTTCATTTAATACTTTGCTCAATCCTTCAAGTGCTTCTTGGTATTTGTCGGGAGTAATCTTAGTCAAAACTTGTTCTCCTTTGGCGTTAGTTCTAAAATAGCCAATCTCAAAAACCTCTAGCATTTTCTGTTCATCTATTCCGTGTTGCTCAACTGCCTTGGCACGTTTGGCCGCAATAAACTCAGTATTTTCGATCCTAAGCATTTTATCAATTTCTTTCATCGCCTCTTTCAAATGGGCCCTGACGATCACATCTGGGGTTGAAGTCACTTCTTTCTTGGCCACTGCTTTGATCACATCCACTACTTTCTTGTAATGAAAAGCTGACTGATGGGTTTGATTTTCGGTGGCATATGAGAGGTAAACCAACATATCTGTTAAACTCTGAAGAAACTCGGCCCTTCTTTCTGGGCTTTGTCTAAAATCGATAAGTGTTACATTTTTTATGTCTTGCTCGAAAGCTTTTAACAAATTTAGGCTCGTCTGTTTGCTCTGAAAAATTTTCTGACTACTTGTCTTGTAGTGCATCTTCCATGAATAAGGAGTCAGATCATCAATGACTTTAAAAGCTGCAACTTGTTCAGCTTCATTTTTGGCACGCTGGTAAACTTCAAAACCTCGGCGGTAGAATTTCTCAAAAGTGTTTTGATACATATCTTGCCATTTTTTTTCTTGAGGCAGCTTTTTACCCAAAAGCATAAATTCATCTGAGATTTTTTCGATAGCGGCAATATCATCAATGAAATACAAAGCAGCAAAAGCTTCACTCAAAATATCATCGCCGGCCTGACCTTCATCCATGGATAAAATAACTTCACGGGCCTTCGCTATTTTCTCTTTTTGAAATGAGCTATTGTCTTTCCAATTGAAATTGCAATCGGTCAGTTTACCAATAAAAGCCCTCCACGAACTAGCGTGAGCAATTGAATTTAGGCCAAGAAATAGGGCCAAGATACTGAAATATTTCATAAAAATTTTATACCACGATGCGTTATTCAGATATAGCCGAATTGTAAAAATTACTCAAAATAACAGTAGAATGGAGCAACGCAGCATAAACTGTGTTATAAAAAAACATGAATTTCAAAATAATAATATGCTTGCTTTGGATATCTTTATTTAATGTTTGCCTGGCAAAAAATTGTAATCAATTTCATCAAAAATCAAAGAGTTTCCCAAGTTATAATAACAAATCCATTTTCAAATACTCTGTATCAAATCATTATAAGCAAAGTGATGTAGAAAAGCTCTACCAAAAAATGCTAGAAAGAAATATTACTGATATTCAAATCACTATTGATGCTGATGGAAAATATACATCATTTTTTAATGATGAGAATATCAAGCTCATTCCAAGAAATCTTTTAAATGACATAATTAAAATCCACATGAACTTAATTAATAAAATGAAACTAAATAACAAATATCGATTATATAAAAGTGGATTAGACTTTCGCATGACTTCTGATACTTATGGCTTTGCTGTCAATACGAAGTCTCAAGGTACAAAAAACTCTGGGCTACATGATCATTCAACTGAGATTATTGAAACTGGACAAAAAGCCCTCGATTATACTCTGGCGCTAAAAGGCAAAGGAAGTATTTATAAATCAGGTAAAAATATTTTAGAAGCTAATGAAGGTGAGATACTAATTTTTGGACAAAAAGTTCTCCATGGCTCTCCTATCAGGAAAGAACCGACTTTGATTATTATTGGTGACATACTCATGAGTAACGAAAAATAGAACTGGCCATCTTAATAACCACAACAATATAATAAAGCATGTTTTTGATCGCTTTTTTATTTATTCAGATTACTCAAGCTTCAATTTTTGAAAATGTGGAACGTAAGGTTGGTGTGAGTTTTGGTTCTGGTCAAGTTTCCAACTCTCGTATTCATCACTATGCTCTTGATTTGCAATATCTCTATCCAACTTGGAAGGAGCTTAAACTCGGCTTTGGCCCAAGAATGACTCATTTATATTCTTCACAAATAAGAACAGTAGATGATCAGAGTGAATTCTTAGAAAATATTAATCTCACCGCCTTTAATCTTGCTTTCTATAGTGAATACGAATTTGAAAATATATCCCTTGGTTTTAATATCGATATGATTGGCCTAACTCTGGGCAAGTCGGCACTCTTAAATAAGACTCAAAAAATTTCACCACGAAAATTTAATGCCCTTTTAGGCGGCGAAGCCGATCGTGGGACACTTAACTCTGAATTTTGGCTCGGTACTTACTGGAGAAATCACTTACTACGTTTAGGCCTTGCTCATGAAGTTGTAGAGTTTTCAGGCCAATCCGCTAATAATAAACGCCGACAAAAATTCTTTGATGTCATTTTCTTTTCCGTCGCCAGAGCATTTTAATTAATTACTTTTCTAATTCAAGCGCCATGGCCGCCACTGCGCCAGAGGTG
>CALFYV010000461.1 GCA_937952395.1 uncultured Bacteriovoracaceae bacterium | reverse complement strand
CGCACCTTTGATTTGTGAAATTATTATTCATAATCAAAAAGACTTCACTCAAAGCGCCACTGTAGATATTAGCGAAAAAGGTGTTTCCATTAAATGTGAGAGTAACACCATGTTTGAAGCCGGAGAAGAGAACACCATTACGTTAATTGATACTCACTTTGCTGGAACTTTCTCGGTTCACGCGACAGTGATGCGAGTACTAGATAAACCTTTTAGAGGATATGGACTTTATTTTTTAATGATAGGGCCTCAGCTTAAGCGAAAAATTGCTCAATATGTAATCGAGACCTTGGGTCTTAAAGACGAAGAGCAAGCTGCGGCGTAGTGATTACGCATGAAAATGATTTTCTTTTTCACATTACTCTTTTGGAGTTTTTCACTTTTTGCAGTGAAAGCAGAAAGCTTCGTCTTAGATTTTGATATTGATAAAGAACTCAGACGTAATCTTAAAAAACCGGCGACCTCTCACCCAGACTACCCGGCTTACCCTATTATTGAGCATATAACTGATAAGAGCGCAGGGTCTCCCCAAGAGAGAATTAATAAATTTGAGAAAATTTTAACCGATGATCAATTTAAAGTCTTAGTCGATAAAGGTTCTCAATCAGAGCTTAAGCTTAAAGTTGGAGCGAAGGGCTCCTTCTCTCTGTGGCGTGATTTACTCTATCTTATCTTAGGTCGTGCCTATTATGAAAAAGAAGATATGGCCAAGGCCTCAGACTATTTTGCCTTTATTCAAAATGAATCACCCTATTATCTGATTGCTCGTTTGCATTATCATTATGCTCTCTTTGCTAATGAGAAATGGGAGAAAGCCGAGCAAAGTATAGAAAAGCTTCAAGAACGCAAATCACCATTTGCTCATTTAAGAAATGAAGTTTTAGTCCAGAAAGCCTATGTCCTTAACCGTAAGCAAGAATACAAAAAAAGTATTAACCTGATTGAAAAATTAACTTTTCCCAAGATCACCACATCTATGTTTCATAAAAAAGTTTTGGCCGAAGCCTATTTTGGTTATTATATCCAAGAGTCAAACGCCATGAGTTTTGAAGCAAAATTAGAACATTTAAAAAAACTCACCACTTTAGTCGATAGTATTCCCGGAAGTTTCAGAGACGGTAATCTTTCCTATTTAGCAGCCGAATCTTATTGGCACACTGCTGTTGCGTACCGCTTGGAAGATCCGGTTAAGTATGAGAAAATTTGGCATAAACAATTAGAAATTGCTGATAATTGGATTTCTCCTTTTGTTGAAAAATCGATAAATAAAGAGCGCGCCTACTTAAGCGAAGAAGCTTTCTTCTTCTCCATTGCCATTTTGTGGGAGAGAGAAAAACAATCCCTTGGCCTAAAAAGACTAAAGTCTCTACCTAAACTTTACCCGCAAGGAATTTATAGAGAAGACTCTTATCAACTCTTGGGAGATTACTATTTTGAAACTCAAGATTTCAAGTCGGCTGTCTACTATTATAGACGACTGGCCGATATTGGAGTGGAAAGTAAAGCCGCCTATGGTGTCTATAAAGCTGCTTGGAGTTTTTATAATGACAAAAATAAATGGAAGGCCCTGCGCCATTTTGAAAGGCTTTTTGATCACTACCAACAAATGGATCAAAAAGAAAGAGATGAAAAAAGTGAACTTTCTAAGGAATCCCGACAAGATTTTTTACTTGTGGCCAGTGAGATCCTCAAAGCACCAAAGGGAATTGCAGAACTAGATATTTTTAAACTAAAAGCAGATGAAAAGATCGGGATGATAAGTGATCTGGCCAAGTCATACCAAAGTATTGGCTCATTTACAGATGCTATTTACACTTGGGAGTACTTACTGAACCATCATCTGAAAGAAAAAAATTCCCACGAATGGTTAGTTGAACTGATGAAAGATTATCAAAGTACTGGAAAAAGAAAAACTATTACCGAAACCATGAAAAAGTATTTTCCTAAATGGGAAAAAGTTCAATTAGAAAATAAAGTCGGCCGGGAACAAATTTTTGAAGAGTGGACCAAAATTATTCTCTATGTACATAAAGAGGCCAGAAAGACTGATGACCCTGCTTACTGGGAAGCCACGCATTTTGCTTACGATACCTATGAAGAGCTTAACCCCAACGGAATTAATGCAGATGTTTGGTTTTATGGAGCGCAAAAGTTTGAGCGTGCAGGTAAAATTTGGAAGTCAATTGATTGGTATAAGAAAGCAGCACTGATTCCAGGCTTTAAACAACAAGACGATGCAGCACTTACTATTTTGACTCTTGTCACTCAGCAAAGTGAAGAGCTCTCCATTCTTGAGGATAAAAAGAAGCATGAAAATGATTATAAGAAGGTACGGGAGTACTCACAGTGGTTTTTCCAAAAAGCTCCGGAGAAATTAGATAAACAAAAAGAGCTTTCTCGATTACTTTATGTCGAAGCCAATCACTATTTAAAAAACTTTGAAGAAAATAAACTCTTTTTGAAAGAGCAATTTGAAAAAAGCTTTGATGAGACGAAATGGAATCTTTTTTTAAGTGCCAATCAGCGTTTTTATCACGAAGAAAAATGGGCCTTAAGTTATGATCTGACTACTTTTTTATGGGAGTCACGTGGGAACTTAAACCAAGAGCAAAAAAGCACTCTACTCAACCTACGCCAAGAAACTTCATTTCAACTGGCCTATGTTAATGAGCAAAAAAAGGAAAATAAGGACATCAAAGAGGTGCGCCATTGGTACCGTAACACTTTTTCTTTTAAAGAGGCCAACCGCTTCAGTTCGCTGAAGGCCTGGCATAATTATCTCCTCACTTATAAAGCTAATGAAATCGAAGATTTTGAAAAGAATCTTAAAGAATTTCAAAGTGATTGGAGTGAGGCCAAGTCCTTAGAAGAGAAACAACTTTATTTTAACATTTATTCTAAGGCCTTTAATCTTTTTGATGAAGCTAAGCTTTACTATAAAAAGTCACTTTATCTACCTATAGCCTCAAACTATAGCGATGATATGAGCACCAAGGAAAGTATGGGATGGGAGGCATTAGTTCTAAGTGCGGCTTATTACCAATGGGATCATTTTGATGACATCCTGACATTTCTGCAAACACAAAAAAGTTCCTACTTAAATAAAGAAGGCAATCAGATCTTTTTAAGTAAAGCTTATTTCTACCGCAAAGATTTCGAAAAATCTTGGGAGTTGACGCAAAAACTTATCGGAGAACAAACTCAAGTGGCAGCTTGGACACTCCTCATCGATAATTTACGTTTTGCTGGATCTTCTGTCAGAAGTGAGATTAGAGAGTATTTAAAAAAGAATGAAAAAGCTTTTGAAAAAGTCGACCTACTCAAGCCAATTTGGGGAGAACTCATGAAAGAAGAGTATATGGATAAAGTCTCTGATCTGCTTGACATGGATTATGAGCGCAAGCCAGCCTCCATCGGAGAAGATGATGTTAAAATTGTTAAGCAGCTTAAAGAAAAATTAGCCGACGTCGCTAATACCATGGGAGAGATGAACTTTAAAAAAGAAAAACTCTCCTCTGCACTCATCAAAAATATTCCTCAAACCGGTTTAGATATTGCTTGCAAGGGCCCACTACTTACCGATGAAGCGCTCAAAAATTTAGATGATATTAAAAACGATCCCATCGATTCTCCTCAATGGGCACAGTTTGTGGCCAAGATTGATGAGAAAGTCAGTGAACTTAACTCACTTAAAGAAAATGAAATGAAAACTTGTGAAAAATTGAAAAATGAATTGGTTTACTTCGGGCAATTCAAAAAAATGTACACACCTTTTTGTGATGAGGAGGATTGTCTTTTTGATAATAACCCAGACTTAGGAGATATTCTCTCTCTGGAAGAGAAATGGCATAAAAGTGGTAAGCAAGACTCATTTGAAAAATTCTTGCATTTTTTAAAAGCTGGAGCTTTCACTCAAGCTGAATTTTTGGCCGCTCAGGAAACAAATCAGGAACAACAAGTTTTTATGTTTGGTCTTATTCGTTTGGCCCTGTCTGACTACTGGAGCACCTTTGCCATCATGCAAACTTTTAAAAATGAACCCAAGTGGAAAAACTCTTCTGAATATATCTTGGCCATCATGGCGCAAGCTCAAGACAATGAAGCCGTGGTTAAAAAACATCCATATAAAGCGCAAGAGAAGATCAATCTTATTGAAAATTATTTGAAAAAGTAAAAACATGAATTACAAAAATCTTATTGCCCAAAATATAGCAAACTACCAACTCTTGGACTCTGGAGATGGAGAGAAATTAGAAATTCTCTGTGGGGTAACGATGATCCGTCCTTGTCCACAGGCCATATGGCATAAGAAATACAAAAAAGAATTATGGCAAAAGGCCACATCCATCTGCAGACGTACTAAAGGTGGAGGCGGTGAGTGGAAACATAATAAGAAACTTCCAACTCCCCTTCACTACTCATTTGATATGCATGGAAAAAAACTAAACTTAGATTTAAAACTCACAGCTTTTGGTCATTGTGGTCTTTTCTTTGAACAATGGGCCCTCTGGCCTGTCTTCTATAATAAAGTTTTAGATCTCAAAGAAAAATTAGGTAGAGCTCCTAAAGTTTTAAACCTTTTTGCTTACACAGGTGGGGCCTCTATCGTTTGTGCTGCCGCTGGAGCACAAGTCGAGCATGTGGATAGTGCCAAGGGAGTGATTAAGTGGGGACAAGAAAATCAAAAGCTCTCAAACCTCAAGCGTGAGAGTATTTCTTGGCAAGTGCAAGATGCCTTTAATCAAGTGAAGTTTTATCAAAAAAAATCTATTAGCTTTGATAGCATTATCGCTGACCAACCCAGATAAGGTTATGGGAGAAAACAAGAGAAGTGGCCTTTTGCAGAGGGGTTAGCTGAATTTGTAAAAACTCTAGAGAGTATTTTAAATCCTAATCACCACCTACTCTTTTTAAGTTCGCATACCCACGGTGTTCAGGCCCAGGCCCTCACTAATCTTTTTCATTTAAAATCACAAATCAGTTG
>CALFYV010000460.1 GCA_937952395.1 uncultured Bacteriovoracaceae bacterium | reverse complement strand
TGTTGAGAGGATCGTTTCAAGGGAGGCTAATTTATTTTTTATTTTACCAACATAGGATTCAAGAGCTTTTAGAAACTTAGGAGATGTTCCCCAAATATTGATTTTTTCTTCATCAATCATTTTCATAAAACTCTCTAGTGAAGGATAGGCTGGAGAACCTTCATAGAGAACAACAGTAGAACCAAAGTAAAGACTTGAAACTAACCAGTTCCACATCATCCAACCACAAGTGGTAAAATAAAAAATGGATTTATCCTTGGTTAAATCAGAGTGTAATCCCAATTCTTTAATATGCTGAAGTAAAGTTCCACCCGCTGAGTGAAGAATGCATTTGGGTTTTCCTGTGGTACCAGAAGAGTACATGATATAGAGAGGATGGGAAAAAGGCATTTGAACAAAATTAATGTCCTTAGTTTTATTTTCATTTTTTTTATAAAAATCTTCTCCCCCACTCCAAGTTTCGTTCTTGTCCAAAAAATCGACATAGAAGATTTTTTCAATAGAAGGAATTTTCTTTTTAATTTCTTCTAAGTGAGGACGTTGATCAATATATTTACCATTATACTCATAACCAATAGCCGCGACTAAAACCTTGGGGTTTGACTGGCCAAAACGATCCACCACCCCATTAACTCCAAAATCACAACTAGTGGATGTGAACACTCCACCTAAAGTAGAGGTCGCAAGCATGGTAATGACAGTCTCTGGAGTATTAGGCATATAAGCAGCCACAACATCACCGGGAGCAATCAAATCGTTTAATTTATGAGAAAAGGTAGCTACTTCTGAATATAATTGCTTATAACTTAATTCTTTTTTTAAGCCTGACTCATGAATAAATTTAAGGGCAGCTATTTTAGAATCTTTGTGCTTGAGAAGATTTTCGGCAAAATTAAGTTTGGTATTTTTAAACCACCCATAGTTTAAAAAGTCGGGGTGATTTTCTTTTTGTTTATGATCACCAGTATGATTAATCTCAAAAAACTCAAACAGTGAACTCCAAAAATCCGCATTCTTTGTGACACTCCAAGTATGCAACTGCTGATAATCAGAGAAATTCAAAGCATGATTATCTTTCAAATAAGAAATATATTTTGTTAACCGAGCTTTTTCAATTCGCTCAGAACTTGGCTTCCAAAGTTGCACAAACTCTCCTCATTGACTTAATTTAATCCTTGTTATTTTTTATGCAAACTCTTTACTTAATTCCTGAATACGTTTGGACTCAACTTTTTTAACTAAGCCAGTTGGCTTTTGAGTAAGAGCAAAATTTCCCTTGAAGAGTTCTTTGAAAGAGTTGAGCTCACCCTTATAAATACTTAATTTGATTTTCTCTAAGTTAGGACCAAAATAACTTCTGATATTTTTCGCTAGATTAGGTAAATAAGGTTCAAACATGACACCTAAAAGCGCTGAGTAGATAGCGGAAATGGCAATAGTGCCAGCGGCTTTTTCTGCATCAACTTTGAAAGAGGCCCAAGGGGCTTCATCACTGAAATAAAGATTGGCTTCATTTCCAATACTCATTAAAAGCTCAAGACCTTTTTTAATTTGAAAAGCATCCAATGCTTTATGATATTCCTTGATGATACTTTCTAGATTTTTATGTCTATCTGAATTAAAAAAAACATCAAAATGTTTCTGCTCAATTCCACTCTCCCAATTTTTATGGAAAAAACTCATAGAGCGGTTGATAAAATTTCCAACATTATTGGCGAGTTCATTATTAACTCGGGCCTCATAACCTTCCCAAGTAAAACTTGAGTCTGAAGATTCAGGAATAAGTGTTGTTAAATAATAACGAAGATTATCACTTCCAAACTCTTGCACCGCTTTTTCAGAATCCACATACCAACCTTGAGATTTTGAAAATTGTTTCCCCATTAAATTTAAATATTGATTGGCAGGCAAGTGATCCACAGTATGCATGAACCCCGTGCCCATTCCCATCACAGGAAAAATAATGGAGTGAAAAATGATATTATCTTTTCCGATAAAATGACTGATTTGCACGTCTTTATTATTCCACCAGTCCTTGATGTAATCTTCTTTTGAACCGCTTTCTTCTAAATATTTTTTAGTATTACTGACATAACCAATAGGTGCATCAAACCAGACATAGAGTTTTTTACCTTTAGCCTCTTCTAGGGGAACATCAATACCCCAATCTAAATCCCTGGTGATAGCGCGATCAACTAGATTGTCTTTAGAGAGTGAGTCAACAAATGTGGTGACTGTTTTGCGCCAATCATTTTTTGTTTCAAACCATTTTCTAAAAGGCTTATGATATTTTGAGAGCTTTAAGTACCACTGGAAAACATCAACTGCCTTAATATCACGAGATTCACAAAACTTGCATTCTGGATTAATAAGCTTGAGTGGTTCAATCCAAGTTCCACAATTAGGACACTCATCGCCTA
>CALFYV010000459.1 GCA_937952395.1 uncultured Bacteriovoracaceae bacterium | reverse complement strand
GAAAAAGAAGATTCTAAGCATCTGAATTTATGAGTGATAGCGCAAGTTTACCTTCTTTATGCTAGGATTAAATTAACCCCGTTTATTCAAGGGTTGAATTAAGCTGTTAAAATTAAGAAACCCCAGGCTCAGCTTGGGGTTTCTTTATCTAAAAATGAATAAGCAAATCCTGTGACAACTTGGCCTTTATTAAGTGATGAAAATCATGGAAAAAGAGATTTTTAAGAAAGTAAAAAATTCAAAAGTCTTTAGTTTAAATAGGAGTTTAAGCAATCTGAGAAGGCCTTATAGATTCTTTTTTGATTCACTACGCTTTGATTAAATTCCACTTCAATTCCTGCATATTTATTTTTGAATTCTTTTCTAAGGGCAGTGGCCAGACCATCAGCAACACCTAAGTAAGGATAATTGAGCCGTGTCTTAATTCCCATAAGGTTCAGTTCTTTTTTCATATAGTCACAGAATTTTTTTTCGGTCTTATTTTTGGGGTCAAAGAGTAAACCAATTTCTGCGTTACGTTTGTTTCCGTTTAAAATAGGTGTGAAAGAGTGAATGGCCAAATGGAGGATGTTCTTTTTTCGCTTGATATGGGCTTCAATTTCATTTCTATATTCTTGATAGGCCTGAATAAGTTTTTCTTTATCAGCTTTTGATAAACTTTTAGAGTACTGACTCCAAATCTTCGGATTATGCAAAGAGCGGTTGTAATCTAAAACTAGCCGTGTACCTTGGTAGAAAATGAGGTCGGTATTAAAGTCTAGAGAGAGTTTCTTAGCAATGGCAAGTGTTCCAAAGTCGTAACCGCGATGACTTTCTAAAATTTTCTTTGGTATTTTAATTTTTTTTCTCAACCAAGTAGGTATTTGATTTCCTGCGTGCTCGCAAGTAATAAGGAGGTTATTCATAAATTTTATTTTGGGAAAGGATTTGAGTTAATTTTCGGTACTCATCTTTTTTTAATGTTTTGTTTTTGGTTAAACGTTTTGAAAGGTTACCTTTCTCCAGGATGACTTCCAGACCTTTGTGATAGTATTTGGGGATTTCACCTTTCAGGCGGTTCATAATTTCTAAGGAAAGCTGTTGGAAAGTTGTAGCTTTGCCATCAAAAAAATCGAAAACCTGGGCGTATTCTGCTGGTAGTTTTTCTAATTCATATTTTTTTGAACTCGTGTAGGCTAGGCGCAAAACTTCAGTAGGCACTTTCTTCGCCTTGTTGAGACTAGACGTACTTGAAATAATTTTTTTAAGTAGTGCCGTAAATAAGTGAATTAAAGCGTAGTCCATATAAGGTGACTCTTGAATGTCCATGACTCTAATTTCGATCGCTTGCACATCAAATTTAACTATTGCACCACGTGAGTTAAGCCAAGAGTGTTGCAAAATACCGTCGGGGTCATAAGGGGCGATATCCTTATAAACTTTTTGCAGCATTTTCTCGTAATCTTTAAGTGTGTAGATGTCTTCAGGAATGACAGCGCCAGTAATAGAGGGAACTTTGATTTGATTTTGTTCATAAAAACTTAAACGATTATCTGTGAGTGGCCCTGCTTTGCCTTCAAAATAAGGTGAGCTTGCAGCTAGGTATGGTACAAGGAGTAAGATAACTCTGATAGCTGCATGAAGTTTGGCAAACTCTTCATCATTAGCAAATGGAAAATTCATATGGACAGACTGCAGGTTTGACCAGCCATGGCCACGACAGCCAAAAATTTCGTTGTATTTATTGTAAATATCTTTTTGACCGTAGGGCCAAAGCACTGTTTCTTTATCAGGGTTCATCCAAGGGTGCATAGCGGTTGGCATCAGGATGCAATTTTCTTGTTCTAATATTTTGTTCACTTTTAAAATAGATTCATGAAAAACTTTATCAAATTGGTTGAGGTCCGCTTCGGGTGAAGTGCATTTCAGCTCAAGCACATGAGCAACCAATTCATTAGACCAAGAAACTCTGCCTTGCTCAACTTCATTAATGACCTTACCATTATTAAGAGTGCCTAAAACTTTTTCAGCAATGGGTTGAATACTTAAATTCTCCTTTTGAACAATCATGTATTCTGCTTCGATACCATAACCTTCAAATAATGATAGGAAATCACTCATGAGGTTTTCTCCTTTTATTACATTCTGCTAAAAAGTGACGCATGATTTTTAGATAAAGTTCATCACCTAAAAAATCATCTTCAACCCCAGCATCGATGCTTGGGTTATCATTAACTTCGATCATATAGACATCTTTGTCTTTTTGTTTCAGATCAACTCCATATAAACCGTTGCCTATATATTTAGTGGATTTAAGTGCCATCTTCAAAACTTTATCGTCAACTTTAGAAGGGTCAATACTTTCAAAATTTCCATAATTAGGATCTTTGTTTTCCTGATTTTGAATAATTTGCCAATGACCTTCGGCCATATAGTATTTACAAGCATAAATGACTTCGTTGTTTAAGACTCCGATGCGCCAGTCAAAATCTGTAGGTAAAAACTCCTGAATGAGAATCAGATCTGTTTCTTCAAACATTTTCTTGGTAATATGAAGAAACTCTTCTTTCGTTTTTGCTTTGAAAACTCCTTGTGAGAAGGCACTATCAGGACTTTTGATAATACAAGGATAAGTGATGTTAGCTAGATTTTTTTGCATCAACTCTCGATTAAAAATAAAAGATTTTGGTCGATTAATTTTTAGTTTACTCATGAGTTGTTCTAGAAAAATTTTATTGGTACATTTAACAATAGAATCTGGGTCGTCAATCACAACTAATCCGTCTTTCTCAGCACGACGAGCGAGCCTATAGGTATGGTGAGAAACATTGGTTGTTTCTCTTATAAAAAGAGCGTCATATTCATAAATATTAGGCTTATCTTTGTATTGAATCAGATCGGCCCTGAAATCTAATTCTCTGGCTGCCTCGACAAAATTTTTCAGCGCTTTTTTATCACTTGGACCAGCCGGTTCATCCTCGTTATAGAGTATGGCCAGGTCATAACGATGAGTGTCTTTTGTTTTACGGATAGATTTTGACTGTCCAAAATACTCTTTAATTCTATTTTTAAGAAATTCTAAGTGAACTTCATTCAGATCTTCAATCGTGAGGAGTTTTAGTTTTGTCAATTCCCAATTATCAAATTTTTCAAAATGGGCCCTGAAAAGTGGTGCCTGGATAATACGAAATAATTCCCAAGAAATAGTATCATACTGAGCAGTTAAGTTTTTTCCGAAATAGACGCTAATTTCAAAAGTCTTGCCTGAGAGTTTTTTGAGTTTAGATTGAAAAATCTGAAAAAGCTCATCTGAGTAAAGTTTTTGAATTGAGCGATCTTTTAAATCTTGAATAGTTTTAGGCGAGGGATATATCTTATCACCTCTGGCCATGGCCAGAAGTGAGACATAATAACCAATATCTTGATAACCGAAACTGGATGAGAGGTTATAAACAGTCTGATTTTTATCAAAACTACTATCAAGGATATAATCCATGGAGGTCATAATTTCGAAGTTTTGAGCTTCAAATGTTTTTTTATATTTATTGTCTAAAACTAAAACATTTTTTTTCATCTCTATGCCTTAGGTTTAATAATAAGTAGGTTGCCATCAAAAGAAGAGATTCCCAAAAGAATGGCATTGATTAAGCGGGCCATATCCACTTCGTAATAATTGGTTCCACTAATAGGGTTTGGTTTATAAGGATCAGCCACAAAAATATGATTCTTTCCTGGGTCATAATCGTAAAGAACAACAAAATGTCCAGCAGGATCACCTTTGACATCATCATCTTCAGTCGTTAAAGGATCTTCTCTTTTGGAACGGTAAAGCCAAGTTGAACTTAAGCCTGTCAGAATTGGTTGTTGTTGATTTAAAAATCTTTTAATTATTTCAGGAGATAGATCTTCAAAGAAAAGATTGCCACCACTTTTCACAAAATTCATATAGCAATAAAGGGCGACTTTCTCTTTATCAGTGTTTTCACGTTCATTATAACGTTTTTTAAGTTTTTCAGTTATCTCTTGTTTAGGTAGTTCAAACCAAGAGGGATCGAATGTGTTAATATTATAACTGTATAAAGAAACATCATAACCTCGTTTAAGTGCATGAAGCCCAAGAATAACGGCTAATGTTCCTCCTCCCTCATCAAATTGTTCAATTTCTTTAATTAAAGTTTTAAGTTGGATAGGGTCTTCAAAATATTGGTAAAGCGCCAATAGGCTAGTGGGACCACAACTGGTAAGGTCGGGCTGAGTATTAATGATAATTTTTCTATTATTCATGACATCCTGATTTGGCCAAATGTTTGTAGATAATTGCTTATTAGGCCCTATTCTACTATATTATTAAAGCACTTGTGTAGCAGTTTATAGCGAAGTAAGAAAAACATGTTAAAACAAAAAAAAATCATTGGTTGGAGAGAATATATTGAATTGCCTGATCTGAAAATTAAAGCAATTAAAGTGAAAGTCGATACAGGGGCGCGCACTTCATCCCTGCATGTATCAGAATTAAAAATCGTTAAAATGGGTAATAAGAAGATGGCAGTTGGGATTATTCATCCCAAGCAGCGATTGGCCAAACCTGCGATTAAAATAAAAGTTCCCATCATCGAATTTAGACAAGTCAAAAGTTCTAGTGGGCATGTGAGCAAGCGACCAGTTATTAAAACACGAATAAAATTAGGCGACTCTATACACATCATCGAAATGACTTTGGTCAATAGAGATATGATGGGTTTTCGTATGTTACTTGGTAGAGAAGCAGTGCGGGGTAAATTTATTGTGGACCCTGGTTCATCCTATATGATCACAAAGAAAATTGCCATTATGTCTCAAGGTCCTAAACTTTACTCGACAAGGCGCCTAGTTGAAGCTGGTCAGGCCAAAGGACATGAGGTGGAAGTTATAAATCCACTACGTTGTTATATGAGTATTACCTCGAAAATGCCTCGAGTTCACTATATGGATAAGACTCTTGATTATTTTGATGCGGTCATACCTAGAATAGGAGCTTCTATTACTTTTTACGGGACGGCCGTGTTACGTCAGTTTGAAATGGGTGGAGTTTTTGCCGCCAATGAATCAGTC
>CALFYV010000458.1 GCA_937952395.1 uncultured Bacteriovoracaceae bacterium | reverse complement strand
AGGCCATCGCGGTTCATGACAGCTTGGATGCTCTACTGAAGCAAGATATCGAAGAAGCAGCTACTATTGATGAACTTTATGACAAAATGGTTGAAATCGCTAGAATTGCAGAACAATCAGTTAACCCCAATTTCTTGAAAGAAGAAAATGAACGCACGAATAATAGTTATAATTTTAATAAAGTTTAGTTATGAAAAAATACAAATTTAAATTAGAAGGACTATTAAAAATTAGAAGTTTTAAGGAAGAAATTTGTAAAACTGAAATGGGTAAGTTGCAAAAAAGTATTTCTGAGTGCAAGCAGTCAATTCATAATGAATTTGAAGGCATCAGAGCTGCATCTAGCGCCCATAATAGATTATTAGAAAATGGCATGGGGGGAAGAGAAGCTCAGTTTTTTCCTAGATTTATTCAAGGCAAAGAAGCGAATATTGAACTTTTAAAAAAAGAAATAATAAGGTTGCAGCAATTGGTAGAAGAGAAAATAAAAGAGTTAGCAAAGCTGAGAGCCGATGTGAAGGTTATCGAAAAACTCAAAGAAAAAGATTTTCAAAGCTTTAAAAAAGAAGAGTTTAAAAAACAAGAACTACTGCGAGAAGAATCAATCCTTATTTGGCAGGGATATAATAAGCAAAGGATAAAGTCATGAGATTAATTGTTTTTTTTATTTTAATTACCACATACCTTTATGCTGCTGAAGAAAAATTAAAAAATTCAGAAGTGAAATCCACTGTACCTATTGATGAGAAAGTCTATTCAGAAAAAGATTTCATAGAAAAAGTACAAGAAGAACTAAAAAAGCGAGTTCTTGATATAAAAAAGAAAAGTGTTTCTAAATTAACCCAAGAACTGATTGATAAAGAGGCTGAATTAAAAAAGCGTGAATATGATATTGAAAGAAACGAGGAGCTTACAAGATTAAGTCGTAACGATTTCGAGAAAAAAATTCAAGAGCTCGAAGCTAAGCAAAAAAAGATTATTGGTTGTATTGATGACAATGAAAAACGAAAAGCAGACAGAATTAGACAGTTAGTTAAAGTAATTTCAGGAATGAAACCGGATAAAGCAGCTGAGTTATTATCAGTTCAGGATGATGAGATATCAGTAAAATTGATTTCAGACTTAGCACCTGACAAAGCTTCTAAGATATTCAACCTGATGAGTAAGGAAACATCTGCCCGGCTTCAAAAACAGTACCTAAATATGAAAAGATAGACACTGGATGTTATAAAAAGAGAAAAAATGATAAAGAACGTCGATCTCAAAGACATTTTAAAAAGCTCTAAAGCACAACCCGCAAAGGGCGCCGGCAATGATCTTCTTGAGCTATTGAAAAATCCAACAGAGGGAGTTGATCCTTCTGATTTCTTAAAACAACTCAAGAGTGAAGTTGGAAATATAGAAGAAGCTTCAAGTGAATTGCTAAATACGATTTTAAATGGCAAAAATAATAATCCAGAAAAGCTGCAAGATCTACTTAAGTCAAATGAACTAATTCAAAACCCAGTCGTAACTAATAAAAGTGAACTTGACTCGATTCTTAGTCAAGCTGATTCTCAAGTTAAGACAGAATATACAAATGCAAAGACATCTCAAGCTGATCTTGATCAAATTTTGAGAAACTTAAATAATTCATCTGAATCACAAGTTTTAAGTGAAGAAGTACAAGAGCCCCTTACTCATAAGAGCTTGATAGATACGATTAAGCCACAAACTAAAGGCGAAACATTTTATAAAGATGCCCAGCCAGTTGAGTACCGTTCAATGTTCACTTCTGCTGAAGATAAAAAAATTGCAAATAAAAATATAGAGCAAGTTGCATTAAAGAACGAAGTAGGTGAACTTGAAAACATGTTGCTTCAGCGCAAGTCTCAAACACCAAACCCTTTCATTGGTAAAAATTACGGCGAACACAAATTTTCATCTGCTTTAATTAATAAAGCAAAAAGTAAAAACGAAATGCTTGAGCCTTCAATGAAAAATATAGAAAGTTTACTTGAGGGTAATGATTTACCTGTTGAGCAATTACGCTCTCATGGTCAGAAAATTGTTCAGTTAGACACAAATCCTAGTTTTATTAATCCTATATCATCTAGTATTGAGGCATCTGCAAAAATTTCAACACCATCAGCGGTTCCTGTGATGAATTTCTCTGATGTAACTCCAAGTGCTTCACAAGAGCTCATTAATAAAATAAGCGATTATATAGTGCAAAGACAACACGAAGCACGACCTAATGTGGAATTAACTGTTAAACATCAAGATTTAGGTGATATCAATATTTTTGTTAGTAAGAACGCTAACCAATCGTTTGATGTAGCTATTAATACTCAAAGCATTGAAGGTAGACAGTTCTTCTCACAAAATCAAACCGATTTATTTTCTTCACTGACTCGCTCAGGACTTAATATAAATGACTTAAAGTTAGAATCAAGTTCAAGCTTTGCTCAATCTTCTAAAGATGGTAGCTCACGGGAGTTTGGTGGCCAAAACTTTAGCCAACAGTATCATCAATCACAAAATGGGCAAAGCCGACAAGAATCACAACGAAGACAAGAGCTTTGGTCATATTATAGAAACCAACAGGAAATAGCCTAATGCCAATGATGGGTCGGGCCCCAGATTCAAATGTGAATAAATTAAATAACGTCAAAATGGCGCGCCAAAATAACTCGAATAAAAAAACAATTGCCTCTGATCCAACTAAGTCTGTGGATTTAACTAAGAGCTACGACTCTAAAGTTGTAGATAAACTCAGTGGTATGAAACCTCGTTCGGTATATAAAGAGGGTCGTCATAATGAAATGGGCAAAGACGAATTTTTAAAACTTTTGTCTCACCAGCTTCGTCATCAAGACCCTATGAACCCGATGGATCAAAATAAATTTGCAGGAGATCTGGCTCAATACGCTCAGCTTGAGCAATTATCTAATATGAATTCCAAATTTGATAAATTAAATCCTAATGTGGCCCAAGAAGATAAATTCTATGGAGCCAGCTTTTTAGGTAAAGAAGTTATTACCTCCGGGGCTTCGGTTAAATATTCAGGTAATGGGGAAAAGGCTGATATTTATTTTAATTTAAGTGAACCAGCAGATAAATTAATGGTGAAAATTCTAGATAAGAGTGGAAATATCATTAATGAAATGTGGCACGAGAAGATGTCAGCTGGTGCTCATAAACTTTCTTGGGACGGAAACGATTTAGCTGGAAATCCCGAAAAGGCCGGCGAATATCAAATTGCGGTTCAAGCTTGGGATGCAACAGGTGGAGTGATTACAGCCCAAACCCAGGTTCAAGGAACTGTTGATTCGGTTTATTTTGAAAACGGAGAAACAGTCCTCATCGTAGATGGGAAAAAGGTATTTTTAAGAGACGTTGATAGTTTTCACATGCCAAAGAGTAAGAAGGTACCTGATTTAGACAAGTTAACAGAAGAAGGACAAAATAAAGTTAAAGACTCGGCAATTCATGCCTATAAAAATAATGCACCGATAGATCAAGCTGAAAAATCGGTATATGATTATGAGCAGAGATGAATAATAAAATAAACTCGGTTCTTATTCCACAAATTAATAAGCTTCCTGAAAAAAAGGAAAGTGGAAACGTACGTTCAAGTAACGATACAAAGCAGGCTGAGTTTGAAGAACTATTACGTAATCGTGTTAAAGAATCTGGACCATCAGAAGATATTCAGATTTCCAAACATGCAGTGAAGAGATTAGAAGAGAGAAATTTATCAATTGATAGCGGAGAGTATTTAAAATTAAAAGAGGGTATGAAGAAGTTGCAAAATAAAGGTGGGAAGGAATCCCTGATTATTACAAATAATGCAGCTTATATAGTTGATGTGAATAAAAATAAAATAGTAACAGCGATTGATAAGGCAAGCATGAGTGACAACGTGTTTACTAATATCGATTCAACTGTTTTTATGATGTAGTAAAAAATAATTATTCTGAGAGAGGCCGGTCCTAACTGGAGGTCTTGAAAAAAAACCGCAGTGTTTTTTTCACTCAGAAAGACGACAGTCTAGGAGGGACGCATGTCAATACTCAGTTCATTTAACATTGGTGTTACCGGTCTGCATGCTTCAGGTCAAAGTATGAGCGTTATCGGTGATAACATCGCCAACTCAAACACATTCGGTTACAAATCTTCTCGGGCAGAGTTTCAAGACCAGTTAGCTCGCTCATTGACAGGTATCGATGGAG
>CALFYV010000457.1 GCA_937952395.1 uncultured Bacteriovoracaceae bacterium | reverse complement strand
GGCCTGAACATATTTGGCCATTTCAAGGAGATCCTTCTCTTCTTTACCTACATCAAAAATGAGAGGAGTTTTTACAGTTCCATCATCTTCATTAACTATCTCGATCTTACTCTGTTTAACTTCTTCTTTTTTATCACTATCTTTATTTTCTGCTTTCTCATCTGTTTTAACTGGTTCTTGTTCCGCTTTTGCTTCTAAACTATTCACTCCATCAAATTCTTCAATCGTCAGGTCTTTAGCTTGTGGCGCTTCTTCATAACGAATATCACCCAAATCCTCTTTAAGAGCATCCAGGTCATCTTTCTCTCTAAGTTCTTCTTCTTTAAGTGCAGTAGTTTCAGATTCCAAAGCATCAAGTTCATTGAGAAGCTCTTGATCTTTATTAACTGTTTCAATATCTTTTTTTTCAGGATTAGCAACTTCATCTTCAACAGGAAGTTCATCTAGAAGTGCATCGATGTCTTGAGCTTCAAGTAAATCATTCTCCTGAGCAAGGACTGAGACGCTTAAAATAAATAGGAAAAAGAATAATATCTTTTTCAATACTCACCCACTTACGTTCGTTCAAAGATATCGACAAGTATCGATTGATATTTAGCTTTTTTATCTTTGATATTAAGTTTTTCATAACAAACAACAAGTTTCGCCAAAGCTGGGATAACGACTCCAGAGAAAGCATAATGATGTATAATTTCTTCATAAATTTGCATCGCCAAATCATATTCATTTTGAGTGAATAAAATTTCGCCAATTTGATATTTGGCCCTAACTCGAATTTGCGCCAAAGGAGAATTTTCAAGAGTTTGAAAAATTCTCAAAGCATTATCATTATCATTTTTTGCACGAAAGCCCATAGCTTTTCTAAAAAGAACAATTTCATTTCTGGCTTGATCTGAATCTACTGTCTGTCCAGAAACAGGAATCACATTGGGTTGTGGGACATATTTCTTTTTAACACTATTAGGTGATTCAACAACCACTTTATTGGGATTTTCATCAGTTCCTGAAAAGACATCAACTGTTTCAACTAAATCCTCATTGGCAACCGCTCCCATTTTAATCTTCTCAAGTGGAGGATTATCATTTTTGATACTTCCGTATGCATCATTGTTCTTAATAGTATCGTTATTAATATTTTGTGAACGATTTGTTTCTTCGTACTTTTGCATCAGCTCATCATACTGCCCTTTAGGAACAACTTTTTGAGGTTGTGGATCATCTTCCTCTAGTAAAGATTTCCTGGTGCTTTCGATCAGTGAGCAGGAAGAGAGAGCGATTAAAACAATGGCGATAAATAATTGAAATTTCATGGTAACTTTGTCCTCCATGACAAATTTTTTTTGACTTTCCTTATCCTTTATTTTAATCCATGACTAATCTAAGTCAATGAAATTAACAACTTAATATGGATGACTAAATCACATGCCTTTTATCACTTCTAAAAAGTTATTCAATATTAAGATTGAAACACCTAAAGACCACTCATATTTTCTTTATTTTATCTTGGAATCTAATGAAGGCCTATGCTTTTATTCAACCGAAGACTCTCAAATAGGACAAGAGACTCGTATTGTTGATATCTGCTGCCCTTCAGAATGGAAAGACTCTCTGATGAAAATTCTTGATCTTTTAAATCAAGAAATACCACTTAAGAAAATTTATCAAGAATTAATTACAGATTCTTTTTGATGAAATTCATGACATCGTCGTGGTGAGTTTTGGTATTTACTTTATCCATTACTAATTTTAATTTGCCTTCTTTATCAATAATAAATGTTGTCCGCAAAATACCCATAAACTCTTTACCCATAAACTTCTTCAAACCCCAAACCCCATATTTTTCCGCCAATTTGTGATCGGGATCAGAAAGCAAATCAAAATTGAGTTTTTCTTTTTCAATGAATTTGACCAGTCTATTTGGAGCATCAGGACTGACTCCTAGAATCACGGTATCTAACTTAGCAAATTCTTTTTTTAAATCTCGAATCCCACAGGCTTGAACCGTACAGCCTGGAGTCATGGCCTTGGGATAAAAATAAAGCACAATATTTTTTTTGCCTTTAAAATCTTTCAAAGAAATTTTCTCTTCGTTTTGATTAAGTAAACTAAATGCTGGTGCAGCCTTATTAACCTTGGGAAATGAACTCATATAAAATCTCCTACCAATTATCTCTGAGGGCCCTTAAATGGAAAAATAAAGACTCATTATTCATATTTTTTTCAGCAATTGTAAATGCCTCTTTAAATTCATCAGTAAAAAGACGCAAAAATGGATTGATTTTTCGCTCTTGTGCCATATTTGTCAACAAGAACGAATCTTGTGTTCGTGCTTTTTTCAGCATTTTCTTGATTTCTTGGTTATCACCATCAATAGTCAGGGCAAACTCTAAATTGTTAATTAAATAGTCATGTCCAGTATAAAGCAGAGTTGAATCTTCAATATTTTCATTCAGTTCACCAATAGTTTGATAAAGAGTTGCCACATCTCCTCCCAGGCGGCAATGTCCCACGCCAGCTTGAAAAAGAGTATCGGCACAGAAGAAAAATTCTTGTTTATTATTTTTTAGAAAAAGATAACCAACATGATCCATACTATGACCAGGAATAGCGAGGGTAAGTTTTTGGTAGATTCCGTTTTCAAAGTCTCGCTTCTCGTCCATGAAGTTTTGCATAATCTTAGCCCCAGTAAGACTCGCTAGCTTTTCATTGCCTCTTATATGATCGGGATGAGCATGAGTATTCCATATTTCCTTAAGCTCCCAACCTAAATCACTCAAAGCAGTGTAAGCAATACCCCCAT
>CALFYV010000456.1 GCA_937952395.1 uncultured Bacteriovoracaceae bacterium | reverse complement strand
ATGAGCCGTTTTCCAACAGATTGCCCTTCATTCAAAAAATCTGAAATAGCCAAATAGGAACAACCCAATATTAATCCAAAGGGATAATAAAAGAGGCTTAAAAGAAAAACGATTCCTAGGTCAATCGCCTTAGCAATCAGACGCGTGATACGCGAAGTTTGAATGGATCCTCTCAAGAGGTACTTTTTATTCATAGCTCCATCTTACTGGATTTATTAGTCTTTTAGAATAAGGCATTTTTCAGCTTTTGCTTAAGTTTTGTTAAAGTAATAAACTGAGAATGATAGTCACTAACTAGTGTACTTGTGGAGAAGAATCTTATATTCTGCTCATTAGCTAAATTAAAACGCTCTAGGAGAATTTTATGTCAAATCTTCAAAACGTAAGCCAAGGTAACTTTGATGATGTGGTTTTACGCTCAGATAAACCTGTTCTTGTAGATTTCTGGGCTGAATGGTGTGGCCCGTGTAAAGCTCTCGCACCTGTTTTAGATGAAATCGCCGGAGAAATTGGTACAAAAGCTTCATTGGTGAAAGTTAACGTTGATGAGTCTGGTGAGCTGGCTCAAAAATATGGAATACGTGGTATACCGACTCTTATCTTTTTTAAAGACGGAGAAGTCAAAAGTACTTTAGTCGGCAATCAACCGAAAGGTGAAATCTTAAAAAATCTTAATGATTTGATTTCTTAGTTATGGATTTAAATTTTATTCAAAATGCCTTTACCGACGCCGAAAATACCCTACAAAAGTTCATGGGTAATCCTGATAATATAAAAAAAATTCAAAGCTCTATCAATTACTTCGTGGAAACATTGAAAAATGATGGAAGACTCTTATCATGTGGTAACGGTGGTTCAATGTGCGATTCCATGCATTTTGTTGAAGAGCTAACTGGAAGGTTTAGAAAAGACAGACCTCCACTAGCAGCCATGAGTATGGGTGATCCTTCACATATCACCTGTGTTTCCAATGATTATGGTTATAAATATATATTCTCTCGTCACGTCGAAGCCTGGGGAAGAAAAGGTGATACTCTTCTGGCCATTTCCACTAGTGGAAATTCGGAGAACGTTATCCTTGCAGTAGAAGCCGCTAGAAAACAAAAGATGAATATAGTGGGACTTCTTGGCAAAGGTGGGGGAAAATTAAAAGACATGGTTGATGTTCCACTTATTGTGGATAATTCAGTTAGTGATAGAATTCAAGAAATCCATATAAAACTCATTCATATTTTTATCGAAGGTATAGAAAGAGAGCTTTTTCCTCAACATTATCAATAATAATTCTCTTTTTTTTAAACTTAGCCCTTTTCTCAAATCAGATAAAAGCTTAAAATTATTAGTATAGTTAATCAGAAAGGAGTCATCCATGGACGGAATGGAAGCAGCAACAACAGTAGAACCATCAATGGGCATATCGCTTATCAATAGTGTCGCCTCATTTATGCAAGATGGTGGAATTTTTATGTGGGTCATCTTATTTGTTTGGGGCTTTGGTATTGCTATTGCTTTAGAACGATTAAGAAGATTATCTTCACACGACGTTGATGGACCTTCCTTCATGAATGAATTGCAAAGATATATTCTTTCAAATGATATTCAAGGTGCCATCAGAGTATGTTCCGGTTCAGTCTCTGCACTGGCCAGAGTTTTAAAAAGTGGACTCAAGAGAGCAAGTCAAGGAACAGAACAAATTCAAAATGCAATTGATGCCACAGCTTTAGAAGTTATCCCAAAAGTAGAATTAAGACTTAATTATTTAAGTTTGGTTGCCAATATCTCAACATTGTTTGGATTACTTGGAACTATCCAGGGTCTAATGCAATCATTTTCCGCAGTGGCTGCAGCTGATCCTGCTCAAAAAGCAGAAATCCTAGCTCAAGGTATTGCGAAAGCTATGAATACAACAGCTCTTGGGTTATTTTCAGCTATCACAATTATGATGATTCATGCTTTTTTGATGGCCAAATCTGAAAAAATCACAAATGAGATTGATGAATTTTCAGTTAAGCTATTGGACATTTTAGGAACTAAAAAAGAAGCTAAGTAATGTACCGAGTACCAAGTGCCAAAAGAAGAAAAAAGAAATACGAAAGATTAAATCTAATACCTATTTTAGATGCAGTATTCATTTTTATCTTTTTTCTTTTGATGTCGGCTAACTTCATCAAGGTTTTTGAAATTTCTAGTGATATCCCGATTGTTTCCGATGAACCACCTCCAGAAGATAAGAAAAAGCCTCTGGCGCTTACACTTTCAATAACCGCAGATAAACTTACTTTATCTGCAGGTATTCCAGCACGTGTTTTAACTAGTTTTGGGAAAATAGCGAACGGTGA
This sequence comes from uncultured Bacteriovoracaceae bacterium, assembly GCA_937952395.1. GTDB lineage: Bacteria > Bdellovibrionota > Bacteriovoracia > Bacteriovoracales > Bacteriovoracaceae > CALFYV01. The sequence goes on along the minus strand of CALFYV010000456.1, from coordinate 17,729 downwards.
ATATGATTTAAATTCACTTCATAGTTATTTAATTGATATCAAAAAAAAGAATTTGCACGAAGAAAGTATTATCTTAGAACCTAAAGTAGATTTAGAGTACAAAGAACTTATCAAAATAATGGATGCAGTACGTTTACTACAAAGACAAGATGAAGCCATTTTTAGAAAAAGCAAAGAAGGTCTAGAAGAAAAAATTAAAACTCTTTTTAATAACATCGTTTTTGGCAATTTAATGAGTTAATATGAGAAAACCTATAAGAAAAAGAATCAAGAGAAATAAAAAAGATATCATCGATGTTGATATTACATCTCTACTCGACATTTTAGTTATTCTTCTCGTTTTCTTGCTTCATAGTTACAACTCATCTGGAATTGTTATCAATGTTCCTACGGGAATTGAACTACCTACATCAATTTCACCTACTCCTAGTACTTCAGGGGTTATGATTCAGGTTTCTGCCTCAAAAATCTGGGTTGATAATGAAGAAGTTCTAAACAGCGAAAATTTACCAAGTAGAACTTATGACTATGGTGGACGCAGAATTATTCCGCTTTTCGATAAACTTGTGGCCATAAAAAACAAAGTTAAAGAAGTTGAAAAATCTTCACCACAGGCTGCGAAGTTTTCCGGTGTCGCAAATCTGATTGTTGATAAATCTCTTAAGTATTCTTATCTAAAAAAAATCATGTTCACTTGCGCTGAAGCTGGATTTAAAACATACAAATTTGTTGTTTTAGGTGAAGAACAATAATTTTCCTTTGCCATTAATCCAATTTTTTAGGTTGGAAGTTCATAGGTTGTTGAACTTCAACTTGTCCGCCACCTTTCGGTGATGGGAACTGAATTCCACGAAGCACATCCGCAACACAACGTTTTACATTGGTAGGTAAACGATCACCTGATACGCCAGCACGGGTCACGTGCCCTGATGCTCCAATAATGAAGTTCAGAACAATTGTTCCTGCGATACTTGTATTACTTTCAAGCTCTTGTTGATAGCAGTAGCGAAATTGTGGAATATGTTCACGTAGAATTCTTCTAATAATATCTGGATCCATAGAACCCAAGATAACAGTTTCAGAAGGGATCCCTGCAGTGTAAATAGTTCTTCGTGACGAAAGACCTTCAGCACCTTTGGATTCCAGTTTCCCGGTTGTAGCCCCTGCAAGACTTCCCACATTTCCTGCGATATCTGCTTTACGTAAATCGCCAGCCGCTCCACCACCAACATTAGCACCAGTAATTCCAGTTGTTCCACTTGTTCCGGTTGCAGTTGCACTTTTAAAAGCTCCACCTTTTGAAACTAAACTACTCACCGTGCTTTTAAAATCTGCTGATTTATAAGTATCAACATGTCCTTGTGTCGCCGACTTGAACGAAGAAGCTGATGCGCTACTTGTTGTCTTAGTCACTGGCCCAGGTGTAGGAGCTATTCTCTTCATGCTAACGGGTGTAGGAGATTGTTTTTGTGGATTTTGCACGCCTTTTTTTAATTGTTCGACTTTTTTGGCTGTCTTTTGCCCTTGGGGTTTTGGATCTATATTTTGTTTTTCAACAACTTTTTCCTTGGGCTTCTCTTGAGGTTTTTTTACTTCAACTTTTTTAGGCTCTTTAGGTTCCGCTTTCTTAGGGGCTTTTTGAATTACCTTGGGAGCTTCTTTAGTTTTTTCTACAGCTTTTGTTTTCGAAACAACCAATTCTTTTTTATATAAAATAGTAGCAATTCTCTCTGGGGCTTTTTCTTTCTCCAGCTCTTCATTAACTTGGAAATTATAAAGACCAACAAGAGGAAAAAGGATAAGTAGAAACATTAAAAGGATATATTTTCTAAACTGCTTATCTTTTTTAAAAAATGGTGCTGTCGCTACTTTGGGTGGAGCTGAAACACGACGAACATAAATCTCAATATTACCCTTGCTAAGTCTTATTAAATCATTGATTCCAAGAAATAGTGTGCCGGGACTAGACTCTTTCTTTTTATCATCACTTAAATGAAAAACTTCATAGTCGGAAAGGGCCTGAACAGTCACTTCGTCATTTAAGATCTCGACGAAGGGAATTTTATCTGTTTTACCGAGATAAGCTAACTCAACGTCATTATTTTTGGCATCTGCACCTACTAAATGATATGTTGCCTTTTTGTTTGGCAAGTAATCAACAGAGTAAACAGTGTCATTGAATAAAATGATTACTTCTACAGATGATTTACCTATTTCGTATTTAAAAATGGGTTCTAAATTGTCCACATCCTCAAAAATATATTCACTAAATTCAGCCTTTGGATCTGCTGCTAACGGGTAAACAATATAAGGTATTTTATCTTCAGATTTTTTTAATTGGGGGGCAACCGGTAACACTTTTTGGGCATCATCTGCAGTAAAAGTGGTTGAAGGCATGTTGGCCGGTAAATTAGGGATAACCGCCGCTATTCCCTTTTCTGTTTCAAGGGAATCAAGGACGGGAGGTAGTTCAGGTGTATTAATATAATACTGAAGTATGAGTTCAACATCAGCAATTTTGATAATATCTCCAAAATGAACTTCTTTAGTTATAACTTTTTCACCATTTACAAACGTTCCATTTGTAGAGTTCATATCGTAAATCTTGGCAACTTTACCGTTAATTTCTAAAACGGCATGAACAGCTGAAATGGTTAAATGAGATAAAACAATATCACAACTATCCACTCGACCTATGATAATACGTCCATCGGTAAATGGAGATGATTGTATTTTCACACCTTTTACTTTTGGAACAAGTTCATAATACTTTTTCTCTTGGCTCGTTTTAATATCCACAACAACCTTCTTTTACCTAATGGCTTGAATGGCGTTTTTCATTTCAGGGTTAAAATTCATTCTTTCAGGTAACCTATTTCTAAATTTCTTTTCGAATCTTGGAGATATAGTTAAATCTCCAGGTGAAGAAGCATCTCCTTCGATATTTAAATTTTCGAAGTCAAATTTTTCATATTTTTTATATTTATAAATAACTTTTTTCTTTGGTGCTTTATTTTGAGCATAAGAAATTGATATTAACAATACGAACCAGATAATTACTCTCATTACTTCCTCACCAGTTGCTTTACTTTATTATAATAAGCATTAAGCTTAGGGTTTTTTAACTCGACATCGCTTAAAACACTTCTAGCTTCTTTCTTGTCTCCTTTCAAATACAGTGCGTAGGCATAATTAATACCTATATCATCTCTTTCTTGAAAGTCACTTGGTAACTTTGAAAATTCACTTACAGCACTCCTGTAATTACCTTTAAATAAGTATGTCGTTGCTAAAGCAGCGGCAACATCTATATCGCTAGGGTATTCCTTCTTCATTCCGAAGAAAAACTTGAAAGCCTTATCTATAATTCCATATTCTAAATAAAGTTGAGCAATATTAAATTTTGGAGTTTTGGAGTACTTACTAGCTGAACGCGCTCTCTCAAAAGCGACAAGCGCTTTCTGATCTTCTCCTCTCGCCCTGTAAATAACACCTAAATTATTTAAAGCAGGTGCATAATTTTTTTCTACATCTAAAGATTTATTGAAGAATAATTGTGCCTTTCTCAAATTTCCTTCAAGAAAATAACAAATGCCCACTGAATTCCAATAAACTGGGTGTTCTTTGTATCTTGAAAAAAGATTGTCAACAACTTCATAAGCATCTTCATACTCTTTCAAATGACACAAGACTGTGATTTTGGTTAGCTCATTGGCTTTATCCAAAACATCTTTGATTTCGCTTTTCTTGTGTCGTTGTAATGTTTCATCGGCTAAAAGAGGGAAATATCTTGAATTTGAATTAGCTAAAAAATCGTCGCGGTAATTATATTTTACAAGAGTTGGTGAATTAAAATTTTCATTTTTAATACCTTCAACATAGCTCTTAGGATTAGATGAACATCCGATTGCCAAAACAAGAAGAGAAAAGTAAATAATAAAATTCATCTTTTTCCTCCTGCTGACATAAGATTTGCAATGTTCGAATAAGAATAATCAAAATCTATTTGTCCATCTGGACTTAAAAATAAGAATGTATCTTTTGATAAAATATCGTGTTTATAGATTTGTCGAATCGCCTCTTTCTGATAATCATCTGCTTGCTTTAATATGGGACTCACTAAATCTTCCATTGTTTTTTTAAAACTTGCGATATATTCACTAGATTTTCCTTCTGGTGAAAAATCTTTAATCTCATTAGCAACAAAACGATAGGCTTTAATAATAATAAAATACGAACGAACAATTCCTTTACCACTGCCCGTCTCGTGCACCTTTAAAGCGGAGGACGCTACTTTATCTAATAAAGTCAGCTTTCTCTTCAAAAGATCATTATACTTTGCTTCGGGAAAAGTTAATTTGATATTTGAAATTTCTGCGACATCACGATTGACGTTTTCAAATAAATAATCCGCGACAACATCAAGAGACTCTAACGGTATTTGCTGCTTCTTGCTTTTAGCTTCGTAGTAGTACTTTAATACTTTATTTTTTATATCATTAACCTTACCAGACTCTCCCAAGCGCTCCGTCGCTGTTTTTAACATATCGAAAAAAGGAATAAGCTCAACTCTAATAGATTCATAAGTCTCAAGGCGGTTTAAAATTTCTTCGAAAGTTTCCCATCTTTTGGCGATACCAAACTCTTTTAATATTTCAATCCGTGCCTCATTTAGGTACTTATTATCCACATCACAACGTTTGCCGGTACCAAGTGTTTCTTCTGCTTTATCTAACTTACCTTCTGCTAAATAAATGAAGATACTATTTTTGAAAAAGATTCCTTTTTTGCTCGAATTCACTCGACACAGTTTCCCTAGTATCCTTTCTGATAGATCCGCAGAGATCAGAAAGTTGCGTTTATTAAAAAAGAAAGATGAAAAAGTTAAAAATGAATCATCGAACTGAGCTATTTCTTTAGGCTTCATTTCTTCTAAAGAGATTAGCGTCCAGTCATAAGTCTTTTTCACATCACCTAATTCATAATAAAGAGCCGCGATATTGTAAGCAGAGTTCTTTTTGGAATCTGGCGTACTTTTAGGATTAGCGTAAACTTTATGATAACCCTCAAGAGCATATAGTTTATCGCCACGTGCAAGTGCCGCTTGAACATCTTTCATCTGCATATTTGTTTCTAAGTCTTTTACTTTTTCTTTATAATTCGCTGTGGTACTGTAATTGCCTGATTTTACTTCGTTAATCCAAAAAACAACCTTATCATAACGATTAACCTTTCGATAATAATCTATAAGTTTGGCGATCATCGCTTCTTGCGTTTTAAACTCAGACGGAAAACTTTGGCGAAATGAATAGACCGTTTTCTCAGTCTCATCCAGCTCTTTACGCTCAAAATAGGTGTTAAACAACTTTTGATAAATCGATTTCGCTCTAGAGCTTGAACTGTCATTCTCTAAGTATTTTTTATAAATAATCACATAATATTTATCTTTTGCTTTGCTGTTTAATCCTTTCTGTCCCAGAGTCGACAACAGGGCTTCTAACGACATCTTTTTCACATTGGCATCATTAGTGATACTAGCTTCGTTATAGGCCATCTCGTAATACTTAAGAGCTGTTTCATACTGTCCAATCGCAAAGAAAGTTTCTCCTTGATAGAACCTAATCTCAGCACGCTTACCAGGATTTAAATCATAAGATATTTGAAAAAACTCATACGCTTGTTTAGCCTTTGCTCTCCTGGTCTTATAAACACGACGATAAGTTTTACCTACAACTTGCTTTTGTAAAACAGCAGCCTGTCTGTCTACATGATATATAAGTCTTGATAGTTGATCAGGATTTAAGAGATTTCGGTCATGATAAGTTTTTAAAGTTTGAGCGGTATTAAGAAGGCTTTCTGTTCGTCCAAATTGATCATAGAGTTCAATCAGTTCAGCGTAGACTAGAACTTTGTTGCTTTCGACTTTCTCAATTTTTAATAACTCAGTTAAAACAATTTTGGCTTGTGCATAGTTGCCCTCGGACTTAAGCCTTGAAGCAATCGAAAGCAACTCATTTGTATAATTTTTTCCCGCTCTACGATAGAATTCTAACCCCTCTAAAGTTCTATTGGCTTGAGCATAGAATAAACCGACATCTCTTAAAACAGTGTCTCTCATATCGGTGTATTTATCGGACTCACTCTTGCGATAAACTTCATTCATGAAACTGATAGCCTTGGAGTAGTTTTTCACACGAAAATAACACCAGGCCAAATTAACTGCATCTTTTGTCCACCAACGATCATCAACCTTACTAAGACTTGAAACATAAAGAGGGATAGCTTTTTTATATTGCTTTTTATTATAATAAATTTCAGCTAAGGAAATTTGTGACTTCATTCGTGTTTGAGAGTTCTTCGAACTATTTTTTATTGCAAGATTAAAATATTTTTGAGCTTGAGATACATTTCCTAATTCTTTTGCATTATAGGCCATTACATAATAAACATCACCTTTAGCTGAGAAGCGTTTAAATTTCCTTAGTAATGTCTCGCAATGATTTTGAGCTATACTAAAATATTTGCGCGAAATTGAAAAATATTTCTTTTTATTTAACTTTCTACGTTGTTCCGCTGGTATAGCGAGGTAATTCTCATTCTCCTCATCCATAATTAAGCGTGCTTTTTCTAAATTTAGCTCTGCTAAACGCATTAACAAATTGGGGTCATTTCCCTTAACTTGTCTATCAAGTCTATTAACTTCTGAAATCTCCTCATCAACGATTTCAATGATGGCTTTTCTGCGCTGAGATAAATCAAGCGACCAAGCAGAACTTATTAGTAAAAAAAATAAAACTAATTTCATTAGGCTCCACACTGCGATTGAAGGGCGAACACATAATCACCCAATTCATCGGCCCAAAATTCGCCATTGAAAGACCAAAAATATTGCTTCTCATTCGTTTCAATATAACGAGTATCACCCCGCTTACCAGAACTTGATTTACCAATTTCATACAAACGTTGCTTTCTCTGAGCTAGAACTTCTAACTTTATATAGCTCATATCTTGAAAGGCCCTATATAGTTCAGCGTATTTAGCGATCGCACGGTTGCGAATATAACTACCCAGAATTGTTTTTTGACTATTAACAACTTCTCGAAGATTTCCCCACATTGCTCTCTGGAACCTTGATTTTGGCATTTGCTTTACTTCTTGAGCTTCCCTAAGTGCCATTTGCAAAGACTCTGCAATTTCTTTGTAAGCTTGCTCGTTTGAGATTGAAGAAACAACACGAGCAAGAAGTGGAGAGCGTGGCATATTACCTTTTTCAACATCAATGGCCATTTTATAATAATAACTATAATCTCTCTGAGATTTTAAAAATTGTCTCAATCCTCTCGCGGGCGTTAAATACTGGTCATAAAATTTATCAACAGCTTCTTTAGCATCTTTATATAGGCATAATTTTAAATAACTAAGAGCAACTAAAACTTCTGCTTCTGGCTTAAATACATGAGAAAAGACCGGTGCCTTGTATGTCACGAGTTTGCCCAAAGTCCTATTATAATTACCTTGATAAAAACTATTCCATGCTTCTTCAAAAAGAATTTCTGGCCAAACTTGAGATGACTTCGAGACATCTAAATAAGAAAGATCAGATTTATTAAAATTACGTCGGGCAAATTGGGCACGGGCCAAACCAGCAATACAATAATCTCGATTCATAATATATTGCTTAGTTTTTAGCTTGCTTTTTTCCGAACTGGCTAAATTATCAGAATAACGGATGCAGTCTTGAAAATGTTGTTCGGCTAGTTCTTGCCTGTTTTCCAGTGAATGAATCACGGCTTTCATATGAACGGCATAGGGATAAACCTTAGATTTTGAACTCACATCATTTAAATATTTAAGCGCTATGGTTTGCTTACCACGTGAAAAATATTTTTTAGCAATAACATATTTAACTGAAGAAGAATTCACACCATCTAATATTTCAATATCTAAAGTTTGAAAAGGCTTAACACCAGCAGCATCAATAATGGCTTCAATCGCCTTATCTACTTCTGAGCTGACTTGACCACGATTAGCAATGTATTCCTTTAACCATGGCATGGCCGTAATCGGATACCCCGCTTCAACAGTATTGGTTATCATTCTTTTCAAATCTGATAAGCGTGGCTTACCATTTCTGTAACTTCTAGCTGCCTCTTTCAGTGAAGCTTGAGTTTGGAAAGAAAACAAGATAACCAAAAATAACAATTTCATGAACATCCTTGTTCAACAAATTAAAAAGCGTAATTTAAACCTACTGTGAAATCATAATGTGAGTAAAACTCTTCTTCGTTCGTTGATGAATTCGGCTCACGACTGAATCCATTATAAAGCAGAGGTGTTAAATCCATACGCAAAGACCAGCTCTCACTCAAATAGAAACGCATCCCCATATTGAGTAATAAACCGCTCGCTGAATCACTTGTCAGAGTCGGGTCCGAAATACCAACCTGCGCTTGAATTCTATTATCGACCGTATTAATTGCGGCATAACCAATTCCAAAAATCCAATCAAAATAAATAATATCATTAAAGGTATTTATCTTGGCATAAAATGGCGACCACATTAACATCGCTCCACTATAAGATTCTACCGCATTAAAAAATGCAATTAGTCCCGCTCCCGCATTTTCAATTGATTTGAAAGTATCATTTCTTGCAGGAGAATTTTTTGCCATAACAAATTCTATCCCCCAGTTCTCTTTGAAGAAATAACCAGCTCTTCCTTGTATACTTGTGGAATCAACAAAACTACCAGAAGTCGTAATTCCTCCCATCGCACCAATATAAGCTGTTCCTTTTTTTCTAAATTTTCTATTTTGAAGAACATAAACTTCCTTATCTTTATCGAGCCATGAGAAGTCATAGACAGAGTCTTCTGCCGCCATAACACTAACTGCAGAAAGCAATAGTCCGATTAAAATTACTTGTTTTTTCATAATAAACTCTTGTTCCATGATATTAAATACTTAACTAATATTTTAGCACGCCGTGATTAAGGTGCAAGTCAATGTATTCACAAATGACAGAGTTTTTGAAAAGAACAACTTGAGCAATGTTCTAAGTTTTTCAAATCTGGTCTTTCAACGGTAGACCAAATTTGATAAAGTTCATCCTTAATTTGCTGGTAGGAAATTATTTTTTCATAATTTTCCCTTTTATCCACATAACACAGGACTAATTTAATCGGTTTATCCATTGAAACACGTTTTAATTGGTACATAGCGAGCGCATAAGCCTTTAACTGAAACCAATAAGACGTATTTTTAGACTCATCAGGGTTTCCGGTTTTAAAATCCCATACCTGAGCCTCTTGGTCGTGAAGCAGCACAAGATCTGGAATACCAGAAATGATTTGACCAAAAAATGAAAACTTTAAAGCAACTTCAGAAATGAATTGGTGAGTTTCCTTCATTTTTACTAGCTGACCCAGGGCCCAGCTAACAATTTGTGCTTCCTTAGATTCAAAATATTTTCTGGGAACAACCCAATTGTTCAAAATAGATTCAGAAATAATAGCATGAATTAGAGTACCTCTCTCAGAAGAAGAGATTCCATCTCCAGACTCAAGCTTGTTTTGTTGATTTGTCACAGCAAGGTATTGTTCAACTAATTTCTCATCAAACTTTAAAATTTGCTCAAGATAAAATTTTCGAGAACAAAGACTTAAGCTAGCTAACTTGGTTACAGACAGATCGGACATAAATATTAAACGTTTTTTATCACCAATTTTTTCTTCTATTCCCATCTTTTGTTTATGAAAAAGAGGAATATTTTTATTAATTGACTCGGCATCTTTTTTTATTTTTGAGTATTGAACCTCAATAGAACTTTCAATATTTATATACTGAGAATTGTTCTGTATCCATTTTTCCAATCCTTGAAACCAAGATCCCTTTGTCATAACAGTTTTTTGATTACTTAGTTTATAATCAAACCATAGTAAGCGATCTTGTGCTCGAGTTCCCACGACATAAAAAAGTCTCTTTGATTCAGCAAATTCTTTATGCTTATTCAGTAGTTTTTCGTAAAAATACATTGGAGTTTTATAGATTTTCTTACTGGCACTCTCTTTCATCCAGCGAAAACTTCCTGGTAGTTTACCAATAAGCCCCTTATCATTCACCCTAGATGAGTTTTTCTGTATAGCGCCTAAAATCACATTGGGAAATTCTAACCCTTTAGATGCGTGTGCCGTCATGATTTTAATCTTTTCTGGATATTGACCAAATTGCACTTCGATAGAAAATTTTAGCGCCGCTGCTTGTCTTAACCTAATGTAGAGCTCCTCATCAGAGGTTGTTGTCTCAATTAAGTTCTTTATAAAATTTGTATTATTTTGGTAGTTCGAATTGGAAATACCTAAATCAAAAATAAATTTTTGAAATGACCAATTTAAACCATAATAAATTCGATTGTGATGAAAGTTATTAATCTCACTTTCAATATTCATCTGTTGTTCAAAGCCTAAAATTTTTAAATAAGCATTAATGAGTTGTTTTTGCAGCTCTATTAAATTGTCTTTTTTATTGAATCGACTTTCAATTAGTGTGTAAAAAATCCCAATAATCGGCTCATTCAAATAAGGAACCTTTATTTGTGCCGTAAAACTCATTTCATTGCTAATTAGTTTTTCAACGAGAAACCGACTAGGGGCCAAGTTTTTGTAAAGTATCGCTGTTTGTTTTTTTTCATTTTTTAGAAAATCAACAATAAGCTCTGCCTCCAGACAATATAATTCATCATCGAGCATAGAGTCATCTTCAGAGATTTCGATATTAACAGTTAAATGAGAAGCTTGACCGTTAGTAGCATAATCTACTGCTTCCGGAACCGTTTGGTGTACAACATTCAGACTCATTAGATCTTTGCCTTCAAAATCAATGCCTTGTTGAAACAAATCTTGGAATAAGTTATTGTTGAACTTGATTATGTTAGGAGAAGAGCGGTAATTATTTTTTAGCTCTAACACTTTTGGAATCTTTTTCTCGCATTCCCAAAAAACACCCAGCTCTCCACCTCTAAAGCCATATATAGCTTGTTTTTCGTCCCCAACACAAAACAGTTTTTGAAAATTATTGTCGATAATTTTGCTTACGATTTCAAACTGAACATGCGAGGTATCTTGAAACTCATCAATAATGAAATACTTGTAACTCTCTGCAATTTTCTTTGCAATTTGTGGGTTTTGTATTCCACTTAAAACATTATATTCCAAATCAGAAAAAGTCAGTCCTTCAATTTTATAATAATGTTCTTCAATGAATGAAAATAATTTTCGTAACGTTTTATACCAATCATTTATTTCCTTTTTCTCACATAGGAAGTATTCTTCAAAGCTCGTAATTTCTTCTTTATCAAAGAAGAAATTTTTGAATGATTTTATTTTATCTAAATATGCAACTAGTTCATCGATTTCCTTTAGCGCTCCCCGCTTCTGTGGAAAACTGTTGTTTTCAAAAAAAATTTTATATTTAAAAAATAATTCTTGAGTCAATGGCAACCCACATTTTATTTGCTCAAATTGTTCAAAAAATTGGTACCACTTATTTTTTCTAAACTCATCATATGCCTCTATCTTCATCACCTCTTCAAAAAGGCCTTTGAACTCAGAAAGATGGTAAATATTGCGTAAAACCTCGCCAAACTCGGGAGGTTTCTCGCCCTTTTTCCAATTAAGGCGTAAACCTGGTTCTTGAAAAATAGAAGCCATTGATTTAAAAACAGACGTTGATTGTGAACTGATAATTTTAATCGTTTGTGATTTTTCTTGTAAAGAAAGCCAGTCATAAAACAGCTTCTCTAAATGGGAGTAAAAAACTGAGTCATTAATAATATTTACTTCAGGGTTTACTTCAGGAAAGTAACCCTGCTTAATTAATTTAAAACAAAAACTATGAATTGTTCCAACTGTTAAATAGCTAAGCGAGGCAAGTGCTATACTCCATGGGTTGTATTGACTACCTTCATAAGCACTTTCAAGTTTTTTAAATTCCTTTTTAATTCGAATCGATAATTCACCAGCAGCCTTATTGGTAAAAGTCATAAGAACCATACTTTTATAAAAGCTTACTAATTCTTGTGAACATTCCTCCGAGTATTTAAATTTCTTTTTATCATTTACAAATATGTGCGCTCGAGTTAAATAAACTAAATGTTGGACTAATACATACGTCTTACCTGAACCTGCACCAGCTTTTAGTAATACACCTCCTTCATGTTCTATAGCTTGAAGTTGCTCGATGTTAGGCCCCATTTACACCTCCCCTTTCGGACAAGTATTGCTGAGTCCGCAATAAGTGCAAACAGAAATTTCTCGAGGCAAGGCAGGGAATATTTTTTCATTATTAATTTCTTCGATTAAGTTTTTCTCAAAAGCTAGGTAATTTTTCAAAAACGCTTCTTTATCTTCAAAAAGATCAATTTTCTTACTTCTTATTCCCCAATTAAAATACTTTTTTATCTCTGCAATTAAATATTCATCCGTAGTTAAAAAAAGTGATGCATCTGGTTCAGCCATATTAAAATAACCAATTAAAATATCATTTTTAATCGCTTGTTCAAATTGATAAGATAGATAAAATGGAATTTGTATTTTTTTAAATTCAAAAATATTGGTCTTTGCTGGAATACTTGAACCAGACCTCTTAAAATCAATAATAGTTAAAAGATTTGCGTGAAGGGAAAATGCGTCTATACTACCTCTTCTCTCATTACTTTCAATTTTCTTTTCAAATTGAAAATTAAACCTATTTAAAGAATTTAAAAAGTTAATAAACTTAATTGCATTTTGTGTATAATGAAAAATTTCTATGAAGTACTCTTCAAAATAAAGTGGATTAACAACAAGCTCATTCTCTACACAAAATTCAGTCATCGTACTTAAGACAACCTTTTCATGTTTTTTCTCATCATAATCGCTAGCATTAATACAGTAGAGCTCTACAACTCTGTGCTCTAATTCTCCTAGCTGGTTAGGAAGTAATTGTGTTGTCAGCGACATATCAGGGAGTATTTTTTCTATGTATTGAAAAAAATATTTTCTCTTGCAATCAATAAATGTCTGCAACCGTGTTGCTGATATTTTATTAACTTTATAAGTTTCCTTATCATTTTTCAGCCAGGGGTCAATTAGTGCCCTTTTATTCTTTAGCGAAACTTCATCTTCTATTCTAATGTCAAAATCAGATAAAACCTGATTCCAATCATCGCTTTCTTTTAAAATACTTTTCTCAATATAAACCTCCGCATTGCCGGTACTCAATACTTCATGTACTTTTTGTTTAAAAAAGTCCAACTCAAGCTCAGCCCTTTTGATAGGGCCAATAGCAATTAAAAGCCTCTCTACGTTTTCTGGATAAGAACTTGCTGATGATTTTAATTTTGTATTTTTCGACGTAACACAAATAGCCACATCTCTTGTCACAACGCGCTCTAAGTTTGAAATAGCTAGTTCAGAACTTTTCATTAATGGAATAGCAAAATTGCGTGGTAGATTTAAGCTTAGAACCTCAAAGAACACTCTCATGTCCCTTTCATTAATATTGCTATTATCCGACGATAACTCACTCCACTCGTTAATTATTTGTAGAAGAGATAATATAACACGTGTTTGAATAAAGGAATCTTTACACTTTAATTCATTCACACTTTGAATTAAGAATTCTCTGAACTTATCGATTGAAATATTTGATTTACCAAAAACTTTAAATTCACAACTATTTCTAAAACTGACAATCGCTTCTTCGTAAATATCAACACTCGATTTAAAAAAATGATTACTATATGGAACTTCAGCGATTTCTTCAAACGTTGTTTCCATGGTTGGAATAATAATATTTTTTTGTTGTTTTAAAGATTTTAAAAAAGTAGATAAACTAGCACTACTGAACTCATTTAATTTTAACTCAGGCAATTTTGTCTTTGTGCCAAGTGTTTCGATTGAATCTTGGGAGTCTCTAAGCCAATTAAACCAATCTGAATTTTTTCCATTTTTTAAAACGATATAAGGTAATGGGATATAAACATCATCTCTAATCGCCAATGACTTAATAAAATCAACTTGTTGACCAGTCATAAATTGAAAGCCCATAAAAATGATATTTCGTTTCTTTTCGTGATAATCATCCAAAGAGCATTGTCTTATTTGGCTTGTTAACTTGGCATAAGCTGAATGTTCGTCATCTTCCCCCATTGCCTCCATTAATTGATTAAACATCATAACAGAATTTTTAAGCACATCATCATATTCATCAAGTATTGACTCATAAAGAGCGGAATCAAGTGTAAAACTCCTTAGCTCGGTCAGAAATTTAAAAGATCTTGAAAAATATTCATAACTATAATCTGGAAAGCATTTTTTCCATAATGAAGAAAAAAGCAAAAGCAATTCTGATTTTCTTTTGATTTTATCTTCCCGAGACAAAAAGAAACGAAACTCTTCTTTTAGAAATTGAGAAATGGTAATCACGTCGTATTGTTTTTGTGGAAATTTATGTGATAATTGTTCTCGATAAATATCTGCTAAAATAGGTTTCGGAGAAATAAATATAAAATCATTATTTTTCTCTTTAAGAAAATCTAAATCAAAAACAATCTGAGAATGAAAATAACCAAGAACATAAAGCACACAACCGCCTTTTTACTAGGCTAACAACCCTTTTTATTGTAAATAAGCTGAAATGTACAGGAGATAAGGCGTTGCACAAGAGCAGGATATACAGCTTTTTGGATTCAATTCAAGGTTTTGTTTGGCATTTCTTTGAAGGACAAAGGGTTATTAAAGACCTTGCCAAATTTAACAGTCTCAAGGATAGCGGCTTTGCCTATTACCGCGATCTTATACTAAGCACATTACCAGTAATTTCTTTGTTAAAACCCGGTGAACAATTTGGTTTTTATATCGATTCTGAAAGTCCTTATTTTAAATTTAAAGTTGAGGCTGGCTACAATGGGGAATTTCGTACCCTGCTAATTCCTCATGATTTTAATCAATTCCCGGATAAATTTACTGGCTTAGCACGTTTTATGAAAATATTACCCAAAGCTAAACCCTATACCTCTGTCGTTGCAGTGGAACAAAAGCCAACGGCCCAAATTATTAACGATATCTTACGAACATCTTATCAAATACAAGCGCAAGTCAATGTATCAGATCTAATCAATCAAAGCTTGCTGGTGATGAAACTTCCACCTGCATCTGCTCAGAGCTTAAAAAGAGACACTTCACTTTCATCTTACCTGAATAAGAATTCTTCATTTATTCATGACCTTTTCGAACATGAACTCAATGATATAAAGAAAATTGTCGAGTATTTCGAATTAAACAAACACATGTATATGTCCAGTAAGGAAATACTATTTTATTGTCCATGTTCAGAGGAGCTCATGATAAGCAATCTAAAAAAACTTTCAGCTAATGATCTTGATAGTATTTTGGAAAATGAACTATCTATCGATGTTAAATGCGATTATTGTCAGAAAAAATATTCAATATCAAAAAGCAATTTAATTACCAAAGAGGATTAAAGAAGCGATACTCTAAGCCTTGTTCCTTGGGCCCACTTAGTAAACGTATCAGCATTTCAGACTGTTCATATGAACCACAAAAGTTTTCAGAACGTGCTCCTAAGACAAATACAGGAGAATTAACAAGCCTATTCTTGTAGATCAAACTTTGGTTTGTTGAAATCATATCCCTCCAAGCTTTTCCAGCACTCGGAAGATCAACTCCAATAGGACTACCACTGGTTACCATAACAAGCATTTCCGGATCAGTTTTTTGTCTATTTTGAAAGTATAAAATGAGTTTATTTAGAGAGTTTAATTTCTCATATAATTTGCTTACATTATTATTTTCTAAATTTTGTTCAAAAGAAAAATCGCGAATTAAAAACAAATATTTATTTTTCTTGATAAAATAATTTTCGAAAATTGAAATTGAGTTATCTTCCCATTGACTGAAGCATTTATTCTTTTGGCAAGAACGATCGTAGAAAACACCTGAAGAATTCTCTTTAAATTCTCCATGGGAATGAAAGTATGAAGCATCCGTATCAGTTTTTTGCATCGTAAAGACTGTTGCATTTTGCAAAAAACCTTCTTTTTTGCAAGTCTTCGCCTTTAACAAACTATTTGAGCTTTTTATAGGATTTTCTAGAATGCTCGTACTATATCCAGATTCACTTAAAAAGTGCCAAATAGGTTTCTGATCAAAATCTTCACAATTTCCCTTCACATTTTTTTTACCTGTAATTTCCGAATGAAATGCATCGAATGAATCTGGTCTCAACTTAAAAAGATTGTACCCCCAGGCCCTTCCATAACAAGTAAAATTTTCAAATGCCATTTCACTTTTTTGGTTTTCAAATTTAAACAAAGAACTTATTTGATCATCGAGACCAGCAATCTGTATCCAGATAATCTTGCGAGGCTGAGTACCATATTGATGCTTTTTCAAATTTAAACTAGTGATCCTCGCACATGAAGAAAATAGTAAAATGAATGAATAAATTAAGTATTTATTTTTTTGCATATATAATCTTTAACCATTAATTGTGAGCACGTTTTATAATAAAAAATAAGTAAAATAATCTCAATAAGTGCCTGTAATTCATATGGCGCAAATAATTGTCGTAAAATAACAAGCATGACAGAAAAAAACCAATAAGAAAAATAATCCCTAAAAACTATCCTTAAATTATCTCTTTTAAAATAAAGGATCAAAAATCCCAAAAAAAGAAAACTTAACTCGGCAATATAGATGTAGCGAACTTCCACCATATAAATGATCAAAATAACCAGCAAAGGAATTTTTAAAGCTATTCTTTTTTGCACTTTTAGTAGGCTCGGTAAACTAGCTGCAAAAATTAACGAGAGAAAAAAGCCAAAGTGAGTTAAGCTAATCACTTTAAGCCATACTGGATCAATTAAAAAACGAGGATAGAATTGTCTAAAAACAACAAGGCCCTGATAAAAACATTTGAAGAAGAGGGCGAGCAAGCCTAGGTAAACTGAAAACGAAATAGCTTTTCTAAACTGTATAAAACTAGTCAGTAATAAAAAAAAAGAGAGTAGAAAAATTAATATTAACATAATGAATTTATGACGAGCTTATCAAGATATTGTATACTTGGATAGTATATTTCAATTCAACCATAGCTCCGTGTCAACCCGAGAGGAGGGCAAATGAATGCCATAGCAACTAGAGAAATCATGTGGAATATTCCAGATTCGTACAAAGTCATTATGTACATCTTGTTTGGAATTTCACTTCTCATTTTCTTCAAAGGAATATTTACTAAGTACAAATTTATTACTGGGATAGGTGGTTTAAAATCATTACTCCCACAAAAACTTAATTGGAAAAATTTCTTTCAAACTTTATTCCTACAAGGCAAGGTCAAAAGAGATGGGTTCGTTGGCTTATTTCATGCCATGATTTTCTATGGATTCGTTATTTTATGGATTGCCACTGATCTTGTGGCGATTCACTACGATACCCCATTTAAGGTTTTTCAAGGAACAACTTATATTGTCGTTTCATTTTTAGCCGATATGGCTGGAATTGCTATTTTAGTTGGTATCGGACTAGCTTATTATCGACGTTATATTTCAAAGCCAGCTTACCTTGCTGCCAGCAAGCCAGCTCAAGAAAAATACATGTATTTTATGCTCGTACTTTTAGTCCTGCTTGGTTACAAGCTCGAAGCTTTAAGACTAGTTGGAACCGGAAT
>CALFYV010000455.1 GCA_937952395.1 uncultured Bacteriovoracaceae bacterium | reverse complement strand
ATTCAACAAGCTAAAGCTGGAATGGTTGGTGTAAATATTGGAGTTCCTGTTCCTAGAGAACCTTTTAGTTTCGGCGGAATTAATGCGTCTAAGTTTGGTCACGGAGATATTACCGGTGAACATTCTCTTAATTTTTGGTCAAATATCAAAAAAATAACAACTAAGTGGGAAAAACAAAACGATAATAATTGGATGTCAGTATGAATGAAGAAAAAAATGTCAGTAATAAAACTTCACATGTGATTTTAACATCACATTCAAATCAAGTTTATAAAGAAAGTCAGCCTATTCATTGGGGTGCAAAAACGCCCCAAAAACGTGGACCAGTGGTCGCTTCTATTGCTGATAAAAAGCACCGTAACGCCATTGGAACTCATAGTGGAAGCTATACTGTTTACCGTGCGCTCTCCATTGCTTCAGGAAAATTCCCCGCAGAACATAAACCCGATCTTAATAATACTCAAGGTACAGTTAGTATTGGTCCACATAGCTCTTGGTTTGATGAGAATCAATTGGTTTCAATAGATCCTTGGGGGGCAGATGTTAATATTCATTTCAAAGAAGGTTTTGATATTAGACCTACCATCGCGGTGACTCAAGCTCGCTTACAAATTCCTGAGATAAAAGAAGCCGTTAAAGAAGGACGCTTAAAAGTTGATGGAAAAATTGTTACCGGCCCAGGCGATATAAAAGTAACAAAAGTTGCCATTGAACCAGTTTGGTACTTACCTGGAATAGCCAAAAAACTCAATATCCAAGAGGGAGAACTAAGAAAAATATTATTCCAACAAACTGGAGGAATGTTCCCTGAGCTAGTTACACGGCCCGACTTAAAAGTTCTACTGCCACCGATTGGAAGTTCTACGGCTTATATTTTTGGTGACCCAAAAGATCTGGCTAATACCAAAGTTGAACTGACTTGCAGAGTCCACGATGAATGTAATGGGAGTGATGTTTTTGGTTCTGATATTTGTACTTGCAGGCCCTATTTAACTTACGGAATTGAAGATGCCGCACGAACTGCTCAACGTGGTGGAGTAGGCCTTATTGTTTATTTTAGAAAAGAGGGACGAGCTCTGGGTGAAGTCACTAAGTTTCTCGTTTATAATGCCAGAAAAAGACAAGAAGGTGGAGATTCTGCCGCCAATTATTTTTATAGAACAGAATGTGTCGCTGGTGTTGAAGATGCACGCTTCCAAGAGTTAATGCCAGATGTTCTACATTTTTTTGGAGTCAAAAAAATTCATAACCTTCACTCCATGAGTAATATGAAATATGACGCCATTGTTAATAGTGGAATTAAAGTAGAAAATAGAATTTCCATTCCCGATGAACTGATTCCAAGTGATGCGCGAGTAGAAATAGAGGCCAAAAAAGCAGCTGGTTATCATACTGATGGCAAAGTTTTACAATCGCCTCAAGAATTACAAAACGTGCAAGGACGAAAATTAGAGGAATAATGGAACACTCCCAAGCTGACATTGATTATCTCCTCTCTCCCGCTGCCATTCGCGAGCGAGCACAGAAAATTTTTGAACTGACACTCAAAGATCTAACTCATTTTGAATACCATGAAGATAAATTCCCTCAAGTTGTTGGCTATGTTTTGGAAACCATTAAGCAAAACTACCCTGATTTAAATATCCCTTTTCACTCAAGATGGGGACATTTTAAAGCTGGTGGAATCGACAGAGTAAAAAGCTTTGAAGAAAAAATTAAAAACTTAGACCCTCTAGAAAAAGCTCGTAGCAAAATTGATCTCGTGATTACCAGCGTACTACTTGATGCTGGGGCTGGCCCTGATTGGAGCTTTTTGGAAAATGATATTCGTTATAATCGCTCAGAAGGATTAGGTGTGGCTTCCTTTCATATGTTTTGTGATGGGCATTTTAGTAGTGACAAGGACAATCCACTTCAAGCTAATGCAAAAAAACTAGAAAATCTAAGTGAATTACAATTAGAGAAAGCCTTCCAAGTTAGTGAAACCAATCCATTGGTCGGAGTGACCGGTCGAGTTGAGTTATTACAAAATTTAGGTATCACTCTTAAGCAAAAACCCGACATGT
>CALFYV010000454.1 GCA_937952395.1 uncultured Bacteriovoracaceae bacterium | reverse complement strand
AGGCCAAGCTTAAGATTTTCTTGACCGCATCGACCGATGATCGGGCGCAAAGAAGATTTAGAGAGTTAAGCTTAAAGGGCGACAAGAATGTCACTATCGAACAGATTAAAGAAGATATTGAAAAAAGAGATTACCGGGATAAAAACCGAGAAATTGCCCCTTTAAAAAAGGCCCCGGATG
Source organism: uncultured Bacteriovoracaceae bacterium (assembly GCA_937952395.1). Taxonomy (GTDB): domain Bacteria; phylum Bdellovibrionota; class Bacteriovoracia; order Bacteriovoracales; family Bacteriovoracaceae; genus CALFYV01. Next base: position 3,446 of record CALFYV010000454.1, on the reverse strand, counting down.
CTATTGAAATTGACACAACAGGCATGACAATTGGGCAGGTCGTCGATAGGATTAAGGAAATTTACGAAAAGCTCTAATTGAGAATTGGATGAATTGCTATGAATTTGCTGCTGAAAATTCCAGAGTCCATTAGTGAGATGGTGTTATTCTCTCCCATCTTGAGAGTCATAAAAGAAAAATTAAAAAATTCTCATATTACAATTTTGGCCAATGAAAAAGCTTTGGCCATGTTCGCTGATGACCCTTATGTGGATGAAGTCTGGGTTATCGAAGATAAATTTTTTATTTGGAAATACTTTTGGAATCTCTACTCAAAATTTAAGGGTCGAAAATTTACCCATTATGTTTATTTCAGCGGTTCAACACTTCCAAATTTTGTAGCTTGGTTAAAGCGTATTAAAGTCAGGGCCGGAATAAAAGAGGGTTTTGGGTCGATTTTCCTCAATCATGGCCAAAATCAACGTAGAGATTTTATTGAAATGCACGAAACTGAGTACAATCTTAACTTACTTCAGTCTTTGGGTATTAGATACCTCGCTAGTGAACGTAGTTTATTAGAAACTAAACTTACAGTAGATAAAAACTCTGCTACTAAAACTCTGGCTCGATTTGGACAAGAGGTTATCAAAGATGGTGTTGAATATAATAATGAACTTATTTTTTTACAACCAGGTGCTCCCGGATTACATCCCGTTTGGTCATCCCGCAATCTAGGTTCACTTATCGAAAAATTAGAGAAGAATTACCCTGATCGATTCACTTATATAATTTCTTATACCCTAAAAGATAAACCTTTTTTAGAGGGACTTAAGTTACAGCTAGGGAAAAAGAAAAATGATAACCTCAGAGGTAAGGTATATTTCTTTGATGGTGCGCTACAGGGCTTGCGTTATTATATGGAAGTTTTAAGTCATGCTAAACTCTTTGTTGGTCACGCCGTTGGCCCTTATTACCTGGCCAATGCTCTTGGGGTTAAAACTATTGGACTTTATTTACCCTTAAAAAGTGTTTCTGCTTTCCGCTGGGCCCCTTTTCATCTTGATACAAGTCGTTCTAAAGTAGTTGTGCCCGAAGTAGTTTGCGCAGAAGATAATAAATGTACTTTAAATAAATGTCCTTATTATGAATGTATGGGACGTATTGAAGTGGATAGTATTTTTCAAATGGCAGCTGAATTTTTAGAATAGTTCAAAGGATTGTTATGAGTTTACCGACCAAAGAAAGATTTTCAAAAATCGTCAACGCATTTTCTAATATAGAACCGATATTAGTTGTAGGAGATGTTGGCGTTGATAAGTATACCTACGGCGAAGTCAAGCGTATTTCTCCTGAAGCTCCAGTTCCCATTTTAGAAGTTAGTAAAGAATGGCAAAAACTAGGCCTCGCGGCTAACGTTTCAGATAATTTACAAAGCCTAGGAGTCAAATCAACTCTTTGTGGAGTGGTAGGCAATGATCAAAATGCATCACTTCTTGAGAGTTTACTAGAAGAAGAAGGACTTAAGACTTGGGGAATCGTGCGTTCGGCTAACCGTATGACCACCTTCAAAGAAAGAGTGACGACTAATCAACAACAAATTTGCCGGGTAGATTATGAAACTAATCAGGAGTTAGATGAAGATTCTTTTAAGAAAATCCTCAATCGTTTAGAAGATTTTTACGGCAACCACTCTCTAGTGATTATTGAAGATTACGGCAAAGGTTTAGTCACCAGCGAACTTTGCCAGGTCCTTATCAGTAAATTTAAATCCATGAATAAAATGGTGGCAGTTGATCCATCACGCAATACCTCCCCACTTTATTATAAGGGATGTGATTTATTGAAACCTAATTTTGTTGAATCACAAATGATGGCTGAAGCTTTGGGTTATAGAAAATTAAAAGATGTAGCAAAAATCGCAGAGGTTTTAATTGATAAACTTGATTTAAAAAAATTAATTATTACTTTAGGTGCAGACGGAATGGCGCTTCTAGACCGCGAAGCAGATGGAAAGCTACATATGATTCCAACAGTCGCCAATGAAGTTTTTGATGTTTCGGGTGCCGGAGATACTGCTATCAGTGCGATTAGTTCTGCTCTTGCTGCGGGTGCAACTTTAGAAGAAGCTGCCTGGATTGGAAATTGTGCTTCAGGTGTCGTGGTTGGTAAAAAAGGTACGGCCAGTGTGACCCGTGAAGAGCTCTTTGCTTACTATGATAACTTAGTCAAAAAGAATATCCATTAATGAGTCAATTAAAAGAACCAACGCCTGGTTTTATGTTTGGTAGCTTTCTTTATAATGAAGAAGAAACCGATGAGAAAAATTGCTCAGGGCTTTGGTGTGATCGTTTTAATATCAATGATATGTTCATTCCTCTTTTTAACCCTTTAAAAGAATATTATTCAAAAGAAATGGGCCCTCATTTAAAACGCTTTTTTGTCATTGATTTTACCAAGCGTTCTCGAGATGAATTTGTAGAAGCCAAAATTTGGGCAGACACTCTGGAGAGAAAATTTATTAAAAATAATAAACGAACCTTAAACTTAGATATTGGTTTTCTCTCACTTGAAAATTTTCAACTGGCCACGGGTAAACCCTATTCTCATCGCATTTATTTAAGAGACGGAGTGTATTCAGATTTAACCTATATTTTTGAAAACAATACGTTTAAAAATCTTCCATGGACTTATCCAGATTATAGAGATGAAGAGAAAATCAAGATTTTTAATAATTGGCGTGAAAAATTAAAGCAGAGTCTTTGAAAGTAAAAAGGGCCCGAAGGCCCTTAGTTATATCTAGAGAGCGTAATTAAATCCTAAGGCCAAAATATTATTATTAGCTACGATATTACTTCCAAAGTCAGTATCTCTTTGAGTGTAAGAAAGGGTAGCGCCAAAACGATTAAAGAAATTAGCTTCAACTCCAATACTTGGGTAAAGATCGAGTTTAGTTTTTGAAGCATCAACACCAGGAACATTTGTTTTTGCTTTATTTCTTTGAAGACCAGCAGAAGCCGCAATATAAGGTCTTAAAAGAACATTTTCAACTTTCTTTGAAAGTCCCAATCTGTATTCATAGGCAAGTTCAAGAGACTCAATTTCAAGATTCACACCTGCGGCAACAGTTTTATCACCATCTAATTTATTAAATTTAATAGCAGAACTTGAGTAATCAAAATAATCACTTTTCATAGTATCGTTTTGTCTGGCAGCTAAAGAAAAACCATCAAAATCTACAGATGGAGTGGCATTCACTTTGGCTTCAGAGCGAATAACATTAATTTCAACTTGAGTGGCTTTGTTAAAATTAGCTGGTTGAGAAAAGCTAGAAACCTTTGTCTTACTTAGTTGAGCAAAAGCAGATATTGATAGAACCAATACTGCAACAATCATTTTTTTCACTATAAACCTCCTGTGGTTTTTTTTTTTTACTATAGCTTTTGATTTATCTATTTTGATACGATTGA
>CALFYV010000453.1 GCA_937952395.1 uncultured Bacteriovoracaceae bacterium | reverse complement strand
TACTCGGATTTCGAGTGTCCATTTTGTAGCCGTGGTTTTTCGACAGTGATGGAGCTAATGAAGAAGTACGAAGGGAAAATTCAATTTATTTATAAGCATCTACCACTTAGCTTTCACCAAAATGCTATGATTTCGTCTCAATATTATGAAGCTATTCGCTTACAAAGCGACAAGAAGGCTGCTGAGTTTCATGATGAAATTTATAAAAATCAAAGAAAGCTTCAAAATGGCGAAAAATTTCTTAAAAGTATAGCTCAGAAAGTAGGAGCTGATATGAGTAAGCTAGCTAAGGACATTAATTCCGAAAAAGTAAAAAATCGTATTGAAGCAGACCTTGAAGAGGCGGCTAAGTTTGGTTTTCAAGGTACACCTGGTTTCTTATTAAATGGTGTTCCAGTTAAAGGAGCCTATCCAATTAGTCACTTTGAAAATATTATCGAAGAATTAAAAAAGCGTGGAAAAGTAAAACTATAACAGTAGATTTAAATTTTATTTAAAACTGAAAAAAGGAGATCGAAACATGATCTCCTTTTTTTTGGCCTAGCATCAATTCAAAATAAAAATACTTGAGAAAAAAAATTAGTAATTTTTGTTGTCATTCAAAAAAAAATAAGCAAACATTTAACTTAAGTATTAATTAAACAAATACATATCAGGAGCACTTATGAACAGAAAAGAACTTGTTGAAGCCGTTCTCAAAGAAAAAAACCTTACTCACATTACAAAGAAAGATGCAGATAATTTTATTTCTGCTTATCATGAAATTGTAAAAAGAACTGTTAAGAAAGGTGAAGATGTTTCTTTAGTTGGTTTCGGAACTTTCACTAAAGTGAAAAGAGCAGCTAGAACAGGTGTTAATCCATCTACTGGCGAAAAAATCAAAATCAAAGCTAAGACTTTACCAAAGTTTCGTCCAGGTAAAGCTTGGAAAGAAATGTTTTAAGACTATTTAAAATATGTTTTATAGAGAGGGAAGGCTGAGGCTTTCCCTTTTTTTTGCAAAGAATGTCAAAGAAATGACATCGAATTCAATAAAATTGCTTGGATTGAGACTTTATTAGATAAAATACTGGCAGAATTTGCCTTATTACAAGCGACCGGCTTGCTTAGAATTTCTTCCATGGTTATAATTTTGACATAGGGAAACACGATGTTTCCTAATTTGAACTAGGATAGTTTAATCATGGCCGAGGAAAAAGAAAAACCCGAACAAGCAACCGAAGCTGCAGCCAAGAAGCCTAAAGCAGCGGAAGCTACTGGCAAGAATCCTCTTATTACTATTTTACTTATTCTTAATATGGCCGTGATGTCGACCATCGCTTATTTGCAATATTCATTCATGCAAAGCGAAGCTTCCAAGCCATCAGTTAAAGATATTATCAAGCAAGAGATGAAAAGTGGTGAGGAGCTAGAGGCCGAACAAGAGTTGGCCCAATCAGAAACTAGAACAGATGGAAAACTTTTAAATCTAGACGGCTTTACTGTGAATTTGGCAAAAAGTGACGGCCCTAGGAGATTTGTTCGATTAACTGCAGTTTTGAAATTCAATGATGAATCTAAAGAAGTCGAATTTACAGCACGTAAACCACAAATCAGAGACACCATTATTAGTATTTTAAATTCAAAACGTCCGGAAGACTTATTAAAGAAAGAAGGGAAGACGTATTTGAAAGAAGAGATAAAAGCTGCCATTAATTCATTTTTAATTGATGGAAAGCTAGTCGACGTTTATTACGTCGGTTTTCAAATTAATTAGTAAAAACTTACGACAGGATGTTGTAAGTCTAAGAATCCCAGGAGGGGAGTCATGCCTCAGGTACTCAGCCAAGATGAAGTAGATGCACTTTTAAATGCCGTTGGTGACGACGAAGAAGATGCGCTAGGGCTCGACATAGGTGATGATGTTGACGAGGTCACCGATAATATTCAGCCCTATGATCTAACCAATCAAGATCGAGTTATTCGCGGAAGAATGCCCATCTTAGAAATTATTTATGAACGTTTCATACGTCAATTTCGTGTTTCACTTTCTAACTCTTTAAGAAAAATTTCAACTATCTCTATGATTTCAACTGATCTTTTGAAGTTTGGAGAGTTTGTTAACACGTTACCGATACCATCTTGTATGTGTATCATCCGTTTTAATGAACTTCGCGGCCCTGCTCTAATGGTTTTTGAATCGAAACTGGCTTATGCCATTATCGATTCTTATTTTGGTGGGACGGATAGACCGTTTACAAAAATTGAAGGAAAAGAATTTACTCAGATAGAGCTTTCATTCATGAGAAGAGTCATGGATATGGCCATAAACGATCTTGAAGAAGCATGGGCCCCGGTTCATAGAATTGATGCTCAATATATTAGAACTGAAATTAACCCTCAGTTCGTGGGGGTTGTTCCACCTTCAGATGTTATTATTACTACAACTTTCGAGGTCGAGTTTGAATCAGCTTCGGGAACAATCATGGTGGTTATTCCTTATTCAACGATTGAACCCATTAAGCAAAAATTAAGTTCAAGTTACCAAACAGATAATGATGTTGTTGATAGCCTTTGGACAAAATCAATGAGTGATCATGTTCAAAATACTGAAGCGATGGCGATAGTGAAACGAGGTGAAAACACCTTGGGCG
>CALFYV010000452.1 GCA_937952395.1 uncultured Bacteriovoracaceae bacterium | reverse complement strand
TACACAAGCGATTAATGATGAGAATTTCAGTGCGGCCAACTCGAGGATCAGAGATGTTGATGTAGCAGCTGAAACTGCAGACCTGACTAAGAATAGTATACTTAATCAGGCAGGTGTTTCGGTTCTATCTCAAGCGAACTCTTGGCCTCAAGCAGCCTTAAAGCTTATTGGATAGATATAAAACCCACGTACCCTCGCTCAGAATTTGAGCGAGGGTTCTTTATTTTTTGTGAAATCAAAACATGATATGATCAAACAATGACAAAAAAGAAAACAGTGCTTATTTTTGGAATTTCATCGTTTGTAGGTTCAAACCTGGCTGAATATTTGAAAACAAAGTATCGTGTAGTGGGAACTTATTATAATAATAAAGTGACTTTGCCTGGCATTGTAACTCTTCCCTGCAATATATTAAAAAAAGATCAGATACAGACAATTCTTTATACTTTCAGGCCAGATCTAACTATTTACGCTGTTGGTTTATCCTCTTTAATGGACTGTTATGATTATCCTAAGTTGGCAGATGCTTTGAATGCTGTAGGCGTTTTTAATACCAGCCAATTTTCAGAAAGATATGGTTCCAAGTTTTGTTTTTTATCTTCTGGTTTTATTTTTTCCGGACATAAGGGGGAGTATAGAGAGAATGATACGCCTCTGCCTAATACTGTCTATGGTAATACCATGGGTAGTAGTGAATTTTATGTTCAGAAATCTTGTTTGAATTATTTGATTTTTCGTTGCTGCAGGCTTTATGGTCGAAATTATAATATCAATCAATTAAACTTTTTCGAAGTTTTGGAAAGAAATTTTGAGCAAGGAAAATCTACTCCCTGTGATATGAAAGTTTTCACCGGTTATTTGGATGTGATTTATTTGGCACGTGCCATAGAAGCAGCTCTTGAGCAGAATATTAGAAACCGCTTATTCCAGTTATGTTCCCAGAATATTTGTACCAGTTATGATTTTGCTAAAACCTATGCCACTGTTTTTGGAGCAGGTGAAGGGCAAATCACAAAAGGAGACTGGAGTTTTCCAGCTGAAAATTTAAAATATGACCTAAGTCGGGATGATGAAAATTTTTACTACCAGCTGGGTACTTTTAATATTGAAGCTACACTTGGTATAAAAATTCCTACTGTAGAAGCATCATTGATAGAAACAAAAAACCGTTTGAGCCCATCAGCGGGGGCCAAGAAATCAGTCCGAAAAGCAAGTGGAATTAGTTTTATCTAGCAGAGTGCTTAATAAATTCAGTTAAATAATGCTTTACTAAAGTTTCAATATTAACTTTCTCACCCTTAAAGCGCCAAGTGACTTCACCAAAAGCACCGACATGGGCCTGGATTTCATGAACGGCATTAACAGCAGATGATTCATTATTTAGGCGCGCTGAAAATAAGCCTCCTGCATTGGATAAGAAGCCAATAGTGATAACGTCAACAGCACGTCTTGCGATAACTAATTTGAGTGAATTTCTAAAAAGCATAAAGTCATTAACAGTGTTAGAAATTTTAAAAATTTTAATGGAAGCTCTGTTATCTTTTGATCCACGAAATTCGTTAAATTTAGTCATGTAGATTTCAAAAAAATCTCGCATTGAATTCATAAACTCAATGGATGATTCCTCTAAAATTTTTTCGGTATTGAGATGTTCATTAAAATTAATAACACCAGACTCTTCCATGTTGATTTCTTCCATGGCAAGACTTTCAATCCAATTCGTACTTAATTTTGTATATTGAGGAGATTCGTCCATAACTAAATGATTCAAGTTTTCGAGCTAAGTGTCAATAAATAAACGGTTTAATCGATGATAATGACGGTTAAGCGCTGAGATTTAGAGAGTTTCGCGCCCCTGGATACCAGGTGGGCGCTATATAATCACTTTAGGCTTCCCTTTTATCTGATTCATTTAGAACCAGTTAGGCGTGCACACTATGATCAGGGATTGCTCCCGAAATAAAAATTGTAGGGCGAAACCAGTCGTCTTCCCTACGCTTAACCTTAAATTGATTATACATCATAAGATTCTAAAGGAGGAGTAATCTCTTTTAGACAAAGAAAATAATCC
>CALFYV010000451.1 GCA_937952395.1 uncultured Bacteriovoracaceae bacterium | reverse complement strand
TAAAACCAGTGGGGCTCCTTTAGTACCTCTAATCGTTTCATCACTACGTATTTCGGCTTGAAGTGGATTTTCAAAACTCTCCTGAAGAGCTTTCTTTTCTTGCTCTTCACGCTTTTTAACATGATCAACTTGAGCAGCTTTAAATGCTTCGTTTAGTGCATCTACCACTTCAGATGGATTAGCTTTGATCGCTTCAGCTAAAATATCAGGATTTTCTATAAGGGTTTTTTTGAGGTTATCTTTTGAGGTACAACCAATTAAGATCATCATTAAAGAAACGTAAACTAAATTTTTCATTCATCATCCTTTTTTATGCTCTCTTCACACTATCTACTAATGTTAATGAAGCTAGTCGTTATTTGCAAGGCTAATTGGCCCTATCTTTTTTGTTTTTAAAACTTTGCGATCTGCGAAGTTTTCTGCAATAAAATCAAGATACTGATTAAATGCTCTACTAAATGGCCTGATATGATTATAGCCAATAAGGTGAACACGGCTATCATAATTTCCTTTCATAAAACTTTTCATCGTAGCAAAAAAACCAAATGAAGCACCCGAAACTTTTGCATAGAGATGATAAGAAAGAAAAGTATAGCAAACAGCCTGTAAAGCAATGGTTGAAGTAATAATAGTATCGATGATATCAGTCTGAGAAGAAACGAAATGATTAATAGACATAGATTGACTAGAAATATGGGCCAGGGCCAGTTCAACTATTTTCAAATAAATCGATGTGGCCACATTACTCAAAATGACTGAGGAAACTGCGCAAATAATTAAGATATAAAGTAGAAAATGAAAAAAGAAAATTTTATCAAATTGAGGCTTTCGAATCTTGGTAAATTGACTCGGTATCGTATTGGTCTTTAAATAGCCTTCTTCTCTGCATTCTAAAAGATAAGTGAAGAAGAAGTCACTAAAGCGGGTTAATAATTTAAAATCAGAAAATTGATCAGGTTCATAGGGAATATTTTTATCTTCAATCACTTTTTGGCAATAGTCTCCAATAATAGAGAATGGTCGCAAAAGAAGCTTTCCTAAATAAACACCACTAAAAAAGAGGAAAAAAAAGAAGATACTGGCCAAAGGAATCACTTCGAATAATTCGGAAGTTATGAAGTCCATATAAGCCTCTCTTAAGGCATCGACTCCTTTGTAATTGCTGGCTTCGAAGAAAGCACTATTGATAGAGACTATAAGCCAAAGTAGGTAAAACAAAATAATAGTGATCACCAATGAGACGAACATGACCTTTAGCCCGGTAAAGAGCATAAAGCGAGTGCTTTCCTCGTGAAATATGGCCTTCTTTGAAGCCAAAATGCGCTTAAACATCCTTTTATTTTAGCTGATTTCTGATTTTTAGACCTCAGGGTAAGTTTTCCCGCCTAAAATAAGTGACCAAAAAGTAGTCAGGCCGTTCATATATTGAACGCTTAAAATCTATTCCTCAGCTCTGATTCCTATAAAGCTGATATAAGTAGCTGAAATAGCTAGTGACAAATACTTTGCCAACGCACAGAAAGTTGGCACTGCTGATGAATTAAGTGGGTCGTAACCGAATTTATGAGGAGATT
>CALFYV010000450.1 GCA_937952395.1 uncultured Bacteriovoracaceae bacterium | reverse complement strand
CAGATCCTAAAAGCAACGCCTCAGGTTGGTGGATGTTGGATGGTAAGATTGCAGGACTCAATCAATGGAGAGCGCAGAAGAAGCATGATTATAATACAGAAATAGATGGCATTAAAGTTTTGGGTAAAGATAAAATTACTTTTAAGCTAGTGAAGCCATTTCCTCAGTTCCTCTATACCTTTGCGATGCCCATTAGTTATATTGTCTCGGAAAAAATTGTGAATTGTTATAAAGATGAAACTCTTAATCACCCCATTGGTACGGGTGCTTACTATCTAAAAAGCTTCATTCCTGATAGTAAGTATCATTATTTTCGTTATGAGGAATACGTCGATAAAACTGGTGGAGGGCTTCCTAAGATCGATGAAGTCATCTCTCACGTTATGGTGGAAGATCAACCTGGATGGCTCAAGGTCATGAAAGGACAAATTGATTTCTTGGAACTAAAGAACACTCATTACTATAGTGCCGTGGATGAAAAGCATCAGCTTAAGGCAGAGCTAGCCAATTTAAAAATGTCTTTACATCAAAACGCTCAAATCGATGTGACTTATAATGGTTTTAATTTATCTGACCCCGCTCTTAAAAATAAAAAATTACGTCAAGCGCTCTCTCTGAGTATTGATCGCAAAAAATATAACGATCTTTTTTATAAAGGCCAAGGAGTTGTAGCTCAAGGCCCTATTCCCCCTAAAATAAAAGGTTACGAAGAGGATTTTAAAAATCCCTATACAGTCTACGATGTTGAGCGGGCAAAAAAAATGATTAAAGAAGAGGGGCTAGTTGGTAAAAAATTAACTTTTGAAATCCTCTCCGACACTCAATCTAGACAGAGGGCGGAATTTTTGGCAGCTCAGTTTGAAAAAATTGGAATTAAGCTCAATATCAGCATTAATACTTGGCCTGAATTAGTGAAAAAAACCAATAATGCTTCAGCACAGATTTTTGATTTATCTTGGTACGCTGATTATCCTGATGCGGAAAACTTTCTACAACTTTTTTATGGGCCAAACAAAAGTCCTGGTTCTAATAATGCCAATTATCAAAACCCTGAGTTCGATAAACTCTTTGAAAAAGCCACAGTGATGCAAGACTCACCTGAGCGCAGCCAGCTTTACGCCCAAATGAATCATATTTTGGCCGAAGATACACCTTGGATTTTTGGTTTTCATCGTATGAATTTTGTTTTAACTCATGCCTGGCTTAAAAATTATCAGGTAAGTAATTTCTTTTTTGGTTATGAGAAATATTTGGACATTGATCTTGAGCAAAAAAGTAAGATACTCCCTAGGCTGTAGTTATAAATGACCTTATCTTGATGACCCCTATGAGTTCGCCAGAATTGACGAATTGATATTTATGTTCAAAAATAAAATTCAAATTACTTAATTATCAGGGGGGGAATATGAGGAAAATATTTTTGGTTTTTATATGGAGTTTGTTTGGCACAACTTTGGTTTTCTCTGAAACGATAAAGACTAAAGAAATTTTTAGTTTGAAGATAGATCATAGAACTGATTTTGTAATGAACTCCCAAGGAACTCATTTTATTCACACAATACAAAAGAAAACAAATTCTGGTATAAGATTTTCCTTTGATTTAAGGAAAGTGAATGGTGAGCTTATAAAAAATATTTCCTTAGGTGATGAGTCTCCTAGGGCTTTTCGTTTTATAGGTGATGGTACCCGCTTTATTCTTACCACCAACCAGGGCAGAGTTTATGTCTATAATACAAGTGGAGAAGAAATTACTTGGTTTTGTGAAAAACGCTGTATGGACAATTTAAAGTGGACTAGTCATGGTGGTTTAGCTGTCTTACTAGATAAAACGAAAGGAGTTAAAAGAAC
>CALFYV010000449.1 GCA_937952395.1 uncultured Bacteriovoracaceae bacterium | reverse complement strand
AAGCCTATACCTTGGAACTTGGCATTCAAGAGACTTTCTCACTTGAGTTAGGACGTGAGCAATCACAAAAGATTCAAAACTACCTGAAGGCCAAAGGTGTCGTTAAGGGTAAAGCAGAAATTAAGAGTATGCCTCGTTACTATAGCGATTTTAAAGACTATCAAAGCGTCTACTCTCCTTATGGCGGACTCGTTGATTATCATTTTAAGTCTGGGGATAAACTCAAAGCAGGTCAGGCCTTCGCTTCGATTATTAATTTTCATCAAGTTACAGATAATTCAATTCAGGCCAAACGTGAATTAACAGTGCAAGAAGATATGATTATTATTAATCAAGAAAACTCCCATAGCATTCATCAAGGTCATGAAGTCATGCGCGGTCTAACCAATTATAAAGAGTTAACTTAGATTATTTATCTTCCGAAAAGCCTTCAAAATTTTTAAAATCTAAATTTGACTGGCCAGTCGGATTGAACTGTTGATCTTTTTTGCCTAAAAGCATTTCGCCAACAGGGAAGCTATAACCCCAATAAGATAAACTTAAAATATTTTTGACTTGAATAGACTTTACGGTTTTATCATTATTGAGTCTTTGCATGACCTGCTTCACATTTTCTATTTGAGCTTTATCAATCACTAGATTTGAATCAGATAAATTGCTATAAGAGGCGCTAATACTCTCAGTTTGTTTTTTTGCAGCAGCTATTAACAACTCTACACTTTGCTTTTCATTTAAAACCTTATGTCCTATTTCAAATGATTCCTCTCTCCAACCTACTTCATTTGCAGGATTGCCAAAGGTATAACGAACAATCGCTCTAATTTTTAAATCAGCTTGTGTTTGTGGCCCCAGTACCCACATATCACTTAGCATTATCTGGGAATAAAGATTTTTATCTTCAAAGTCCACATCTAAATCAAACTCCTCAAGCAGTATTGGTTTTTCTCCATTACTTATTTCATATTCTTCTTCAATCTTTAACTCGCAGGCCCTACCTTGGATAGTGTCCGTTACATCGTTGGGTTTGCCTAAGCCTTGCGCTAGACTTTTCATGATACTGACCTTAAAACTTTTATCCTCTTGAACAGTTGAATTAGATAAACATAAAAAATAATGATGATTTTTTAATAGATTTAAAATACTTCTAATTCCTATGGTATCGGCTAGAGACTCATCAATCTCTTCTATTATTTCTTTTGGCAGATCAATATGATTGAACTTATGAATACTAACACGACCACCAAAACCACTTATCGTATTGAGTTTATCTCTTATACTTAAAATCTGAGAATTATCTAAACGAGTATTGAGTTCTAAATTTTCAGGTAGCTCCAAGTCTTGCGCGATCTTGAATTTTTTGATGAGTTTCAACTTTTCAGTTAGTTTGACTTCAACACCCGGAAAGATAACACAAGTATCCGCCATAACAACAGTAGAAATCATAAATGAGAAGATAATGAGTAATTTCATTTTTTTGTTCCTGATGGAATGCGGATATTGGCCTGTCCACCCCAAAGATCAAGTTTATTATTTCTAAAAGCACCAACACTTACATTCTTTTTATTGACGTTAACTTTATGAAAGACTGATGGCTTGGCCTCACCAAAAGTCCTATTAAGTGTTTCGTTGCTCAGTTCATAACTAATATTGATATTTTTTACGTTTTTACTCAGCTTTAGATAAACTGCGCTTAATTTTGGCATAAGTTCAGACGCTTTTTTCTCTTTATTAATAATACCAATTAATCTTGAACGTCTTGTTATATCTGCTCCCACCTGAACTTCATCGACAACTTTATTGAAAATATCCTTGGCCTTACCCAAAGCACTTGAAGGAGTATTGATTTCACTAATAACAATGGTGGCATCTGCCGCAACTCTGCTATTTTTAGTCAGGCCAACAAAGAGTGCATCTTTCACATCTTCAGAAAGTCCACTTATAGCTGCTCCCCCAATGCCGATTCCAATACTAGCGTTATAGTAAACACATTTTTGATTTTCATTTTTTGAACTTAAAGCTAAATTTAAATTTTTATCATATGCGGCACCAAAGCTAGTTCTTTTTGCAGTCCTATTCGGGTCCGCTTTAATCACTTCCCCTTCTGGAGAAAGTTCAAGTAATGGATTTGCTATATGGTAGCTGTCAACACCAGCGGCTAAAACAGTATTCACACCTGCTTTAAGTTGAAGTCCTAGACCATCAGTCTTTTCATCTATGAAAGTAGCAATACCACTATTTTTCCTATCCAGAGTTTCTTTATAGCCAAGGTTAAAATAGTTTTTACCAACACCTAAAGAATAAGCCGAAGGGTGAGCAGTATCACTTAATAGGCCCTTGCCTTGTTTTTCATAATTTCCTTGCGCAAAAAAACTATTCACAGGTGCTATCATTAATTTAATTTTTTGATCATTTTCACTAGTTTGCTTCTCTTCACTCACTTGCATTAAATCAAAGAGTGAACCTTCTTCTTTCACTTCTTCTTGAGCATAACCTAAAGAAAGAGTCATCAGAGTTAGGGCGAATAGTTTAAACATAATTAGTCCTTGTGAGTTTTCTTTTTAGGATAACATTCAAAGACATTTCATAAGAGCACGTTTGAAAAAAGGATAGTGGGTGTATAGAAGTTAGACAAAAAACCGACGTTATGTAATTCCAAAACGTTTTTTGAGAATCTCTTTAATGCCATTTTCAAGCTCTTCGAGATTCTCTTCAAGTAAAGACCAAACCTTATCCGCTTCAAGCCAAGTATAATCATGGTCAATTCTATTTCTTAATCCCTTCAAGGCCTTCCAATTAACCAAATGTGGAAATTTCTCTATAAGCCGTTCTGAAGACTTTTCTAGTTTTGAAATATTCTCTCCTACTTGAGATAATTGCATGCAAATAGCATCGTAATCTCGTTCACGCTTATTAAATAATTCAAAACTAATTTCATTTTTATATTTCTTAATTTTATGGATATGAACAAGTATACGTTCAAGATAGACTTGGGAAGACTTATAATTCTTGGGGGACATCGATCTTAGTCTCCTCTATCATTTTTTTAAAAGCCTCATTCAAGTTTGATTTAATTGTTAAATCTACTTTTGCTCCTTTAAATAAATTTTCAAGAATTAGCTGAATCTCTCCTTCAGTTTCAAAACTACTTCCTGCTTCAAATTCTATTAAAATATCTATATCTGAATCAGCTTGAGCTTCCTCTAAAGCATAACTCCCAAACAACGCCAACTCACTCACTCCGTACTTTATTTTTAAAATAGGATAAATATGCTTAAGCGTTTGCAGGATAAATTTCTTGGATAATATCTCTGAGTTCTTCCTTATGGGCGAAGTCACTAAATCTGAAGGTACCAAAGATAAACCTAAACAATTAAGCAGATAGCTTAACTTTACGAAATTAACAGTAAGGTCTCCCTGCTCGATTTTACGTAAAGTTTTTAAACCTATACCTATTGTTTTGGCCAATTCAGACTGCTTTAAACCAAGCTTAAGCCTATTCTCTTTAATAACACTTGAGAGGTAAGGAAGATGATTAGTTATATCCATTTAGATATAATAGGTTATTTTTCTTTTGTTGTCCACAATTATATCTATTTGGGTATAGCTATGCTTCCTATTGTCCTTATTTTAGGCTTTTATTCAAATTTAGTTCAGTTTGCTCACCCTAAATAGCTGAAATCACAATATAAATTTGGCACCTTATTTGCTCTATAGAGAGCTAAACAATAGGAGTTTTTATGAAATTAATTATATTTTTAATGACTTTATCGACCCTTTCTTTCGCTCAGAGCTTGGTTCCTCATGAGAATGTATTGATGAAGAAAATTCTTATTGAGGCGAGGGCCGATGTTTGGAAGGCCATTGAAAGAAACAACGCCGCTGGTGGTGATCTTGAAGTTAAAATGATGGATCTCTCTGACCTTGTCAAAAATGAAGAGAAATCAAAAGCCCAACTCTTAGAAGTTGCTGAGAACGAATTAGTGGAAATTGAAAAGAATACAAAAGAAATAGAAAAAGAAAGAGAAGGTCTAGAAGCAAAGCTATCTAGTGGTGAAGTCAGTGAATTGGATTTTGAAAAGCTTAGAAATAAAACTGAAGAAGTAACTGCTCACGCTTGGTTAACTCTAGCTTATATCTATAATGTTGAAGGTTTAGCTGATACAAGTTTCGCTGAATCGCTTAAGGCCTTAAGAGCTGGTATGAAAATTCAAAGACTCTTAGCACTTAAGAGTAATTTAGATATAGATAATTACTTCTCTAAAAATGCTCGCATAGTTGACTCTCAAGAAGATAAATCAATTGCTGTACCTTCAGATTCAACTCAAGTTGAAATTAAGCAAAACGAAAAATAAGATCTAATACTTAAGTTCTTTGGCCGTTAGTGATGTTAAAAAAGCTTTGATATCACTAACGTCTTCAGACGTTAACTCAACTCCCAATTGATGTTTGGCCATCACAGGAATCACTTCATCTAAAGTCTTTAAACTACCATCATGAAAATAAGGATGAGTTTTTTCGATATTTCTTAGCGATGGTACCTTAAAGACCTGCTTATCTGATTCATCTTTAGT
>CALFYV010000448.1 GCA_937952395.1 uncultured Bacteriovoracaceae bacterium | reverse complement strand
CAAAGTTTTCGAAACGTTCGTCCATTTTTCTTTCAAGGTTTTCAAAACGCTCATCTGTTTTCCCATCAAAGTTTTCGAAACGTTCGTCCATTTTTCTTTCAAGGTTTTCAAAACGCTCATCTGTTTTCCCATCAAAGTTTTCGAAACGTTCGTCCATTTTTCTTTCAAGGTTTTCAAAACGCTCATCTGTTTTCCCATCAAAGTTTTCGAAACGTTCGTCCATTTTTCTTTCAAGGTTTTCAAAACGCTCATCTGTTTTCCCATCAAAGTTTTCGAAACGTTCGTCCATTTTTCTTTCAAGGTTTTCAAAACGCTCATCTGTTTTCCCATCAAAGTTTTCGAAACGTTCGTCCATTTTTCTTTCAAGGTTTTCAAAACGCTCATCCATTTTTCTTTCAAGGTTTTCGAAACGCTCATCTGTTTTTCCTTCAAGACTTTCGAAGCGTTCATTCATTTTTCCTTCAAGACTTTCGAAGCGTTCATTTATTCTTTCAAATTGATGATAAACTTTTGTTTGAAATCTTTCAAAATCAGATTTAGAAACCATGTTAAATTCCATCATTTGCATAAACATTCCCACTAAAATTTCCGACTGGTCTCTATTAAAACCATTCTCCTCTAGAGTTTTAGTGTACTTCAAAGCATTAAACATTGCATCTCCTTTGTTTTCTAAGGAGCTTTATGCAAAAGAATGTCGAGATAAGTTTTTGTAACTCATTGAATTTATAAAAACGAAAAAAACATTTGGGATAAAATGTCCTTTTCCATGAGAAAAATTTGAAAAGATCTCTTTTGAGAAAATTTTTATATTATCTCTAAGCTATTTTGACTGGAGGATTTATACTTTTCTTGTAGTTATTGTTGAATGACTTTTTGACTATTACCTTTCTTATCATTTGTAGGGGCAGGATTAGAATCTTTACTTTTTATTGTGCTACTATTTACTTCTGCCTGATTATTATCTTTTTCTCTTTTTGCCTCTATCGCTTCTTGAATGAATGATTTCGATAAGATATGACAGTCTTCAACAACTCTATCTTGTCGCGATTTATAAGGTAAATATCCTTGAATCCATAAAGAGCTTGGCTCTGATTGGGTGAAAGTTAATCTATCGATGTGATAGTTATTATTTAACAATCTCGTCATTATTGCGCTAACGCTCGAAAAATAGTCGGGCCATCTTGTCTCTTCAAACTCTACCCCAACACCAGTGTTCAATTCAAAGCTGTAACTATTTGATTTACGACCAGGATTGATCAATGAAAAATTAGCATTAGTCTCTGTGACAGTTGATGCTGATGCTGGAATATTTATAGTAATATTATCTTCGATATACCGAATTTTTATCAGCACTGTTCCATTATCAAGTTCTTTGGCAGAGATGACAGTATTGGGTTTTGCTCTGTCTTTTATCTCCCCACAGACTAAGATCGCTCTAAAACCCTCACTATCAGTTTCTGGGAAATTTCCAACCCCAGTCAAGTCATTCCCTTGGGTGTAAGAGTTAAGTGAAAAAATAAGTAGAAAAAGAGTTAAAGTTATATGATTTCCCATGAATAAAATATCGGTAGTCTCATTCAAAAACTTAATATTCTTCGTCCTGGCTTTTTGTAAATTGCTTTGAAAAGCGGTTTTTGTTATTAAGTCCCAAGTTTCATACACAGGACTTTGTCAACAAACTAGTGGTTTTATGCGGCTACTCGATTAGTTCTGACGAACTCATGCTTATAAATGCATTTGTAAGATTTCTTACCATCATAAATTGCACAAAGGATTCTTTGTCCTTCGTAAAATCTTAAGTCTAAAACACATTCAAACCAACCTGAGAATTCAGTGACAAATTCGCTAACAGGCATTTCCCAATCACCTTCGTGTTGAATACAGGCTATATAACTTTTTTGATCCTTGCACATTTTCTTTAATTGAGTAACTTTCTTATTAGCTTTCATTTTTGGGAGGTTAATACCCTCAAGAGAAGGAATGACTAATATTTCAGAGTGCATCCTATGGATATAATTTACCACAGAATGTTGAATAGTGTTTTTACCAGAGTTTTTGGTGGCAAGAATTAAAATTTTCTTATTTTTAGATATCATTTTAATTAATGCTCTATAACCTTTTTGATCATATGTTTTCCATTCTTGTAATTGTTTTAAATCTGGTAAATCATACAGCTTCTCCATCCCATACCCTCCGATTATTCATACAATTTTATCGGACATTTTTATAAGAAACTTAATGTATTTCAGGATAGATATACTGTCGCGCATTATTGCCTCAACTGAAATAGAAAAACCTATAATTTTTATAGATTTAACCATCTAACATAAGCAAAACTAATAGTTTTAAAGAAAAAGGCGTGTAAATAAAGAGCTTTTAGGCTATAACTCACAGCATGATTGATACTTCATCACTAGCGACATTGATGGCGGTTTATAAGGCCAAAAGTTTCTCTAAGGCAGCTGATGAGCTGCATGTAACTCAATCGGCTATTTCTCAAAGTATAAAGAATATGGAGAAAAAAGTTGGCGTGAAGCTGATTAGCCGTACTGGTAAACAAGTGGCGCTGACTCATGAAGGACTTAAGCTCTGCTATTTGGGCAAAGATTTTTTTAAAAAATATGACATTGTCATGGGACAAATTTTGCAAGAAAAGCAAAAGGTCATGGGCAAACTTAATATTGGAACTCTAACCGGAATTGGTAAGAGTTGGGTAGCGAATAAAGCGATTGAGTTTGGCACTCAATAACCAGAAGTAAATGTATCAATTTTCATGGATTTTCAAGAGAATTTACATAAAAAATTTGAAAATAACGAATTGGATGTTTTAATTGTGCCAGAAAGCTTAGTGCCAGCTTCAGCTGACAGGCTTGAGCTTGAGAAAGAACATACAACCTTAGTTTTTCCGGACTCACCTGATTTTCCCATTACTGGTCAGATGGATTTAAAAGACCTGACTCAGTTTCCTCTCATTTTTTTCGAAGAAGGGGACCCTTTATTTCTTAATTGGTGCCGTGGACGTTTTAATACTATCCCGCGTAATTTGAAGCCAAGAATCGTTGTGAACTCTTTTGGACATATGCTGAAGGCCATTTATAATGGTTTAGGTATCGCTGTTATCCCAACCCACGTGTTTAACCGCTCTTTTTACCATAATAAGGTAAAAACTTTGGCGGCTGAACATCAAATATTTAACGATCGGTTTTATTTCGTTTATCATGAAGATGCGTTTGAATTATTGAAAGTAAAGACGCTTTATGAATTCATGAAAAATGAGACAACACTGATCCAATAATGAATGAAAAAAATTTAGCTCGCTCTTTTGTTAACCAACTTCCTAAAGACGTTCAGTCTTGTTTAAGATCTATTTGGCTTAAAAACTATTACCCTTATTTTGTAGGGGGATGTGTTCGCGACTTTATTTTAAGTGGTAAGATTGTCCAAGACTTAGATATAGAATTACATTATCAATCTTTCCTTAAGGAAGATAAACGTAAAGAAAACTGGCAAGATTTAAAACTTAAATTGGCCAGTCTTTATGAAGTCGAAGAATTGGCTTACGAGGTGCTCAAACTTAAAGTAGGCGATTCAATCTTGGAGCTTTCTCAACCACGCCAAGACAGTTTTGATAAGACTAAACAAAAAGGACATCATGATTTTGAATGCAAACTTTTTGGCCAGCTGCCACTGGAAAGTGCTTTTAGGCGTCGAGATTTTACTATCAATGCTCTGAGTATCAGTTTTAACAAAGATGATGTGGCCAGTTTCCATGATCCTTTAGGTGGTTTGGCCGATCTCAAAAATAAAACACTGCGTGCTTGTTCAGAACAGTTTGTTTTTGATCCGGTTAGACTTTTGCGGGCCATACGTTTTTATTTTCGTTTTGGTTTTCGCTTTGATGATGAACTTTTATCAATGCTGCAACAAATGTCTTTGGAGAAAATTTCACATTTTTATGTTTGGCAAGAAGCTCTTAAATCAGGACGTTTTTTTCTTTTTTTGAAAAAACTGGCCAACTTTGTTAAAACCGAAAACTCTTTGAAAAAATGTTTGGATGCGGTCGCTACTCAAGAAGAGAAACTGGATGATTGGTACTCACAACTTTTATCTTATTTCCCTAAGCATGAGAGAGGGAAATTAATTTTTTTAGTTTTAGCTCTTGATTCAAAAATCTCAATAGAAGAAAAAAAGAAGATCTGTGAATATTTTCAAATTTCACCTAGATTACTAGAGAGGATTGAAAATCTGAAGCAATTGCAAAAACGAATTTTTACTCACCCTGATATGAGTCTCGTTTTTAAAATGAATTCAACTAAGTTTAGTGATTTCAAAATAGACTTTTTACAAGATGTAAATCAATTAAAAAGCTTATTAAAAAAAATGAATTGGCCAAAAAGAGAAGCAAATGAAAAAAAACTTTTATCTCATCTGCAAGAAATGCTTAAGTCTGAATACCCTTTCAATGGACAAATTTTTTACGAATTTGCCAAGGCCATCAGTGGTGAAATCCCATTAGATGAAAATGACTATGAAGAAGTAAGCCCCAGTCAAAGAGGGGCGTATTATTGTTTTCGCCTGCTCAAAGAGAATCTAACATGAAAATAAAAAAAGGATATTCTGCTAATTTTGAGAGTGAAATAAGAGAGATTTTTTTTGAAAGCTCAAGCAGAACAATATTTGAAAATGAACAAGAGAAAGAATCTTTCTTTCACAAATACCTAGGTTTTTATTTAGAAAATTATCCTGAGCATGTTTATTTAGCTCTAGAAAATGAAAATTTACTTGGATATTTATGCGGTGTAGTCGATAGCTCAAAAGAAGAAAAGTTAAATCATTTACTGTCTCATTATCAAATTTTTTCAAATTATTATCCTGATTATCCGGCCCACTTGCATATGAATGTAACGGAATCTGCTCGCGGTAAAGAAGTTGGTGCCAGTTTACTCGAAGCTTTCTGTGTGGAGCTTAAAAAACAAAATATCAAAGGTTTACATATCATCACGTCTATCCAAGCTCGCAATCGCCATTTTTATTCTAAGAATTCTTTTTTATTTGAGAAACAACATCAAAATCTGTTGTTTATGGGCAGGACGATCTCAAACTCAAATTAAGCTAACTACTTGAATTTTGTTAATGGCTGCCTCAATATTTTGCCAACTTCAAAAATAGTTTTTGAGCTACTCACTAGCCTTTCCTAAATTGTATTTTAACTTATTGAAATCTAAAGATTTTTTAAGAGCTCACTTTCCACTAACAGCAAAAAAAGGCATGCCCTCATAATAAAGATATAGGCTTAAAAAGCCGATATTTAAGTAGAGTACTAGGGTAAAAAACTATGTCTTCAGAAGAGTTTGGCACAAAAGGTATGGTCAAGACGGGCGCTGTTTTAGGAGCGTTAGGTGCTGCTTTGTATTTTTTAACCCCCAGTTCAGATCAAATAAACTTAGATGCCAAATTAAAAGAAAAACAAAAAAATTCGCGCAAGATAGCCTCTGATAATAAACCCATCGTTGATCGCCAAAAAAGAAAAACTCTTGATGTCACAAAAAATGCTATGAACCAAACCCGTGTACTGCGTGGTGTGGCCAGCGATAATAGAACGGCTTCAACATCAGCTAGGCGTCGTTCAGCGGGTGGTGCTGGAAGTAACTTTACTCCGAGTACTGCCACGAGTGTTTACTCACCCGTTTATGATAGTTTTGATTCAATTGCTCCCAGTGGTCCTAATTATTCTCCAAGTTATTTTGAAGACCCTCAAAAAGATTATAACGATACTTAT
>CALFYV010000447.1 GCA_937952395.1 uncultured Bacteriovoracaceae bacterium | reverse complement strand
GAGTTTTTTTTCTTTTTTGCTTTCCCCGCAGGGCCCCCGTTGCGCGTTTTTTTTTTTTTTTGCTTTGAAAAAATTTTATTTTTTTTTTATTCAAATTTTTAAGAGATTTTTTTTTAATTATTGCTATGCATTATTTTCTGCTGTAATCCAATCAAAATCTGTCGTATAAATAAGCCTACTTCAAACCCCAAGGTGAAGAATGCAGAGTTTATTTACAAAATTCATTTTTGCTATTTTTTTCTCTTTTTTGAGTTCCCAAGCTGTTTTTGCACAGAGGTCTTATGATTACGAAAGAATTTTTTATTTAACTAGGCAATGTCTTAATAGAGATGATTTGAGGGCCTATGCTAATGAGAAGTTTAAGGACGAATTAGAAGCTGTTGCGCTTAAACTGGAAGATAGTCATTTTGATCTACCCAAGGAGGCTAAAAGAAAACTTTCAACAACGCAGTTTATGAATGTTCTTCAGGAAAACTCAGTTCTAATGGATTTGATCGAAGATTATCTAAACCAAGTTCCGATGGAAAATCTTGAAGTAAGTGATTCATGGAAAGCCACATTCGATAGTGTTATTGAAAGCGAAAAAATTGAAGAGAAATTTGAAAAATTGGCCAATCCATTTAGTTCGTTTGAACTTACAACAAAAAATGGTCAACCTGGCTATAGAAATATAAAGCTTTATGCTAATCATCCTCGAGAAGTTGATGGTAAATTAATCCCCTCTGACAATCTAGAACAGGTTCTGATCGATTTTATCAAAGGAGCGAAAAAGGAATTTGCAGGAAATACCTATGATTTTGATTTAACGAGCTTAGCTGATGAATATATTAGTGCTCAAGATAAAGGTGTTTATGTTCTTCTGGGAGTAGATGCAGGAGTTGTAGAACATAGACCTGAAGTGAAGGCGGTTTATGATTTACTCAAGAAAAATCAAATTGATATTCATGCTATAAAATCCGTAGGGCTTAATCATCAGAAAATGTATGTAAGAGATTGGTCTGATCCAAAAAATGCAGCTGTGTTATTACTTTCTGCAAATGCAACACGCTCTGGTATGGCCGAAACCGGTGACTTACCAGATGGGGCAAGTACTCACAGTGACTTGGCAAGGCCAAATGCTAACAATGCAGTTTTTATTCAAGGGGAGAACGTAGCGCATGTTGTTTATCACGACTTAACTCTAGGAGTAAAAGACAAGTATAGAGGTAGAGAGTTTCCTTTATCAGGATCATATAAAATTTATGGACCGAAGAAACCCAATGGAGAGCAGCCTTTTATTCAATTAAGTTTTACTCCCAAGGGAGGAATGAAAAATATCAGTAAAAATGTTTTTGGACCAATTTTAAAAGAAAAAGGCCCTATGGCCATTGACCAATTTGCTATTTCTGCACCAGATTTTAAAACTGTCTTTTATGAAACTCTAGAAAAGGAAATTAAAGAAACAGGGCGAGTCCCTTTTTTGATGGCTGCAGGAGATGGACCAAATACCATGCGTGAATGGAGCCTACTGCTTGATTTTGCAGGGTTTGAACGCCAATCTTTCGAAATAGAAACAAAAAATGACGATGGAAAAAACGTTATTGAGAAAGTTAAAATTTATTTTGAAGATGAGCACAATCAAGCAAGAAAAATCCTAAAAAATGATTTTGAAAGATTTAGAGATGGCATCAGACTTTCCGTGAGAGGCTTTGGTGAAGAAACTGCTGATATTGAATTAAATGGTAAAACGGTTCCCTTTAAGTTCACAAGAAAAAATCACCATAAAATTTTTGGTAAGGGGGATTATTTTTTTGTAGGAACTTCATTTAATATTAGTGCTGGTGCAGAAACCAATAGAGAGCAAATTCTGTTAGTTTATGACAGTGACATTGCTAAAGAGGCACGGGCCATAGTCAAAAGTCTTTGGGATGAGGCAGTGCCTGTTACTCAAGAAGTCGAAAGACGTAATGGGTATCTGAAACGTAAATATGGTGAAGAAGCATTTAAGAAAATGATGGAGCGTGCTCTGGCCCAGTATAAAGTTGATTGTGATAAATTATGGGGTAAAGAAATTCCTGAAAATGCGCTGAAAAAATTTGAGAAGCCATTAAAGCTCTAGTGATGAAAGAAAACTTGTGAAGCAGCTCCTAGTACAGCTCCATGTTCTGTTGCAATCTCAGATAAGAGTATTTTGGTTGTGCCAATAAATGGAGGAAACACATACTTCTTAAAAGAATTCTCTACCATCGATTTAAAATTTTCGCCTACAGTGGCTATACCTCCTGCTAAGATAATAGCCTCAGGGGCAAAAAGTGTTCCGAGGTCAGCCAAGCCTCTTCCTAGATAATCAGCGGTTTTTGAAAAAGCCTCCAAAAATACTTTTTCATTATTTAT
>CALFYV010000446.1 GCA_937952395.1 uncultured Bacteriovoracaceae bacterium | reverse complement strand
TGTTCCGAATTCGAGATCTTTATAAAAACGTTCATTGAGTTCTTTTTCATTTTTTTCTTCAATCAACTTTTGGATTTCACTGCGTGAATCTAAATCAAAACACTCATTTTTCGCCCAATTCTTAGCTTTCTCTAGAATTTTTATCTCCATTTTGAAACCTCGCAGTAAGATAATTGTTATACGACGATTTTCTCACTTTTTCTATGCTCAATTCTTATTGCTCATGGCGTGATTTTTAAGTATAAGTTGTCATGGCCAATATTAGTAAAAAGCATGAATTAAATGTGAGTGGAAAATTTTATTGTACTGATCCTGATGATGAGGATGGAGAGGGCTGCATTGCCTGCTCTGTTTGCTATATGGGAGCCCCTGAGTTTTTTGCCGAAGATGATATGGGAAATGCTTATGTTAAGAAGCAACCAACCTCACCTGAAGATATTGAACTTTGCCAAGAACAATTAGAAGCTTGTCCTGTTAACTCAATAGGAGCAAATGGGATTTAAGTATTTCATAATGAATGTTTTTTTGCTAAGTTAACTTATGGCCACCAAAATCAAAGCAAATCCAAGAGGAAAACTCGTTATTCGTAACTCAACTCTTGAGGATATTCCTCAAATGCAAGAAGTTGCCGCGAAAGTTTATACAAATTGGGGAACTTATCCTGCAGCGATGTTGACCGGCCAAATTCACGCTTTTCCTGAGGGGCAATTTGTAGCAACCTATGCAGGAAAAGTCGTCGGATTTTGTTCTACTTTTATGATTGATGAAAAAATAGCTTTAAAAGCTCATAATTGGACAGAGATAACTGGTGGTGGATATGCCTCTCGTCATGATCCTAATGGTAATATTCTTGATGGCATGGAAGTGGCTGTTGATCCAGAGTATCGGGGATATAGAATTGGTCAAAGGCTTTATGATGCTAGAAAAAAACTATGTATCGAGTATGAGCTAAAGGCCATTGTGTTCTCTGGTCGTGTTCCAGATTTACATAAAAAGATCAAAAAAGTTAAAGATATTCATGAATATATAAGTAAAGTAAAATCTAAAAAAATGCGGGATCCAACTCTTAGTTTTCAGTTGAGAAATCATTTTGAAATAGTTATGCCCATGGAAAATTACCTACCTAATGATAAAGATAGTTTAGGTTGGGGTATTTTGATGAAGTGGCAAAACCCCAAAATGTCCAGAACACCAGCTGAGGATAATAAGCGCAAATTAAGAATCAGAGATTCTGTAAGAGTTGCTACTGTTCAATACATGCAGAGAAAAGTAGATAGTTTTGAACAGTTTATTAATTATGTTCAGTATTTTGTGAATGTCGCCAGTGATTCACAGGCTGATTTTGTGGTTTTTCCGGAGTTTTTTAGCTTACAGCTTTTATCCATAGAAAATGAAAAGCTTAAACCTGAAAAAGCTATTGAGTCATTAACCAAGTATGATCCAATGATTATTGAATCTCTGAGAGATATGGCTATTAAATACAATATTAATATTATTGGTGGGTCTCATCCGACTAAATCTGATGATAATAGAATTAAAAATACCTGCCATATTTTTTTAAGAGACGGGAGTGTTCATTCACAGGAAAAAATTCATATTACTCCCAATGAAGTTTATTGGTGGAATATCGAAGGGGGGGATTCTTTAAAAACAATCGAAACTGATTGCGGAACAATAGGGATTCTTATTTGTTATGATGCTGAATTTCCTGAACTGAGTCGGCATTTAGTTGATCAAGGAGCTACGATTTTGTTTGTTCCTTACTGTACCGAGAGTCGGCAAGGGCATTTACGTGTCCGCTATTGTTGTCAAGCTCGTGCAGTTGAAAATCAATGCTTTATTGTTACTAGCGGGAATGTGGGCAATCTTCCAGGCGTTGAGAATATGGATATTCAATATGCTCAAAGTTGCATTATTACTCCTAATGATTTTCCCTTTGCAAGAGACGGTATTGCTGCTGATACAACACCAAATGCTGAAATGGTGGCCATGGCCGATTTACGTTTGGATGATCTTCGCTTGTCTAGGAATACTGGTACAGTTCGTAATCTTCAAGATAGAAGACATGATCTTTATCAAGTTGTCTGGAAAAAAGACTAGAATACTCAAGTTTATTTTTTTTCCAATTATCTATTCATGCATTACAATAAAATTATCTATTTAGTAACTTAATAAAAGGAATTCGTATGGAAGCGACGACGACAACTATTGAATGGGTAGGAGCAATTCTATTTGGACTTGCTGTTACTCACACTTTTTTAGTGAAAAAATTTGAACATTTAGCACATAAATACCCGCTTGGTTCTCCTGCTGGGAATTTTTATCATTTTCTCGGTGAAGTTGAAATTGTTTTTGGTTTTTGGGCGGGTCTTTTTGTTATTTATTATTATTGGCAATCTTTTTTTCATCATATGCACGATGGTATTGGTTCAGCTATTTCTCATGCTGGACATGAGGCCGTGGTTTTTTTAGAAAGTTTGAATTTTACAGAACCGGCTTTTGTTTTTGTTATTATGACGATGGCAGGAACACGACCCATTATTAAGCTTTCTGAGAAAATGATTATTACGATTTCAAAACTTATTCCTCTTCCGGGTAAGATGTCATTTTATCTATCAGCTTTAATTTTTGGACCTCTATTAGGGTCGTTTATCACAGAACCTGCCGCTATGACTGTTACAGCTATTATTCTTCTTAAGAATTTTTACAGTAAAGAAATGAGTCAAAAGTTCAAGTATGCAACTTTAGGACTTTTATTTGTTAACGTTTCTATTGGTGGAACGCTAACTTACTTTGCGGCTCCTCCTGTTTTAATGGTGGCGCAAAAATGGGGATTTGATAAAGATTTCTTTTTTATGATGACTCATTTTGGTTATAAATCTTTTATTGCAGTAGTTATCGCATCCTTTGTTGTAGCAACATACTTTAAAAAAGAATTACAAGGAAGTTTTGAACTAAGACCAGATGATAATACCAAAGTCGTTCCTCCTTGGTGGGTAACGCTATTTCATTTAATCTGCTTATTCTTAGTTGTTTTTCATTCTCATCATATGGTGGCCTTCTTAGGGGTTTTTCTTTTCTTTATTGGTTTCACAACTGTAACTGAAGAATACCAAGACAAAATTAAACTAAAGGAATCTCTACTTGTTGGATTTTTCTTAGGAGGGTTGGTTACTCTTGGTTCACAGCAAACGTTTTGGTTACAACCACTTCTTGCAAGTTTAGATTCAATTCCTTTATTTTTAGGTTCAACAGCATTAACGGCTGTAACAGATAATGCTGCTTTAACCTACTTAGGTTCACTTGTTGAAGGCTTAAGCGATGTTTCTAAATTCTACTTAGTATCTGGTGCGGTCGCAGGTGGTGGTTTAACA
>CALFYV010000445.1 GCA_937952395.1 uncultured Bacteriovoracaceae bacterium | reverse complement strand
TAATAACCTTAAGATGCATAAAGTTATGTGCTGGGTGAGTTTATAGATTGGGGGGGGAACCGTTAGAAATGAATAATTTAGAATTGTAATGGTATATTCAGAATTCTGGACTTATCATATCCCGAATCAAATTCTTGTCAAGTGTCATAAAACAAATTATTGTTTTTTTCACAGTTTTTCCTGTATCAAGGAGCAAATGGACAGAACATCAGCAAAATATTGGGATAATAAGGCCATTCTCGCCATCGATTATGGTAAGAAATTCACAGGTCTGGCCCTTTTTCGAGTCAACAGCGATCCATTTCCCTTGGCCTACGGACGCTTAGCCTACAAAGATGATGAACAATTAATTAAAGATTTACTTAAAATTATAGATGAAGAGTTTGTTGAACATATTGTTCTAGGTGTTCCCTATTTCACTGACGGTAGCGCATCTCAAATGACAAAAACTGTTTTAGCATTCAGAGAAATATTGATAAAAAATACGAAAATTCCTTGTGACATCCAAGATGAAACACTCACCACTGAAGAAGCTAAAAATCGGATGAAAAATTCTGCCCGTTATGGATTTGAGGTCGATATGAAGGAAATCGATGCTTTAAGCGCTGTTATAATCCTTGAAGATTTCTTAAGAAGCTCGCAAATTTCTTAAATTTTAGTATCATTAATTATATAGATTATTGATTGAGTAATTGATGAAAAAACTCGCCTTATCGTTATTTATCGCGCCCATACTAGCACTGATTTTTATCTGTGTTCATGTTCATTTTATTCTAAGTGAACCTTACCAGGGGGAGGAGAAGTTTTTTAGAATCAAATCAGGGGAAGGTTTCTCTAAGATTAACTACAGACTTTATAAAGAAAAAATTATTAGCAATCCTCGTGTCTTCCATTATTATTCAAAATTTACCGGAGCTATGACTTCATTTCAAACTGGAACTTACGAAATTAAGCCGGGTATGGACATGTATAGTATTATTGATCTGTTCAAAAATGGAGGCGGTGTACTTTACTCTCTGACTATTCCAGAAGGAAGAAATATTTATGAAATTTCGGAGCTGCTCCTAGAGAAAGGTGTGATTAAAAATGCTGGCGAGTTCATTAAAGCTGCTCAAGATAAAGAAATCATTAAAGAACTGGACATTGGAGATGCACCGTCAGTAGAGGGGTATCTCTATCCAGAAACCTATAAATGTGCTCCTGATACTCCCCCTAAAATTATTGTAAAAACCATGATTACGTATTTTAAAAAAGTGACTCAAGATTTGAATCTTAGTGTGAAAGGTATGTCTCCCCATCAAATAATTCCCCTCGCGTCTATTGTAGAAAAAGAAACTGGAGCTCCATTTGAGCGAAGAACTATCGCTGGAATTTATCATAACCGCTTAAAGAAGAAGATGAGATTACAAGCTGATCCAACCACCATTTATGGTATTTATGATCGAGATGGCTCATTCAATGGAAACTTACGTAAAAATGATTTGCTGGAAACAACTCGATACAATACCTACAAAATCTCAGGTTTGCCTTATGGGCCTATTTGTAATCCAGGCATGGAAGCTATTAAAGCTACACTAGATCCTGAAAAACATAATTTTCTTTACTTTGTCAGCAAGAATGATGGAACTCACGCTTTTACCTCAACTTACAAAGAACATAATCAAGCTGTTTCAAAATGGCAGCGCACCAGAGAGAATAGAAAAGGAAAAAGCTGGCGGGACTTAAAAGAAAAAAAATAAATCAACTTTGACAGTCTTTCAATTCTTTAATTAATTCAAAATCTTCATCTGCCTCTGCTTCATCACTCAACGATGGATGCTCAATGGAAACATCTGAATACCCATTCTTCTTTAATGAGCGTGGAGAAAATTGAATGTAATAATCTTTGGTCCCTGGTTCAAGGGAACGTTGACTTAAAGGATAAAAATATTCATCAAACTTTAAAACGATTTTCCAATTTGAGTGAGAAGCATAATAAGTGAACTTCTTTTTATAATAACGAAAAAGTGGATGTCGAAACTTTGATTGACTTAGCCATGATTTGTAATCATTGAAACATTTAATTTTCAACTTTGGTTCAAACCATCGATCTAAAACATTTTGATCATCATTATTAAAAAGAAAATCTACATCATACTTAAAATAGCTGTTCTGCTCTAGAACATTATTGGTAACAGCCTCTATATTTTCTCGATAAACTTCTGGATCCTTGACCAATTTATTCTGTAGTTTAGCTAATGATATTCGATCAATTTCAACACTACAGGCTGCAGGCAAAGGCAGAGAGTTTCCCAATAGAGTAAGGCAAGATAAATTACTGGCATAAACAATCGGATTAAGTTCTGTTAAAAAACGATTATTGGTCTTAAATGCTTCGATAACCTTAGGCGAGATGTTCTTTGACACAATACCCACCAAATGATCTGACTTGACTACAGCGGAACCTGTATTACCGCTAGAATTTTTTACATTAAATTCGCAGTCACTTAACGGGATAAATGGAGAATGCTTTTCTTGGGCAAATGGATTGGCATAGCTATTATAAAGAGCTAGGCAATTTTTTTTGCGGATTACCCCACGAGAACGACTGACTTGATCAACAGACCAAACATCGTAGTGCTCTTGATTTATTCCCGAAAAATCAGCAAAAGCAAACTTCCTATCAACATTTGATTCTAAGCGAATAAAAGCATAGTCATTTCGCCAAAGCTCTTGTTTATCTTCTAGCCATTGTTCTTCTGAAGTATGAGATAAGATCTGTGAACATCTACCGAGCCACGCAGGATTCTTTCCCACTTCGGCAAATTGAACATAGAGTGAGCTACAATTATTCCCGAATTGCGTTCGCATTGTTTTAGTCAAGCAGGAAGCACTTGTTAAAATTAAATTTTTTGAAACAAGTGTTCCTGTACAAAAATGCATTTCATTTTCATTGCTTATTTGAGAAGCCGTACTATCGAAAACAATAATTTTAGCAATATATTCAGGGCACCCTTCTGCCTCAGCGCACTCTGTTTTTTGAGTTTTTAGCTGATTCAACTCTGATTGATTAACAGGTGCTAGTCCTTGAGTGGACCGAACTAGGGAGTTATCACCTGAGTCTTGAGAACAAGACGTGAATAATAAGAAAATACTAATCAATAAAAATAAAAAATTCATTCTAATAATCTAGTCCACTCTTTCTGACATGAGTCAGAGGTTTAGACTCTCCATCTTGAATATAGCTATTAGTGACTTCGGCTATAATCAACTCATGATCTCCTGGCTTAAATTTCTCTTTCATAACGCATTCAATAGTCGATTTGGCCTGCCCCATAATAACTGCTCCGTTCTCGCTTATTGTGTAAGGTAGTTCTTGAAAAGGGTTATTCTTTGGGTCATAACCTTTCCAAAAATGCTTCATGAAGGATTTATCATGCTCGCCAATGATATTCACAG
>CALFYV010000444.1 GCA_937952395.1 uncultured Bacteriovoracaceae bacterium | reverse complement strand
GTGGTGGAGATAATATCATTTGTTGTTTACCATTTTCAATAGCATCAACAATATTATATATACAATTTATGTTAAAATCAAATATGCCTTTGGCCTTCATTCCAAAGCATGAAGATTAAGTCTAAAAACCCCGATCACTCGGGGTTTTTTTATGCAAGAATGTTGGAAAGTTGAATAACTGTAACATTTTGAAATCATTGAAATGGATGACCGTTGTAAGAAAAATTTTCTCATACAAACCTCAAAAATGTCTTTTCACAAACCTTTGATTATGTAGACTTATTGGTCAGAAGAATAAAAAATTTCTTCCCACAGGGTTTTAACTACTTGAAATGTTGAATTTTTTTGGCCTCATTTTTGCAGTTTAGAGGATAAGTGAGGTTAAAATGAAGATGATTTGCGCCATTTTATTAGTTCTTTTACCAACAATAGGCTTTAGTTCTTCTGGTATGGAGAAAGAAATAAAAGAACTTTCAAGGACCATTCCTTATACAATGGTCAAAGAATATGACCTGCAAATTCAAATTATTGGTAAAAAAATGCAAAATATCGCCAAAATGGACAACTCTGTAGAGCAAAAGGAAAAAGCTTTATTACCATTCGTGGAGTTTGCCAAAAATGTGCAAACTAAATTGCCACAATTTAAAAACTCCATTGCACCTATTGCAAATTTGGCAAAAGATATAAAAGAGCATAACTTTGATAAAGTAGAGTTAATTATTAGAACCCATATGGCGCAGTATCAAACATTAATGAAAAAATATTATTCAGGAGTATAAAATGAAAAAACTATTATTACCTTTTGCACTGATTATCATGAGCAGTTTATTTATTGGATGTGATGAAGAGTTGGATAAAGAATTGGCACAAAATGCAGGAACATCTATAGCGGTTAAAGATCCAGTTTCTCTTAAAAAGAAAGAGGGTGATTTTTGTGAAGATACAGCCAGTGGTGGTGTGAGTTTGATAATATCTGGTAAGGTTGTTGTTAATTCAAAAGATTTTAATAATAAGGAATTTAGTTTTACAACTGATGAGGCGGCTTCGGCAGATTTTTATGTTCCTTGTAAAAACTGGACTGTTCGTTGGGGAGCTGGAGTGATTGCTTTCCAAAATGCAGGTCAATACATTCAAGTGGGACTTATGGATGATAAGTGCTTTGTGGCTAGAGAGAAAAATCCTTTAGACATCGGCTTATATTATGCTCTGTCGGTACAATCCAATGTTCAAGCTAGAGATTTAGTTTTTAAAGGCTCTAAAGAAGATTTAGATAAGCTTAACGCTTCAGCTTCAATTGTTATGACAAATATTGCCGGAGCTTTAAAAGATAATTGTAATAAAATTTCTGGTGGTCGAGTCGCAGAGAAAGTCGATATACAAATTTTTGATTTACAAAGAACTAATGGTGCTTTTAGTTCTGATAAAGTAAAGGCGGGTCCAGGTTCTTCGAGTTCAAAAGCAAAAGGAAAATAATGAGAAAGTTGATTATTGTTTTCTCTTTGCTCATCAGCATAGGTTTTGCTCAAGATATCGCTGAAAAGAGTGAACCAAAGCTAATAGGCCCTTATGCTAAATATGTAGTCCGCAAGAGCCTTTTGGAGTACGGTTTTTTACCCACTCCAGAAATGAGTAAGAACAAATCAAAAGAAGCACTGCTTCAAGAAAAAAGAATGCAGATCATTTATGACCCGGCGTTTACAAAAATCATGGAAACTCTCTAATTTGCTTTTAATTTGAAGCTGGGATAAAGTATGACAGTAATACTATTGTGCAGTTGGATAGTTAAATGAAAAGAATCTCACATATTGGAAGTCTACTAAAGAAAATCTATAGAATGTATAGCATTGAATTGCTATCTCATTTACAAGATCGTGGATTCACGGATCTTCGTCCAAGCTTTCTAGAAATACTTATGTTTCTTTGTGAAAACGATGGCCCATCAATAAAAGAAATTGGTGTTTCTTGTGGTTTAAAAAAACAAACCATGACTTCTCATTTAAATGAATTAGAAAAACGTGGTTATATTGTTCGCCGTTCCTCTTCTACGGATAAGCGTGAGCAAAAAGTTTATCTCACTGAATATGGTGAGAAATTTAAATTTAATCTAGTTGATGTTATCGATGATCTAGAAAATACTTATTCTGGAAAAGTGGGAGAGGTTGAGCTAGATCGAGTTGAGTTGATGCTGGAAAATTTGCATAGAGAGTTAAATTCCAAAGAAGAGTTTAATTTATTTAATCACTAAGCAGAAACTGACTTTTGAGTTTCTTTCAATTTAAATCCTGGCCAAAATTTATACCCACCAGAAACGTTATTGATATTAAAATATCCTTTTTTAATTAAAAGCTCGCAAGCTTGAATAGAGCGAACTCCTTGTTCAGAAATGACAAGAATAGGGGTGGTATGGTTTACAAGTTCAAAGCAGCGCTCTTCAAGTTCTTCTAGAGGTATCTTGATCGCCTCTTTAAGATTTCTTTCAGGCTTGTACTCCTCACGGGATACATCCAATAGAAAGTAATCCAAATCAGGATTCTGGTAAATTTGATAAGCCTTCTCAGGTGAGAGATCGTTATAAGGGCGCCCAGTTAAAATAACATCGTCAGAGATGTCTTCGTGATTTTTTATTCGAATTAAATGGTTTCTTTGAATAGATAAAGAGAGATCTAATTTTTCTTCCATATAATTGAGTTTCTTCTCAATATGCGAGAGTCTTGAATTAATAAGATTGAGAATTTCAAATACATTTGGTCCAGCCATATTTAAAACTATAACGCTAAATAGCCTGGCTTAGAAGAAAGGGTAAATAGTTCCAAACTGAATCCGTCCGACAATAACTGAAGTTAAAAGCGCGGCTATTAAAAAAGTGCCGCCTTCATAGACACCGTATCCGATAGGAATGTCCAGGTCTTGAATACTATGGGATTTGAGGAATTCTTTATCGTTTGTCTGTAGGCGAAAAGTGATGAGCACACCTTTGCGAAAAAAGGGATAAACGATAAGCGAGAGTAAAATTCGAAGAATAACTTGAAGACCATAGTTTTTAATATCAAAGTGCTCTTGATCGAAAGCACTAACAATAATCATAGCGCAACCTAGAATAAAACCACTATAGGAAATGGCCAGGGCCAGGTTTTTACGGATAAGCATTTTATTAAAAGACATTTTAGAAACAAGAGGATACAGCTTTGTGGAGAAACCAAAAAGAACCAAGGCAAAAAGCCAGAGCATCACAAGAATAATCAGTGAGCCTTCTGACTCTTGAACAACGGCACGAACAATAAAAGCTAGTGAAATGGCTTGAGTAAAGCTAATAATGGCATAGCTAAAATTTTTTCTTTTATGAATTTCATCTAAGTATTCGAAATTATAGAGTACAATACTTTCTATTATGTAAATTGAAACAATATAAATAAGATAACTGAGTGTTCCCCATACAAAAAAATGAAATAAACTTAAGAAGATTCCACTGGTTTGATCAAAACTTAAGGTTGAAAAGATTAAAGAGACTCCAACTAAGCGAGAAAAAAAGTGAAGTGTGTTTGAGGAGTTTTCTGCAGGAAAATGGACTTTTAGGATATTATTTTTTTCATTGCGGTAGAAGAAAGCATGAACATATTTGTACACAAAGAAAAGCGCACAAATAAATATTGTGAAAAAAAATTGAATAATAAGTTTATCGAAAATTTCATTCATAATTAAAAATTGTTTTTAAAGTACTCAATGATTATATCCTTAAATCCTTTTTGAGGTCTATTTTGACGCTCAAAATATTCAGGAAAGTTGGCTTTTGTAATATCACCTTGCGTGCCAAATTCATTTCTTTCGCCATAAAAAGCCTTGTTTTGTCCGATATAGGACTGTGTTAGTTCGTAAAAGCGTTTTGAAGGACGAAATTCTCCCCAACCAAGTTCTTTTGGCAAAGATTGATAAGCTTTGAAAAATTGCCATTGTTTTTGTCCAGATGGATGGTAGCGCCAACGTCCAAATGCTGGATTTCCTACATAAAGAGTGCCTGGTGGAAGAGGTGTGGTATTTTCTATATCAGCTCTTTCGTATCTTCTAAATAAGGAGAGACCAATATTATCTTTGTTCTTAAGCGCAAAATTACGAGAAGTTCGAACGATTATTTCTCTTGATGGCTCAAAACCGTAAACAATTTTATATTTTTGATAATAAGTTTTTATAAAGACGCCTGTGGCATGAGTATCGATGAGTATAGCTGTAAGATTTTTTCCTTCAATGATATTAGAAAGAGCATTGGCACTTTTAATATAACTAATACCGAGTTCATTTGTAGAAAAACCCTTAGCTAAACCTAAATAGATAAGAATCAACAGAACATAAATAGCGATCTTGTTCATAGAGCTATTTTAACGGCCATAGAGGTCGTGGGCTAATTAATTTTGAATCAAATGAGTGATTTGGCTTTGTTGTTGCTCTGTTAAGCTCGAATACTCACAATGAAGTCGATTAACTGCATGATACTCACTGTATTTGTCATACAGATCGGTAGCTTCATTTATATTCGGGTAAGGATTCATTGTTGTTCCAGGATATTTCCTTACGACTTTGATTGGGTATTTATGAGGGCCTTTGTCATCACCGCTAGTATAATATTTAGACAGTCTTCCTCTCGAAGAACATTTGATAAACTCAATATCATTTTCTTTTAAATATTTCTCTATCATTTCAAATTTATTCAATTGCTCTTCACCGAAAGTTTCGAATATTTTTTGTGGGATTTTATTGGCCATAATATCTTGTGCCCAGCGGTTCTTGCTTGATTTTAAAACTTTCATGAGAAAATGATCATCATGCTCTTTATACTGTTCAATATTTGCAGGAATTGAATATTCCTTGGTTTCCGCAAAGTAGTTATAAAGCATCTTTTCTAAGCAGACAGCTTTATAGTGGAAGTACACCATCATAAACATATGAAATCGGCTGATCAAAAAATCATCAAAAGTAGAAATCGCACGCTCGGTAATTCCTAGTTGGGCCACGCCATCAATTTTACAAATTTGAAAATTATCAATTAACCAATCAAGATCATAGTTCCCATAACTTACTCCACAAAAATAACTATCCCTCAGAAGATAGTCCATGCGGTCACAATCGATTTCACTGGAGACAAGTTGATGAAGTAATGGAAAGTAATTTGTCCCTTCAACTTCAAAATAAGCAGGATCGTCATTTTTACCTAGAACAAGTTCAGCAACAGCATGATAATCGACACCAAAATCATTTTTAACTTTTTTAAAGGTATCAGTTAAACCAGAGTCCACAATCATTTTAAGAGTATAGTGCTCATGACTGGCTTGTTCATTTTTAAATTTATAGCGTGAAGGAATCTTTAACTCATTCACCATTGGCATCGCCAGTTCTGTTGTGTGACTTAATGGCGCATGTCCAATATCGTGTAATAAACAAGCTAAACGAAACGTTTCTTTTAATCTTAAATATTCCTTATCATAAAGTTTATCGTGGAATAGTCTTTTAAAAGTTCTGTTAGCTACTTCCATCACTCCTATCGAGTGTAGATAGCGAGTATGAGTTGCTCCAGGAAAAACAAATTCTGAAAAACCTAACTGTTTAATACTTCTGAGTCTTTGAAAATAGGGATGTTCAATGATAGGAATTTCAGCGTCTTCTATATAAATTGATCCATGAACCGGGTCTCTTACTTCCATTATTTACCTTTTTGAAAAGTCTTATTGAGCCATGCGGCGATGTCAGCCGATTCAAACATAGGTTGATTATCAATGTAAAGACATGGCACAGTTTTTCGCCCTGTGTCCGTGAGTAAGCGTTCACGTGCTTGGTCATTTTTATAGATGTGAAGAAGTTCAACTTTATCTTTGATATCTAGTTGAGATATTTTGGATAAAACTATTTGGCAGTAGGGACATTCTGGAAAATAAAAAAGCTCTAATTTCATATTGCTCTCAATAAAAAAGGCCACATATGTGGCCCTTTCTATCAAGAAGTAAAAACAATGTCATTTAATCTTCATCATAATTTATGGAAGTACCTTTTGCGTATTCCTCGTCTTCGTCGATATAGTTAGCTGAAAGAGAAGTCTTTTCTTCTTCTGATTCAAATTGCTCATCAAATCCCCAACCATACCCTACGGCTTCTTCCTCTTGCTCATCATCAGGATTATATTCATCTGATAGCTTTCCAGTGCTTTCTCCACTGGATTCTTCTTCAAAGGTTTCGGTCTCTAGATCCTCACCTTCTTCTTCAGCAAAAGCTGAAGAGGGAGTACTACTATCTGAAGATGCTGGAGTTGCTGCTGGAACCTGGCTTACCATTGTAGGTGCAGGAGCTGGAGTTGGTATGACAACTTTCTTAGGTGCAGAACTCTTTTTTGATTTAGCACTTCGTTTAGCTGGTTTTGATTTTTTTGAAGAAGCTTTACTCTTGGTTGCTCTCTTTTTTGGAGCAGCCTTTTTAGTCGCTTTCTTAGTTGCTTTTTTTGCGCCTTTTTTAGTCGCCTTTTTGCTGGTTTTTTTCTTTTTAGCCACGGGAGTATCCTTTGTTATGTTGCAAGTGAACTATTTCTTGCTGAAGTGATCCTAGTATATAGGTAGAAAAAGAATAATTTCAAGAGTAAAAAATTGCTTAGTGAAAAATTCGATCAAGATCTTCACCTTGTAACGGGTTTACAAATTTCAGACCTAAGTTGCGTATTTTTTCGTCAGGGCTTTCAGAATAGGTTTCAGCTCGAACTTTGCTTGGATTGTAGAGATCATCATAGTCTGAAGCAACGCTTCTAACCGTTATGAGCTTAGTGGAGTAGAAATTTCTGCGCATGATATCCATTACCCCTCTAAATTTATTGACCACGACTCCAGATTTGTTGTCATTAACCCCTTATTATTCAACAAGAATATAAGCACTATAAAAAATTTACGATTCAATAAGAATATTGATATTAATTAAGTATTCTCTTTAAAAGTAATAGAGTCTGTCTTGATCACTCTTTAAACTCGTCCAATAACTTTTTAAAATTTCTTTAAAAGGATTCGGGCAGCCTGCACTTCCACCTGTTCCGATGAAATAGTAGTAGAGCTTGCCTGCGATACTATAACATTCAGTTTGTTCTATAGGCCCTGGAGGTGAAACCACTTTGGGAAAGCCTTGGGCCCCAGGAGGGGTTCCTGTACCATCCGAATTAGATATGGCCATAGCAGCTTTTTGGTAACGTACATCGTTATTAT
>CALFYV010000443.1 GCA_937952395.1 uncultured Bacteriovoracaceae bacterium | reverse complement strand
AGCCGTTGAAGTCGTCAGGCAGTACCGCCAGGCCAGCGCTAGTATGTTACAACGTCGTCTTCGTGTTGGTTATAATCGCGCCGCTCTTCTTATTGAACAACTCGAAGAGAATGGAGTGGTTGGGCCGCAACAAGGTTCTAAGCCTCGAGAAGTCAGATCTTTTGAATAAAATGTCCTCGTAAGTGAGTCATTTTTTCTTCACATAAATTTATTTTTTAATCATTTCAGTGAGTTTCGTGAAACTTCTTTGAACATCTCTTTGCATAATCTTTCATAAAAAAGCCTTGGGTTTTAATCCAAGGCTTTTCGATTCTTAATGTAGTCCAACCCTGAACAAAAGGGGAGTTTTTAAATGCTAGCATAAAAAATAAGGTTTTAGTGAGTTTCTAATAAATTTAAGAGTTTAAGAACTTCTGTTTCCAAACTCCTAGCTACACTGATGTAGCTGCACGGAGGCCTCATGGAAGAGAAGATTCTTACCGTACTTCAGTTTAAAAAAAAGAATTACAGATTCTACTTGTAAATAATTTTCTAACAGTTCCTTTAAAGGTATAAGTTTTATCACTCGTCTTATCCCAGCTTAAAAGTTTTGCCAGTCTTAAAGAACTTAATGAGTTTTTTGTGGCCCAGACATGCAAAGCAATCGTTAGAGGTATCGCTACTATTGGACTAAAGGCTAAATTTGACAAAGCAAAAGTTGTTCCTAGGACAGCAGCTCCTTTTAATCCTTGATCTCGAAAAAAAACATCCCATGAGAGAAATTGATTTAGTTTTGATTTCTGATATTCTTCAGCGGCATCTTCAGTTATTGGGGAGAACATGATTTCCATGGCTTTGTGTTCAAAAGTCGATTTTTTCTTTTCCTCTAAACCTTTAGCTTGCCTTTCATTAATGTAGTTTTCGACAAATTCCTTTTTGTTCTCCTTTGTTAAATCTTCCAAAGACATTGCGTTTGAAGGTTGAGTGAAGGTTAAAACATCAAGATTTTTGATAGGAATATCATTTTCTTTAATAATTCTTTTAGATTCATTAAAAAAACTATTTTGAAAATTCTTACCGTCTTTGCACTCTTTTCCAAGATCGCATGAGTGAAGATAAACAAAAAAATTTTCTCCATATACTTTGTTATCAAATGAATCCTCAAAGAGATATCTTGCAAACTCTTCACCTGAGAAAAATTGCTCATCGGGACTAAGGGCCACCAGTTTATCTTTATAACCATGGGCTAAAAAAATGAACCCGACAATTTTATCTTTACCATCATATAGCCTAGAGAGAATTTCCATTGGCGCTCTTAACTTGTCCCCCTTGTAGAGACTACCACCATTAATTAATTTTATTTTATCTTGAAAGATTTCCTTAATATTTTTGTTAACAATTCGGTTTACATCCTTTCTTTCCATTTCTTGACTGCTGAAATAAAGAACAATATCAGCAGCTTGCGCACTAAAAATTAAGAATAATAGAAAGAAAAACTTCATGGCACAAAATAGCACACCGCGTTATCGTGTAAAGTAATATAATAATGATTGTAATATTTATAGTGCTTGTTAATGAGACTAACACCCTTACAATCTGGCTTTAATTTCTCTGATTTGAAGCTAAAGCATTGATTCTTTGGAACTAACGTGTTACGTTGCACAACAATTAATAACGTCAAGCACCTCATCATGGTTGGTCCGTGAAAACGGCAGAGGTGATTTGCCATAACCACCAGGAGAAATTATGTCTAAGTTAGAATTGAAAGACCTGCTTGCAGCAGGCGCGCACTTCGGTCACCAAACTCAAAAATGGAATCCAAAAATGAAGAAATACGTTTATGGTGAACGTAACGGGATTTACATTATTGATTTACAACAAACACTTCCACTAGCGGAAAAAGCTTATAATTTTCTGAAGAAAACAACAGAGGAAGGTAAGACTGTTCTTTTTGTTGGAACAAAAAGACAAGCTTCAAGTGTTGTTAAAGAGGCTGCTGAAAAATGTGGAGCTTTTCATGTCACTAGCCGTTGGTTAGGAGGGATGTTAACAAATTATAAAACTATTGCTCTTTCAGTTGATAAGTTAAGAAAAGTTGAAAAAATGAAAGAAAATGGTGATTACAAACTTCTTACAAAAAAAGAACAATCAAAAATTGAAAAAGAAGTTACTAAGCTTGAAAAAAACCTAGGTGGAATCAAGAATATGAGAAAAGTTCCAGGAGCTATTTTCGTTATTGATCCAAACGCAGAACGAATCGCAGTTAAAGAAGCTAAATGTTTAAATATTCCAGTTGTGGCTATTACTGATACGAACTGTGATCCGACAGATGTGGATTATGTTGTTCCAGGTAACGATGATGCTATTAAATCAATTATGGCTTTTACAGATTATTTTGCTAATGCAGTTATCGCCGGTTCAAGCAAAGCTAGAAAAGATAATAGTGATGATGATGCGATTGATATTTCTCTAGAAAAAGAAATTTTAGCCAAATATGAAAAAGATATTGAGCTAACAAAACTAGCTGATGATGAAGAAGTTTAATTTTTAAGCAAAGGATATAAAGATGTCTATTTCTGCAAGTGATGTAAAAAATCTAAGAGAAACAACCGGTGCAGGTATGATGGCTTGTAAAAAAGCTCTTGAAGAGTGCAGTGGTGATTTTGAAAAAGCGATTGATTATTTAAGAGCAAAAGGTTTAGCCGCAGCCGCAAAAAAGCAAAGTCGAGTAGCTGCTGAGGGTATTGTTGGAGCGAAAACTTCTGGCAACCGTGGAGTTCTAGTTGAAGTGAATTGTGAGACTGATTTTGTTGCTAAGAACGATGCTTTTAAGAAGTTTGTTGAGACAGTAGCTAATCATATTTTAAAGAATAATCCTTCAGATGTTGAAGCCCTTAAAAATCAAAAACTAGAAGGAGCTTCCGTTACTGTGACTGATGCAATTAATGAAGCGACTTTAAAAATTGGCGAAAAGATTGATATCAGACGTTTTGTTAATTTTGAATTAAAAGGAACTGGAGCACTCGCTTCGTATACTCACAATGGAAAAATCGGAGTTTTGGTTGAAGTCAAAACAAATAAAGATGTTAGTTCAAACGCTAAGTTCAATGAACTTGCTAATGATTTATGTCTTCATGTGGCAGCAGCTGATCCTAAGTTTCTAAAAGCCGATGAAATCGATGAAGAGTTTAAAAATAGAGAAGCTGAAGTTTACAGCGCGCAACTTCGCGAGCAAGGTAAGCCTGAAAATATGATTCCAAATATCATTAAGGGTAAATTGAATAAATTGGCTTCAGAGGTATGTTTGCTTGAGCAGAAATTTGTTAAAGATCCTGATGTGTCTATTTCTAAACTATTACAGAATGTGGGTAAGGAAATTGGTGCAGAGATAACAATTGCTCGATTCGCTAAGCTTAATTTAGGTGAGGGCATTGAAAAGAAGCAGGATAATCTTGCTGACGAAGTCGCAAAAATGACTAATAATTAGTTCATCATAAAATTGAAAAGGCCCGCATGGGCCTTTTTTTTTGGAGCTATCATGAAATATAAGCTCGCTGTCATCCGAAGAGCTCGCGAGGCTGTGTCTGCGGGACGGGCCGACTGTACTGCCCGTTAACTTTT
>CALFYV010000442.1 GCA_937952395.1 uncultured Bacteriovoracaceae bacterium | reverse complement strand
ACTAGGAATGATTTTCATCCAATTACGGTACCACCCATCTCTTTTAGCGCAAACTTTAAGAGGATAAGCCGGAGTTCCCATGGAAATCATTTTTCTTGAATAGCTTAACACTGGTTCAACCTTCATCATATTTTCTACTTCTAAAGCAGACTTAGCTTGCTCGGCAAATTGATTGGCCACCTCTTCCATAATTTCTTCGCCACGTTGTCCTTTATGCTTTACATCCCCTTCAGCTCCATTCATAAAAAGAATGGGTACATTAGGTATCAAAATTTTATTTTGTGCAGCCAGATTTTCTTCCACTACTCTGGCCAGTGCTCCAGGTATATCACCACTATATCTCATATCTTCTACGTGCATGGCATTTCCATGCATAGCAAAGTTCATCATGCCCCCGAGCCAATAACCAGTCAGAGTCGATTTAGCTAATAAGAAACTGGCCTTGCGGTTGAACCACTTTTCACCCTTGCGTCTAAATTTGTTTTCTTGAATATCATTTGCCATGAATGAACTAGAATAAAGTTCAGCCGGTTCCATATTGTCTAGAGCTTCTAAAACTGATTGATAAGTTTGCTCCACAATGTATTTATAATTTTTTCTGACAAACAAATCTGAAGCGACCAAATTTAATGGTAATACTTTGGATAAAGTTCCTGGGCCCGAGTGCGTATGAGTGCCAGTGATAAAAATCTGATCCTTGGTAAAACCATGCTTGGCCAGCTTTTTGCTCATTGATTTAACGAATCTTTGTGTGACACCTATCATATCCATGGAGATAAAAATGACAGAACTAATCCCATCGTCAATGATCATAACTTTAGAAAAAATTGGATCTCTCACCCCTTCTGATGGTTTAAAGAAAAAACTATGAGGAATCTTTCTCTTCCAGTCAATTGGCTTTAATCTTCTAAGCGCAGAACCGTAGCCGGCCAAAGGAATACCCACAGCGTGTTTTAAATCTCTTTTCGACATCCCCACTTTGAGTTGTAAATTTTGTGCCATAAGCGGCAGGCTGATAAAAATCGATAGAAAAAACGCTATATGAAACATTGAAATCTCCTCTAGGTGAATGAGTCTTATACATATCATCTCAGATTACAAATCTGGGTCAATTCGTAAAAAAAGTATTACGCAGTGTGCATTTAGAATTATTTAAAAACTCGACAGTTGAGCGAAGTGTTGGACCACATCAGTCGGTAAATCAAGAACCTCTCCTATGCTTTGTCCAAAGCGTCCACCTAGTCCACCCCATTGATTTTTTTTGAGGAGTCGCGAATCTTTTT
The DNA here is from genome assembly GCA_937952395.1 of uncultured Bacteriovoracaceae bacterium. Lineage (GTDB taxonomy): Bacteria > Bdellovibrionota > Bacteriovoracia > Bacteriovoracales > Bacteriovoracaceae > CALFYV01. Next base: position 1,033 of record CALFYV010000442.1, on the reverse strand, counting down.
TATTGAGAAAGGATTGAAATTTTACCTGGCCTTCAAAAGTAATAATTTCAGTTTCATTTAAAAGTTTGTTACTTAAAACTAAAAAATCAGTGCCACGTACTCCAAAACCAGCTGAGGTAGTCCTTAATACAAAATTATTTTTTCCTTTACTTGCGATAAACCGCACCATTCCTGAAACTAATGTTGGTCTGGCCTTAGAGTGATTTGTCTCCACATTTAATTCTGAATCGGCTCCTAGATTCATATAAGAGAGCGATGTTCTATCTTGAATGCGAACATAGGAATTTGATGCTGTTTTGAGTATTCCCTTGGTATTAAGAATCATATCTTTTTTAACTTTGAGTCCGTTAAAAAAAACTTTACCCTTCAGGGCGATGACTGTGTAGTTGGCATAACTTATCAAAGGAAGGAAAATAATAAACAAAAATTTTCTCATATTGAATTCTAGAATATCACAATCAGAAATGGCTTTCACATAGTTGATGTGTATTCTGCATTGCGTTTTAAAACTATAGCATTGTTTGAGCAAATTGGTCTTTTTCATGAGCTTGTTATATAAAATACTTTGAGAGTTTTTATTTTAAGAGGGAGTCATTCATGAAATTTATTATTCTATTCTTAAGCTTTGTTATTTTACATTACGCTTCAGCTAATGATTTTAAATTTGCTCCACCTTCATTTGTCATAGGCGTCAAAAAATATGTTTTTATCGATATAACTGAAGCTAGATACAGAATTAATTATCAAGTTGATAACAATAAAGTTGTTGTTCAATCCCGTTTAATTTTTACAGTACGCGAACGAGGATACCCAATTTTTGATTCCGTTAGTAAAATTTCAAATTTAAAGCTATCTGCCCCAGGTAAAACTAGTATCAAAGTTTTAGATGAAGAAATTGAGCTGCCAGGTGCCACCTCCAAAGTGGTCACAATCAACCAAGAACTTTTACCGGGAATTTACTCGTTAGAAATGGATAGTGAAATACGTGAACTGGTGAGTTTTTCTGCTCAGACGGTTAGATCGGCTTTTTGGA
>CALFYV010000441.1 GCA_937952395.1 uncultured Bacteriovoracaceae bacterium | reverse complement strand
ATGTGTTTGAGCCCCACCAACGAAGAAACAGTTACTGATATTTTTCGCATGAATATCACCTCTTACAAGCAACTTCCACTTAATTTGTATCAAATTAATACCAAGTTTAGAGATGAGTTACGTCCTCGCTTCGGTTTATTGCGTGGTCGTGAATTTGTCATGAAAGATGCTTACAGCTTTCATGTTGATAAGGCGTGTTTAGATAAAGTTTATCAGGACTATTATACTTGCTATGAGAATATTTTTAAAAATCTAGGTTTAGACTTTATCGTGGTAGAGGCAGACGCCGGGGCCATGGCCAGTAGTGATCAAAAAACTCATGAGTTTCAGGTTATCGCTGATAATGGAGAAGATGCAGTTATTGCTTGTAAAGAAACGGGGTACGCTGCCAATGTGGAAAAGGCAAAGACTAAACGGGCAAAACTAGATTTTTTAAAAACTGCCGAATTAAAAGAAATCGCCACACCAAATAAAAAAACAATTGAAGAAGTTTGTAACTTTTTAAAGAAACCACAACACCAAAGTTTAAAATCTCTAGTTTATAGTGCTATCTATGGAGAGAAAGAAGTTCACTATTTAATTTTGCTTCTGGGTGATGATTCACTCAATGAAGTGAAGCTTAAGGCTCATTTAAAATGTGATCATTTAAATCCCACTAAGGATGCTGTTTTAGAGAAATTAAAATTACCTGTTGGCTATATAGGACCTGTTGGTGTTGATATCTCTGTTATTTATGATGAAGCCATCAACCTAGATGCTTCTTATATTGTAGGTGCAGGAAAGGTTGATAAGCATTATGAAGGCTTTACTCCCAGACGAGATTCAAAAAATTATAAGATTGTAGATCTTCGCTTGGCACGAGAAGGTGATTTGGATCAAACAGGCAAATATCCAATCGAACTTAAAAGAGGGATAGAAGTTGGTCATATTTTTCAATTAGGTGATAAATATAAAAAAAGTATGAAGGCTAAAGTTTTAGATAAAAATGGAAATTATGTATATCAGGATGTAGCTCAGAAAAAAAC
>CALFYV010000440.1 GCA_937952395.1 uncultured Bacteriovoracaceae bacterium | reverse complement strand
AGTCGTTTCAAGTACATTTGACGAGCCTGCGAACAGACACGTTCAAGTAGCGGAAATGGTGCTCGAGAAATCTAAACGATTAGTCGAAGCTGGACAAGACGTGGTTATTCTTTTGGATTCCATTACTCGATTGGCCCGTGCTTATAACACTGTAGTTCCACCTTCTGGTAAAATTTTATCTGGTGGTGTGGATTCCAACGCACTTCACAGACCAAAAAGATTCTTTGGTGCAGCTAGAAATATTGAAAATGGTGGTTCATTGACAATTATTTCAACAGCTCTGATCGATACCGGTTCGAGAATGGATGAAGTTATCTTTGAAGAGTTTAAAGGAACAGGAAATTCGGAAATTCAGCTGGATAGAAAGTTAATGGAAAAGAGAATTTTTCCGTGTTTAGATATCAATCGTTCTTCGACAAGAAAAGAAGATTTATTAATGAAACCTGTTGATTTACAAAGAATTTATCTTTTAAGAAGAGTTTTACACCCAATGAATACAATTGATTCTATGGATTTTGTTCTTGATAAAATTAGAGATACAAAAACCAATGATTCATTTCTTGAAGCCATGAATGGATAAGATGTTTAAACGGATTCTTTTTTTACTTCAAAAACAATATACTTCAATTGGCGGTCAAGCTGTCATTGAAGGGGTTATGATGAGGTCCCCTAATTCATTTGTAGTCGCTGTTAGAAAACCTGATGGTAAAATTCGCCTAAGACGAGATCAGTGGTTTGGCCTAGGTAAACGTTTTGATATTTTTAAAAAGCCATTTTTACGTGGTGTCCTTCTTCTCGTCGAAACAATGGCCAATGGCATCGTCTCTCTTAATTATTCAGCCAATATTGCTATGGAAGATGAAATCCGTGAAAAAGAGAGAACTAAAGGCCTAAGCGAAGATCAGATTACTGATAAACTTAAGAAAAAAGAGAAAGTAAATCTTTCTACTTTTTTTACAATTTTTACTTCTTTCCTTTTTGGCTTAGGTTTGTTTGTTTTTCTTCCTCATGTCATTACTGCCTTTGTTGCCGATTTTTTTGAGTTGAGCTGGAGCTTAGACAGTTTTGAGTTCCATGCCATAGATGGATTGATAAAGGGATGTATATTCATTTTTTATATTTTTATTATAGGCTTTATTCCAGATATTAGAAGGGTTTTTCAGTATCACGGTGCTGAACATAAATCGATTTCCACTTTTGAAGCAGGTAAGGATTTGAACGTGGAAAATGCCATGAATTTCACAACATTACATCCTCGTTGTGGTACCTCTTTTATTTTCTTCTTACTACTCATTTCAATTATTTTCTTTTCTGCTCTTTTTGCTTTAATTCCTGTTGGTGGAGATTTACCAATAGTTTTAAAACATCTCACGGCGATCATATTTAAAATCTTTTTGATGATACCCATTGCGGGAGTTTCGTACGAAATTATTAAATTAGCAGGGAAATATTCTAACAATCCCATGAGTAAAATCATTAGTTATCCGGGTATGATGCTTCAGAAATTAACGACTAAAGAACCGGATGCAAAGCAACTAGAAGTTGCTTTGGCTTCGATTAAAGCGGTTCTTTTTTTAGAAAAAAAATATAATTTAGAAGAAGCAAAAGAAAAAGTATTAAAACTTGATGAGATCGATATAGGGTCACTTTCTGAAATTGAAATCGATGAAGTGAAGCTCGAAGAGTTTTTGGAATAAACGTGTTTGATAAACTTGAAGAAGTTGTAAAAAGATTTGAAGTAGTTAACGAGCGTCTCGCAGATCCAACTATTTTTGAACGTCAAAAAGAATACCAAGAGTTAACCAAAGAACGCTCTACTCTCGAGCAAGTAGTTACCACATACATTGAATATAAAAAAACTAAAGAAGATTTAACTCAGGCCAAAGATATTATTATCAATGAAAGCGATGCAGATTTAATAGAAATGGCCAAAGAAGAAATTCCCTTACATGAGGAAAAACTAGAGAGCTTAGGTAAAGAGCTTGAGTTGTTATTACTCCCCAAAGATCCTTTAGATGATAAAAACTGTATGCTTGAAATTAGAGCGGGAGCTGGCGGAGATGAGGCTTCTATCTTTGTAGGTGATGTTTTTCGTATGTATCAAAACTATTTTAAACAATATGGATTTCGCTACGAATTAGAATCAGTTAGCCAAGGTGACCAAGGGCTTAAAGAGATTATCTTAAACGTTACCGGTGAAAAAGTTTATTCTCGTATGAAATATGAGTCTGGTGTTCACCGAGTTCAGCGGGTGCCCAAAACTGAAGCTCAGGGGCGGGTGCATACCTCAACCATTACCGTTGCCGTTTTACCAGAAGCTGATGAAGTTGAGTTCGAACTTGATATGAATGATGTGAGAATTGACGTTTATCGTTCGGGTGGTTCTGGTGGTCAGTCAGTTAACACCACAGATTCTGCCGTTCGTGTAACCCATATTCCAACAGGAACTGTCGTGGCAATTCAGGATGATGAATCTCAGCATAAAAATAAGGATAAGGCCCTTAAAATTTTACGCACGAGGATTTATGACCGGATGGTTCAAGCAGCTCACGATGTTGAAGCAGAGAAGCGCAGAGGATTAGTAGGTAAGGGAGATCGTTCTGAACGCATTCGAACATATAATTTCCCTCAAGGTCGACTAACCGATCACAGGATTGGACTGACTCTTTATAGCCTAGATAAAATAATTGAAGGGGATCTTGACCCTGTTATCAACGCCCTTATTGCTCATAACCAGGCCATTTTACTCAAAGGTAACGACGATTAACTTAGAAGATGATTTAAAGCTATTCTTTGAAAACAATCTTGAAACTCTCGCAAAACATTATCCTGGACTGAAATGGAAGAGAGTTCAAGAAGAGTTTTCGCTCAACCACATCATTAGTGAAGAAGAACTAGAACAATTTCTTCAGAAATTAAAGCAGGGAATACCTTTCGAGTACATTTCTCATCAAGCTTATTTTTTTAAAGATACTTATTATGTGAATGAGCATGTTTTAATACCTCGCTCTGAAACTGAAATTTTAGTCGAGAAAGCGCTTGAATTAACTCCTAAGGACACACAAGTCGATATCATTGATGTTGGTACAGGTTCAGGGGTAATCATTTTGGCTTATTTAGCTGAGAAAAAAAGTAAAGCAAATGCTTGGGCCAGCGATATTGATGAGAAGGCACTCCAGGTGGCGAAGAGAAATGCCCAAGAAAAAAAGCAGAAAGTGCATTTTGTTCAAACTGACAGGTTGAGTAATATCAATCAGCAATTTGATATTATTCTTGCAAATCCACCTTATATAAAAAAAGTCGAAGATAAAAATAAAGTTCATCCACAAGTCCTAAAATATGAACCTCATAGAGCTTTGTTTTTAGATGATGATAGTTACCGGGAATGGTTTAACGAATTTTTTGAACAGATATTCAACAGTTTAAAAAAAGGTGGTTTCTCCATTATTGAAGGTCACGAAGATCATTTGTTGCTTCTCAAAGATGTCGCAAAGAGAATTGCTTTTTCCCACGTGAGTTTGATACAAGATTACTCAGGACAAAACCGTTTTATCTACCTAAGGAAGTAAGATGGATAAGCTTATTATTCATGGGCCATGTAAGCTTCACTCTGAAGTCCAAATTTCCGCTGCCAAAAATGCGACTCTTCCACTTTTATGTGCCACTTTGCTAGTTAATGGAAAAACAACGTTTTCTAATTTACCCAAATTAATGGATGTTAAAACTACTTTTGAACTTTTAGAAAATCTTGGAGTGCAGATAGATAATAACTGTATCGATACGAGTAATATAACAAGCTATTTTGCTCCTTATGATTTAGTCAGAAAGATGCGCGCCTCTATTCTTGTTTTAGGCCCATTACTTGCTCGCTTTGGAGAAGCCAAGGTGTCATTACCTGGAGGATGTGCCATAGGTACAAGACCAATTGATATTCACCTCGATGGACTTAAACTGATGGGGGCGAAAATCGAATTGGAAGAAGGTTATGTCAAAGCCAAAGCAAAAAAACTCATGGGTGCAAAAATCCCTCTTAAATTTCCTTCAGTTGGCGCAACCGAAAATTTAATGATGGCAGCAGCTCTGGCACAAGGAGAAAGTTTAATCGAAAATGCAGCTGCAGAACCTGAAATAGTTGATTTGGCCAAATTCTTAATTCAAAGAGGTGTCGAGATTTCAGGGGCAGGAACACCTACTATTCGAATTCAAGGAGTCAGGGAATTAAAAAACAATACAACTCCTTATGAGATAATAAGCGACAGAATAGAAGCGATTACTTATTTGATTGCAGCCCTCATGACTAACTCGGAAATAAAAATTCTAAGTGCGCAATATAAAAATTTCGAATCAGTTATCTTGTTACTACAAGACATTGGTGCTCAGTTTGAATTAGATGAAAATACAATTATTGTTAAGAAACATAATCATCTGAAACCTCTCAATTTTTCTTCGGAGCCATATCCAGGGATACCCACGGACGCTCAAGCTCAGTTAATGGCACTAGCAACGACTATTAAGGGAGAGAGTACGATTACTGAATCGATTTTTGAGAATCGTTTTATGCATGTTCCTGAGATGGTTCGGATGGGCGCTAATATTTCCTTGAATGGAAATACTGCTACCATTACCGGTGGCAAATCTTTAAAGGGTGCTCCCGTTATGTGTACCGATCTGAGGGCCAGTGCTGCACTTGTTTTAACAGCTCTTGTATCAGAAGGTGAGACGACAATTAGAAGAATTTATCATCTTGATCGTGGGTATGAAAATCTAGATAAAAAATTTCAAGCTTTAGGTGCAAAAATGGAGAGAGTTAATGAGTGATGAGAAGAACTGCTTATTTTGTAAAATTATAAGAGAAGAAATTCCTTCGCAGAAAGTTTTCGAAACAAAGAATGTCTTAGCTTTCAAAGATGTTTATCCTCAAGCGGTTGAGCATTATCTTTTTGTACATAAAAATCATACGAAAAACATCAATACCATGGTGGCGCAAGAACCTGGGCAGCTTCAAGAGATTTTTAAAGCGATAAAAGAATTCACTCAGCAAACTTATTTAGAAACTTCTGGCTTTCGAGTAGTTTCAAACGTGAACAAAAATGGTGGTCAAACTGTTTTTCATACTCATTTTCATGTTTTGGGTGGAGAGCAGCTTAAAGGATTTGGGGTTTAATTCAAACCATTGACAATAGCTCGCAAAAGACTGCTTTGAAGTGCACCAATTTTAGGTGCCCTGGCCATGACAAGTATGGGACTTTTTTGGATATTAAATCCTAGGACAACCTGATTATTTTTTAAACCATTCTCAAGAATATTAAAATCAAGAGCGATTTGTTCTTGGTAATAATTAATTAGTTCTTTTTGAGCAGCACTGGCCTGTTCTATATTGATGGATTTTTTTCCTGAAGCGACAGAATAAATCAGCACTGGTTTTTGTTCTTCTGCTTCCAGGACATCATGATAATAAATGGTCAGTTCTTGTGCTTTGATATTCTTTCTTAAGAGCATCCAGAGTTCTTGAATAAATTTTTCTCTATTTTTATTCCAAAGGGTACTAAGATTTTTTGTAAGCGCACAGATATTTTCTAGAGTTTCGATATTGTTTTCGTTAATCCATCTTCTTGAAATATTTTGATATTGATCTTGAGCATTTTGGTAATCAATGTCTTCAAATTCAGTAAAATCATTCAAGTTATAAATCGGATAGAATTGGTTTTCTTTCTTAAGCTCTTGGCTTAGCTCCTCATTAATGACGTTAGGTTCGACCAGTAGAGCATCTAGGTTATAGTCAGAGATTTCTTCAAAGCTGATAGAATTTGTTGTTATATCTTGAGTCTCTTGGTTCAAGTTTAAAATACTAAGCTCAGATTGGTTCTTAAGAATTCCAATTTTTTGCACGACAACCTCCCATAATGCTGTAGTGATCTTATCAATATTTACCCTATTCTAACAAGTCTGGAAGTAGGGTAAAATGGTTGATATGAAAGATTATACTCCCTCTAAAGGATTAGTGTTTATACTTTTTATCTTGTTGCAGATAGTATTTATGCTTCGAGTTAGTGCCCAAGATGAAAGAGATTATAGAAAGATTTTTACGGGAGAGTTAAAGCCTGAAGCCACACCTGATAAAGAATATAAATATATCTTCACATCTGCTGCCTACCAGTTGGATATTGATGATGATGGGTTTTTTGAGTCCATATATTTAATTAAAAAAGATGGGTTAGATTTTATTGAGGTAAAAAACTTTGAAAACCATACGGTATTTTCTGGTCGCCTTTATTCTTATGGTGGCAATAGTAATATCTATAAATTAACTAAAACCAAATTATCAGAAGAAACGAATGCTCTGATTTTACATTACTATGAAGGTAGTACCGATGCTAAAAGTTTTGAAGGAACCGCTAGGGTTTATGTTTTGTCTGTAGATAAAACAAAACGATTTTGGTCTTTAGCCAAGGGGCCACATTATTGGCAGGAGCATGAAGAGGTTAAGAATCGTTATTGGCAACGGGATTATCAGATTAATATTAATGATTTTGATAAAGATGGAGTTAAAGAAATTTCTGTCAGTTATAATCATATTCACAGAATCATGAAATACTTAGGTCGAGGTAAGTGGGATATTAATTAAGCAGCTTTCTTGCGTTCGTCTTCTTCTTCAGCTTTTTCTACATATTTGGATGTGATTTTGAACTCTAGTACTTTATGCTCGTGCTCATTTTTCTCTATTCTGGAAATGACAAAATTCCAGCCTGCAAAAGGTAAAGCGATAAAGCTAAGAATGACTAATAGAATACTTAAATCAAAGCCAGTATTTGGATTTGTAGCCGTATGATTTTCTTTTTTGAAATTATATGCAGCCTTTAAGCCAAGTTTTTGATTGAGTAAATTGACCTCTCTGTCGATTTCGACAAAAGGCTCGACCGCAGGAGCTCTTCCCTTATTGGCCATCGCCAAAGGAATAAATAGAATAGTCAAAACGGTCATTATTTTCATAACTTATACCTCATTGCCATTTTTATCGGCTTAATATTTACAAGGCTTTAGGCCTTTTTATCAGCTGATTCAAAATTAAATGAATTTTTATTAAAGTGCCCAATTTCTTTACCGAAAAGGTATGTAGGTAGATAACCGAAGAAAAAGAGTAAGTTATGAAAGGTATGTTTTTGACATTTGCGTTTTTGTGTACAGCTTTCTTTGGGTTCATAACTCAAACCAAGATTATGGATCGTATTGAAACCAAAGCTCACATTGTAAATAACTATGAAATTAGTGCTCTCAATTTATCTCGTGAAACAAGACAGCTCAAAATGCAGATTAGTGATTTAAAGTACAAAATAAGAGAATTGGAAGCGCAAAATAATTTTCTAAAAATTAAAAACACTGGTGCCAAGAGAGAGATTGCTTCTTCAGATGTTGTTACTATTGCTGATAAAGGTGGAAAGGACCATGTTCAGTATGAAATCTATCAATGGTCTGCAGATAAATTATTAGCGATTGGAGATAAAGAATTTCAATACAATAACTTTGAAAAATCAGCTCAATACTTAAATGAATTAATAGTGCGTTTTCCAGCTCATCAACAAGTTAATGACAGAGTCTTATTTGAAGCAGGGATAGCAGCTTACGAATCAAAAAAATATTATGACTGGGCTGAAAACCATTTAGAAAAATTAATCAAAGAATATCCAAAATCTAAATTTTATCGTGGCGCTAAATTATGGTGGTCATTATCCAAGCTACGTCAAGGTGATGAAAAAGCTTTTTACAATACTGTTGAAGAATTTAGATTGAAGTATAGAAACACTGAAGAATGGAAAATATTAAGTAAACATTATGAAGAATTTACCACTCGTTTTAAAAAGTAGTTTGTATTTTATCTTAGTGCTGGCCATGCCTAGTGCTTATGGTAAATCAATTGCAAGAATTCTTGCTGTCAAAGGTACTGCCTTTGTGGTCAGTCAAGGTGTAACCATTAAGGTTAAATCGGGTGATTACCTAGAAGATTTTTCAGAAATACTAACAGAGGAATCGGGACAAATTTCATTTGTTGATTTTCATGATCATACTTTTCATTTATCAAGCTCAGGTCATGTGAAAATTATGAATAAAATCACAGAGCTGCGTTCTGGGAATCTTTGGGTACAATCAGAAAATAGAAAAGAGTCATTTTCTGTTCAAACCTCGAATTCCAATTCTGAGTATAAGCACGCTGAGTTTATCATAGATTATGATAACAATAAGGGTAAGTCTCAGGTTATGGTGATTAACGGTGATGTTGATTTCTCCAATATCCTAGAATCTCATTTGAAATATAATGTACAAGCAGGGCAATTCTCATTCGTTGACCAAGAATACGAAAATGGACTTCCACGAAATCCAACTCACACCGGTTTTAAATCATTTAAAATGGCGATGAAATCTTTTGATGGAATTAAGCCTACGGATCAAGGTTTTATGGATGTAATGGATGCTCAATTAAAAGATGATTCAAATCATGAAAATGGTCGGGCCATTGCTTCCGTTGATGGGGCAAGTTCAACCAAAGCTAAGGGTAAAATTATTTTTATCTCTTCTTTGAAAAAGGGAAAGAGTAATGAGCGTCTTCCCGCTTCAGTTAAAAGCGCTAAAGATTATTATAAAAATTTAGTTGGAAAATCTTCAGTTTCATCTCATTCGAGTCATTCCGGCAAGTCCTTCAAGGGAGCAAAGGCTGTGGTGAGAGTTTTTGTAGCTAGTGATATGGACGAAGTCACACCTAAATTTCCTAAAAAAACAGAGGTTGTTGAGCCAAAAGAAA
>CALFYV010000439.1 GCA_937952395.1 uncultured Bacteriovoracaceae bacterium | reverse complement strand
AATATTGGAAAAAATCAGCTCTGAGACTAATGAAGCCAAAACCACCTATGACTAAACCCATGAGAAAAAGATAACGCCATACTTCTTCTCCTGTTGGTCGTCTTAAAAGACTTGTGGCAATACCGGAAATACCGGTAATCCTGCCAGTTCCAATCAACATTAAGCTGGCTGCTAATCCAATGAGTAATCCTCCGAACAATGCCAAAACATAATCCATTTGCATGTCTTAATCATATAACATTTATCACAAAAAAACATACCATTAATCTATAATGTAAGAAGTACCACAGGAAGTGCTATGGGCCAATTTGAGATTATTAATCCCTATGACAACAGCAAGGTTGGAGACTTTACTTTTACCAGTAAAGCTCAAAGTCAAGAAGCCATTTTAAAACTAATCTCTGGTAAGCAAAATTCAAAGAACTTAACTCCCGCTAAGCGCGCCCAGATCTTAAATTCTTTGACCAGTTTAATGGAAGCCCATAAAGATGAAATGGCCAAAATGATTACTCTTGAAATGGGGAAAACCCTATCAGATTCTCGTATTGAGATGAGTAGGGCCATAGACACCATTAACTGTTCGGCTGAAGAAGCCAAACGCATTTGTGGCGAAGTGATTAACGCTGATGCCTGGGGAGCAGCCAGTGCAAAAACGGCCATGACTCATTACTTTCCATTGGGTCTTGTTTTTTGTATCACCCCATTTAATTTCCCTATTAATTTAGCAGTTCATAAAATTGCTCCGGCTTTTGCGGCAGGAAATACGATTCTTTTTAAACCTCACCCCCAGTGCTACCTCTCTTCCCAAAAATTGGTTGAACTGTGCTATCAAGCAGGAATGGGTCAGGACATGATTCAACTTATTTGTCCCGATGTTCCTGATATGGCGAATATTGTTTCTCATGAAGCCATCGACTGTATTTCTTTAACCGGTGGAATCAAAGCCGCCATGGCGATTACCGCCAATGCTGGTATGAAGAAATTATTATTTGAATTAGGTGGCAACGATCCTCTGATTGTCATGGAAGATGGTGATATCAATAAAGCCGTTGATACAACTATCAACCAACGATTTGGAACAGCAGGACAGCGTTGTACCGCAGCTAAGCGAATTTTTCTTCATGAAGACATTTATGAGACTTTTAAAGAAAAACTGGTGGCCAGTTCTAATGCTCTCAAAATAGGCGATCCTATGCAAAAGGATACATTTGTGGGCCCGGTGGTTTCTAAAGATGCTGCCAATTTAGCAATGAAAAGAATCAAAGAAGCTATAGATCGAGGGGCAAAAGTTTTACTCGGTAACAAACAAGAAGGTGCCATTATTCACCCCACAATTTTAGAAAATATTGATCCTGAATGCTCCCTAATAGCCGAAGAAACATTCGCGCCGATAGTTCCTTTGATTAAATTTAAAAATATTGATGAAGTTATTCAGGCTGTTAATACCTCAAGCTTTGGACTACAAGCTGGAATTTTTACTAATAAGTTAGATGTAGTTAAAGAGGTTTTCTCCAAATTAGAAGTAGGTGCACTCGCTGTTAATGATGGCCCTGGTTACCGCAAAGAGCATTTACCCTTCGGTGGAGTCAAAATGAGTGGCCTGGGTCGTGAAGGTGTTAAATACGCAATTAAAGAAATGTCCTATATTAAAACATTAATCTTATAAGAGGTTTAAAATGGAAGTCGATTTAACAAAAAATACTAATGGTAACATGAATAAAAAAGCAGTTACAATTTCAAAAAAAGCTACTGAATCCCAGAAAATCTTGGAGCTAAATAAAAAATATACCTATAACTCTTGGAGTGCCAAACAAGACGTTAACCCTATCGTGGCTGCGAAAGCTGAAGGGGTTTTCTTTTGGGACGTTGAAGGAAAAAAATATTTAGACTTCTCTTCTCAACTGGTTCTTTCCAATATTGGTCATGGTGATAAACGAGTGATGAAGGCCATTAACAATCAAATGGAAAAATTAAACTTTGTTCATCCAGGACTTGTCACAGAAATCCGAGGTTTACTAGGAAAAAAGCTAGCTGAAATAACTCCAGGTAATTTATGTAAAACATTTTTCACCTTGGGTGGGGCTGAAGCCAATGAAAATGCAATTAAAATTGCGCGGCAATACACTGGAAAAAAGAAAATCTTTACTCGGTTGCGCTCTTATCATGGTTCGACTTTATTAACCGGAACGGCTGGTGGTGACCCACGTAGACACCCTATGGATGTAGAAGCTCCTTGGATTTGCCGCATGGAAGACCCCGATCTTTACCGTGGTGCTCTCT
>CALFYV010000438.1 GCA_937952395.1 uncultured Bacteriovoracaceae bacterium | reverse complement strand
TAAAGATAAGTCATCAAAAACCAAAGAAATCTTAACTGGGCTTTATGTTTATCCAGTTCTCATGGCCAGTGATATTTTACTTTACCAGACTAATGTTGTGCCGGTGGGAGAAGATCAGCGTCAGCATCTTGAGCTGACTCGTGATATCGTCACTTTCTTTCATAATCGCTATGGAGAGACTTTTACTATGCCTAAACCTTTCATAGGAAAAGCTGGGGCTAAGATCATGTCGTTACAAGATCCAACTAGTAAAATGAGCAAGTCGGATGAGAATGAAAAATCTTTTGTTTCAATTATTGATCCACCGAAGCAAATTCAGAAAAAAATTAAATCAGCTGTAACAGATTCAGAAACGGTTGTGACTTTTGATGAAAAAAATAAAGCTGGTTTGGCCAACTTGCTCACAATTTATCATTTACTTACCGGACAAAGTATCGACTCAATTGTGAAATCTTATGAGGGTAAGATGTATGGTCATTTGAAAGGGGATTTAGCAGATATCGTTTGTGAAAAATTTAAGCCCGTTCAAGAGAAGTATTTTGATTTGATGAAAAACCAGGATCACCTGCAAAACCTTATGAAAAAAGGGCAGGGCAAGGCCCGTGAAAAAGCCTCACAAACTCTTAAGGATGTTTATAAAAAGATTGGTTTGGTAATTTAGGGCTTTTCGAATTGCACCTTAACCTTGATGTATTGACCATCTCGGTTCTTTTCTGTGTATTTAATAATAGCCTCTGTGTAACCATATTTAGCTGCTTGTTTACCTGTCCAGGTTTGTTTAGCCGCTTCTTCAAAAGTTAAACCATTTTTCAATGAAGTGTTAAACGCATTTAAATTATCACCTTTTATCCAGAATCCATTAATTTTTTTTATTTTCTCAGGTCCAAAGTATTCGATTATATTAGCAAACATTTCTTGCCCTCTTAAGTTTTTGGAATGAATATTTTCTTTATCCTTAAGCAAGAAAATGAGATCTAGTGAGCCATCTTTTTGAAGTTCACCGATGGCTTGAAAAACTGGGGCATCCGCATCGATATATGAAATATAATTTTCACTTTTTTTAATAAAAACTTTCGAGGAATCAGAAGTCTCTAAAGATAATTGCTGATTGAGATATTTTTTATGAAAATTCTCAAGGCAGTCAAGATCAACCTTGGTAAAAGCACTAGAAAGAAAGCTAGATATAATAAAAGTTAAAAAGAGCTTATTCATCTGCTACCTAATAATGAAAAACAAAGGTTACAGTAGGGTCTATGGCTTGAATTGCTTTTCTGGCTTCATAATCAATTCCAAATGGAAAATAGTAATGCAATTCCACGCTTTTTTTATCAGCCACTAGATTTAAAATTTCGACTGTCTTACTTGCTTGTTCCACAACTTCTTGTATTTTTCTTGTATCACTTCTTTTTAACGGAAACGATTTTACTTCTCCCCATGCTTCTTTCTCAGAACCCTCTGTAAATATTTTTTGAATATAATCTATTTCTTTATCCTTTAAGTTTTGTGGTAATAGCGAAGCTTTTGGATGATTAGAAAATACATAACTGGTCTCAGTAATATTATTTAGTTTTACAACAGTTGCTGCTTCTACTGAAAAGCCTTGTGTTCGGCTTTTTAGTGAACTGATGATGTCCCACTGTTTTGTATTGATGAGGTCACCGTCAAATAAATGTAAATCAGGATCATCGGCATAGATGAGTTCTAATTTTTTTTCAATGCTTTTAAGTTGCACTTGATCGAGCTGTGCTTTTTCATATAGATCGTTGAATATATTTTTAAGAATAGGGTGTTGTGAACTGAGTTGAGTATATTTATTTCTAAGTTGCTCAGCTTGTGTATTGACTATTTTATAGTAAACTTTAAGAAGATCTTCGAGTTCTATCAATTTATCATTAACTTTTTGGTAATCTTTCGCAAACTCGATAAAATCGAAGTCGAATGCATCAAAAATTTCTTTAGACAAGCCAGGACTTAAATCATCTAAAGAGCCGATTTGTTTTTTGACATTTGTTTCGAGTATAGGTCCGAAATGAGTGTGATAAGGATTAGGATTTTTTTCATTTAAGTATGGTCTTTGATTATCTCTAAATTTGACTCCATCTACGTCACTATCCCAATCGATGAGATTGCTTTTTATTTTAACTAAATTTTTGCTGCGATGATTTTTTTGTACAACTTTTTTTGGCAGTTCAGGTTTTTTATAGCGAGAATCAAATCTTGCAATAATTCCAGAATCTTTATAGGCATCTCGGGCATTTTTATAAAAAGCGAGATCCAGTTTATAATTCATTTGAATAAGTAAATCATCAGTGTACATTTTGTTGGGATTTTTTTCATATTCAGCGAGTAATTCCAGGAAAATTTCTTTTGTTCTTTTTTCATAATTACTGGAATAAGTTTGGGGTGCAACATATTGTTCTAAGCTTTTTAGTAATTGCGCCATTTTTTGATCTTTTTCAACCGACGCGGATAAAAAAATAGTTTCAAAATGCTCTATATTTTGAACTGTTTTGTAGGTTTCGGTATTAACTTTGCCGGTGGATAAAATTTCATCTAGGTGTGCTTTCAGTGCAACCGAACATTCATCAGCACTAGCAAGAGCGCATGATAGCGAAAAATAAAATAGAAACTCAATAGTTCTCATCCATTATTTTTCGGCAGTTTAGCTTAAAATCTGTACGTCATTCGAGGTGAGTATTCTTGTCAGATATTGTTATTTTTCTTTCTAGATTCTTGTGCTTGTTTGGAGTGAAACTCTTCTAATTTTTGATTTAATTCAGAGTTATTAAGTGCGAGAATTCTCAGCGCGAGTAATGCAGCATTAGTTGAATTTCCGATGGCAACAGTAGCAACTGGAATGCCTTTAGGCATCTGGGCGATAGAGAGTAGGCTATCAAGTCCGTCCAAGGAACTTGTTTTCACAGGGACGCCGATTACCGGGAGTGTTGTGTAAGAAGCCACCATCCCAGGTAAATGGGCTGCACCACCGGCGCCTGCAATAATAATTTGAATTTTATTTTTTTTAGCATTTTTGGCGTATTCGGCCATATCATCAGGAGTTCTGTGGGCAGAAACCACTTTTTTTTCATATTTAATTTTAAATTCTTCACAAATATCAGCAGCAGCTTTCATCGTCTGCCAATCAGAGTCACTTCCCATGATAATACTAATCATATTGTTATAGCTCCTTGATATTCTCTTGCCATTTTTTGTAACTCTTCAAGATTATCACCCGTGATTGTGAGATGTCCCATTTTTCTTCCCACTCGACTTTGTTTTTTTCCGTAAAGGTGAATAAAAATATTATCTTTGTTTGGAAGTTTGAGAACAAACTGACTTGCACCATTTTGGGTGCCGAGAATATTTTTCATGACAGCATACCTTACTTTTAAAGTTGTTTTACCAAGCTTATCATTTGTAACGGCACGAATATGATTTTCAAATTGACTTGTTTGACAACCCTCAATTGTATAATGAGCGGAATTATGAGGGCGAGGCGCAGATTCGTTTAAGTAGACATTATTATTTTTATCAATAAAAAATTCATAAGCAAAAATTCCAATACCTTTTATGGCCTTTGTTGCTTTCTGAGCATAATTGTTTATAAGTTTAGCTATGCTTTTTTCAAGTTCAGCCGGAGAGATGACTTCGTCACAAATATGATTTTTTTGAATGGTTTCACAAATGGGATAAGTTTTCACTTCATTTTTGCTTGCCACCACCTGAACCGCGACTTCTTGCTTTAATTCAATGAAGGCTTCTGCGATCAGTTGATTGTCATTACCCTTAAGCTTGCTGAACGCTTTTTCAAAATCATCTTTGGAATAAATAGTATGATTACCGTATCCATCGTAGCCACCTTTGGCAGATTTTAGGACAAAAGGAAAGCCACGCTCACTGGCAAAGTTCGCCAAATCTTGGGTATTTCTTATTTGTCTGTAAGGTACGACAGGAATGCCTGCTTCTTCAAAAGTTTGCTTTTCTGTTAATTTATCAGCAATGGCCTGTGCACCTAACTTATCATTATTTGCAAG
>CALFYV010000437.1 GCA_937952395.1 uncultured Bacteriovoracaceae bacterium | reverse complement strand
TTTTTTTTATTTGGCATTTAATTTTTCTTTTCGTTCCTTTTTTTTATTTTCTTCGATAGATTCCATAACCATTTCTATTAGAACTTCTTTTTCTTTTTGTTCTTTTGTTAAGTCTTTAAAAAAAATTTCGCTAATATTTGTTTTCTCTTTATCTTCAGGTTATCAAGATGCTTATTTTGCTAAAGCTTGTAAGGTAAGAAGACTCATTCATGATGATTTTTTGAAAGCTCACACTAATTGTGATGCTATCTTTATGCCTGTTTGTGCTAATAGTGCCTTTAAATTAGGTGATGGGGATAATGATCCTTTTCAAATTTATATGAATGACTTGTACACCATCCCCGTTAATTTAGCGGGATTACCTGCGATAGCTATTCCTTTTGGGAAAGTCGAAAATAATATACCAACAGGATTTCAGTTAGTCGGTAAAATGTTTGAAGACGGTGAACTTCTAAAATTAGCAAGAGCTTTTGAGGTGACTCATGAATAGCTATGAAGTCATCATCGGTCTTGAAATTCATGCTCAGCTTTCTACAACAACCAAGGCTTGGTGCGGTTGTGAAATCAGCACCAAGGCATATGAAAATTCAAAAGTTTGTGAAATTTGCTCAGCCCAACCTGGAACTTTACCATTCCTTAACTCTCAAGCCGTTAATTATGCCTTAGCCGCCTGTATGGCACTTAATTGTAAAATTAATAAATACTGCAAGTTTGATAGAAAAAATTATTTTTACCCTGATCTACCCAAAGGTTATCAAATTACACAATTTGATATGCCCATTGGTTTGGATGGTTTTATTCAAATTACCGATGAAAATGAAAAAAATAAAAAAATTGGAATTGAACGTATTCAAATGGAAGAGGACACTGGTAAATCCATGCACATGGGAGAGTCGTCACTTATAAATTTAAATCGCAGTGGAACTCCCTTAATTGAAATTGTTAGTCGTCCTGATATATCGAGTGCGAAAGAAGCTTCTTCCTATTTCAAAAAAATGCAATCCATTCTAGTTTATCTAGGGATCTGTCACGGAAACATGCAAGATGGTAATTTGCGATGTGATGTGAACCTTTCTTTAAGAAAGAAAGGTGAAAAGAAATTTGGTACAAGAACAGAGGTAAAAAATTTAAATAGTTTTAGAAGCGTTGAGCGTGCTGTTGAATATGAAACCACGAGGCAGACAGCGCTCCTGAATAAGGGAGAGAAAATCGAGCAACAAACATTACTTTTTGATGTGGAAACAGGTCAAACTCGAGTTTTAAGAACAAAATCTAATGCTGATGATTATCGTTATTTCCCTGAACCAGATTTAATGCCTTTAGTGATTGAAGAAAAATTAATTGAGAAGATAAAAAATAACCTACCGGAGTTACCAGATCAAAAAGTGACTCGCTTTCTTAAGGATTACTCTATTCCTCTTTATGATGCAGAGGTGTTAACAGCGGACAAAGCTTTGGCGAACTATTTTGAAAAAGCTGTATCTCATTATAAATCAGAACCCAAAAAAATTGCTAACTGGGTGATGGTGGAATTGCTTAAACTGCTTAATGAATCAGGAATTTCAGTAGAGCAATCGCCTGTTAAGCCAGAAGAATTGGCTTCGCTTTTAACTTTTGTTCATGAAGGAAAAATATCTGGAAAGCAAGCTAAAGACGTTTTTTTATATATGTATGACAAAAAAGCCAGTGCATCCAACGCGATTGCAACCTTAGGAATTTCACAAATAAGTGATAGTAGTGAATTAGATGCTGTGATTAACTCAGTGATTGATTCCAACCCCGAGGAATTAAAGCGTTATGTCGAAGGAGCACAGAAATTATTCGGATTCTTTGTTGGGCAAGTGATGAAAGCGACCAAGGGCCAGGCAAATCCACAAATGGTTAATGAAATTTTAAGAAAAGAATTAGATAAAAGAAAATGAGCAAGAAAATAAAAAAAATTATTCTATCAACTGCAGTTTTTTTGGTTTCACTTTTGATATTTATGATTGCTCTGCATTCATTAATTGATATAAAGCAAATTGAAAAACAAGCTATTTCATCATTTGAGAGAGCTTTTCCCAATATCATTATTGAATTTGACGATTTGAACTATACATTAACAAGTTCACTTAAAATTTTTGGAAAAAATCTATCTGTAAAAATAAAAAATCGTAAAACCAAATCAGATATTGAAACTTTGTTTACCATTAAAGATTTTGAACTCAAAATTCCACTTTGGGCTTTGATTATGAATGGTGGTTCGTTACGTTTTAAGGGACATTACCCAGAGATTAACTTTGAAGAATATAATAAGGGTAATAACTGGAAGTTTTCTTTTTTAGACCAAAAAATCTATAAAGAGTTGGATATCATATCGTTTATTACTAATAGTAAGCTTAATTTTTATCTTTACAACTCTAAGGTAAATTACCGTTTACGAAATGAGCAGCCCCAAGAGACTTTCATCGAAAAGGTCGTGGTCAAAGATTTAAATTCGTCATCAACAACAGCCTACGAAGTGCTAACCAATATTACTCATACAACTTCAAATAATGAGCAGATAAAGGCTCGATTACTGGCCATTGGACAAATTAATTTAAAAAAATACTTGGAAAATAATATTATTGAAACATCTCTTATTACGAACTTTAGTTCTATCGAGTATTCCAAGGTTGCCAATAAAATTCCTGACATAAAAAATCATATAAGCTTTTATATGCCCAAAGATTCACCTGCCGAGTTTCGTTTGATTTTCGAGTTCAGCCAGTTACTAAACCTCAAGGCCAATGGCACTTATTCAAAAGAAAAAATTGAAATGAACGATATTGACATGAATGTCATGCTCTCTAATCTTGAAGAGATAACAACACAGAAGCAAAAGAATAAATTAAAATATTTTGATTTTAAAAATTCTGAATTCAAAGTAACTGGTAGCTTAAGTTTTAATAAAATTAAAGATGAACTTACCACCAATTTAGAGTTTATGACTAATCGAGAGTTTGATATTACCTTGCCCTATAGCATAAGCTTTTTAAATTCAATTAAGGGAAGTTGGAAAAATAATCAACTGGAAGTATCACTATTGTCTAATATTTTTGACGGTACTATTGTTTCAAACCTTTCAACTAACTTAATCTACAACACAAAGAAAAAATCATTTACTGGTGCTGATCTTTATAATTCCTCGATACTGGCCAGTGGCCTCAAGCTTTCAAAAGTTAATTTTAAAGATATTCTCTATGGTCAAAATGAAATTGATAAATCTACAAATCGAGGTGTTAATAAACGTGATGCTTTTTTAAGCGGTAGCGTCAAACTTGATTTTAGACAACTCTATGTAAATGGCAATGAAATCAATATGGATGGAATTGTAAATATAAAACCTTACGCCATCAATACTGAAGATATTAAATTTAAAATAGCCAGTGGAACAGGAGAGTTATCTTATCAGTTCTTTGTCGATGAAAATAATATCAAAGCAACAGAGTTAGATGTTCACTTTAAAGATGCCCCTTTTGATGTCATTAAAGTTTTCTTACCAAGCTATTTTACTAATTACCAAGGCTGGCTCGATGGACAGCTAACAAGTAAGATCATTAAGGATTCCAGTATTGCGAATGTTGTATCAGAAGTTGACTTTGAACTTAAAGATGGTGAGTTTAATGCTCTGGATTTTGGCAATTACTTATCCAGTTTTCTTAAAGCACAACAAGTTTTTCATAACGAAAAAGACTCTGGATTTAAAAGCATGGAAGATGAACTTAGTTTTGATGGAAAATTTTCAACCATGAAGCTTAAGGCCGAGTTAGATAACGGTGTTGCAAAAATTAAAAGTATGGAGCTGGTATCGCAAAAGGATGATTTTCAAGTTAATGGAAAAGGAAAACTATATTTAGATGAAACTGATAGAGATAAGCAAAGTAATCTAGAATTAACCCTAGAGTATAAAAAGAGCCAACTTTCAAATTTAATGAAGAAAAATTTAGGTACTAATAAATTACCTGTCTTACTCTCAGGTGAGGGCTTAGAATTAGTTTTTCAAAAAGATTATACAATTGAAAAATTAATTAACGAAGTACTTAGGGAAAAATCTTCTCAATTCATTAATTCTAAGAACTTAAAAGATTTACTGAAAGAGCAAAAAATTAAAATAAATCCCAAATTGCTAAAGAATTTTTAGGTATTTATGAAAAACATGGCTTCTATTGACATCGGTTCTAATAGTACATTGCTACTTATTGCAGAAAAATCTCAAAATTCCCTGAGGGAACTTTATCAAGAATCTAACGTAACTTCTTTAGGAAGAGACTTAGATCTAAATTTAGCCTTTAGGGAAGATACCATGAACGATACTTTTGATGTCTTAAAAAAATATGCTCTTAAAGCTAAACAGTTTTTCATCAAGCCTAATGAGATCATTGCTACAGCTACTGAAGCGTCTCGTGTAGCAAAAAACTCTCAAGCATTTTATGCTCAAGTAAAAAATGAAACGGGTATTGAAGTGAAAATTATAACTTCTGAAGCAGAAGCATACTTTTCAGCCAGAGGTTTACTTTTTGATAATTATCCTGAAGAAGAAATAATTATTATGGATATTGGAGGAGCTTCCACTGAACTAATTAAAGTTCAAGCTCACCCATTTAAAATCATAGAGTCTATAAGTTTACCTTTTGGCGCCGTTCGTATGTCTCAATGGATTGAAAAAGGTGAAGAACAAAAGCAGATAGAAAGTATTTTTAAAAAGTTTAATGTAAATCCATATAAGACCAAAAAACTTTTTTGCGTTGCTGGTACCATGACTTCCATTGCTAATATGCATTTAAATCATAAAGAGTTTGTTGAGTCTCAGGTTCACAACCATGCTATGAGTTTGGTTGAGTTTAGTAAACTTTATCAAGAGAAAAAAGACAAAACAGAAAATGATTATTTGAAAATTTATCCTTTCCTGGGCAAAAGGGCCCGCACCATCAATGGTGGAATGAGTGTTGCTAATTGTATTTTTGAAAAATGTGAGGTTGAATCGATATTAATTAGCACTTATGGTTTAAGATATGGGACATTATTAGAAGGAGAAATCAAAGATGGATTTATCGCTAGATAGCAGTAAGGGATTACAAAAACATTTCAAAAAGGGTGATGTTCTTTTTAAAACCAGTGCAAAGGTCGATAAAGTTTACCTTGTTTCTAGTGGTAAGATTATGCTTTTTACCACTTCTTCTAATCGTATCATTCCATTATATGTAGCCGGTCCCAATTCTTTAGTGGGTGAAGAGTGTCTTTTCTCAAAAGAATATACTTATTATGCTGTGGCCATCACAGATACAACGGTAGTGCCAGTTAATGTCAAAGATATAAAGGATTTCTTAAAAACCTCACCAGAATGGGTTAGCAATATTATTAACTTGCTCTCCAGCAGACTTGTCTCGACCCAGAATATCTTAAAAGAGCACAAGATCGTCGACCCTCTACTAAATGACAATAGTGAACTAAGTTCAGAAGATGAATCTTTCCTGCAGACTCTACTTTAGTTAAACTTTGCTAAATTAATAACTTTTTTTCGTGAAAGAGCAATCGCCACGCCTACAATTTTCTCTTGAGCTTTTTGACTGTCTCGCATCGAATTGGTAATAGGTCTTTGCATATAATTAAAGGCTTCTTCGGCGCGAGTTCTATCAATAAGAGAGAGTACACGTTTTTGAAATTTAATAGACGCTGACTTTAGGGCAATTCCTATAATAGTCGGTGTTACATAACTTAGTGCGCGTACAATGGCATGATCTGAGAGTTCTGTGAAATCACTAAAGGTAAAGCTTTGCTCCATGAGCTCTCGCCCCATAATCGGATTTCGCATAAGAATATTCTTCAGTAGTTTATTTCTTTCATCATTTTCCATGAATTTTAAGAGGTCAATCATTTGCTGCTTGCCGTTGATTCGAATTTTTTCTTGTGATTTTTCTAAAGTGGACATCTTTTGCCTCCAAGCCATCCCATCCTAGGATTTACGCATTTAATTTTGCTTTTTCTAACTCGAACTTTCTTTCTGCATTATCTAGATAGTCTTTTCGAGTATTTTCATAACGTTCTACTTCACGTGCAAAACCATCCTTCATTTCGGCTAATTGTTGTTCGTGTGCAGTTTTGATCTCAAAATTCATTTGTTTATATCTATCATTTTCTTCTTTGATTTTTCTTTCATTAGCTTTGCGAATGTTAATAAGTTCTCGTTCTAAGTTAGCTTTTTCGTTAGTTATTTTAACACTATAGGCTTTTTGCAAGTTTTTAATTTCATTTTCATTTTTTTTAATAAAACTATCAATCTCACCTCTATATTTGCGGCGCTCTTTTTCCATCTCTCCCAATTGCCTTTTATATTCTGCTCTTCGGTTGAGATTTAGCTGTACGGTTTTGAGGTCACTTGCTTCTGCCATCGAATGTCCTTACAATCTAGATGCCATTACTGACATTATTTATTATAGTACTTAATAATGTTTGTTTGAAAAAAAAAAAAAAAAATGGGTGCTAAAACTCTAAACGTTGGAAAAAAGGTGTATTTGGTCCATGGT
>CALFYV010000436.1 GCA_937952395.1 uncultured Bacteriovoracaceae bacterium | reverse complement strand
TATTCAGACTTTCATGGCATGTTTTTCGCGTATTATTTTGAGCCAGTCGAAACGTTAATTGAGCCTTTTTCAATGGCCACAGCAGCGGTATCAGGTAGGCAAACCCAACGGGCATCAGTGTAGCGAACATTACGAGTTGTTTGAGCCAATAATGTTGTTGAAATAAATAGAGCGATTAATAAAAAACGCATAGTTTCCCCCTTTGAAGTGTTTCTCTCTGTAGAATTTATACGCTTTTGGCCAAGGATTGGAAAAAACAAAGAATTAGGTATGTAAAAATTACGCGGCTACCACACAATTGCGGCCTTTCTCTTTTGCTTTATAGAGTGCGTTATCGGCTTTTTTGATAACCAAGGTGGCAGTATTGGCTTTATCATCAGGAGCGGAGACTCCAATACTAATAGTGACTTTAACTTTTTTACCTTTTTTCGTTTTTCCACGATCGGCTTTTGAGCGGTCAGTACTATTACTTTTTCCGCGAATATGAAAATCTCGAGACTCTAATTTACGACGGGCCTTATTGGCATACATTTGAGCATCTTCTGAATCCAGTCCCTTGAAAACAGCGCAAAATTCTTCACCCCCATAACGATAAACTTTGTCGTGAAGAACAGATTCTAAAGTTTTGGCGACAAGTTTTAAAACGTTATCTCCTTCATCGTGACCGTAGGTATCGTTAAATTTTTTGAAATGATCAATATCAATCATGGCAATAGCGTATTCACCGTTAAGTGAAAGTAGTTTCTCATCCAAGGCACGACGGTTAGGGATAGCTGTGAGTTCATCAATATAAACTCTTTGCCAATACATCTGATAAATGGCGTGAAGTAGAATAAATGAGACAGCAGAAAAACAAAGAATAGTATTAGGTGTAAAGATATCTTCTTTGATTCCGCTTTTAATCCCAACATATGAAGCCGTGTAAAAGGCGATGAAGCTAAAAAGAATGGCTGTCATGAAAGGCTTTATTTTTGTATCTTTGTTAATGAATGTGAAAATCCCGAGTACTAAAAGCGCAATGTAAGAGAGTTGAGGAATAACACCACTTAAGAAAGGAATAAATTCCCAAGAACTCAAGTTATTAAACTTAAAGGGTGTAATCATAAAGAGGCTTGAAAAAAATAAAATAGGGGCCCAACCTAAAGCAAATCGTAAAGCACTCCGCCAGTCCCATAATGGTGCTTCTTTGAGAGAAAATAAAAGAGATAAACCAAGTGGAACAGAAAGACTTAAAATTTGGCGCAAGCGGATTTTACCAATACCCAAAGGTTTAAGAATTTCTGGTTCAAGTAAAAAATGGTAAGCTAAAAGCAGGATCATGGCCGTAAAAAGAATTCTGGTTTGGTTAAGTTTAAGTCCAAGAAAGCCAATGGCCAAGAACGCAAAATAGGGAATAAAAGTGAGAAAAGTTAAAAATTTCTCACCCAAAAGTTCACCAGAATTCGTGTTAGGCATTAAGAAAATGATAAGTGGAACAAAAGAAAAAACCGTGTAAGCGATATAATGTTTCATTTCTTTGTTCATAAAAGCCTTTTTAAATGATAGTGATTTCAATAGATTAAATCGGAATAAAAAGCACAAGACTTTAAAAAAGATGGAGGATTTGATGAAATCAGTGACAATTGAAATGGCAAAATTAGAACACCTGAACAATATTGTCAGTTTTCAATTGGCAATGGCCAAAGAAACTGAAGACCAGATACTTGATAAAGCTATATTAACCAAAGGAGTGAGGGCCGTTTTTGAAAAACCAAATTTAGCTCAATACTATGTTGCGATAAATGAGGGACAGGTCATTGCTTCAACTATGATAACTTATGAGTGGAGCGACTGGCGCAATTCAACTGTTTGGTGGATACAATCAGTTTATGTTTTACCCGAGTTTCGTGGTCAGAAAGTTTTTAAAAAAATGTACGAGTATTTACAATCACAAGTAAAAAACTCAGATAATATTGGTGGACTGAGACTCTATGTTGATAAGAGAAATCAAAATGCCCAAGGGGTTTATGAAACTTTAGGGATGAATGGTGAACATTATAGTTTATTTGAATGGATGAAATGAGTACTGTATCCAAGAAAGATAAAATTTTAAAAGCAGTCCGCTTTCGCATGTATCTTATTTTTTATATTCTTCTTTTTTCTTTTTTTGTTTGGATAGCTTTCGATTGGTTTTCCGCCTTAGAAACTTTCTCTATAAAAGATTGTTTATTATTTGAGGATGGGAGTATTTATCGGGTTGAGAGTCGTAGTAAAAATCAATATATTTATGAACTGAAGTTAATACATAAAATAAATAGAAGTGCTGAGAAAGAAGGCGATCTGAGTGTAAAAACCTTGGAAGAGCTTCGCTCTCTGAAAACTAGCGACATCAAATGTCCCTGAACCCTATTGTGCATGCCATAAATCTTGTCTTCTCTTCTCAATCTTCATAGTATTAGTTATAGCAACTTAGGAGAGTGAAATTGGAAAAGTTACAATCGGCTATTGATACTCATTCAAAAGAATTTAAGGAAAATGAAGTTTATAATAAAGCACTGGCCAGTGAGCTTAAGTTAAAACTTGAAAAAATAAAGCTTGGTGGCGGAGAAAGTGCACTAAAGAAGCATAAAGATCGTAAAAAATTTTTACCTAGAGAGCGGATTGAGAAAATTTTAGATCAAGGTTCAGCTTTTTTAGAGTTTTCAACTTTGGCTGCCGAAGATGTTTATGAAAGCGAAGTACCCAGTGCTGGGATTATAACTGGTATTGGGCGGGTTCATGGAATTGAATGTTTGTTTGTGGCCAATGACGCCACCGTTAAAGGCGGAACATATTTTCCTTTGACTGTTAAAAAACATTTACGTGCTCAAGAGATTGCCCTTCAAAATAAATTGCCTTGTATTTATTTAGTTGATTCTGGAGGAGCTTTCCTTCCCATGCAAGATGAAGTTTTCCCTGATAAAGAACATTTTGGAAGAATTTTTTATAACCAAGCGCAGATGAGTGCA
>CALFYV010000435.1 GCA_937952395.1 uncultured Bacteriovoracaceae bacterium | reverse complement strand
CAGACAACAAAATACTCTTGAGACTTGCGCAATAGGGCAATTATAGACTCTTCGGTTTTAATATCCAACTGTACCTCTACAAGGTTGCCCGGTGATTCTGGTTGGTTTAGTGATATTTTGCTTCTGAGCAAAAGGGGAAGTCTTGAACGACCGGATATTGAAATAACAGGGGCCGGTAATTTTTGGCCATAGAAAGGCGAATCCCAACCCTGTATTGGATCAATATTTCCTTCAAAAAATGTAAATTTGATATCCGCCGCTTCTCTCAAAATCGGAAATTGAAAAACAGCAGAGAGTCCGGTTGTTTTTATATGGACCGAATAGTTTTCTTGTGAAACCTCCGTGCCGGGTGGAAAATGCCATAGCTGTTCGAATTTATGGTGGTCTTTCCCCTCCAGGTAATCAAACACAAAAATTCTGTTTGGTTTTTCAAAATAAACAGCTCTCCGGTGAATAACATCGTCATCTTTATAGCCAAGGTGTTCCCCAATGAACAGGTCAAATGCTTCGGTGGTTTTCCAATATAATTGGTGCGTTTCTGCTTTTTTGCCCCACAAAAAAACACCCAGGATTTCACTTTGGTCTTTATCATCTATAACAACTGTATTATGCGCGGCCGTGCTGCGAAAATAGTCACGCCATTGGTATCCTTCTTGAAAAGCATATGTGTTTGGATCTATCAGTAAGGGAATTTCCCCTACCATCAACGCCATGCTTAGCGCATCTGCATGACCGTGGGCGGCCGTTGTCAAATAACCCAATGGTCCACAATCCACTGTTAACAATATATCTTCGTGGCGCATAATTATATAGGCGACAATGGGAAATATGGCAGAAGTTGCTTTGCTTGGCTCTTTGGGCTCTACATTTAAGGCCGGTTTGCCATAAAGCCAAAATGCCTTTTCATCCAATAATGGGGGAGCTTTGCCAAGTTCAATGGCGAATGTGCATAAATAAGATGTGAGCCTAGTTTGTTCGCCTGACTCATCCAGGCGAACAACCCAGGCATTATCGCTATCGCCTATAGGAATCCAGTTTCCCTCTTTAGTTAATATTGATTCAATAAACTGGGAAGCTTTTGATATTCTTTGAGACCACCATTGTGGGACATCTATGCCATTTAACCTGACCAAAGGCCAAACATGTTGGTTGAAGTCCAACATAAAGGCGAAATACTGTATAGCTTGTTCAGCTGGCACGCCATCTTCATATATCTGCGAAGGCACCTCCTTATTCATGATACTAAGACCTTTATCTCGCCAGGAGTTTGCTTTTGGCAACCATGGGAAACAAATTCCAGCAAAAACTAGACCGGCGGCTTCTCCAATGAGGTGGTTATTTGCAGAGCTATATTTTGAAAGATGTCTTGAGATGTGATTTGCTTGGTCTGCAACGGCTTGATTTATTTTATCGAATAATGGTTGTTTCAAGGTAGCTGAACCTCGCAAAAAGGCCAGAGCCCAGGACCAATTAATAATGCGGATGCCTAACTCAAGCGAACTTGTCCAATTGACGCCCTTCCCTCGCGGGTTTTGATCAATCCAACTTTCCAAATGAGTACAGGCAGCATCGGCATATTTTTCATTTCGAGTGATAAAGAACGCTTTTGCTAAAGTAACAATGTGGTGATGACGATTAAATTCCCAAACCCACTTAACGCCACCTACGGTACGGCCGTCTCGAATATCAATATCCCCCCAAAACTGTTTTTTTGGCCATAAACGGTTGCTAAGAAGATCCTTATGCCACTGAACAGGGAAACAGAATTTTAATTCCGTATCAAACAAAACAATCTCATGATTGAGAAGTTTATCTGCTATACTTGTCGTCAAAATACTTCCACTTGGGAAATTTGTTTTATACAGCTTCCTTAAATCACCCTGCTCTGCCGAAGAGAAAAAGAAAGAAAATGCTCGCTCTGAATGAAAATCGTCCCATGCCTTCGTAATATCAAAGTAATCATTGGCAACTTTTGGGAAATCAAATCGCTTCTCAATCTGAATTTTTAACAATTGTTGAATTCGATAGTGTACTTCTCGTGGATTCATCGCCAAAAGTCGAAAAAAATACCACTGGAACTGACTCATTACATGTTTCATGAAGGTTTACCAAGTCATCTATCAGTTCAAGTTTTTTTGTTCATTTATAGTTCAAAAGTGACATCGAGACGTAAGTAATATGTTTGTTAGTCATCTATAAGTAGTAAAAACTATATGTGATAATAGAATGGTTGGTTAATATTCAAATAAGATGTGCAGGATATTCTCTGTTCTTATTTTCTCACAAATATCCTTGCGAGTGAGGGCATTACCCAATAAGAATATTTCCCTAAAAGAGTAGACGAGATTAAGTAATAGCTAGACTTCAACTTCCCAGGGTTTT
>CALFYV010000434.1 GCA_937952395.1 uncultured Bacteriovoracaceae bacterium | reverse complement strand
ACAGAAACTGTAGCAATGACAGGTAAAAAGCCCATTTTTAAGAGCGTGAAAATCAGTTGTGGATCAATATAATCAATATCTCCAACCTGACCTAAATCTTCCTGAGAACCATCAGGGTTTTGGTGATATCTTTTTTTGGCCCTCACCCACCGACTATCTTTACCAGTTAATCCGACCGCTGACATACCCAGGCGATTAAGCTCACCTACTAAAAGTGGATTGACCTCACCCTTAAGTGCAATTTCAACAGCACTCATCATGGTCGAATCGGTATAGCGATGGCCACCAACAAAACGAGACTCAACACCCATTTGTTCTAAATATTTTTTTATATAAGGTCCACCACCGTGAACAAGTACTGGTAAATAACCTTTAATTTTTAAATCACAAATATTTTGTAAAACACTTTTACGAGAATCTGGATCGATTAAAGCATGTCCACCATACTTAAGAACGATAATTTGCTTAGATAATTCCTCTTGAGTTGAAGATAAATTATGACTGTATGGCGAAGGGCCCGTATTTGATTTTTGCATAGGTTTTTTCTCTTACCCTATTTTAGCAAAATCAATGAGTTATTACTATCAAGCTTTTGCCGGCAAAAGTTATCTGAGAAATTCTTGTGGCCGACTGCTTTAATCAACCACCACGTAATTTCCACCATCTCTAATATAATCACGAGTCACTGTCATTTGAATTTGCTTTTGAACCTGGCCGTAAGAGATTTGAAAAATATAATCTCCCTCGTCTAATACTTTATAAAATTCAGAATTTCTAAATTTGTATTTTCCTAAGGAATTTCCTTGGCGATTAAAAACTTCAACTATCCCATTCATATTAGGACGGTTTAAAACAAAACCAGCTCCTTGGTGAACAGATGAGAGGTATTTAAATAATGAATCACGGTTACGCTGATAATAGCCAGGTATCATACTGTAGTCTGGCCACTTTTGCTGAGACAACTCAACCGTCACCTGAAGATCATTGAAAAAGGTATAACTCCAATCTTGCATACCTCCACGAACAATATACCAATCAGCTCCGTTGGTAATTCCATCTTTAAATAGTGTGGAGTTTTTCATTTCAGGATTGCGTTTTGCGTATTCGAGTGAAACATCTTGTACTAACTCATCAAAGGGATGCCTATCGTATGTTGAATCCCACGGATAGTTAACTACCACTGCTCCGCCATGGAAATTGGCCGACAGAGCAAATTGACGAGAAGCTTGGAAATTCATTACCGCCAATGTTTCTGGCTGGCGATCCTGATAGTAACGCTGATTAGAAAATACATCAGGAAAATTACGGTTTAAATCGACATAAGCACCATTACCTCTTCGCTGATGAGTGGAGCCATCGGGATTCATTGAAGGCATAATAAACATTTCGGTGTTATTGACTAAGTGAGAAATCTTTCTATCTACCCCGTATTTTTGACCGATTTCTTGAAGCAGGATAAGCATCAACTCGCGACCAGTGATTTCATCTCCATGCATACTCGAAATATATTTAACCTCTGGCTCAATTTCATCTTGATGAACATTATCACTTACCTTCATGACCCATAATTCACGGCCTTCATGAGATTGTCCTATGGAAAATAATTTAAAAATATGAGGATAAGATGCTGCTAAATTTTTTAGCCTTGCAGTTACTTCTTCATAACTGGGGTATTCACTTTTCTCTGTTCTATTTTGGGCCATATCAATAAAAGCAATATTGTTTTCCTGCAACCATTGCTTTAAGCCTTTTGGGCCATAAAGTTCAAACCCTTTGGGTGAAGCGTGATCAACTGTCAACTGAGGATATGAGACAAGCTTTCTCATAAGAGCACGATTATAGTTGGGTACAAAAACCTCTTCTTGTGCCACTTGTGCAAATGCACTGAAAGACAATAAAAAAAACGCAAACAAAGTCGTTCGTAAAATGCTTGTCATAAATAGTTCTCCCCTATTAGATATATATATAAGGTATGTGAAGTCTTAAAAATTGGAAACAAATGCAAGTCTTTATAAGAAAAAGATTAAAGCCCTGTCTTCACTACTGTATAATCTAGTTAATGCTAATACCTCTTTTCTTGACTTTTTTTATCAACAATTCACACGCGCGTGAGTTGTATCAACTCGGAAATCTTTCTTGGATTCCTAGACGTAATGAATTTGTTCATGCTTTTCAATATTCAAAAGTAAGTGGAAAAAAAAAGATGGTAGATGCACTTTTTATGAGTAATACCAATAAAGTCGAAGCTACTGATTACCGTTGGAATCTACAATATGGTTTAACCAATCGTTTAAGGATTGGTCTACTACAAAATGGCTCATTTTCTTCACTTAGCAATGATGAAAACGGCAACAAAACGTCTTCCAATGGCCATAATACCCCACAACTGATGACATTTTATCGTGTCTTAGAACAATATCCTGCGTTTATAAATATCGATCTGTTTTTTAAATACACACCCGATTTTGGTAAAGCACAACTAGGCACAAGAAGTAATTATAAGTCAGGTGGAGAAATTTACACTTTTGGAACCTACTTAAGCTACTACAATCCTAAATGGGAAGTCGTTATTTTAAATGAAGTTAATTTTCTACAACAAAAAACGATTGCACTTAATACAGGAAGCAATCCTGCGTTCGAAGGAAATGTCTCTCCTTATAATATTATCACCAGCGAAATAACCGGAAGCTATCAACTTACCAATAAGTGGTTTTCAATTTTAAGTTTCAAAATAGATCATCAGCGCCCAGTAGAAACAACTTTAATTGCTGGCCCTACTAAAATAAAAAAAACTAAGCAAACACAAATATTAAGCAGCTTAGGCATACGGTACGAATACGATAATTATAATTTCACTCTATTTGCCGCAAGAAGCTCTGGCACCAATAGTGATCTCTATACAAATGATGTTTTTACTGAATCTGAACAAGATAACACTTTTGATGCTTATATATTTGAATTCAAGCAATTATTTTAGTTGGCTTTGAGCTCTAAGTTCAAAGTATTTTTTCACAATTTTTCCCTTACGAGTATTATCCCTTATCAAGAAGCCTGAATAGTTATCAAAAGAGTAAGAGATTTTACTATTTTCAATTGGTGAAACTGTATAATCTACTTTAAAGTCTTCAAAATGTATTTTGTATTTACCATCTTTGTGAAAAAGAAACTTCTGCCTAGGTGTCACTTTCCCTTTTTTATCTAAAACAATTTGTTCACCATAAAAAATACCATTTTTCCCTCGAAATAAATGAAACTTAACATTAGGTCGATTTTTATCATACCAAATACCAATATGATTATTTTTAAAAACTTTAACCTGCTTTTTATTTTTCTTTGCTATCACTTTAAACTGACGTAGCTCTTTACCTTCAACTATGACAGGTTTACTTTGACTTTTTTCTTCTTGAGTTTCATCTACTTCATTTTGAAGCTTTTCAATGGGGGCAGTTTCTTGTGTCGCTATTTGTTTTGCTTTTACTTTAATAACATCAGGTGCCTTTATCAAAGGTATCAATTCAAAATTAAACTTTGTAAAATCTTTCTTCAGCAAAGAAGAATCTATTGTACTTATAAATTTAGAAAAAATCTTCTGTGAAAGAACTTTGTTATTGAAGCTTAATTGAAATTCTTTCATTTCACCTTCAAATTTTAATTCACTTTGATTTTTTTCTAAATACTTTTCTGAAATTAATATATCGATGATTTTCGGTGATTGCTGACTAAAAAAATGGAAAGCACTTTTCATTTTCTCTTCAGGTTTTTTTCCGTCTTGTTCAACAAATAATGTGGTATTTAAAGCCTTAAACTTGGCATATAAAATAGCACTTAGGACATCTTCCGCCCAACGACGATGCAGTTGGGCTTTGAAATTGAGTAGCCCGTTATTTAAAGTTTGTACAAAATCCTTATCTTTCGTTGAGGCGAATTTTATAGACAGTAAATTTTTACCCTCTGATTTTGTTTGGAGCTGTAGATCCAATGTATAAACTAGTTTATCTAAAAATAATTTACTTAAAACAAAACTATCTGTAATTCTTGTTAATTGATTCTCGTCCAACAATCCTATTTTTTGCTTCAAAACCAAATTATCTATTTCATAGATCCGCTTATCGTTAAATTCCCATTTAGATTTGCTAGCTTTGGAAATGAAGTCAATGCTTCTACTTGAACTATCAAATGGACTCAATTGAAGTTCGAGTTGGTTGAGATGAATTTTTTTATCTAACCAAGCTCCATCTAATTGCTCTATTTTGATTTTGAAATCGGATAAGAGTAAATCGCCCCAAGCTGGCCATTTTTCAAAATGTTTTTGCTCGATTTCAAATAAGTTTTCAATTTCAATTTTTTTAAGATAAAGTTCATAGCTACTCTTGACCGAATTAACAAAACCGATTTTAAGTGAAGATTTAATCTGGGCCTTGAAATTGATGAAACTGTTCAGTTCAACCGAGGGCATCTTGCTCTTTATACCAGGTCCTTGAAAGTTCATATGGATCATCAAAGGAATGAGTTCTTCCCATTTTGTTTCTAGTGTCGTTTTTAAACTATAGCGTTTCTCATCATTCGGAATAACCACATCAAGAGTAAAAGAATCGGACCATAACGAAACTTCTTCATCTATTTTTTCAACAGAAATTTGATATGAAGCTAATTCCTTTTCGATCAAGAAAGGTAAAGAAAAATGCAATATGACTCGAGAACCAAATATAATCAAGCCTGTAAACACGCTTAGATAAACAATTGATTTTAAGAAAAACTTGGCCATCTTTTCTACTTTTTTCGATTATCTCATGAGTACTTGTTGCTGTAAATAAATCTAACTAAAAAGGGCCTTTAAATTTTTCTCCATTTGATTTTTTAAGCTGATTCTTTCTATGGATAAAATATTTGAGGCTTCTTGATAAATCTCCTGAATACTATAGCGCTTCTGCTCTGCTGTTTCTAAGAAAATTTTTTCAATAGGAATTTCTTTAATGGCGTTGGCAGCTTTGCTTTGCCCATTAAAAATTTTTGTACCAAAGCTAAAAAAACTAGGAAGCTCCATTAGGTTCTGATACTGCTCATAAGTCCCATTAAAATCATGAAAAATATATTTCCCCCCGTATTCTATATTTTTTAAAATAGGTAATATATCGTAATAAGCATGAACACAGTGAAGAATAACTACCGGTATTTTGATTTCTTTTGCCACTTTTAATTGCTCAATAAATATTACCTTTTGTAATTCATAATCAACTTGGTGAAATTTATCCAAGCCGATTGCCCCTAAGGCATTGCAGTAATAATTGTCAGCACAAACTTCTTTAAGATAATTTAAATAATTTGGGGGTGCTTGTTCAGAGAAAATGGGATTTAATCCCAGAGAAAAATTATGCTTTGGTAATTCAAGTTTTTGCTCAAAATACTCAATTCCAAGATTTTGGATAAAAAAAGTCTCGTCATTGACCACAGGATTATGAGTGTAAATATCAATCCAAAGTGCAGAACTCATTTAAATCCTATAGTTCAAAGCTATATCCTTTACCACGTTTGGTTTTAATGCGATTTCCTTCATTTTTGATTTTCTTTCTCAAACTACTGACATGCATATCAATAGAACGATCCACGTTCGAATTAGGTTTTTGAGAAATGACTTGATAAAGTTCATCGCGTGAAAAAATGGCACCTGGATTCTTTATTAACTGAGCTAAAATACGATATTCACTGTTGGTAAGATCGAGAGGTTCAGGGCCAAGATAAGCACGCATCTCATCCAAATTGACTTTTAAATCACCCTTAATAAATAGATTTTGCTCATCTTCTTTGTTTAAATATTTTTTGAAAATGGCCCTCAGAAGTTTTGGTACAATCGGTTTACGAATATACTCCGAAATTCCTAGTTCATGACTTTTAACTTCATTTTCCAAATCATCACTAGCGGTTAAAATCATGTAAATACAATTAGGCTGCAATCTTTCTTCTTTAATTTTTTTAAAAAGATCAATCCCAAAATAGTCAGAAAGCTTTAGGTCAATAATACAAAAATCAAAATCAAAACTGCGAAGAGCAGTTAAAGCCCCATTTCCCGAGAACTCAAAATAAATATCAAACTGGGATTCGAAGATGTGTTTAAAAATATCGTTGACGATAGGATCGTCATCTATGATTAATAATTTTTTTTTGAGATCGTTCACGCTATCTACTTAGTTTAATATTAATAATCGTACTCATACTTATAGCACTATTAAGTGGATAAAAAAATCAACAAAGTAAATTCTGAGTCAATTAGTCTTGATGCTCTATGGAAATTTTTGGTTTTGGCATTTTATACTGTTTGCGCTTAATCATATCCCATAGTTTTCGCTTGGCCTGCAGTAGACGAACTTCTTCCTGGTTTACCCGACGCTTTAACTGAAGTACACAGTCAT
Source organism: uncultured Bacteriovoracaceae bacterium (assembly GCA_937952395.1). Classification (GTDB taxonomy): domain Bacteria; phylum Bdellovibrionota; class Bacteriovoracia; order Bacteriovoracales; family Bacteriovoracaceae; genus CALFYV01. Next base: position 1,921 of record CALFYV010000434.1, on the reverse strand, counting down.
ATTCTGCTTCGGCAGTGGTTGCCAGTGTTTTTGCACAGTAAAAAATCGAATCTATCATATTGGTCATAATTACCTCTATATAATATAGATTCAGACATTAACATGGCGCGCATGGAAATCTAGTCTTTATGAAAAATTTATAAACTGGCTTACCTTTGTGTGGGAATTTAAACAGGTCATTTCACTTTCGTTCTCTTTAAGCTCAAATATTTCAACAAATTAGATATTTCGAACGATTCATCCCCAAAATACTTTTGGGGATGCCACAACGAAATGACTAAAATCCTTAAAAAACCTAATCTTTTCAGAGGCGTGAGTGAGAAATACTTTGAGAAAACCCACACAAAGGTATCCCAGTTCTAAAAATTTATCTCATACCATATGAAAACCTGTAAAAGTTTCCCAAGGGAAACATTTCTGTTGCTACCAGGAAACTTTCTTAGTACATAAAGCTAATGACGCAACGAAGAAAATTGAAAATTCTATTGGTTGATGATGACCCCATTTGGAGATCAGTTCTTGCTGGTCAACTTGCTCATTATGGCCGACTAACCCAAGCCTCTAGTTTAAAAGAAGCTTTGCAAATACTTAACCAAGAAAATTTCGATATTTGTTTTTTTGATATGGAATTAGAGGTTGAACGCGCCGGTCTTATTCTAGTCGAACGCGCCAGTAGCCATGGCCATTATAGCGTTATTATTAGTTCTCATGAAGAAGCCGATATTATCATCAAGGCTTATACACTTGGATGTAGAGATTATCTTATTAAACCCGCCAGTACAGAAACAGTGGAGAAGTGCTTAGAGAAGTTTTTTAATTTAACCTCTCATTCAGATCGAACTGTTGCTTTGAAATTAACAAAGGAGCAACAAAATATTTTAATCAAAGAAGGCTATGAGTCTTTCATAAAAAAGATCGGAGATATGGCCAAAGAATTTGCCATCGGAAAAACAAAAAACCTAACTGAAGCTGCTAAGTTTCTAGGCCTATCTAAAGGGACCATTTCCAAACATAAAAAAAATCGAGTGGAAAATGAAATCTAAAAGCAACAAAGTAAAACATGATATTAAAAGTGATACTGAAGCTATTAAAACGGTATTGAGCATGCTCAAACAAAATCAAACAGATCCCTCCATGCAAAAGCTGATTGAGTTATCAATTGAACGTATGGATAAAATTCAAAATGATTTTTTAACTATGGCCCAAGTTAAAAACTAATTTAGTCTAGTTTTCTCATCCATTCTGTCAGTTAAAATAAGTTTTTCTTTATTTACCGACCCTTTTTCAACACCTAAACTGTTTAAAACTCAAACAAAAGGAAAATCATGGAACGATTTCACCTCATGACAGGGATAATAGTCCTATTACTGAGCCTCAACATTTCTGTTTTTGCTCATGGAAATTCAAACAGTGAAAAAATTGAAGCCACTCTTTATCTGGGAAATAATTATTCTCAGGGCATGCAAAAACTTAGGCAAATGGAAGTTGATGTTGCCGGTGTTAACATCAAAAAAAGCTTAGTTGATGTACTACTCAATTCAAGACAATATCAAGCCTTGAAAGAAATGGGTGTACCTATGCAAGCTAAAATGCAAACCCGAAGCGCACCGGACAGTAATTATAAGACCTCTGAAGAAATCCAAGATTTCTTAAGAGACATAGAAAAAAGATTTCCTACCATTACTGCTATGGTCAAAATTGGACAATCAGTTAGAGGGAAAGATATCTGGGCGATTAAAATTTCTGATAATGTGAGTCGAAAAGAAATTGATGAGCCCGCCATACTTTTCAATTCTATGCACCACGCTCGTGAAGTTATGACTCCAGAAGTCGCAATTGATATTATTGAAACACTGACTTCGGGATATGGTAAAGACCAAACTATCACTAACTGGGTTAATCATAATGAGATCTGGGTTGT
>CALFYV010000433.1 GCA_937952395.1 uncultured Bacteriovoracaceae bacterium | reverse complement strand
TGAAAAAATCATCTTAAAACAGATGATTTGTCATCCCGAATGCTTAAACCACCCTCAAATTACCGAAATACTTGATTTTGTTAGCAATTCTGAGGTAAAAAGGCTCATTGCGCAGATTAGTAATATCTACTTGGAAATCGATGAATCCGAGTATTTGAGCATTTTGCAAAATACAATTCTAGTTAGTGAATATAAAGTTGAAATTAAAGAGTTTGTTAGCTCTGTGCTATTTCAATACCGTTCACAAAAACTAGATAACAACAAAGTAGACAAACTGATGGTTGATCTTCTTAAAAAGATAAAAATTGAAAGTCTTAAATCTCAAAGGAATTTATTAAAATCCAAACAAATCAAAAGTCAGACGCAAGACGAATCAGGTGCTTATCTTTTAGAAATTCAACAAATAGAAAAACAGCTAAGCGAATTAAAAAACGCTGCAAGCTTGAGATAGGAGCTATCTAAATGGCAATTACAAGTACTTTTCTTAGTTCAAAAGAATTTTCAAAACTTATGCTAAAAGGCAAAGAGCAAGAATTCCTTACTCCTGAAGAAATAAACGATGCCATTCCGGCAAGCGTTATCGAACCCGCAGAAATCGATTCTATTTTGGCCAAGATCGAAGAAGCCAAAATTCTCGTTCGCTTTCAAGAAGAAGATGAAGAAGGTGATTCAGTTGATGAAATTGATCTTATCAGCGATGTTATGGATAGTGTGGAAAACGAGGAAAAACAATACCTAAAAAGTTCTTCCAGTGATCCCGTAAAACTTTATTTGAAGAAAATGGGCTCCGTGGCCCTTCTTACCAGAGAAGGTGAAGTTGTTATCGCAAAAGAAATTGAAGAAGGTGAAAAAGAAATTATTCAATCCGCCTTATCTTCAACTCACGCACATAAAGAAATCGTAGCGCTAAAAGATCGTATTCTTCAAGCTGAAAATCAACAAGAATTTGTCAAAGATCTAGTTCGTGGGCTCGATGATGAATCAAGTGAAAAAGAAATAAATAAAGTTAAGAAAACAATTTTAGATATGGTGGAAAGACTAGAAGGTCTCTTAAATGAAAATCTTCAAGAAGATGGAACGATGAAGAAGTTTTCACCTGAGCAACAAGTTATCTTTCAAGAAATCTCAGACACTTTGATTGACTTAACTTTTAACAGAAAAATTATTAATAGCTTCGTTGAACCTGTTAAGAGCTATTACCACCAGTTTAAAATGCTTTATGAGCAGCAAGATCGTATTTATAAATTTCTTGAAGTAAATACTGATGATGAATACAAAGAAGTATTTGAAAAAGTAATGGAAGATGATGCTTACAAGAGAAAACTTGCAAGAAAATTATTTACGACAGATGCTAAGATTGAACAGCTTATCAGAAATCAAGAAGATAATTTACGTAAATTAAGAAGATTATCTCTCGATGCTGGGATGCCTTTTGATGAGATAGAAAAAGTTTACAATATTATTACAACAGGTGAGGAAAAAGCTGATAAAGCAAAATCTCAACTTGTTGAGGCTAACCTTCGACTCGTTGTTTCTATTTCCAAAAAATATACCAATCGCGGATTACAATTTTTAGATTTAATCCAAGAAGGCAACATCGGTTTAATGAAAGCTGTTGATAAATTTGAGTACCGTCGTGGTTATAAATTTTCAACATACGCAACCTGGTGGATTAGACAGGCTATAACCAGGGCCATTGCGGATCAAGGTCGAACTATTCGTATTCCAGTCCACATGATTGAAACAATCAATAAACTAGCAAGAACTTCAAGGCAATTGGTACAGGAACTAGGCAGAGAACCAACCCCTGAAGAAATTGCTGAGAAAATGGATATGTCTGTAGATAAATTTCAAAAGAACCTATTTCTCTTGAAACTCCTATTGGGGAAGAAGAAGATAGCTCACTAGGTGATTTTATCGAAGATAAGAAAATTATCTCTCCTCAAGATGCTGTTACAAGCATTACTTTATCAGAACAAACCCGTTCGGTATTATCAACTTTAACTCCCCGTGAAGAAAAGGTACTAAGAATGAGATTTGGGATAGGTGAGAAATCTGACCACACTCTTGAAGAAGTTGGACAAGACTTCTTTGTTACTAGAGAACGTATACGTCAGATCGAAGCTAAAGCACTTAGAAAGCTTCGCCATCCAAGCCGCTCTAAATTGCTTAAGGCTTATATTGACAACTAAATCCGTATTAATAAATCTTGATAAAAAGGCCCTCAATTGAGGGCCTTTTTATATCAAAATAAAATATTCGCTCTTAAGTGTGTGAGCAAAATAGAGTATAATAGATCTTTAATGAAGAATATGCGAGCGCTCTAATGGTTGCACCTCACCTTATTGATAAAAATCTCATTGATAAAGTATCTAATTATTTTCCTGTACCGTTCGTATCTCAAGGGAAATCAATTTTAGAAAACTCTCAAATTAGCATTTCTTTTCAAAAGGGAAATTCAGATCGCTTTTTTACTATTTCTGGTTTAATTTTGCTTAATCCTAAATATGAAACAAGATTGAGCTTTAAAAAAGAACCACTTAAAATTTCTAGCCAATGTAGTTGTAATGTTTGGAATCAGAATAACCATTGCCCACATGTAGCTGCACTTTTCTTTAATTTCTTAGTCAATGAAAAAATTGGAGATGAAGGCAGGGGCATCGAACACCTGGGATTATATAGTCAAGGTGTTCACCCGGCAGAATACGGAACGATTGTTTATGGGGCCAACCGTTTACCTGGTGCACATCCTAATAGCACTTACAGCTCATTACAATATACCTTAACTAATAATAAGGTTGTTTTATTTCCGTTACCCAAAGAATTAAAAGCTCCACTTTTGATAAAACTTTTTCCTGCAAATCAATTTAAAGAATTCGAACATCTTCATTTAGCAGAAAATAAAATTGTACCTCGTTTTGAACTGCTAAATGACAATGACGAAGTTTCCAAAATATCACTTTTTGAATACCTTTATATTTTTGACTGGAAAACAGGAGAAGCTTATCATCAACATAATCTTCTCAAAAACTTCATACGCTCACTCAAGGGTCGTGAATACTCTCTTAACTATAATGACTATTTCAGACTTACTCGAGAGCTTAGAAATCAAAATATTGTAAAGTTATATGATGGTGAAGAAGATTTGGCAGATAAGCCTATGCTTGAGTTTAAGTTCAGGTTTAAAGTTGAAAAAAGCAAGCGTAAAAACTACCTTAGACTTTCCATCGAAACCTTTGACGAAAACTTTCGTATTATTACACCTCCTGAGTTTTTTTCGCTTTTTGTTTATAACAATGGGGCCCTCAATAGCTTTAGAACTAAAAATGATGCTGAAGATTTTATAACCGCCTTACTGGACTCACTTTATAGTAAAATTGGACATTATAAAAAATATACTCATGGTTCAGAGAAGCGACAGTATCTCGCTGAATGGATTGACTATATAATTGAAGAAGAAAAACTTGAACTTTACAGCCCAGAAACAAAAAGTAAACTTGTGGCAAAGTCAGAAATGATCCGAGTTGTCTTGCATTCAATTTTTAATTGCTTTGGAACAAATACCTTTCGCTTCTCGCAAGTTGATCATGGTGATAAAATTGTTTATTACGATATTCTTAAATCAAATTTCTTTGAAGGAGTCGCTTCATTTTATAATTTCCTCTCACCTTTTGGGATTGAAATTTATTATAATGATTTTCAAGTTAAAAATTGGACATCGTCTATTCGCTTCGAAAGAAATCAGTCAAACCTTGATTGGTTTGAACTTAATATGAACATTAGCGATAGTGACTTGGATGTTATAAAAAAAGCTGACTTTAATCAAGACTTCTTAGTTACACAAGATAAATTGATTCTACTTTCAAAAGAGCAGAAAAAACTTTTGAAATTCATGAAAAAATATACCAAATTTGAAAGTACTGAAAAGCAATCACAAACTAAGGGAATTCGTCAGTTCTTGCTTACTTTTAAGAGAGCAAGAATTTTCGAGTTATTTGAATTAAAAAAACTGGGAATCGAAGGCGCACTTACGGAGGAGGAGATGTCCTTATGTGAAGGCTTATTAAATTTAGAAAATACACCTAATTATCCACTTCCTGCCTCCTTCGTAAACATAGCCAGACATTATCAAGTCGATGGCTATCGTTGGTTACGATTTTTATTTGAAAATAAATTTGGTGCCTGCCTCGCGGATGATATGGGACTTGGAAAGACACTACAAACCATCATGTTTCTTGATAGCATCATCGAACAAGTTAATAAAGTTCTTATTATTTGTCCTGTTTCCATTCTTATGAATTGGGAAAATGAAATTAGAAAGTTTTCGAAGCTCGGAACAAGTGTATATTATGGTGATGATCGCAACCTTGAAAGTGAGCATAAAATATACCTAACGAGCTATGGAGTAATGAAAAAAGAATCTTATGAGCAGTTTTCTAATATTAAATTTGATATTGTTATTTTCGATGAAGTACAGCAGCTAAAAAACATTCGCTCCCTAGGTGCAAGTGCGGCAAGAAATCTTAATAGTAAATTTAGAATTTGCTTAACAGGTACTCCTGTTGAAAACGATCTTTCTGAATTTTATAATATTATGGATCTTTGTGTACCTGGAGTTTGGGGGGAGCTTGGTTTTGTTCGTTCAAGTTCGTCAAAAAAATCACGTCTACTTGCAAGACAAACGGTACGACCTTTTATCCTAAGAAGAACTAAAGAACAAGTATTACAAGAGTTACCTGACAAAGAAGAGCAATACATATACTTACCTTTTGAAGAAGAAGAGCAACAGAATTACACAAATAGATTAACCGAAATAAAAGAGCAAATTCAAAATGTTAATCAACAACGTAAGCACGGTGAAATACTCAAAAACCTACTTGCTCTTAGACAGCTGTGTTTATGGCAAAAAAATTCAGGAAAAGTGCAATCAACAAAAATTAATTTTCTCATTGAGAGTTTAGAGCAAATTCAAAATGAAAATCATAAAGTTATTATTTTCTCTCAATTCACCACCTATTTGGATTTGATTCAAAAAGAAGTAAAAAAGAAACAATGGAAATTTTCACGGATTGATGGCTCACAAAATATGAAGAAAAGACATTCTGAAGTCGATAAGTTTCAAAATGGAGATTCAAGTATATTCTTAATATCACTCAAGGCTGGTGGCTTTGGATTAAATTTAACAGCTGCAAGTTATATTTTTCTTATGGACCCTTGGTGGAATCCCGCAGTTGAAAACCAAGCTATTGACCGTGCCCACAGAATTGGGCAAGAAAATAAATTAACAGTCTATAGACCAATCATCAAAAACTCTGTTGAAGAAAAGGTTTTAATTCTACAGCAAAATAAAAAAGAACTTTTCAGTGACCTTATGGCCGAAGATCAAGATAGCTTTTACGATGGAAAACTATCTATGGTTGATTTCCAGAAACTTCTTGAGTAGACTCTAACTGCTTTGCAGGAATTCTTTGAATTTTTTCGACTTGAACTGAGAGCAAATCCTCATTTTTAAAATACGTATTTTCTGAAATTTTATAATGATGCTTGCATGACTTGGGCATATTTAATAATACATAATTATCTAAAGGTATAATTTTGTCACTACCATCGTCAAAGTGATGAATGACAAAAGTTTCTATTTTATTATTCTCTTTGTTATAAACCATAGAGAAATCTAAAGACTTCGTTCTCTTTTTTAGTTCAAAGAATGCATCGATACCTGAGTTTTTACGAGTCATAAAGCCAGTTATATGATTCATTGATTTAGTCGAAACGAGTTTGTCATCCTTCCAACTGAAGTTATACTTAGAGTAAAATTTCTCGTTTGAACTAGGTGTTCGATTGCTTGAAAAATATTCTTTGTATAAGTTTGATATTTTTTCGGGAGATTCACTTTTAATCGCATGTTCAAAAAAAGCTTGTGAATCACGAACAAAATCTGAAAGATTTGCTTGTTGTGAAAAGAGAATCATATTTTTTTCACGCCATTTCTTACAACCAACATCTGTGGCCAAATAGGTTCCTGCTTTAATCCTTGAAGATTGGTGAATAAATAAAAAAGCCAAGAAAACTACTGCAATTCTCATGACTTCTATATCGGAAATAAAGAATCTTTCTTTATTAAAAGTTTATCAGACTAAATCACTTGAGTTTTAAAAACCGCACGCCCCTCTCTACTCTCTCATGTAAAATAATATCGGGCTTCCCATATTTCTTGACCAGGCTATCAAAAGAAGAAATATTGGTCGAAAATATAGTTCGTCTGAAATGATGCGGAAAAAGCTGTATCCAATTATAAGACATAAAAGAATCACCAAAAATAAATAATATATCCCGTCCACTTTTACAATCTATGATAACCAGAGAACGAACGGCTTCTGTTTTTGCACTACTATCAATATGCTCAATACAATTATCATTTTTTGCTCCAATTTGGATCACCTGTCTTTCATAAGCAGTGAACATAGAGGAAAAGTCAACTAAGGTACCCCGTCTAATCATTGAAAGTAAGTCACCCTCATCTGTACTTTCTCTTGATACTTTTGCTTGCTCAGATCTTTTTAAATTTTTTAAATTTAATACCTGGCTAAATCTATCCATTATTTTTTTATAGGCAAATTATGAAGCAAAACCATTCCAATGTGTATCCAGTTACTGATAAAGATTGGTTTTTTTTATTTTTTAAGATGCTACCACGACAAGTTCTTTTTTTTTTTTTTTAAAGTCATAACAATAGCGGAGTCTATCTGCATATACGTCTTTTGTTTCTACACCCAAGACTTTATCTTTTTTTTATTTTTTTTTTGTATTATGACAATTA
>CALFYV010000432.1 GCA_937952395.1 uncultured Bacteriovoracaceae bacterium | reverse complement strand
TTTTATCAACAACTCAAGAAAAATGTCAATAAAATACAGTGGTTAAGAATTGAATAATGGTCTACACAAGGTGTTCCAGACTTTCTCGGCACTACGGAGAATGGAGTTCTTTTCACTATTGAATTGAAAGTAACGAAAAGTAAACGAGTAAAAATTTCTCCTCATCAAATTGCCTTTCATAAAACTAGAAAAAATGCCCCCTGTTTTATCTTGGTTAAGTCCCTCGTCCAAAGACCCTCGAAAAAATCCTGCTTGTACTTATATCCCTCGTCGCTTGTTGATAATCTTGTCGCTAATGGGCTTGTTACTGACTTTTTGCTTGTTGATAATCTTGTCGCTAATAGGTGGAAGCTGGTGCAAGACCGGTTGATCCAGGCCGTAGAAAATAAATATGATCCAGGCCATAGAAAATAAATAAGATATTTCTTGAGTTATCTTATAAGAAGTGCTATCCTAAGATATATTTTGAAACAGGAGAAAGTATGGATTATAAAAAAGAAGAAATCAAAGAATACTTTGATACTTTAAGAAAAGAAGAGGAAGAGTATCATTTAGAAAATTACTCACAGGAAGAACGAAACGAGGATTGGAAAAGAGATTTACATCACACTATTTTTAACGAAAGATATTACATCATTGGCACTCATCAAGCTAAACAATGGTTAGGTGATATGGCATTTGATGTAATTAACTTTATTAAAGATTATGAGCAAGATAATTTTGGACAAGTTCTTACTGATTTATCAGAGCCAGAAAAAGTCGTGAATATGTACACTTATATTATTGGTGAGGAAATCGTAGCTGATTATTTTAAAGAATTGGAGGAAGCATGACAGCAGAAGAAATGTCAGATAATGACTTTATCCAATTTCAAGATGATTTTTATAATTTGCTTGAAAAATATGGAGTAAGTAGTATTGATTGTGAACATGTAGAATTTGCAGAAATTTTAAATTTAAGAGATAAAGTTGCTGAATTTATTGAGCAAGAATTATTTAAAGAGGAAACATGAACAAAAATCAAACTATGGATTTGGAATTTATAAATGAATTAGAAGATTTACTACTTAAATATTATCCAGGTGGTCAGCCTGAATTTTATTCAAAATGGAGTGAAGATTATAGTAATGAAGTTGAAATAAAAATTTTATGTTATCCGAAACTAAAGGAGGAAGCATGAAAAAAGAAACTTTTAATATAACTATCAAATGCGATAGTTACGAAGATAGAGAAGAAGTGCTTGATATGATTAGCGAGGGCAAAAAAGCTTTAGATGTTGAATCTTTATATCAAAGAAATATTGTTAGGTTCGGAGAAGGTTCCAATGTTTTTTATTCTGAAAATGATCAAGTGTTCGCAAATGAACAAGAAAGAGAACTTTAATAGAGTTGGGTATCGCTAGTCCCTGGCCTTGTCGCTAAGCTTGTCGCTAAGCTTGTCGCTAGT
>CALFYV010000431.1 GCA_937952395.1 uncultured Bacteriovoracaceae bacterium | reverse complement strand
TCAAGATTATGTTTATGATTCAGCTCAAGGCTGTAAAGTATCAAATCGACTTGGTGATGAATCAGGAACAGGCGAAGAAGTTACTTATATTACAAACATCTCAGCGCTTATGAATCCATAATGCTTAGATTGGTATAGTTGCAATAAAAAAACCACCTTCGGGTGGTTTTTTTATTTTTTTAACTCACAATCTTTTTCACAAATACATATGAGGAAGGCAGTGGAATTAACTTTGACCCATTTGGGGGTGTTACGTAGAGATTTCCAGCCATAACTGCGGTTATCAATACTAAACTTGGCTTTGCCTCGTGGAGAGAAGTAGCAATTCTTATTTTCGGTTGAATAACCACAAGGTTTTTCTTCTTCTTCTACAATTTTGACGTCATCCAGCCAGACTCCCGAGTACTCAAGTGCTTTATCAATAGTGGAATGATAAAGCGCAGATTTGTCACTCATCATTTCATCGACAGTAGGTTGCCGCCATGTCTCTCCTAAAGAATTTGAGCAAGTGAAGAGTAGATCGGTTTTATGACTTTCCGGGTCTACATCTTGTTCAGTCAAAATGGTACGTAGCTTTCCGTTAAGTGTTGGCATGGTTAATAAAGCGTAGTGATGATTACCAATTTGTGTATGTACTTGTTGCTCGCGAGTATGCTTTCGAAAAAGTTGTTTTAAATCTGAGCTTCCATTTTCAATCAATTGTTCGGATAACATATAAAAGTAATCATCAGTTTTTTTCACCCTCTGATTTTTTTTATAAAGATGTGAAAAATGCTTTTGATAAAAAGGCTCTTTAACTAATTCATGAGTATCGACCGGATTTTCTCCAATTAAGATTTCTTCAAAGCGAGCAAATTCAGCTTGTGAAACCTCAAGCTGATTGCGCTCTCTTTTTATCGCTTCAACTACTTTATGTTGTTCTTGTATGGATTCAAGGCAAAGGGGATTAGTTTTCAATTCTGCTTCAAGCTTTTTAATTTCTGCATTAGCCTCTTTCATTCTTTTTGTTAACTCTTCATCTGTAGTAAAGTGAGCAGCTTGATAGATAGGCGTGTTTCTAATGAGAATTTCAAACTCAGAGTCACCAATGCGATTAATAATTTTGCATTCTTCTTGCTTATATTCATGGATAGAGCGCTTGTTAAAGCAGAGGTATTCCAAATAGTGATCATTACGTTTGCGCCAAATCCGTGCGCCGGTCAAAACCTTGGTTATGGACCTGTATTGCTCAAGGGCCAGGTTACTGGTGATGTTTTTATACATGGGGAGGCCAACAATCTTAGCTGCCCATAACTGAGTACAAAATAAGAACCATAAAATAGACTTCATAAACACCTTTAATGCAAGGCACTGTAAACCAAAGACCAATATTTTGCAGGGATTTTGTATAATTTATAGGCTTTAAAAATAAGGGAGGTGCGTAAGCACCTCCCCGTTCATTCAACTCATTATTTCTTTGAGTGCTAATAAGAAACTTACTAGCGAAATAACAAGTCGAATGAGTGTAAAAGTCTTCTCTTCCATGAGGCCTCCTCTAGGTGCTTCATGCACCAGGAATTGGAAAGAAGACTTTAACTTTTTGAATTTATTTGCTTCTGTCTTAATTCATTCCTTTTGTGTTAAAATAAGATGCTCTCCCCGTTCATTCAAAAAATAGGGTGAGTGTAAAAGTAGAAACCCAGGTTAATGCCTGGGTTTTTTTATAAAAAAGAAAAGAAAAAGCTTAGAAGTTGCTATCTCATTGAAATAGTTAGGTCGGCGTTAGTTAGATGGGATAAATATCCACAAAGTCGTCTATAATTACTTACCTGTTTCAGTGAATTTTTCAGGATTTTTAGATTGAGTATAACCAAGCACGCGGTTTCGGCCTGCTTCTTTAGAGGCGTAAAGAGCTCTATCAGCGGCCCTTACCAGATTTTCTGCACTAACAGGACCGGATTTTGGTTCACTTAAGGCATGTCCCATAGAGCAGGTGAGATGCATTTTATCTGGGCCACTTTGAAAGAGGTGCTCTTCAACTTTTTTTCTTATCCTCTCAGCTACTTGTTGGACAATTTCACTAGTGGCTTCCGTAATAATAATCATAAATTCATCTCCACCATAGCGAATGCCATAATCTATAAAGCGGATATTAGATTTAATAATCGCCCCAACTTCAGATAAGACAAAACTTCCAAAAAGATGATCATGGTCATCATTGACCGTTTTAAAATGATCCATATCCATCATGATAATGGCCAGTGAGTGTCCATATTTTTGACCCCGATTAAGTTCGTGCTCAATACGCTTATAGGTTGAGCGCATATTATACAGACCAGTTAGATCATCAATATCCACTAAGGCTTTAAGCTTCTTATTGGCCATAAAGATTTCATCATTTAAATGTTTGATTCTTAACTGTGAGCGAACTCTGGCCAGTAAATCACCCAGTATAAAGGGTTTACTTACATAATCATCGGCACCGGAATCAAGGCCTTTGACGATATCGCGCATACTGTTTTGAGCCGAAACAAAAATGACTGAAATATAATCAGGCAACTCTCTAATTTTATCTAAAACTTCTAGTCCACTCATACCGGGTAGATGATTATCAAGCATCACTAAATGAGGATTATAGACAGGAATTTTTTCTAAAGCTGCCTCGCCATTGTCAACGCTTAGAACTTCGTGACCGTCTAGGCTGAGAGCATCAGCGATGAGCTTTTGAATTTGAGGTTCATCTTCTATTAAGAGAATACGCCCCTTGGGTTTTTGTTTTTTATTCATTGTTCTCTATTATGACGAATTTTTCTGACTTGGACAAAAAAAAGACCTCTTTGGGCAGAGGTCCTTTTTTGAGCGAACTTAGGATAGTTAATTAATTTGAAATGAGTATGGGGAAATATTCACTTCATTATCCTAAACAGTGCTCTCATTCCAGCAATTAACAGGCCAATTTTGATTTTTACTGATTTTTTATCTCTTTGCCACGCAAAGTCAGCCAACTATCTATTGAATACTAAAGAGATTAGAAGAGTCCTTTAGCCTCGAAAAAAGTTGAACGCTTAGATATTTTGGTTTTATAAAGTCTATTATTAGTGTCATAATAGGGCCATAAGTACACTGAATCATTGGGGTCAAAGACCCAAACTGGTGTCATAATGGCTTCAGTTAAAATGCCCGAGTGAATCTCTAAAGTATTTTAAGCTGATGACCGATAAGTAAATGAAATCTTTAAACTCGTGTTAACAAGGAGAGCTGTATGGCGAAAACAGCAAAACTTATTTTAGATTCTGGCGAAATTGAGCTTCCAGTTATTGAAGGAACTGAGGGTGAGAAGGCGATTGATATTTCTAAATTAAGATCGAAGACAGGTTATATTACTTTAGATAATGGCTATGGCAACACTGGTGCCTGTACCTCCAGCATTACGTTTTTGGATGGTGAAAAGGGAATCCTTAAGTATAGGGGAATTCCTATTGAGCAATTGGCGGAAGAGTCAACTTTTACAGAAGTGGCTTACTTGCTTATTAACGGCAAGCTTCCAAGTCAAAAAGAGTTAAGCGAATTTCGTGGCAGTATCAATAAGAATAAGGAACTGCCTAA
>CALFYV010000430.1 GCA_937952395.1 uncultured Bacteriovoracaceae bacterium | reverse complement strand
AAAGTGTTACCCATGTCTTCGGTATAATCTGTAACCTATGTCTCCGGAATGGACCGAGAGAAAATGGAGCGGGTAACAGGATTCGAACCAGCGACCTTCTGCATGGCAAGCAGACGCTCTACCAACTGAGCTATACCCGCACATTGGGAAAGTCAGATTAATCTATGCGCTTTTAGGTGTCAATTCGAAGGGCCAAATCGGGTAGAAATTTTGAAGTTGAACTAACAAGTTCTTTGCCGGTTCCTTCTTCGTTATCAATAACATAGCGCGGCAGCGCCCAGCCGGGCAGGATTTGACGGAGCTCTTGGTAAATCTCTTGGCCCTCTTGGGTGCTTAAAAAGAAATGCATACCACCTTTAACTTTATCTGGGTGATGAAGGTAATAAGGGTCTCCTCCCAGAGAGATGATATGGCGAAAAAGTTGATTTAAGCTCTCTACTGAATCATTGACTCCTTTAAGAAGGACCGACTGAGTTTTGAAATGAGGAAGTTTTTTTAAAGATTCATTAACAGCATCATCGAACTCATCCATATGATTGGTGTGAATAATCATATTTATTTTTTGAAAATGCTTTTGATATTTTGTTAGTAATTCAAGAAAGCCTTCATCAATGCGGCTTGGAATAATGATAGGCATTCGAGTGTGGAAGCGAATAAATTTAATCGAAGGTATTTCTTGGAATTTTTTAAGAAAATAATCTAACTTATCATTAGTGAGGATAAGAGGATCACCACCTGTGAAAATAATTTCTTCTATTTCTGGATGCTCTTGCAGGTAACTTAAGCTTTGAGCAAAGTCTTTCATGGAGAATTGATTGGTTTGAAGCTCATTCCTTCTAAAGCAGTAGCGGCAATGAACCGGGCAATGGGTCGTGGGGATAAAAAGGGCGCGGTTATGATAGCGGTGAACAATTTGTTTGGTCACTTGGCATTTAGTATCAGCAATGGGGTCGATGAATCCTGCATCTTGCAATAAAAAGTTATTCTCTTCAGTTGTGGGGATAAATTGTTTGATTAATACTGGTGAGGCCAAAACCCTGGGCATAAATTTCATAGGAAGAAAAATGGGAAAATCACTATCAGCAATATTAAGTTCAGTATTATTTTCTAGTAAATAGGCATTTAAATCAGAAGTTGAGCGTAAGCTAAATACGAGTTCTTGCTGCCAAGTCATTTGCGCCTCATGGAAGCTTGGTAATCTCTTTTGACTATAAAAGCAGTGCCACGAATAAGGAAAGCACCGAATAAGGCCATGCCTATGAAGTGAATAATTAATTTTTCAGTTGTAAGCGTTCCTGCATTTGAGAGGATATAAAGAATCCATGCCAAATAAATGAAATGCAAAATGATAATGATGCTATTTTTCAGAGTTTTCATAAACTCCTTTTTCTTCAACGGTTTTGATTTTTTTAACCAGAAATGACTTATGTACTTTAGTTAATAAACATTCAGCGTAAAGAACAAGTCCTTGAGGTAAAGGAATAAGTCCGATGGGACGGATAGGTCTTGGTTCATCTCCGCGCGTTCCACCTTTATAAGTAATATAAACGCTCTCTTGAGTGGGGATTTTTTCAACTAAGAGCGCATGTTTTTTATCAAGATCTTCTGTTTGTATTTTTTTGAGTGAATCTGTATTGAAAAGTAGACAGCGTGTTTTGATAAAATGAGGCTTATCGCTTTCCACAAGTTCAAGGGCCCTAGCAAAAATACGCAGGCTTGCTATTGAATCATCCAATGCTTGGTGGTGATTAAGTGGGATCTCAAAAAACTCTGCTAATGAGGAAAGCTTGAAATTTGTAGGCACTTTCTCTTTTTTCTTAAAAGCACTACGGGCAATCTGACAGGAATCATAGATATCATGGGTGCCTAAAGAAATCTCCAATTGCTGTGATTCTCTTATCAAAAAGCCGATATCAAATTGAGCGTTATGGGCGATTAAGGGAAGATCTTCTATAAAGCTCATAAATTCAGGTAGCACCTTCTCAATCGAAGGGGCTTGATGAGTCATGAGATTTGTAATGCCATGAATGTCGATAGTTTGCTGAGGAATTTCACATTCTGGATTAATTAAAGTTCTGAAGGTTTCGATATTGCCATTGGCATCAACTTTAACTGCTGCCAGTTCGATCATTTTATCGCTGAAGGGGGATAGGCCGGTAGTCTCCACATCAAAGGCGATGACTCCGTGGGGAAAAATGTTTAAAAGTGTCTTTACTTCGGCACTTGGTATAATAAGCTTCTTCATTGGAGCCCTATTCTTAGCTTGAGCGTCGAGTCAAGTCGAGGGAAATGTAAACATTACTTTGAATATTCCTTGATCAAAAGACTATAAATACTTGGAAAGACTTAGTAATATTGCTAAAACTAAAGGCTAAGAAAGAGTGAAGGTAAGTTATGTCAAAAAAATTTGATGTTGTTGTTTTAGGAGCGGGCCCTGGCGGTTATATCGCGGCCATTCGAGCGGCTCAACTAGGGAAGAAAACCGCCATTATTGAAGGCGAGCATATGGGGGGAGTTTGTCTAAATAAAGGCTGTATTCCCACTAAAGCCTTACTCAAATCGGCTCATAGCGCTCATGAGTTAGCTGATTTTAAAGATCTGGGAATTAATATTAAATTGGAATCCCTTGATGGAACCCAAGCGGTCAATCGAGCTAATCAAATTGCAGATAGAATCTCCAAAGGTGTTTCTTATTTGATGAAGAAAAATAAGATTGAAGTGATTAATGGGTTTGGGACTTTTAAAGATAAAAAAACAATTACAGTCAAAACGGCTAATGGGCCAGAAGATATAAGTGCAGAGAAAATTATTATCGCTACGGGTGCCAAATATAAAACTTTTCCAGGACTCACTCATGATGGGAAGCGCTTAATCGGAGCTTGGGAAGCGGTGAAATTAAATGAACTACCTAAGAGTATCGGTATTATTGGAGCTGGCGCCATTGGAGTCGAGTTTGCCTATTTTTGGAATGCCTTTGGGGTCAATGTTCATATTTTTGAACTGCAAAAAAATCTTCTGCCGATTGAAGATGAAGATTCATCTAAAGAATTAGAGAAACATTACAAAAAATACGGCATAAAAATGTCCCTTGGAATTGAAAAAGTTGAGGCCAGAAATAATGGAAGTGATGTGACTATTACTGTGACGGAGAAAGGTAAAAAAATTGAACATCAATTTGAGATGTGTCTTATTGCCGTCGGTATGACAGGTAATATTGAAAATATTGGATTAGAAAAAATTGGCGTCAAAACTGAACGAGGTTTTATAAGTGTGAATGAATTTTATCAAACCAATGTTGAAGGGATTTATGCTATTGGTGATGTTTCTGGCCCGCCACTTTTGGCCCATGCGGCTTCT
>CALFYV010000429.1 GCA_937952395.1 uncultured Bacteriovoracaceae bacterium | reverse complement strand
CTATGTCAGTGAACACGCTAAATATAATCGTCCCTACACTGATGTATTAAAAGATTTGAAAAATAATATCAAACCCGAGTACGCCGAATCTTTGGCCTTTCAAGAAATGGTTAACGGTCCTCCTGTTGGAAATGCTATTGAAGCAACATTCCGTTCTAACTCTGAAAAAGATTTGAATAAAATGCTCAATATTATCAAAACTAAATTAGCTGGAGTTGATGGGGTGGAAAACGTCATGGTCAACGATATCGTGGGTGATGATGAAGTTTTTGTCGACCTAGACTACGCTAAAGCAGCAAGGTTAGGAATTGATGTGGCCAATGTAGGTTCGACCATCAGAACAGCAATCTCGGGTAAGCGTATTTCTGATGTGACTTTAGAAAACAAAGATGTTGACTTGATTGTCCGCTTTGATGAACCCTACCGTGAAAATATAGATGATCTTAAAAAGGTTATTATTAGAGATCCAAAAGGAAATTTAGTTCAACTCGATTCTTTGGCCAGTTTTCGAACAGAAAGAGGCACACCACAAATTAAACGCTTTGACTTTAAAAGATCAAAGACACTTACTGGAGATGTTGACGTAACCAAAATTACATCCATTCAAGCTAATAAAATTGTTATGGATTTATTTGAAGAGAACAAAGCTGCCATACCAGGAATCAGTTTAGTTTTTGGTGGGGCTCAAGAGTCAACTAATGAGTCTATGACCTCCTTATTTGCGGCACTTAAATTAAGCCTGATTGGAATTTTTGCCTTATTAGTATTTTTATTTAAATCATACTTAAGACCGGCCATTATTATGACCACGATTCCACTAGGGTTGCTCGGATTTTCAGTCGCTTTCTTTTTACACGACAGACCTATTTCATTCTTGGCACTGATTGGTATTATTGGTCTAGGTGGAATTATAGTTAACTCTGGTATTGTTCTTATTAACTTTGTTTATGAGATGAGAGCTGAGGGTAAATTAACTCTCAACGAGATTCGGATTAAGGCTTCTGGGATGCGCCTAAGAGCAGTCTTTGTAACTAGCTTAACTACCATCAGTGGACTACTTCCTACCGCTTATGGCATTGGTGGTAATGATGCCATGTTAATTCCTATGACTCTCGCGATGGCCTGGGGACTAACTTCGGGAACAGTTTTGACTCTGGTTTGGGTTCCTGCGGCTTACGCTATCCTGGAAGATTTCGATAAAGCTAGAAAACGCTGGATGAATAAAATCCTAAAGAAGCAAGAACCTTTGCTTGAAAAAGCAAAAGAAAGTTTAGTGAGCCATTAATGAACACAGAAGAAAGTACAAAAAATACTAAAGAAAAAATTTTAGAAGTGGCCAATGAACTTTTTGCTAAAAATGGCTATGGAGCAACCTCAATTCGAGACATAGCAACTGCAGCTGATGTTAATCTTGCTGCTATTAACTATCATTTTAATAATAAAGAAAACTTATATTGGAAGGTATTTGATTTTAATTATGATTGGATCAAGCAAGAAATAGAAAAACTAGGCAAGAAAAATATCACCACCCCAGAATTAGCTGTTGAGGTCTTTCGTTTTTTTGTCTCCAGTGGTTCTGCAATCATGAATACTTTTAAAATTTTTCTCTCAGATAATATTGGTATTCCCGAAGTCGAATTACAAATTGATCAAGAAGAACGTTTTGGCCCTCCAGGCCAGCAAGTTTTTTTAGAGAAAATCCAAAATGATCTCGGTAAAGAACTCTCACCTGAAGGACAACGATGGGCGATGAAAATGATTTTCTCTCTCCTGGTTCATATAGGTGTCATGATGAATACGGCCATGATGAAATCTCGATGTCAAAAGGAACCTGATATGAGTCAGGATAACTTAGAAAAATCGGTCTATCATTCGGCTCAAGCTCATCTTGATTACCTCAAAGCCAATCATCATTTATGGAAGTGATTAACGATGAATATAACGATTAATTTCTCTAATGATGATTTTATGTTCCGTTTTAATACCAAGTGTCTTTTTCAAATTTTTGGCAGTTGTAGCAAAAATTTGATATTTTCGATTGTATAAATCCTTCATTTGCTTCTCTAAATTTCGAATTTTAGAGGTGTTCTCTGGCTCGGTCAACATTGTATCCAACATTAACTGAGACATCTTTGACTCTTCAATTTTGATATTACGACTTTTTTCTAATCCCTCTGAAATCGTATTTTTTAAACTTAATTTTTGTTCAGTAGTATACTCTTTATGAGCATCAATAATTTTAAAAACATTCTTTTTTATATCTTCATAATACTCGTAGGAGTAGTAACTTAACTCATCATGAAACTCATCTTTTTTCAAATTATGAGAACAAGAACTAATGACTAAAACAAAGGCAACTAGAGACATGATATTTTTCATTTTGTATTCCTTTTTCAAAACTTAATTCAAGAACTATATCGTTTTTATCGAACTATTCATATTCGATAAAAATGAAGATTCTCATAATAAATCTCTATTGTTCGTCAATTAATGCAAAGGTCATTGCTTTATATTCAGCTAAATTTTGATTGTATTCGTAGCGAGCTTTCATATTCTTAACCTTAGCATCAGCACTTGCTTGTTCTCTCAGATTAACGACAAAAAAATCGCTAGCCCCCCTACTAAACTTCCTGTTCTCAGCTTTTTCCAGGATTTGGGCCAATTCAACCTCTTTAGTTGTATTAAGTATGGTTTCCGATGAAGTATTGAGTTTTTGAAATAAACTTTTCAAGTTTGCTTCCATGGTTTCTAAAGTCAATTGTTGTTGATAGGAAACGACTCTCTTTTGTGCCCTAGCTTTTTCAATTTTTCCTCTCGCAAGTCTTCGTTCAATAGGAATCTCAATTTTAAGAAAAATTCTGTTCTCTTCCTGTTCTAATGCACTACTTCCTCTCCCGTTATCTCGTGATACTTCAAAATTCAAATCGAGTTTAGGAGAAATTTTTGTCTGGCCAAGCATTTCTTCATTACTTAACTGTTGCCGTTTAAGATCAAGGTTTCTAATCACAGGACTTAATTTGCGAGCGCGTTCGAGATCATTATTCAATGTTACAATACTCAATGGTGCTTCCTGCTTAAAACTTTTGGGTAATTGCTCTTCTAAGGGAATAACCGGATGACCCTCCTCATTGCGTAAAAAAAGAGAAAGTAAAAGAGAGGCTTCATAAAAATCTCTTTTAGCTTCTAAAACCTGAGTTTTTCTTTTTAAAATATATTGCTGATTTTCACTAGCATAGATTTTAGCCAGATCGCCTTTTTGAATTCTACGATTCAAACCATTATCACGCTTGATGGCAACTTCTAACAAATCAAGATAGACCAGATAAATATGACCTGAAGTAACCCACTTCCAATAAGCTTTGGTTGACTCCTTTTCTATCTTTACTTTATTTGACAAAAACTTTTGCTCTTTAGTTGAAACATTTAACTGGTTATTCCAAAGCTTCAACCTTTTCTCATCTATATCTCTATTTCTCCATAGAGATAACTCTACCCCTATACGACTCTCTCCACTATCCAAAGTGTTGTTTTTGCCTTCATAAAGAGGATAGGTGCCATCAGAAATACGATACCCAGTATAGATTTTACTGTTCATAAAACCTAAAGGTTTTTCTAAGGTTATGTCGGCAGATTTTCCGTCATAATATCCTTTCTCTCTTGAATCTAGCTTTGAGTTTAAAGTCAAATCAAATTGACCTAGGGATTCTTTCACTTTCATTTTTGCAACTTCAATATTTTCAATAGAGCCAAGTATAAGTGGATAGTTCTTCAAACTAGATTCATGTACCATATCTAGAGTCAAGACCTTCTCGTTTATAGAAGCTAAGCAAGAAAATGAAATTATGAAAAATACAATTACTGACTTTATCATTTTTCCTGGTAAATATCTTTATAGTTTTTTTGTTCTTTGGATTTTGTTTTATCTTTGCCTTGATTTTCTTTACTTTCATCAAAAGAGTCTGGCTGACTATCTAAAGAAGGAGGGAATCCATTAAATTGTCTCCACAGTTCGTAGCCCAACTGAACTCGATTTAAAAGAATCCAAGCATACACTCTCGCACCTTGTCTTAAATAGGTTGTATCAGGCCATTTTTCATCTTTTTCAGGAATCACAATAACTCTAAATTTTCCATTGCGACTTGCAGATGGATCA
>CALFYV010000428.1 GCA_937952395.1 uncultured Bacteriovoracaceae bacterium | reverse complement strand
GATGGTCAGCGTGGTTGCTATTTGGTTGCTGTTTCCACTCATGGGTATGAAATCAATTTTTATTTTCTTTTTAAATTGGTCTATTTTTGAAGTTGTGAATAAACTGCTTTATCGTCGAGAACTTTCTTGTCCTCATTGTGCTTTTGATCCTACCTGGTACAGAAGAGATGTTAAGCAAGCACGTAAGAAGGTTATGGATTTTTTCGCTGAGCAGAATAAAACAGATTTAGAAGAAAAGATGGCTCCAGTGCCAATAAGAAATCCTAAGACGCAAAGCAGCCAAAGAGAAAATTCTATCCAGTAAAGCAGAAATTTAATCCATAGCTTTATTTTTTACATATATTATTTCAAGTACTTACAATTTTCATTTTTTTCTTCTTTTTGCTTCTAGGGAAACCGTGAAAAGATGCTAAGAAAGCTTTTCTAGAAGGTTTTCTTATTATATGTAATGAACACTTAAATAAACTCTAAAGGGGAGAATTTCATGAGCGTAAATAAAGTTATTCTGTTAGGTCGTCTCGGCCAGGATCCTGAACTTAAGTATACACCATCAGGGTCTGCTGTTTGTAATTTTTCAGTTGCAACAAGTGAAAATTGGATGGATAAAGCTGGTCAAAAGCAAGAGCGTACTGAATGGCATAGAATTGTTGTTTGGGGAAAGCTTGCGGAACTTTGTAATCAATATCTTTCAAAAGGAAGACAAGTTTTCCTAGAAGGAAAAGTTCAAACCCGTTCTTGGGATGATAAAGAAGGAACGAAGAGATACACCACTGAAATCATGGCAAGTACTGTTCAATTTATTGGTGGAGCAGCCAACACTTCAAACAATGCTTCAACAAACAATCAGTATAACCAAGATTCAAAAGACAATTCAGCCGCTTCTCAAGAGCCAGTTTATAATAATATTGCAACTGATGCTTCTTTTGCTGCCGATGATATACCATTCTAGTAAAAAGATTTTTTAAAAAATAAAAAAAGCCCTCGTAAATTCGAGGGCTTTTTTTTGTTATTTATTTTTGGCAATCCATTTGTGAATATTTTCTTCTAAAATACTCAACGGAAGTGCACCATACTTAAGTGCTTCGTCATGAAAACTTTGAATTTTAAATTTACTGCCTAATTTTTCTTCTGCTAATTTTTTCAACTCTTGAAATTTAAGCATTCCAATTTTGTAGGAGGTGGCTTGTCCAGGCATAACTAAGTAACGTTCAACAGCTTTAATATTATCGGCTTCAAAACTAGGAGTGTTATCGTTTAAATATTGAATCGCCTTATTCCTATTCCATTTAAGAGCATGAATTCCTGTATCAACGACTAATCGACAGGCACGCCATAATTCCATGGAGAGGCGTCCAAAGTCTGAATAAGGATCTTGGTAAAAGCCAAATTCTTTAGGTAGATATTCTGAATAGAGTCCCCAGCCTTCAACATAAGCGGTGTACTCAGCATATTTTCTGAACTCTGGTAAATCTTTTAATTCTTGAGCAATTGCCAGTTGCATATGGTGACCTGGAATACCTTCATGATAAGCCAGAGCTTCCATTTCGTATTTTAAAACTGAATTCATGTCATAGAGATTGATGTAATAAGTTCCAGGACGTGAACCATCAGGTGCGGGGATTTCATAAAAAGCCAGTCCTGCGGATTTTTCACGGTAGGCTTCAACTGCTTTAACTCTTAGTGGGGCTTTAGGTTTTATACCAAACATTTTATCTAGGTTGGCCTTCATTGTATCAATAGTTTTTGTGGCATCAGAAATATATTGTTCACGGCCAGCTTTGTTGTCAGGATATTTAAACTGCTCTGAAGTTTGCATGAATTTAAAGAAACTTTTAAGATCACCTTTAAAGTCAACCTGCTTCATAATATCTTTCATTTCATTATGAATTCTCGCCACTTCACTCAAGCCTAAGTCATGAATCTCTTGGGCATTCATAGCGGTACTTGTATGCCAGTTTAATTGACTCTGATAATATTCATTTCCTTTTGGCAAGGTATAGGCTCCGCCCTCAATAGGTGCTTGATTCTTTACTGATTCTAGATGGGAGAGCAGCGTTTGGTAAGCAGGTTTTACGATACTCTCGAGGGTTGTCTTTACTTGTAAGTTTAGTGATTTTTTTTCTTCATCAGAAATATTATCAAGTTTACTTATTTTTTCATTAAAGTCAGTGCTTAGCGGTTCATCCTTGAGTAAGTTTTTTATATCATCAATTCCTTTTTCATAAGCAAAGCGTGGGGCCATAATTCCCATTTCTTTACTTTTTTTAAGCTGTTCAACAATTTCTTTGAAGACTCTAGGAAATTCTTTGAGACGAGCAATATAATTTAAAGCATTTTTTTTATTCTTAAGTGGGTGAGTGTTGATCATAAAACTGGGTAATTCTGATTGGATTCCAAACATTTGATTGATAGGGAAATTGTAATACCTGTATTTATAATTCTCTATTTCAATCTTGCTTGACCACTCAAAAACTTTATAACTTTGTTTATTTGATTCACTCAGTTTTTCAAAAGGAAATTGTTTAAGCTCTTCAAGTTGTTTTAAAACAAGTTCATGAGTCTTTTCTGATCCAGCTTCTGAGTAATCACTTAATTTGTCTTCATTTTTATCAATCCCCAGCATAGTTTGATATTGAGGTGACATGTCTAATCTTTCTTGAAAAGATTTTTCAAAGAATTTTTCTATGTCACTATCGGGACCGCCAAAACAAGAAATAAGCAAAAGTAGAGGAAGTAAAATGAATTTTTTCATATGCAAACCTTGGTTAATTATTTTGTATGCTCATTTTTAACATAATTTCAGGTACAGATCTAATAAGTAATAACTGAGTAAATTAGTTGAGGTAAATACCTTTAAACTAAACAGACCATTGAGACGATAAAATATTGATAGGGAATAATATGGGACAAAGTCAGTCTGGAGATTCAAAAGCTTTTAAGCGAACTTATTTTTCAGTAAGTTTTGAGCTTATCGTGACAGGTAATACCTTACCTTTTGATCTCTATGTTAATTCTTCCGCTCACGATTCAAAAGTTCGCTTTGTTAGGGTCTTTCCTAAAGGACATGAATTGGTTGATAAAGATGTCTCAGAATTTAAAGCTAAATATCCTCAGCTTTATGTACCAGAATCTCAACGCAATATTTATATGCAATCTCTAATTCAGAGTCGTCATCATAACGATACCGATAAAGCCAATGTCGTCAAAGAATCAGCAATTGAATACCTTGATCGTCTTTTTGAACTTGAGAGAGAGTTTTCAACGGAAGTGCTCGTTAAAACAATTGAAGGTTGTCGCGAGGTGGTCGAGAGCATGGTTGATGTTGTTGAAGATTACGGGGTTGATGGACTTCAAAAACTTATAGGTAGTTTAAGCTTTCATGATTTTTATACCTATGATCACTCCATTAATGTTTCTATGTACTGCATTGCTATTTATAAACTGCTTTATCCTGAAGCAGACAGGGTTTCTATGATGAATGCGGGCCTCGGCGGACTTCTCCATGATTTAGGTAAAATTAAAGTGCCTACTGAGATTTTAAACAGTCCAGACAAGCTTACGGAGGAAGAATTTCAAGTCATTAAACAACATCCCGATTTTGGTTTAGACTTAATTGAAAAGGGCGAGCATGAAATTTCGGCTGATATTGA
>CALFYV010000427.1 GCA_937952395.1 uncultured Bacteriovoracaceae bacterium | reverse complement strand
TTGGCAATTCTTAATGAAGGCACGTTTTAAGTGGTCGGATAAAACTGAATTGGATGAGGATAAATCCAATTCTCACGAAATAGTTTTAAAATATAGTATATAAATAACTGCTTATATCTAAAAATAGCTAAGTTTAATCATTATCTTCTTCTATTTCTTCTTCATTGATTTTTCCATACTCAACGTCAGGTAGAAGTATATCCACAGCAGTTTCTATAACTTGTAACGAGTTATCTATCAAATCATTTATATTTTCAAAAAGAATATTTTCCAACTCTTCCCTAAATATGACCGATGTATTTGATTTAATCTGGTAAGAGTTTTTAAGCTCCTGCTTTTTCCCTTCCAGTAATTCTACTATTTTTTCATCAATATTTTTATTAACATTGTTTTGATTTTCAAATCGGCATTGAAACATAAACCGATTAAACTCTTTGTCATATTTTGTTTCAAAATAAACATACGCCGCTGCCTTTCTAAAGCGCTTATGACCGGGTTGCAAAATATCTAATCTCAAAAAGGCTCCAGCGACAAAGCTCGTCCAAGAGAGCTCTTTCGGAGAAGAACTTTCTTCTGGCCTTGCCCATCTGAATTTTTTAATTTGTCCCTTATCTGGAGCCCTTCTACAAGCATCTTGCAAGTGATCCATTATCAACTCATTTAATTCATACAACTCATTCTGAAATACTGTTCTTGCTTCATTTAAGTTAACCAAGGTTGCATTATAAGCTCCAAATATCTCAGAGAAACTTCCTTTATGCATTTTTCAACTCCTTGTTCTTTATATTCATATATTCAATTGATGTTATTCGTGGTTTTAATATTGTTTCAATCAACTCATTCAGATAAAACATGTACAGGTCGAGGGAACTCTTATTAAGGTTATTTTTTTGCCCTTCAATCTTCATCAAGATTTCATATAAATCAAAATAACTAATTCCTTTAAATTTTTTACACTCTCCTTTTTCACCACTTGGAGACAGAATTAAATAAGCTTTTTTACTTAATGAGTAGCCTCTATTCACTGTTTCAAAATAGTCTTTCGTCTGGTTATCTGATTCCCATGTGTCAACTTTGTTTTCTATAACTAGTACAATTCCCTTGGTTTCAATAATCAAATCAATTCGCCTTGCTCCGATCTCACTCATAGACAGAGATGGATCAATCGTATCAAGCCTTACTTCTCTGTAGACATTAATAAAGTCAATTTGAGAATTCCTTAACCCACTATTAAAGTAGGCAATCAGTTCTGTAAAAAACTTGTAAGCAAATTGACCTGTGATTGAGGGTGTAAGCAATGCTGCTATTATATCTGAGTGGAGGTTTTCATCGCGGTCACGGTCAATTAGCTTTAACAATGAACTTGATTTTGAGTTTTCGAATGTATTTAGGTATTTTGTGTATTTTTTTGAAACCTTGGACGAAAGCTTGATAATCTCTTTTATTATTAAACTATTCTTGCTTTTACTTTCCTTCCGCTTTTTTTCAACATTTTCATTATATTCTACCATTAGAGAGTTCAGGATATTCATCGATTCCAAAATCCTCCCTAGGTTCACCTCTTCTTTCTGGTATATTAGCTTTACTCTGGGAGCATTAAGAGAATTGCTCACCTTGCGGATTGCTTCAATTATATTTTGAACATTCATATTAATGGTTATCGGCTGGAATCATAACTATCTAAGTAAAATTAAATAAACATTGATTTCTGTAGTCTGTTATTTAATTAAGCGGTTTCCAAGAGTTGAATACTTCTTTTGCATTATAGCAATTATCACCACTACTCTCATCTTTTAGAATGATAACGGCATTATGCTCTTCGAGTCCTACGTTTTGGGTCACTCCGGCTCCCATATACATGTTCAATTGTTCGGTACTTGCTCTAGAATTTTGAGTACAAAAGAATTTTTTATTATTTTGAATTGCAAGCTCGGATGACCTTCTTAAAAAACCCTTAAATACAAATTCTTTATTATGGAGATAACGAACATGATATTTATTTTCTCCAATTTTGGTCTCATCGTATCCTACACGATGTGTCCCATTTTCATTGACTCGTTGATATTGAGGGGTGGAACACGCCGTCAACATTAATGCTAATATCGTTAATAATATTCTCATGCAGCACCTACTTTATTTTGATTTATTAGTTTTTGTCCTACTGGAGAATCTACGGGTACAAGGTTTGTACTATTACAAACTGCACAGCTATTATAACGGCTTGTTAATCTCCAGATTGTATAAATGAGTCCAGGTATTATAAAGAAAATCCAAAGGATTATTTCTATAAAGAAACTTCCCTTTGTTACTTTCTTTGTATTTCCAACCGTTCCACAACTGGAGCAAACAGATTGTTTTGACATAAGAACTCCTTGTTTATTTCACTTCATTAAAACCATTGCTACAATAAATATCAAATTCATCTTTTTGAAAGGCTTTAATTTGATTATCTTTAAAAAAGAAGAAATATTTTTGAAATCCACTAAAACCTCCAAAACCATTTTTGGCATTTATTAGTGCGCATGTTCCCCATCCAAACAAGTGACCTGAACCATGGGGATTAACAACCCACATTTTTGTAGGTTCTCTATTCCAGTTGTACTTTGCACTATCTGGATCTTTCAAAGTAGTCTGCATATAAGTTATTACCAAATTTTTATAATCTTTTGGCTTTGGACCATAATCAGAAGACTCTATTAGTTCCTTTGTTGGCTGATTCGCACAGGCGAACAAGAATAAAAATATTAAATACTTTCTCATGAAATCTCCTATCTGATTCTCTGAATATTAATTCTGTATTCTCTGCCATCATCATTAAATGAAATTGATGAAATCGTTTTGCTTTCTGATTGCGTCCCGATTAAAAGTTCTTCCAGGCTTAAACCTAGGTAATCAGCAAGTTTTAAAATGTTTTTCATATTACTCAAAGACGGCTTACGGTTATTATGAACCCAATCTTGGAGGAGGCTACGATTTATAGAAAGCTCGTCCGAGAGTTTAGACAAATTGCTATCAGCAAGTCTTTCTTGCAAAATTCTCGTAAATTGAAGCTCCATTAATTTATCATCGTAGTTATTCATATTCTTCTCTAGCTATTTGTGATTAATCATAATTATTTATGATATCTCGTGTTTCATAAACAACTGTTTGCCGAACGTTTCATAATTACCTTTGTGTAACACTCAAGAGATCTCTATGAACTGTGGCGACAGAACACTTCGCGAGCGTTGCTATTTTCCTATAGCTAAAACCTTGCCTATGTAGCTCTCTTATAAGTTCTGAATTTCTGGTGGTTTTTCTGCCAAGCGTTTTACCTTTTGCCCGAGCATTGAGTAATCCGTTCTTCACACGCTCACTAATTAACTCTCTTTCAAGTTGTGCGATAGCTGCAATAATCGTGAAAAAAGCCGTGCCTACTGCAGTTGAGGTATCTACATTTTCAGTCATGCTAACAAAGTTCACGTTCAAACTTCTAAACTCTTCCAATACTTCCAGTAGATGTTTAGTGGAACGAGCAAAGCGTGAGAAGCTATAAACGATAACAGTGCTAATATTCTCGTCTCTAGCTGTCCTCATCAATTCGTCCAATTGTGGACGAGATGACTTGGCACCAGATACACCGAAGTCTTGATATATCTCATAGTTTAAGATTTCTTTACTACGACAAAATTCTTTTAGTGAACGCAGCTGAGATTCTAATCCTTTCGCTTGTTTATCCGTACTTGTTCTTACATAGAGAGCTACTTTCTTCATAGATACCTCACTTTTGATTGAGGCCATCATAATCGAAGACCGATAGTAAACATAATGTGAAGAATTTACGGGCCTTTACGGGTTTAAGTTATTTTAAAGGCCGCAAGGAAAGTTGGCGATATGAGTGAATTAACAGCACAAATTTTGACTTCAGCAAGTGTTGCAACAATCGTTTCATCGATAATGGTTGTTGTTAATTCAATCTTTGAAAGACGAGCAAGATTAAAAGAAGAATTATTGAAAGAAGCTATTTCTGTAGCAAAATATAAAACGGAAATTGTTATTAAAGCAGCAGAACGCGGAAATTCATCAACATACTTAATTGATCCTGCATATATTGCAATTGATTATTACAAATTATTAAAATGTATTCACGACAAAGGTCCTCTGAGCTTAGAAGATATAAAAGATCATGAAAACTCATCACTGTCTAAAGCCTATAGAAAATATATGGAAAAATAAACCAATCCTTATCTCTGAGCAATTATAAAATTTTCATGTTATTCAAAAATGACAAACTGCTAACCTGCTGATATTATGAATATTTCAAGCTTGGTATATATTTGATATTCTGCTATACTGACCTTGAATTTAGGAGATTTTTTATGGGATTAAAAAGAAAACCACTTGATAAATTTTCCTCTACTGAAGGTAAAACTGCAGAAGAAATTTTGCTTCAAAAACCTTTATTTTCTTCTACTGAAGAATATGTAAACCATTCTAAAAGACAAATGGAAGTATTGGCGAGTAAATACTCGTTAAGTATTGAAAAGCTAATTGAACATGCTGAGTCTTCCAATGAGGATAATTCTGATTTCTTTAAGGTTATCAAGTACTCCAAGGCTATTCATTCATTTCAAAAATAAAAGTATTTAAATGTTCAAGAAAAAGCATGGCAGAAATCATCTAAGCAATTACCTTGATATTCACAGACAAATATTGGCAAACTATCAAGAAGGGCAAGAAGCACCCAAAATTTATACAGAGAAACTAATTACCGAAAATTATCTAGAACTCGAAGTTGAAGACTTTAAAATCTTAACGAAAAAAGGAAATTGGATAAAAGTTAAAATTCATAAAGATGTTGAAATAGATAGAAGTGGAAAAATTCCAACAGCAAAAACCTTTACCTATTCTTACCATGCGAGATACGCTGATTCAAAAATCGGAGGAAACATTATCCGTTATTGTTCAGAGCACGGACATAGACCTTATCATCACAAACATATCTACAAACAAGATGGAAGCTTTGATGTATTAAAAATTCAGGAAGATGAGTTTCCACATGTTAATGAATTTCTTGATGAGCTAATTGAGAATTTCTAAATTCCAACTTTCTTCCACAAAATTAATCAAAGCATCCAATATTCGCAAAATCTTCCTAAGCTAAGTCATTAAAATATTATAAATTGCTAGTTACAAGTTAGAGCAAATCACCCAATCCTATGCCTATTCGAGTTATGGTAAATTGACCAATATTTACAATTCGCTTAATCAAGACATTACCAATAATCCGATTATTAATACGAGCTACGGTTTTGCTGGACGTGAGCACGATCATGAGAGTGGGCTTAGTTATAACCGTGCACGTTATTATGACAGTTCGGTTGGTAGGTTTTTGCAAGAAGATCCGCATCCCGGTTCACCCGAGGATAGCGTTTCTATAATAAACAAATATACATATGCGGGTAATAACCCAATAAATTACACTGATCCTACGGGGTTATTTAAATTCCGAAACTTTGTTGCTCTTGCATTAACAGCCGTTGTAACTTTTGGAATTGGCTATGCGATTGGAGTTGCAGCAGTTTCTGTATTAGGTCCCGCAGGTTTATTTGTAGGACCAATACTTGGTGGAATTACAGGAGGTTTAATAGGGGGAGATTTAGCATATGGCTTTAATAGATTACTTGGTGGAAGCCGAGAAGAATCGAGTGAATTGAGAAAACTGGGCGCAATTGTGGGAGCAGTCTTTGGTGCTTTAGGAGGACTCAGAGGAGCAATCGACAAATTTACACAATTAGAACAAATAGGTCGAGGAATTGCTGGAGAAACTGCAGAAAAGACCGTGTGCGCAGGTATAGCAACTAAAATTACTCAGCTTAAATATGCTAAATATGGGTGGACAGCAAAAAACTTAGCACTTGGTCTCTTTATTCCAATTGGCTTTCCGTATACAATTGCATTGTGGGGAGCGGGGAACATCGCTTTTCTTTCAGGCATTGCTTTACTTGAAAAAGATGCAGCTTCTGCTGGTTGCGAGGCTGGGAAGTAGTAAATATGAATGAAGTCAGAAAATGTATCAATTGTGGAAATGAAATTATCATAGGTAGATATATAAATCCAGCTTTAACCTATTTAACGGATGTAAATTGTAATTCATGTGGGAAAAATTATCGTCTATCTCTAAAAGTTCAATCCGTAATTCTTTTCTTAGTTCTAATAATTATAAGCTTTTTATTAATTGTCGTTCCTCAAAACCTCGTACTTCTTGAAATCACTAGGTTTTATAAAACTTAACTTTATAGCTCAGGTTTGGTGACGATAAGAAATCATGATTGATTTTTTATTTCTAATAACTTCATTTTTGAAGCATTGGTATTTAATTTTATTAAATAAAGAAATGAGAAATTTAAAAATCGAAAATATTATTTTGAGACAACAATTATCTAATTTCAAATTTAAGCAGAAAATTAAACCTAAGATCAAAATGAAGGAGCGCATTTTTTGGGCCTTTGCAAGTAAATACATAGAAAATTGGAAAGAGCTTTTGATTATTGTTAAGCCAGAAACAGTAGTTAAATGGCACCGCAATCTTTTTAAATTTTACTGGAAAATAAAATGTCGTGGAGGTCGTCCAAAAGTTAATATAGAAATTCGAGATTTGGTTATGAAAATGGCACAAGAAAATAACTGGGGAGCTCCGAGAATTATGAGTGAGCTTATATATCTTGGTTTTAATGTGAGTGAAGCAACTGTAAGTAGATATATGCCAAAAAAATTCACAAATAGAAAATCAACTCAAACCTGGCAAACTTTTATTCATAATCATTTTGATGATATTTTTGCTATGGACTTTTTTGTCATTCCTACAATTCATTTTAGAATTTTATATTGCTTTGTTTTGATGAATCTGAAGAATAGAGAAATTGTCCATATGAATGTGACTTATCATCCAACACAGTTTTGGCTTTGCAATCAACTTAAAGAGGTTTTTTTTGATAGAAAACCAAAATACTTAATACGCGATAATGATGCGATATATGGAAATATTTTAAAAACAATTTTAAAATCAGAAGAAATTCAAGATATGCCAACATCGTTAAAATCACCTTGGCAAAACGGATATTGTGAAAGAGTAATTAGAAGTATCAGAGCTGAGCTTTTAAACCAAGTTATTATTGTAAATGAAAAACAGGCACGAAAATTACTCATAGAGTATAAAGAATACTATAATAATCACCGTCCACATCTAGGGCTTAATAGAAAAACTCCATATACTAGAAAGAAAAATTATCTGGGTGCGGTTAAATCAAAGTCTGTTCTGTCAGGTCTTCATCATATTTATTACAGAATTACAGAGAGTTATAAAACTCACGATAAACTTGCTGCTTGAGGTTTTGAGGATCGGTAACTGCTACAAACAATTTTTCATTTTTGAAATTTCCATTGATAGAACCAAGCTATAGAGTGACAATTTAATTTTAATATAGTAAATGCCACCGGTTACCATGCTTCAAGCTGTGCTAGAATGGCAACAAGCAAGGAGATTTTATGTCACAAAAATCAAAAGAAAGAGAAGAATTAGAAAAGGCCATTAAGGAGCTGAAGAGGATTCAAAAGGGTACCACCGCTGCTGAAGTGGTGGATGCTATTATAGACAAGATTAAAGAGCAACCTGCTGATGATGAGAAAGTAGCAAAACCACAAAATTTTCAACTTTATTCATAATATTCTACACAAAACTAAACTAACTCATTAATAATTCATACAGCCCTCATGTAGGCCTGCGTAAATAAGGTACAGTCTTATGTCCCTATATAGCTCTATGGTCAACTTCCATCATATTAGCTCTTCATTTATATTTAAACATTAAACTCTCTAATATGCTCGTACAGGTTTCATTTTGCATATTTTTATTTGTTTATGCAGTAATTAAAATTAACATTTTTTTTCGTTTTTTTTCATATTTAAAAATCGAATCTAATCGAACTTTAATTAAAAAAAATAAACTTATTATTGCATTAAGCATTCTTATGCTTTTTTTAAACTTAGCTATTTCTATTATTTTTTTTAAAATTGTTTAGCTCGGTTAATATTTATATTATACTAAGTAAAACTATTTCAAGTTATGTCAGAGACATCAAATCAATAATCGCTTTTCTCGTTTCATTATAGTAAAAAATAACTTTTTTGAATTTTTCCCCACAAAGCAAATTTTTCTTCCTTATCCAACCAAACACTTGCCCATATAATTTGGATAAAGGATTATATGAAATTACTCATTGGATTATTCTTTGCTCTACTCTCCTATCAGGCAAAAGCCACCTTTTATTCTCAGGTTTTTGCAGGCTTGGTCAAAGGTGAAAGCACTGGAGGTGAAGCTGAATACACTGGATATACCACAGGAGTAAAAGTGGGAAAGAGGTTTGGCTTTCTTGCGCTGGAAGGGACATTTGAAGATAAACACTATGGACTTAACAGCGGCCAGGCGGTGGGTTCATTAACAAAAGCTGAATATGAAGATAAACAATACTCTCTGGGCATGAGACTTTTTTTTGGCAGATTCTTAACTGCTGCAACCGGCGTGACGACCACTCGATCAAATGTCACAACTAATAATGGTACGCCTGATGACGTTGTTACCCGAGTTGATGGGCGCAGTGGTGGTTATGGTGAAGCTGATCTGAGATATAGCGGAAAAAAAGGGAGCTTCTTTATACGCTACCGAGTCGACTCTATTGAAAAAATCGAAAACCCTTTAATTCCAGCTGCTGCGAGATTAAGTAAAAATGAATCTTTTATGGTTGGCCTTAGTGTGAATTTCAGCGACCTGAAGGGTTTTGAGAAGTAATTGATAGAACTTTTTTCTTTTTGTCCTATTTGCGTCTAATGAATTCAACACTTTATAAAAACCAAACTTAGCTTCTAATTTGCATCACTATTTTTTGACATTGAATAGTACTTCAAGAAGAAGTGTTATTCGATTATTACAGAGGTGAACAAACATGAATACTAAAAACAACTCATATTTTACACAACTTGAAAAAGAATATGGCACTTTATCATTCGGAGAAGTGATTAAAGCCTTTAGGGAATCCGAAGGAAAAACCCAAGCTGAATTCGCAAAAAAGTTAGGATTTTCGGTACAGAACTTATGTGATATCGAAAAAGGCCGCAGAATTCCTTCTCCCTCTAGAGCAGCTAAAATTGGTAAAAGACTTAATCTTCCTGAAAAAGCTATGATCGAATTCTCACTTAGGGATTCACTTATAGCAGAAGGGCTTAACTACAATGTGAGCTTAGAAAAGTCTGCTTAGGCTATTTTGAGAAGTAATCTGGGCAGCCTATTTCAGCCGTTTTTAAAGCCTTCAAAACTGACTTGTAACTAATCGAATTTATTAAGGTTTTTAAACCCTCAATTGCTCAACTTTTTTACTCAATTAACCG
>CALFYV010000426.1 GCA_937952395.1 uncultured Bacteriovoracaceae bacterium | reverse complement strand
CTAAAAGAGACGTTGACTAAGACGACAGTTACCCTTGTCGATAAAAAACGTGCCATTTTTTATTCTTTCATTTTACTGCCCGTGGTGATTGTGGCTGCTTTTATTTCTCCACTTTTTCATAATCTTGAATTACCCAAAAGCATTCCCGTTTCATTTGAAAAAACAATTAAGGCCCAAGATAATATGACTTTTGTCAGCTCTGTTTATTTTGGCTTCAAATTCCCTGAAAAATTAATAGACTCAGAAACGATGCTGCCTATGCTTCAAAAGCAGGATAAGAAAAATCTATTTATAGTTATTGGTCATGATGAAAAGTCCAAGACTCTTTATCAAATAAAAAAAATGCCATCTCATTTTATACGTCCGCTTATCGTGAACTTGGCGCAGAGGGATCCTTTGTTTCGTTTTAATTATCCTCTTGTTCACTCTGCTCTTTTTGAAGGAGTGAAAAATGAAATAGCCATAGAGAGCGAATTGAAAACTATTCTTCAAAATTCTTTAGAACTCGGATTTTATACTTCTTTTAATCATCTTTTAAATTATGGGCCTTTTTTTAATGGTTACTTAAGTTTAAAAAGAGAGCTTTCTAAAAGTGTTAATATCTATAACATCACTCAAGCTAAGTTTTTGAATATTTATGGTCAGTCATTTCTAAAATTGCTTAATTTTAATACAGAAACCAAAAGATCAGAAATACTCCTGATCCCTTTAAGTTTAAACCCAGGTTATTATTTTCACTTAAGTAGTGAAAATAAACTGAATGAACTAGAGAAAATATCAATAAAGCTTTGGAATCAAGCGAAGCTTCTACCACAAACCAATCTTCTTGATTTAGAAGTTCAACCTAAAACAGTCTTTAGTACAATTGATTATTTAAATAAAACGGAAAAGCAGGAAGGTGAATTAGATTTGACTCTGCTTGAGTATTTAAGCAATTTAAAAAATAAAGTGAATCAAAAATTAGATGAGAAACTGAATAAGAGTTTTCAACAATCAAACCGCTCTATTATTAAATACGTTGAAGAATATCTTAAAGATAAGAATGAATTGCCTCAAACAAAGCAACTACTTAATGGTTTAAAGGAACTTGAATAATGTATTTTAAGTTTCTTATATTCATTTCTTTTATTGGTTTTGTCCATGCTCAAAATCATGAGGAGATGTTTCCCGACGTGAAATTTGAACTACAACGCAGAGATATTATTCATGCACTTTCTTTTATGCCATCAGCAGGAAATTTTATTTTTCAGACTCAGATAAAAAACTCTAGCGAAAAAATTGATTGGACTGAAACTTCTCCTGAGAACCGTACTGCTGAAAGTACCATCATTGCTTTGAAGTACTCTTATGGTCTAAGTGATCGATTAACCTTGTTTTCTCAAATTGATTACAAGGCTTCCCATACTGTGAATTATAATTTTTCTAGTGGAGTATTAGAAACCTATAAAGAGCGAGGTATGAGTGATGCCACTTTCGGGTTGAAGTGGAGGATTTTTTATCAAGACACTTATCCTTTCTATCTTGATTTAGAGGCAGGTTTTGCTCCTCAGCAAGGTGCTGCCAAGAGAGGTGGAGAAGCCTCTCCTGGAAATAATTTACAAGGGGGAAGTTCAAGTTACGGAAAACTAATTTTTTCAAGACAATTTAGTGCTTATGAATATCAGTTTTTTATATCTTATAAAAAATATGAAGATTATCTAGAACGTGATGCAAGTTTTAACGAAGTTAATTTTGAAGGCTATACTAAAATGCAGTACGGAACTGTTGGCCAGTATGAAGGTTTTAAAAATGCTTTTGCTCAAATAGGAGTACAAAAAAATACTTACAAAGATGAGCATTTTTCTACTAATGGAAGTTATCTTTATGCTCCTCAATCTACTACTGAACTTTGGTTTAAATTGGGTTCGACTATTTATCAGGAACAACTCACACTTATGCTCGGATTGAATTATGAAACCGGTAAGGGTTTTTTTCAAAAAAGTGGTTCTGAATATGAAGGAGATATTACTAATTTATCCTATACGTTTGATATTATTATCGGAAATTTCCACTAAACATTCTGCGATATTTCATTTAATTTTTGTTCTAAGTTCTCTAGAGCAGGAAAGAAGTGAATTTGAGAATTACTCATGAATTTAAATTTTTCTTGGGCCTTGTTACTCGTCATCCACAAATGGGTTTTTTCGTTAATATGGTTTTGTAATTGTTCACTGAACTCAACTAAATTACTACTTCCTTCGGTTGAACTACCTAACATAATAATATGAGCACCCATTGTTTGACTTATAAGAGCTAGAGACTCAGCCGGAATATAATTATCAAAATAAACTAACTCAACACTATGCTGAGTGCATAAAATTGCAGCACATAATAATTCAATTGATTGAAGATCTTTTTCACAAGCAGCAAGAATAATTTTCTTATTCATTCTTTGAGGCTTCATATAATGTCTGTGAACCATTTTACTAACTTCAAATTTCACTAAGGTGAATAAAGTTTTTTCTTGGATGGAAGTTAAATTCATGGATTTACATTTTTTAAAAAATGGTAGTAAAACTTTGAAAACCATGTCGTGAGCAGAAAGCTCTTGCTGTGCTTTTTGTAGCTCATGATAGATAATATCTAGTTTAAAAACAGACAGGCCCATGAATAAATTCGTCAGGACTTGCTGTGGATCAATTTGACTTGTTTGAATTGTCGGTTTGGTACTGACTAGATTATCTGTGTTTTTAGAAAATTTACCAATTAACTTTTGTAATTGTTCATCAGGAAGATTGGCTATTTGTCCTATGGAACTCCCAAATTGAGTTAATTTTGACAAGAGCGTTAAGCGCTGAATGTCTTCTTCTGAATAGAGTCTGCGCCCATTTTCACTTCTTTTTGGAGTCAAAGCTTGGTATCGTTTTTCCCATGCTCTAATGGTATGGGCTGAGACTCCAGAGATTTGTGCGGCGACCTGAATATTAAAGAATTCCATATGGGCAATATACAGGAAATACTGATGGTGTAAAATGAATATCGGCAAAACTAATGAGCTAAGAAAGAACAGTGATAAGGAGAGGAAAATGCAAAATAAAGAAGTCTACAAGGTTTTAAATTCGATTGAATCTCAAGCTTTATTTAACAAGGCACAATATCAAGATATATACTCCCAATCGTTGCAAGAAAATGATGTTTTTTGGCTTAATGTTGCTGGGCGCTTAGATTGGTTTAAATCACCTTCTAAAGCCGGCTCAGGTGATTTTAGGCACGTCAATATGAAGTGGTTTAAGGATGGCCAGCTTAATGCAAGTTTTAATTGTATTGACCGGCACTTAAAAGAGAG
>CALFYV010000425.1 GCA_937952395.1 uncultured Bacteriovoracaceae bacterium | reverse complement strand
CAGCAGGACAATCAGACTGAAACCATAAATCAGATAGCGTTTTGGCCTTAAAAAAATTGGCCGATTTTTTTGGTGTCAGTTTAGATGCTTTGGTCTTCAGTACACTCGATGAACACTCCCCTAATTCGATCAAACTTATCGAAGGCCGCTATGAACTCATCATCCACAAAAAGGATCACCTTTGAATTTACTTATTCTTGAAGATTCCCTTGAAATACAAGAACTCTACCAAGATACCCTCGGCTCTCTTTGTAAGAAGATAACATGCTTTTCAACTACCCAAGAGGCACTGGATTTTTTACTCCTCAATCATTTCGATATCGATTTAATTATCACCGATTACAATCTACCGGATTTTACCGGAGTCGAATTGATCCAAATGCTCTATCAAAAAGATATTTGTATCCCTTTTGTTTTTTGCACCGGTTGTATTGAAGAAATTCGTATCAATGACATAGCCTATCCACATTTTGTCGCCATCATCCAAAAAGGTGAAGCTGGTTTTCTCGCTGTTATTGAAAAAATTATTCAAGAAGAAAAAACAAAATAAGATCTACTTAGGTACTTGCCCACCCTTTTCAGATTTTGGTTCAGAACCAGGCAGTGGGGTTTTGAGAGAGGGACTATGTCGGTCTTCATTTTTAAGTTCTGGGGCTGCACCTTGAAGAGAGGGCGAAGCACTTTTCAAATTATGAATTTTTTCATATTCCACTAAAGCTTGGCAATTTTTCGCAATTTTCTCCTTTGCTTTTTTGAAATACTCATTATCAAAAATTTCATCATAACTTTCCTTATCCATTTCACTTGCTTTTAATTCACTCAGATAAATCTGTAATTGATAAAAACGCGCCTTATAGCTTTGATTGATTTTTTTATAATGCTCAAATGATTTCTTTATCTCATCCGACTTAAAAACTTCCGTATCAAAATCCAGAGCAAAACTTTGTTTTACAAAAGCGTAAACCTTTCTAGTCTCAGATGGATTGGCCCTGGCTTCGGCCAAAAGCTTGGCGAGCTCTCTCACTTCACTCTCGCCACTAACCTCTTTAATCAATTCCATTTTTTTATTATTATCTTTCACCAAACAAGGCGTTTGAGCGTGAAGAGAAAAACTAAAAACGAGGATTAAAAAAAACGATCTCATCATAATAGCTTATCGACATAGTATGGTTATTTATTTAATTAACCAATTAATTAATAATATTAATGAGATCAGTTTCTAACTGGCTGTTTCCGATCTTGCCCACACCAGGACCAGAAGGAGCGGCTCCACCGAAGTGACCGAAGTTTTGAATTTGTCCTTGAAAGAGAGTATTCATCCCCATAGGAGCACCAGGGACTAATTGGTAATTATCAGTAATCATCATGCCCATATAGGTAAAATCTTTAAGCACCACTTTATTTGATAAGCAAGCATACTTAGTTAATCCCCCACCATCAGTAAACTGCATGAAAGTGACTAAGTGATTATCTCCATAAGTCATCAAAGGATTTAAAAAAGGTGAAAGTGGTACTTGAATATAATTGGCCGGAGTTAAAAGTGAAGTATCTGTCACATCCACACTCGCAATGGTTCTCATCGCGTTAGCAACAACACTGTAACCTAAGTTCTCAGAAACATCAGCGCACTTAGAAGCTGTGGGATCAAAAGTTCCCACGTTATAAGTAAAATGAGAATAATTCGGTAATCCAAAAGCTGATGAAGTTGTTTCAATCATCTGCTGCGCCTCTTGAGTTTGCATTTGCACTACAAGTGGAGTGGTGTAATAAGAAAGAGGAATAGTGTCATCAGAAACCACATAGGTCGCACTGACCACAGAAGTAATTTTCTCTTCATCATTACCCGGACACTCCGCATAGAATTTTAATTTAAACGTTCCATTATCCTGAAAACCTGGAGTGGTTGATAATTGAATATTTCCTTCATAAAGCTGACCATTCACTTCTGGATCCGGATTACAATCCCCTCCATTTTTAGTGAAGCAATAATAAATATCGCGCACATCAACTCCTCCAATCGAAACATAAGGATTGGAAACATAAGTCCCATCCGCTGGTAGAACAGTTGGGGTTCCGCAAGGGTAGACAATTGGGTTTTGTGGAAAAATTGTTGGAGGTATTTGCTGAGGTCTCCCCGTAGTTAAACACTGAGGAGCATAAGGATATTTCTCACAATAATTAGCAGTGTCAGCTACTCTTTTTTCTGGGAGATCATAATCAGGCTGGGCTTCTTCGCCACTATTTTGCTCAACCAGCTCTTCCGCCGCTGCATACTGAGCATTTTCTTCTTCGACTAATTCCTTGTAGGGATCATATTCATCTTGAGGAGCTGCTGAATTAGTATTGGCGATAGTTCTTGATTGCTCTTCTCTTTTGTATTGTTCTTCTTGCACAAAATCTTCATCATCTTCAAAATTCGCGAGCTCTCTAAATTGTCTCACCTGTTTTTTTTTAGGAGTATGATCTGATATT
>CALFYV010000424.1 GCA_937952395.1 uncultured Bacteriovoracaceae bacterium | reverse complement strand
ACAGGATTGAGTTGTTGTACAATGAGCTGTTCGACTTGACAGTGCATCGGAATCGCCAAAGCACCAGTATCAGGGATATCAAGCAACATCTTGCTGGTAAATCTAACCAGGTTCTGCTCAATTCCTTTTTCAGTTTGAGTTAATTGTTCTTCCAAGATCAGTGCTTGCTCCAAATATCCATCCATACGAATTGGATCGATATGTCTTTGTGAGGAGATGATCTCTTTTAACTGATCCCTACGACTCAATTGTGTATTTGGGTCGATGGTCGTGTGCTGTTCGTCTCTACCTTCGTACAAATCTAAAAATTCAATAGAAAGCATGTTACTTTTGTCTGAGTTATAACAAATAAGCACATCTCCGCCATTACCTTTGTCACCTGCCATAGCAGTGAGGGCCATCAAAATGGTTAAAAAAATTGTTTTCATAAATTCTCCTGAATGTTTTCTTTTTTAGTCGGGGTTAAGGGATAAAATTGAATGGCCAATTGATAAATATCCGTTTTTTTTCCATCTCTAAGCAGTGACGTCATCTTTTGACGAAACTCTCTAATAATGGTCTTGGCTTCCGGAAGCTTCTTTAAGTCTATCGCCAACGTTGAAGACGAAAAATCTCGAAGCTCCAGCTCAATTGTATCTAGTTTTTCATTAGCTATTTTTAAATTTTCTCTGTGGGATTCTTTTAAGGCATTATTCTTGATGTCCTCTGTTGTTCTAATATCGCTATGAACTTTTTCATATTGTCCATGGTGATTTTTTTTTAATAAACCAGCTGTTAATAAATTATGGATCACTACCTCTGTACGATGAGTAGATAAGCTTAAACGTTTTTTGATTTCATCAAATGTAGGAATAAATTCATCTAGGTTAAAGAGTTCTAGTAAAGCAAAATGTTCCCATTCCGCAATGACCTGATGATAGGACTCATCTAAAATAAAACGTTCATCCAAAGGTGAAATTTTAATTTCATCTAACTTTGTTTTTGAACGCAGTAAGCTCTCCATAAACAAAGTTTTTTCACGAGGTCCCAAGGCCAATTTTCTGGTTACATTAAGAGAGTTTTTTAAGGGTAAAGGTCGAGTGCCTTTAATGACTTGGCTTAAAGTCGCCGGATGCATACCCAAGTCACGGGCATAGGCCCTTAGAGAGTAATGAGGATTATGCTTTTGCTTTTGAGTCAGCTCTTCTTTAATTTTGGATATATAGTAACTTGGCTTTTGCATGACATAACATGTAGCTAGGCAAATGCTACATGTAAAATACATTTGTAAACATTCTGTAGCAAATTAATGCTACGGATAAAAATTACAAAAAGTATTGTTAATAATTGACTCTATGCATTCATGGTGTTCATTTACTCCAAATTATCTCGCAGGAGTCTTTAATGAAGATTTGTTTATGGTTGTTTTTAACCTTCACTCTCACTTCTTTCGCTTGTGATGAGCATTTTAAAGAGGCCCAAGAATTTCAACAAGATCTTAATACTATTCAAAAATCATTTGAGGTGTTGAAAAAAGGTGTGAGTGAGGCCAAGCCTATTTATCAAACCGAGACTTTTACCGTGAGTATGCCAGCACCTCATGTTTATTTTTTACGCTTTATTGATCAAACTGAAGCCGGCTTAAGTTTTGTCAGGTTCCAAGAGCATTATGAAAATCCCAAATTTCGAAATACTATCTTTAGTCTCGAAGAGTTTAAAGTTTGGTATATTGAAAATTATGGAAAAGAAGGCAAGTTTACTTATCCCACAGACTGGGCCGGTTATAATTTTCCATCAACTAATCTAGAGCCTTTTTTCGATGGAAGTTTTCAAAATATAAGTAAGCGAGAACAAGCGGTACTTGATTTTTTTGAACCAATGAGAGGTACTAAGTTTTATGTTATTGCTGGCTCTGTGGCAGCAAAACCCCCAGCCACTATGAGTGTCGAAGAAGCCCGCGCCTATAGTGAACATCGAAAGCGCAGAGAAAT
>CALFYV010000423.1 GCA_937952395.1 uncultured Bacteriovoracaceae bacterium | reverse complement strand
CGTGTGATATTTTTCAATCCGATCTTTTCTACCTCGCTCCACAAAAAGTTTTTGCTGGGGAAGGCGGATTCTTTATTGCGTTCATGTCACCTAAGGCGATTGCTCGTACAGAAAAAATCGCAGCAGATAAAAAACGTTACCGTCCCATTATCATGGACTGGAAACTGGCCATAGATAATTCCATTCAAAATCAAACTTATAATACTCCAGGCGTAGCTGGGATTTATCTGATTAATGAAACGCTTAAAGATATGAATAAAATAGGTTATGAGAAAGTTTGTCTTGATGCCAAACGCAAAGCAGATTTGATCTATTCTTGGGCAGAAAGTAAAGATTACTTAAGTCCTTATATTCAAGACCCACAATTTCGTTCACAAGCAGTGGCCACGATTGATGTGGATGATAAATATCCAGTGGATGATCTCATCAAGCGCCTAAGAGGTCTGAATGTGGTTTATGATATCGATGCTTATAGAAAATTAGGACGAAATCAATTTAGAATTTCTCTCTTTCATTATGTTAGTTATGAAAACTTAGAGAAGCTCACAAAAATTATTTCACTGGCCATTGAGTCTATTTAATTGTGTAGATTTTAAGTAGCTCTGTGTAGTCCGACTTTAATGGAATAAGTTTAATGACTTTGCCCCATCTGCCCCCAAGCATTGCATTGAGTCCGATCCCAACTGCGCTGACCCCGTCTTGAGTTTCTTCATAGGCAGCAATAATTCCACGAGCAGTAAAGAGCTCTGGAGAAAACTCTGCTTCTCGGTATTGATATCGAACTTCTGAGGCACTTAACATTAGATCAGCTCCAAAACCAACAAGCTTATTGATTACGGGTATCCAGGCAAAAAAAGTATTACCTAAATTAGTTTTACAAGTTCCCATACGAAAACCACCACCACCACCATAAACGATAGAGGCATTGATATCAAAGCCCGCGATTTTACAAACGGCATTGTAGTTAAGCATTTTTTCAATCATGTGAGTTTTATTATCATTTCTCTTATCCATAAATTTTTGGGCATAACTTAAATAATTTTTGGGGGTTAAGCTTGGACTTACTTTTTTATTTCTTAAGTTTTGATGGCATTCTTTTTTCAGTCTATTCAAATTTGCTGGTGAGCTATTCATTTCATAACTGAGAAGAGACTCATAAACGAAATCGATGGTGTTAAGTCCAATGCTCATTTGTGTTATATTTTTGGTCAAACAACCTAGAAATTTATTCAATTTCCTCTCATGAGAAGCAAAAGAGCTACTGATTAAAATAAGAAATAAAATAAATATTTTCATAATCCATTCCTTTAAACTTGCCTTTATTTACCACTGTGCAGCTAAATTGCAATAGAACGGCGCGCTATCGTGTTTTTTCAAGGAGTTGTAAGGGTTTTAGTGAGAAGAAAGCGCCAGTTTAAAACTGGCGCTTTCTATGAATTAATCAATAACAAATCTGTAATTAGTTAAATCAGTTTCTTGAGATGTGTAATCACTTTCATTTTCCCAAGCTTTAAGCTCTTTAGGCGCAACACCCTTTTTGATGTAGTGATTAATTTCAAAATGACAACGGCTGTTTTGTTGCATTTCATTCCATTTTAAGAAAAGAAATTTCTTTTTAATATTCTCGGCACAGACAATAACTTCATCACCATTTTGAAAAAGTATCGCCTTCTCATCGCTGGAATAAAAAAGCCCTGGAATTTCTTTGCGTTTGACAAATACATCTGCGTATTCATCCCCCCAGTGATATTCGTAGTAGACTTCAACCCAAGCAGTTCCGCGAGCTGGGTTAATGCCGTAGC
The DNA here is from genome assembly GCA_937952395.1 of uncultured Bacteriovoracaceae bacterium. Lineage (GTDB taxonomy): Bacteria > Bdellovibrionota > Bacteriovoracia > Bacteriovoracales > Bacteriovoracaceae > CALFYV01. The sequence goes on along the minus strand of CALFYV010000423.1, from coordinate 302 downwards.
GAGGCTTGGCCACGTTAAAAGCGTAAGCATCTTTTAATGTGTAAATGCTCTCATCAACGATACTAGCGAGACAGAGAGTTGGTAATAGAGCTAAGAAAAGAAAGTTTTTCATGTTTCCTCCTTAAAGGTGTTTATTGGGCCCCTTATACCACGCTCTGGACAGAGGCAATAATTGAATTTAAATAAGGATAGAAATGAGGCTATTTTTTCATATAGTTACTGAGAAACTCAGTTTTGAACTCTGTAAAGCGGTCTTCCAATATGGCGCGTCGAGCCATCTCGGCCATATTTTTATAAAAGGA
>CALFYV010000422.1 GCA_937952395.1 uncultured Bacteriovoracaceae bacterium | reverse complement strand
TACGACGATTACGTAAAAATTCTCCTCGGACATAATAACTGATTGAGATCCATCCAAAGGTGGTGGAAATACCCACCAGCAAAGCCATGGTTGGTTGAAAGATAGAAATAAGAATAATGAGTAATAATAAATAAGGGACTGTGCTCAAGACTTCAGTTATTCGTTGTCCATAAAAATCAATATTACCACCAAAATAGCCCATGGCCCCGCCGAGCATAGTTCCAATCCAAAAACAAGATAACCAAACTAAAATGGCATAGGTCATAGAATAGCGCAGGCCATAGAGGATTCTGGTTAAAACGTCCCGCCCTCTATCATCGGTTCCCATCAAGTTTTTCCAAGTCGGTGGACTAGGATAACTTTCTACTTCTTTATTAGATTCAAAAGGATCCCAAGTAATCATGGGAAATATCGCCCAATCACCAAAGTTTAAATGCATCTTTTTGTAATTAATCACAACCTCATTATTAATAATTCCTAGATCTGCTGGTGAATAATTTTTAAAAACAGGGTAATAAAATTTTTCATTATATTTTAAAACAATGGGTTTACTATTGGCCCAAAATTCTGCAGTAAAGCTAAAAAAACAAAGAACTAATAAAATAATCCCTGAAGAAACCGCCAATTTATTTTTCTTAAAGCGGCGCCATCTTTTTATATTAATGTCATTTTTTATAAATCGCTCTATCATTTAAAATCTATCCTTGGATCAACCACAACATAAGCTAAATCACTAATTAAATTTCCAACTAACATTAATAAACTTTGAATAAAAATAAGTCCCATAAGAAGGTTAAAATCCCTGGATAAAACAGAATTGAAACCTAGCAAACCCACACCATCTAATTGAAAAATTCGCTCGAGTAATAAAGATCCTGCAAAGAAAATAGATAAAAAGCCACCGATACCAGTGACAATAGGAATGAGAGCATTCCTTAAAGCATGTTTTAAATAAACAACTTTTTCTGAAACACCTTTGGCCCTGGCTGTCCTGATATAATCTTTTTTTATTTCTTCTAAGAGTGAGTTCTTCATTAAACTGGTTAGAACAGTAAAGGAACCCATGACATAACAAATAAGAGGCAAAATAAAATGATGAATTCTATCGCCAATTTTTTGCCATAACCCCATATCATCATAAAAATCGCTGTAGAGTCCACCTATGGGGAAGATATCGAAAAAACTTCCTCCTGCAAAAAAAACAAGTAATAAAATACCTAACATAAAAGGAGGAATAGAATACATGATAAAAAGCAATACAGTAGTGACGACATCAAAAGTAGAATCCTTCTTAAGGGCTTTTAAAATACCTAATGGAATAGAAATAAGATAACTTAAAATCAAAGAAATAATTCCAAATTGAAGTGAAACTGGAAATTTACTAACAATAACATCCAAAACTGGTTCTTCATAAGTAAAACTATCACCAAAATCAAGATTCATAATATTTTTAAGCCATAAGATATAACGAATATGGATGGGCTTATCAAAACCATATTGTTTTTTTAATGCCTCAATAACTTCTTGGCTTACAACTTGAGTTGAAGAAGAACCCGAAGAAATTTCTCCTGTTCCAGCTCCAGCAAAACGAATTTGTTGAAGCTTTTGCTCAATCGGGCCCCCTGGTGCTGCATTAATAATAACAAAGCAAACAAGAGTAATCCCTAGCAAAGTCGGGATCATGATAAGAATTCTTCTGATGATATATTCAAACATTATTCCGCCACTAATTTCCAGTAAGACGTACCGATCGTATAGTTAAAGGTATCTTTAGGTTTATAAATCCTAGATTGATGGGCATAAGTGGTCACTTTCTTATTAAAGAAATAGGCATAAGCTGCATCATCGGCAATGATTTCATAAATCTGTTTTAATATTTTCACTCTATCTTTTCTATCAAAGGTAACCCTGGCTTCATCTATAAGTTTATCAACCTTTTTATTACTGTATGAAATGAAGTTTGATCCCCCTGCTACAGCAGAATCAGAATGCCAAATTTGCTTGGGTTCCCAATTGATTGTCCCTCCCCAAGCAAGCCTAACAGCATCAAAATTTTTCTCATCAAGTAATTTAGTAAAGGTGTTCCACTCTACGATTTTAATTTCTAAATCTATTCCTACTTTCTTACAATCTTCTTTAAAGATTGTGTTGTATTTCATAAATCCTTCATAAGGATCAATGACACTAAATCTCAAATCGACTTTTTTGCCATCAACTATTTTATCTAAAATAAGGTCTCCATCCGTATCCTTCCAACCAGCTTCTGTTAAAAGCTTTAACGCTTTCTTGGGATCATACATAATGGGTTTTACTTTTTGACTAGCATAATCACTTTGAATGTATTGAGGACCAGTCGCATACTCACTCATATTAAACTCAAATTTATCTAACATCAAAGGACGATTAATTAAATGAGCAAGGGCTTTTCTGACTCTTACATCTTGAAACAAAGGTTTTTTTAAATTCCAACCATAAAAATTATAACTCTTAGGCGATTTATTTTCAGTTTTAACTTTTATGTATTTTGTGCCCCAACCTTCACCATCCGTTTTCTTCATATACTCTTCATTATCCAAACCTCTGAAGTCGAGGTTACCCTTTTTAAACATTTCAAGTGAAACTGTTTGATCTCCCACAAAACGAAATCCAATTTTATCAAACTGATGCTGATCTTTATAAAAATCCACTTTTCTTCCCCACCAGTTTTCATTTTTTACTAAGATAATTTTTTTACCTTTATCATAAGTTTCTAATTTATATGGTCCGGTTCCCATAACAATCTTGTTAAGTCTTTTATTTTTTTTATCAGTTGAATAAACATGTTTTGGTAAAACTGTAATTCCAGCGGCTACATCAAAATTTTGGTAATATTTTGTTTTGGTATAAAACTTAACAGTATGCTCATCGACTATTTCAACTCTATCTAAGCCTTCAAAATAAGGGCGCTTATGAGCCGCATTGTATTCAGGATCAAAAATGACATCAAAACTAAACTTCACGTCTTCAGCTGTCATAGGTTTGCCATCATGCCAAGTTACACCTTTTCTAAGTTTGAAAGTGAAAACTTTTTTATCTTTACTTATCTCCCATTCTGAAGCGAGAGAGGGAACCCATTCGTAGGAGTCAGGATCTTTATCTAAAAGTGACTCATGAGTATGACTAATAACTTCAGTCGTATAGGCATCAGTAGAAGTAATCGGATTTAGAGTTGTGGGCTCAGAAAGCAAGTTTAAATAAAATGTATTACCTCTTCCACCACTATCTTGTTCTTCATTCTGACAAGATATTAAGACCAAAAGGATCATTCCCCAAGTTAAGCGCAACATCACATCCCCTTTTATTTATGAATATATAACTTTGGATCGAGTGACCATCGATCTAATTTTAAATTTTGATCACCGATTCTATATTGTTCTAGTTTATGTTCGATTTCATTAAGTCTAATTGAAGTGCTTTGAAAGTTTTTATAGGTAAAGGCTTTATCTTCCTCAAGTCTGGATAGTTCATTTTTCCATTCTAGATCAAGTTTTTCTCTCAGCACATCATAGCGCTGATTAATAGCTTCAACTTTTTCAGGATAACTATCAAGTCCTTTTTGATGTCTTTGCAATCTGGCGTTTAGGGCCATTTGTTTTTTCAGTAAAATATCAATTAAATCTCTGGCGACTTTCAGATTTCTTTCTAAATCGGTACTATAAAAATGTAAGTATGAACCTGTCGTTAAAAAAACTTTTGCTACACAATCTGTGTAGTGAGGGACTTTAAGTAAAATATATTCGGTACTCTTACCATGCACGAAAGAAGAACATCTCTTGTTTGGATAGATCTCACTCCAAAACTCTACCTTATCTTTGTTATTTAAGAATTTTGAATTTACAAAATCAACCTTAACCCTAACCAGCGCAGCTTTTGAGTTAAGTTTTGAAACACGGCCGGAAAAAGTGGCGTGCTTAGAATTAATTTCATTTGGAGTGGGCCATGAATTAAATGAATAAGTTATTAAAAATAAAAGGAAAAAGCTGAAAGTTTTCTTCATCCTTTTATTATGCCATGGATGATATTTTTTCCAAGAAGGTTTTCTATTCTTGAGTTAAAGAGTTGTCTTAGCGCCTTTGGCTATTCCTTCATAAGCATAAACACAAACCCTAGAGTTTGGATGAAGAGATTTGGTTAACTTAGTAAAGTGTACCGAAAGGTTTTCAACAGTCGTTTCTTCTTGCATAAAGTAAACCTCATCTCCTGGAAGAGTGCAGCTAAATTCTCCCTGATTACCCACATAACCGATTCTAACACTTGGAATTTGTGGATAACGACCTTCTATATCTGATTTTTTCACAATATCTTGAATTTCTTCCTTATTTTTCACGTTCTCCCATAAACAAAAATGGATATTACCACCAAAAAATTCTCGAGAAAATCTAGCTTCAAGCTCATAATCACGCTGATCATTTATAAAAACTTTAATAGTGGAACGATGGCCATGAAGTAAGCGCTGACAATTACCATAGTGCTGTTTAAGACCATGAGTATAGTGGAAAAAACTTTCTTTATCACTTAGCACTTCTTCCTTAAAACTTAACTTTATCGCCACTACTGTTTCTGGCATCTGGGCCAAAACCAAGTTTTCTAAATAAGATTTTAAATTTTCTTGGCTCACATGAGCATAAGGAATCTGACATACTCCTTCTAGCGGAGAATCATAGCTAATTTTTTTATCATCATGACCATAATGATACTCAAAAGTCATTCTGTTGCCATTAATATTGGCCAATTTTTGAGGAATAACCAAACGGTGATCACATTCATCATCGATGATTTCTTTAACTTTTTTCTTCGCTTTTGAGAAATCAAAAATAACACCTTCATTATCTGTTTTTCCTATAAATTCAACGTTGACGATTAGCGAATTACCGACAACTCCTAGGTGTTCATCTAGGTAGGCGTAGTCTAAGACAGTGACGTGTTCATAAAAAAGAGAAATTTTCATAACTTATCCTTAATTTAATTTTTGCACAATAATACTAGCTCGATACTCTTTGCCATGCTCTGGTTCTTCATATTTTAAAACTTTCATCCCTTTAAACATCGTTAACAATTCTTGCTCTTTTAAAAAATACTCTATCGGATCGTTTTTAAAACCAGGTTTGTTTCTTTGTTTAATCGTATGAGCTTCATAAATAATGATACCATTTGGCTTAAGCCAAGATTTTATTTTTTCAATTAAACTTCTATCGACATAATAAAAAACAATAATGGCATCAAAGCTCTTTGGTTGAAATTTGTATTTCTCAACAGAAGCCACAATCGCCTGGATACTAATATTATATTCTTTGGCTAATATGCGAGCTTTCTTAATTGCCACAGAACTTATATCAATCCCTGTTACCTTGTATCCTTTTTGTGCTAAAAAAACAGCATTTCTTCCTTCACCCATACCTATGTCTAAGACGCTGCTGGCATGGGGAATAAATTCATAATTTTCTGCTAAAAATTTGGCTGGAGATTTTCCATAAATAAATGATCTTTTTGAGTAACGCATGTCCCATGTGGTTTTAGTATCTTCGTTATGCTTAACTCCTGATAACTTTTCGAGACGACTGGCCGAAATAGGCTTTCGAGATGAAGCATTGAAAGAGATTAAGAAAATAGAAAATAAAACTAAACAGCGCATAGCGTTTTTATAGTCAATTTATTGCTGTTTTGAAAGATCTAATTAGATTCGTTTTCTGGCGG
>CALFYV010000421.1 GCA_937952395.1 uncultured Bacteriovoracaceae bacterium | reverse complement strand
TCGAATGTGGTCAAGGCTGAAGAGATGCCTAAAACGGTGGATGAAATGCTAGGTAGCTCAGAGCCAATGAGAGAACCTTCTTCAACTAAAATGGCTGGGCAAAAGGCAATGGCGCCTGTAACTACTGAAAATTATGAACAAAAGATCTTTGATCGTTCACTGATGGAAGAATATGAAGAGCAGAAACGTCATCCAAATGAAGTTAATGAACTGATTGATGAATTGAAAAATTTTCGCGAAGATTTTAATAAAACTTACTAGTTCTTACACCACTCAACACCTTGTATTTGATGTCCTAGTTTAGTTCCATGCCTTGGAAATCAATGATAATGGCTTTGCTTTTTTGCCTCTCAAGTTCTTTTGCTGTTTGCAATATTCACTTTTCAAAGCAAAAAGTACTACCACCTGTTTCGATGAAAGATCAGTGTGAGTTGGGTATTTGCTGGCTTGTTTCCACACTCAATCAAGCTGAGTCTATTCTTCAAAAGAAGCTTGGTCATGATATGCCCTTGTCCATAACATATTCCTTTTATAAATATATTGAGTGGTACATGGATAAAGTCTTAGATGGAAAGGTTTCCAAGCATTCCAATGATGTTGGCGATCCGATATTTGAAGAGGGAACAGATTACTATTTAGGGCGAATCGTTCTGCGTGAATTTGGTGTTATGCCGGAACAACTTTATCCTAGTTATGATGAGATGAAACAGAGAGATTTCTTGCAAAAGATAATTGGTAGAATCCAACCAATTATTGACGAGTTTCGTGCCCTTTCGAACCAGGATGAAGTGAGAGAGCTATACAGACAGCAGGTGAAGGAACAGCTAGCCTTTTTTACGGTTAAATTTCCAAAAACGTTTATGTATAAGAATGAAATATATACTCCTCAGGAATTTTATCAAAAGTATATCGATGAAGATAAAAAAGTATTAGTTGTTGAAAATCTTCCATTTGATGATTCTGCCGTATTCATCCCCGTTCATATTAAAAAGTTAGGAGAGGACCTTGAGGTAAAAAAAAGAGATCGCTCATCTGAGTATCTTCTTGGCCAGGTTAGAAAAGAAATTAATCAGGGACGACCAATTTGGATCTCTATTCATTTACCATTACAAAAGACATATATGTTAAATGGAAAGAGAAAATACTATATCAACCACAAGGATGGATTGTTTAGTGCTCCTAACAAAGAATATGAGAGGCTCAAGGCAAGTGACAGTTTGCATGCGATGATGGTTGTAGGTTATACGCTCGATGATTTCGGAAAAATTAATTATTTAAAAATCATGAACACATACGGGCAGAAGTACGGAGATCAAGGTTATTATTGGATGGACATGAACTACTTTTATAAATTTTCTGGTATTTTAGGAATTTGGACTCCGTAGGGCCATAAATCTACTGAAATTTTCTCTAAGCTGTGATAAATATAATCCATAGCAAAAAAGAGGTTTCAATGTTCTACACCGATGATCATGCACTTACCTATGATGATGTTCTCTTAATGCCTGCCTACTCCGAGATTTTGCCCCATCAAGTAGTTATCAATACAAAATTTAGTAAAAATATTGAAATGAATATCCCCATAGTTTCATCCGCCATGGATACAGTCACCGAATCTCAGGTGGCGATCATTATGGCACAAGAAGGAGGTATGGGAGTTATTCATAAGAATTTAACGATTCAGGCCCAGGCCTTCGAAGTTGAAAAGGTTAAAAAATATGAATCAGGCATGATTATTGATCCCATTACTGTCATGGCCCATGAACCACTGAGTAAGGTTATGGAGCTCTCTGCCAAATATAAAATCTCAGGTGTTCCCGTTGTGGATGAAAAGAAAAAACTCGTTGGAATCATTACAAATCGTGATTTGCGTTTTCAAACCAATTTCTCACAAAAAGTCAGCGAAGTCATGACCAGTGATAAATTAGTGACAACAGAAGAGGGAACTGATTTTGAAAAGGCTAAATTTATTTTGCAAAAACATCGAATTGAAAAATTACCAGTTGTTGATAAGAACGGAATTTTAAAAGGTTTAATTACGATTAAAGATATTGAGAAATCGATTGCCTATCCTAACTCTAATAAAGATACACTGGGAAGATTAAGATGTGCAGCAGCCATCGGAGTAGGAGAAAATGAATATGAAAGAGCAAGAGTACTTATCAAAGCAGGTGTTGACGCTCTTGTGATAGATACGGCCCATGGTCATTCATTAGGTGTTGTGGAAATGCTCAAACGACTTAAAAAAGAATTCAAAGATGTTGATATAGTGGCGGGTAATGTGGCGACTGCGGCAGCTTGCGAAGAATTAATTAAAGCTGGAGCTGATGCAATAAAAGTAGGAATAGAACCATGTTCTATTTGTACAACCAGAGTTGTGGCAGGGATTGGTGTACCGCAAATGCAGGCGATCTTTGATTGTAAAAAAGTTTGTGAAAAAGCTAAGGTTCCCTACATCGCCGATGGCGGAATCAAGTACTCAGGAGATATTATTAAAGCTTTGGCCGGTGGCGCTTCTACTGTCATGATCGGTTCTCTTTTTGCTGGAACTGATGAGTC
>CALFYV010000420.1 GCA_937952395.1 uncultured Bacteriovoracaceae bacterium | reverse complement strand
CTTTGGGTATTTTTGTTTTTGCTCCGCAATTAATTGAAATCTTTGCGCCGACTTTTGTTAACGAACCTGAAAAATTTGAGATTACTGTTAATTTAACCAGAATAATGGCCCCTTATTTACTCTTGGTTTCTCTGGCGGCTCTTTATATGGGTGCCTTAAACTCACTCAAAGTTTTTTTTATTCCGGCTTTAGCTCCAGTTTTTTTTAACTTAAGTACCATAGCGGCGATGATTTTCTTGCCAGACATTTTAACTCAAAACGGATGGGATGCGGTTTACTCTTTGGGAATTGGGGTAACTATTGGTGGGCTTTTTCAAGGCTTTGTTCAATTTCCTCAATTATTTTCTCGCGGCTTTGCCCCTAAGTGGCCTCGTCCCTTAATATATAAACAAACTAAAGAAGTTTTTCTTAAATTAGGGCCAGGCTTAATTGGCTTTGCTGCCACCCAAATTAATTTAATTGTTACAACTGTTTTAGCTTCGGGAACCATAGTGGGAGCCGTTTCTTGGCTCAGCTATAGTTTTAGACTTTTTCAACTTCCGATAGGCATTCTTAGTGTTTCTATTGGTAATTCTAATTTAGTTCACTTCAGTGAAGCCTGGAGAGCAGATAATAGAAAAGAGGCTGCTGATTACTTAGCTTCATCTTATTTTTTAACTTGGTTAACCATTATTCCAGCGATAATTATATTTGCCGTTTACTCACAAGAAATTATTCATCTTATTTTTGAACATGGAAAATTTAATAGTGAAGATACTAAAATGACGGCCCTAGCGCTTCAGTATTATGCCTTAGGTTTACCTGGTTATGCTTTGGTGAAACTTTTTGTGCCCACTTTATATAGTTTAGAACAACATAGATTTGCTGTTATTAGTTCCGTTTGTTCAATTTTATTTAATATTATTTTTTGTGTGCTTTTGGTCCCACGTTTTGGTTTCACTGTTTTAGCTTTAGGTACTACACTATCGATGTATATCAATTCGCTTATCCTAAGTTCTGTGATTAAATCCCATTTAATTTTAACACTGCGTTATTTCTTGGGGTGGCGTTGGTTTAAACTGATTATTTCTGGATTAATAGTTGCTGGCATAATGCAATATGCTAAAAATTTTATTCCCTTTTATGAATTAAATTTTCTTCAAAAGATATTTATCCTATCTATAGAGCTGTTTATCGTTGCTTTTTCTTATATTCTGGCGTTATATCTCTTAGGAGAACGCAAAGTTATTAACCAAGTGCTGCATAAACTCCAACGAAAACTTGGTTTGAGGCTTTGATTTACACGGAGTCCATTCAATGAGAACTGATTTTGATACCCTAAAAGTTTTGGCCAGCTACACTATAAATCATTTAACAGAACATAAATTTATCGAATATCCAGTTGATAAGCGTGCTGATCTGATTGATGCAATGGCGACAGAAATGGGTGTGAGTTTTTCAACTGATGAAGATATCAAAGATCAAGCTATTGAAGAAGTTGAAGAAAAATTTGGCGAAGTAGAAGCTGAAGATATTACTGAAACAGAGATGTTTAACCACGCCAGAAAAGAAATCATTAAATCATACCAAGGTGAATCAATTGGTGGCCTTTATCTAGTAGAGTCTCTTCATAATATTGCCAACCGTCTTAAAGATTTCGTCCTTGATTGTGACCTTATTGACGATGTTTTTTCAACTGACGAAGAAATTGTTCAATTCTTAGTTGATAGAATCAGAGTTTTTAATCCAAAGAGTCTTTAATTTTTATCAAGCTTATAGCTTCCTCAAAATAAGGCCCTTCAACAGAACCATTTAATACCGAACTTTGACTCTTGAAACGATAAATCTGATTTTCAAATTTAAATAAAATTAAATCGATGTAAATACGTTCTTGTTCATCCTGTGTCGCTGTTCCTTCAATTCTTATGAATTCACTAACCGCACTAGCTAGAGTTTTATCTTTGAAGAGGTGTGAGCTGTTTTCTTCAATTTGTGCCTCTGGGGGAGGATCTAATTTTACTTTTTGCTCTGTGAGATAGTTTATTGCTAATTGAGCAATCGGCGTTTCATCAAAATCTAGTAATTCGAAAGAAGCATACCAATCATAATGAGTATCACTTCGCTCAAAAATCCAAAGAGTTTTTTCCTTTTTTATCTGAGTCCACCACTTGGGTATGGGTAGATTCAACTTATGAAATAAAAAGTATTGAGCTTCATCCAAGTAACTAGTTTTTTCATTACCGATAACAATAGCGGTATAAGCTAGTACTAAGATAAAAAGCACAAAAAATGACCATTCCACCACAAGAGTCCAATTCATAAACTCAAGTATAAACTTTAAGTCATCTTAATTAAAGAGAGCTTTTAAAAAAACCGAAGAAGTGAGCTGAAGAGGTGTTGTTTGAAGCTGTTCATTTTTTCTTTATTTTTCCTTTTTCTCTTTCAAAGCTTTGCCGAGGTTCCTGAACCACGTATCGATGGTTATTGTCATCAACTTGGTGGTAAAGTTTTAGGCAAAAAAGAAGTGACTTATGAAGAATTAAGTTTCCAAAAATGTTTCGAACTTGTTTGTCAGACAAGCCAACCACTGGCCAAACTCAGAGGCAAAGAAGGTGAAGATATTCAGTACGTTCGAGTCGATGAGGATCAAGTGACTTTTAAAGTTTGCCAAGACAAAAGTTTTGGCGCTCTTAAGCAAGACGTAAAAATTCATTTCTCCTATCTAGATTTTGAGCATTCTGAAGGAGCTATTCAAACTTTTTTTGTGCGAGCGACAGAGTCATGTTGGAAAGAGTGCAGACCAGATCATAAGGACTCTACTGAATATGATTGTAAGCATTGTATTCGTAAGCATTATTTCCCTAATATCACCGATATTGAGTTTACTTTAATGTCTTATATGCAAGCTCCTTATTGTATCGCCAATTACGATCACGATGAGTGTAAGCTAGAGCGAACTCCAGCCAGCGCTGGAGCCCCCTTCTATATAATAGAGGATCTCGTTGAAGAGATGTGGTGTGATATTGTAGAAAAGAGTAAGTCGGTTAAGTGTAAAGGAATTGACTACACCAAAACTCAAGATGAATTTCAGAAGTATTTTATCAATGTACCTCTTCGTCCAGCTCCCGAGTTTGCTTTTATGGATGATGAAGAGATGAAAAAAACTGATATCAAAGTCATCTGTTTAAACACAGGAAAAACACCTTTTGATTTAAATTATAAGTACGTCTCTTGCAGCGACGGCTTGGTTTATGAGAAGTTCAGTGCCGAAGCCTTAGGCAATAAAGATAAGGAAGGACTGGATGAATTAAGGTCACCAGCTGGTAAATTAAACAAGTAATTACAATAACTTAAAGGGTAAACAAATAGTATTAAAGCAAATAACTAAATTACCCGAATAGTATACGAGAGAATTAAAAGACTGAGAGTGGATATGAAGTTAAATTGGTCATTATTTGTTTTAACAATTCTGTTTTGTCGTATTGGTTCTGCCCAAGATACCAAGGTCGTGCAAAAACTTGAGGGATTAGATTGTAATAAGCCAGTTCAAGCACGAGTAGCCCAAATTCTTTCAGATTGCGAGGCTCTTGGAAAATTGTCAGTAACTGAGACAAAACTAGTTAATAATGGTGGTGATCTTCTTGGTTATCAATATGCTTATTCTTGTAAAGCTCGTGAACTTAATTACGATGTAGAAGTTGTGACTTGTACGCAAGAAAAGCACTCTTCACAAGACGAGAGAATTAAAAAACAAAAAGAAAAATTCAAGTCGCAAGTTGGCTCAGCCTCAGGAACTGGTGGCGTAGGAACAGGCGTTGGTGCTTCGGGCTCAGGAAAAATAGTGGTCGGGAAAAGCGTAAATGTTGACGGTAAAGTTGGTAAGTACGTAGCTGTGAGAAAAGAAGTTTATAAGAATGGCAAGGGCGGAAAAGCTAAAGCCGATGGTACGTATTATCTAACCATTGGTGGTAATGTTTATGGTATAGGTGGAGATCACCCATGCTATGCAAGCAATCAATGTAAGCCTGGTAAAGAAGATAGAAAGAAATGTCAAAAGTGTTTATCTGGTTATGATTATGTTTTTCAAGAAGATGTAGCAGTTTCCAGCGATGCGAGTGCAGATGCAGGGACTGGCTCCGGTCGTCATGATGGAACTGGCACAGGCACTGGTTCAGGTCGTCACTCTTCAAATAGTAGTTCACGTCATGGAAGTGGTGATGCATATGATCCAGATGGGATTTATTTTATCCGTAATGGCCGTAAATATTATTGTACGGTTGCTGAATATCAAAGAAATCCAAGAAATTGTTTTTCAGAAGATATGTATAACGACACCAATAGACGTTATTTAGATAGTCGTATGCATGCGGGTTCTGTTTGTGATGGTAATTGCGCTCAAGCTAAGGGTGCTCAGATTATCAACTCAATTGCTAATCTCGGGCTTGGCTTTGGTGGAATGGTAGGACAAATCGTTTCTTCTAATAATGCTAGACGTGCCGCTGGTTATCAGTGGGATGCTTTTACAGCGAATTCAAATAACATGTTAGCTTCTTATCAGTACGGAGTAGATGCTCAGTTGGCGGGCTATCAGTACGGACTAGATAGATGTATCGGTCATAGAGAGAATTATTGGGGACAATTAGTTGCGCAAGAATATGGTCTGCCAAATTGGACTGAGCCAGATTGTAATGGCTACATGATGGATCAATTTAGTGGTTATAATGGTATGACTCAAAATCCCTTTGGTGGAGTGGGTAATGCTTTTCTAGGTGCTGGCTATAGCCAAGGTTTTTTAGGGGGGATGATTGGGCCATACGGTGCTGGTGGAATCAATCCATTTTTAAATTCTAATCCTTCATGTATGTGTATCTCAGCTCCTTGTCCATGCGCTAATATCGGTGGAGGAGTTGGAGCGGGAATCAATCCATTCTTTAATGGCGGCTTAAATCTTAACTGGAACGCTGGTATTGGAGCAACCATGCCTTGGGGCGGTGGTAGCTGGGGTGGCGGATTAAATGGTGGAGTTGGTGGATTCCCAGGTGGATTCAATCCATATGCTCAACAAAAAGATTATTATAATAGTATGCAAGATTTAATGATTCAGCAGCAAATGGGTATGTACGGTGGAGGCTTCAATCAATTTGGAGGCGCACCATTTACTCCTTGGAATATGGGTTCTACGATTAATTATGGTGGAGCTTTTTTCGGTCCGTAATTTACTTGTTGTGCACCAGAACTCTGATATCACTATTAAATAAAACTTCAATTTTATCATTATCACTGAAAGCTTGGACAATGCCTGGACCAAATTTACTATGATCAATAATATCACCCACGTTAAATTTAGTGCGGATACTATAGGCTACTGATTTTTTATTAGTTGTGCTCATGGCATCTTTCCAAAGTTGATCAACGGGAACGATATGAGCTTTGCTTCGAGTTTTCTTGGCAGTTGTTCTGGCTTGAGATTTTGAACGAAAAGCATGAAGGGCTTGGCAAGTATTACACTGAACTTTAGCGATCGTCTTAGTATCTCTCATGGCGACTACGGTATGAGAAAGAGTGAGTTTACAGGCATTACAGTAACTTAAAACATCTTTGCCTACAGCATAATCGGTCATTTGAGTTCCTTTGGTTGTTCTTCAAAATCTATATTTTAGATCTTATTTTTATTGTCAGAATAGTATATCAATAGAGTAATGACTTTAAAACAAAGTAAAATACTTATTCATCTTCTTGAAAAAGCAAAAACCCTACCTAAAGGGGCTGGTTGCTATCTCATGAAGGATCATCATAGCAAAATAATTTACGTTGGTAAGGCCAAAAATTTAACTTCGAGAGTACGAAGTTATTTTGACAATTCCGCTAAGTCTCTAAAAACACAGTTTTTAATTAGCCACGTTAAAGATTTTGATTTTGTGATGACTGAAAGTGAAGCTGAAGCCTTAGTTCTAGAAAACAATTTAATTAAAGAATATACCCCTAAATACAATATCAGGATGCGAGATGATAAATCCTATCCTTATTTAATAGTTGATATGGATGAACCGTTTCCAAGGCTCAAGTATTTACGCCGTCCACAGAAAAAAAAGGGGCGACTTTTTTTTGGCCCTTTTCCTTTGGGAATCAATATTTCACTAATCAGTCGTATTTTAACCAAATCGTTTTGTTTAAGGGATTGTTCTTTGGCAGAGTTCAACCGTCGTAAAAAACCATGTTTACTTTATCAAATGGGTCAATGTAGTGCCCCTTGTGTTGGTTATATTGATAGTGAGCAGTATGCTGTTGACTTGAAAAATGCAACAGATTTTTTTAAAAGCAAATCTAAAGCTAACGCAACTATTAAACTCATAGAAAAAAAGATGTTGGAGTGTTCAGAAAATGAGCAATTCGAGAAAGCAGGGATATTACGTGATCATATTGAAGACCTTAATCGCTTTGTTGAATCTTATAGCAAACAGAGTGTGGAGCTAATCCAAGAAAAAGATTTAGATGTAGTCGGATTTTATGCCGGTAAAGAAGAAATTGATATTAGTATTTATATGATTCGCAATGGTGTGATGTTAGGGCATAAGAATTTTCATTTTATTGGTTCACACCATATTGAAGATCTCGAAAATGAAGTTATTCTTTATTTAATGCAGTATTATACCCAGACATCGGAGCTCCTGCCCGGAAAAATTTATTTGGATCTCTCTAGGGAAAATCTAGATATTTTTTCAACAGCTCTGAACCAATCGTTAGCGTTGGAAAAATTAAAAAAAGTTGTGATCAAACCTGCAAAAGGGAAATATTTGAGTTTAGTTAAAACAACAACCAGGCATGCTGAAGAGTCGCAACGAGTGCGCTTTGAAAATCAAGATAGTATGTATATGGCATTAAATAAATTACAAGAACTTTTAAACTTGAAAGAACGCCCTCGAATTATTGAATGCTATGATATTGCCATTTGGCAAGGCAGGTCTCCGACTGCTTCTCAAATTGTTTATTTGGAAGGCAGAGCGGAACCCAAACTGTATCGTTATTATCATCTAGAAACTCGTCCTGAAGGCAATAATGATTTTGCTATGCTGAAAGAGGTGATTGGAAGGAGAGTTAAAAAAGGAAATCTTCCAGATTTATTTTTAATTGATGGGGGTAAAGCACAAGTCAGTAGTGTGCTTAAAATTTTAAAAGAGCTAGAGATCAGTATTCCAGTTGTGGGCATAGCTAAGGCCAAAACTTTGACTGAAAAGAACTACCTTAAAGATAATCAAAAACTTGAAGAAAGATTGGTTATTCCCAATAGGTCCAATTCTTACTCTTTAAATAAAAGTCCATCGCTTTTGAAGTTGTGTGTGGCCATGAGAGATGAAGCGCACCGTTTTTCTCGTAAACTTCATCACAAAGAAGAAAAGAACAGAATAATGACTTCATGGTTGGATGAGATAGATGGAATAGGCCCCAAGATTAAACAGAAAATTCTTTCTCACCCTAAGTTTGATATTGAAACATTATCTGTGCTTAATGTTCAAGAGTTAATGAACTTATTAGGCATTTCTCACAAAATTGCACAGAAGATAAATACTTATTTAAATGGACTTAATTAAGGACATGAATCATTTTTCTATTGCCTTCACCGCATTCCATACAGCGAGCGGTTTCTTGAACAATAAGATTTTTATAATCGGGTAGGTGGCTTAAAAGGAGTTTTGAACCACAGATTTTGCATTCATCAATGGTGCGCTTCACCTCATCAATAGAACCGTAGTAATCCTCGAACTTTTCAAATTTGATATCCGAATCCATCTGTTTTCCTCCTCAATACCTACTATTAAGTATTTCGGCTTTAACTCGCAGCAACTTTATATTCTGAATTGTGGAATTCTTAATGGGAAAAAGAGTACAGCTATGTTATACGCACTTCATGAAAGATTTTTATAAAGAAGCATTAACCCAATTGCGCGGCGCCTCAGATAAAGTCAATTTTTCTGATGCTCTTTATGCCAATATTCCTTGGCAGTTTGTGCAGTAGCCAGACTCTCAGACAGTAGATGATTTCGAGATTCCTATCGAGAAAGAAAAGGTGGTGGAGTCATTCAAGCAGTACTCTCATGAAAAACTTAAAAAGGAGGAGAAAATTCAGTTCGAGGGTGGGGAAATTGTTTTTAAAAAGTCTGTGCCCGTTTCTTTTAATGCCAAAATTCAACAAAAAATTAAATATATAGAAGCTGAAGAACTAAAGGATAAGGCTGTGAGGCTCTTTGGTGAGAAAATTGCTGAAGCAAAATACTTATTGTCCGATAATTCTAATAAGTTAAACCAAAAAAACCCCATAAAAGTTATGTTCGTGACAGATAAGAAAAGAGAAGAGGCAGTAGACTCCACTGATAGCTATGAGAAGCAATTAAAAGTTTTTTTTAGTGATGAGGTAACGGTTTTATTTTCGAAGATGATTAAGGCCATGAAGCTTGAACTAAGCGATTTTATGTTGGGTTTTTGTTCCACTAAAAATGAAGAGCTTGAGTTTTTATATCAGGAAATTTTATATTTTAGACCGGAATTTGTGATTCCACTTGGGGCCAACTCATCTTCTATCATTTTGGATATGAAAGAACGTCTATCTAATATTCATGGTCAGTTTTTCAAAAGAATTCTTAATCAAGAAAAAATAAATGAATTTCATTTTACTATTTGCCCTTTATTCAATCCCGAGTTTTTACTAATCAATCCAAATATGAAAAAAACAGCTTGGACTGATATGCAAAAGGTGATGAAAGAGCTCGGTCACTAAAAGATTGTGTCTCAAGCAAAGCTAATCTAAAATACTATAGTAGTACTGTTAATTCCAAGGACGAGGAATTATTGCGTTTACAAGGATTGTTTTTCATTATTTTTTCTTTATCACTTCATTGCAATGCCAGTGAACCAAAAATCAATGTGCTGATTGCCAGTTCTTTGCCTGAAGTTGTGGTGAAAGGATTTGATTTATATAAAAATTTGCATTTAAAAAAACCTTTGAAAAAACAATACAATGGGAAAAAGATTATTAAGTTTAATTGTCAGTCGACTCGTAAAGCAACAACTCAAAAACCAAGATTGGTCGCAAGCATGGGCACACTTTCCGGCGTCATTGATTGGAATGACCAAAAATATCGAGGGCAATTGCTTTTAGTAACTTCACCAGAACAAGATAGTTGTGCTTTAGTTAATGAAATATCCCTTGAGACTTATATCAGTAGTCTTCTTTCAAAAGAGATGCGAAGTGATTGGCCTATTGAAGCCTTAAAAGCGCAAGCAGTCGCCGCTAGAACTTATGCTTATCATAAAATGCAATCAAAGCAAGTCTCTCTAGATTTTGGTCATGAATCATATTACGATTTGGAAAACTCTGAAAAGCACCAGGTGAATGGAACTTTATTAGATGAATCTAATTCAACTAAGAAAGCTGCCAAGGAAACTTTAGGTAAAATTCTTTTGACTAAAAATGGCGAGCTAACTCCGACCTTTTTTCATTCCAAGTGTGGTGGAAGAACATTAAAACCAAGTCAGGTCTGGGGGGGGGATGGTTGCAGGTTATCAAGCCGTTGATTGTCCTTATTGTCATAATCATGGAATAAAGCCTTGGAAATCATTTTTAGATGAAGCTAGCTTTAAAAATTCGATAAACGAGATTGCGACCAATTATCTTGGAAGGTCAAAAATCTTCCAAAACAGTGAAATGAAATTACCTATTACAATTGTTCCTGACCAAAATGAAAAAGATTTTATTAGATTTTATAAAAACGGGGATCTATTTACTATTAGTAAAACCCATTTACGTAAGGTTCTAGGAAGAAAAATTCTGCCTTCTAATAATTTTCATTTACAGTATGATAGAAATGGATACCGATTGAGCGGTGAAGGAAATGGTCACGGTGTAGGCATGTGTCAGTTTGGAGCTCTCGAGTTAGCTAAGCGTGGTTATAATTATGAACAAATTTTGGCCCATTATTTTCCAGGACATGTCATTGATAAGATTTATTAAATATGGTTTTATTCTAATTTTATCATTCAAGGCAAGTGCTTTAACCATCTTGCTAGACCCTGGGCACGGTGGAAAAGAATTAGGGGCTGTGGCCAAAGATGAAAAGAATCAAAATATTTATGAAAAAGAACTTACCTTAAAATTAGCTAAGCTTATTCAAAAAAAACTTTCACCTACCCACTCTGTATTTTTAACTAGAAGTATTGATAGAACTGTTGATTTGGCTGAAAGGGCCGCAATTGCTGATAAGGTTAACGCGGATTTATTTATTAGTATTCATTTCAATTCATCCGAGATTAATAAATATCATGGTTTTGAAACATATTATCTAGATAATCATGACGATGCAGCAGTTAAAAAACTCGAAAACCTTGAAAACAATATTTTTGCGACTTCTGATGAGATCATTAATAAAATTCTTATTGATTTAGTGGTGAATAAGACAGTGACTCAATCCAAAAAACTCAGTGATAAGATACATAGGCGAATAGCACAGTATGTTCGAAAGCCTTATCACATGAAAGATCGAGGAATAAAAGCTGGGCTTTTTCATGTTCTAGCTTTATCGAAGAGGCCAGGGGTTCTTTTAGAGGTTGGATTTTTATCCAATAAAAATGAAGCTCAAAAAATATCAACTCAACAATTCCTAGATACCTATGCAAACTCTGTTGCTAATGGGGTTAATGATTTCACTGCCCATAATAATTCAATTGCCTCGATTCCTTTATTATAAAAATAAGGCTTCTGTTGAAGCCTTATTTTGGACGAGGGGAGAGATATTATTTCTTATTACTTTCTAGTAATAAGGGGGAAATTGTTGTTGCCCACAATTGGCATTAATAATTGGGGTCGGATATAAAGCTATTTGAGTTGGAGGTCCAAACCCACCACCAAAAACTAGTTGCACTGATTCACCTTGTTGCGTTCCAATACTTCCATATCCACAAACATTGAACATCGAATTGAACTGAAGTGCATATTGAATCTGTTGAACAATATTAGAAGTCACATATGAGCGGTGACAAAGACTGATTACAATATCAGTATATCCACCAGCAAAAACAGCAACGATAACATCACCTGTTGTCGTTCTACCAATACCAACAGGTTGGAATCCACCGCCGAAACCTTGAGGGTTAGGGATTGAAACCGAACCAAGGGGGGTAATTTGAGCAAACGTATCTCTTAAAGCTACTGTTGCCCTACTTCCATTTCCAACCGCATGGACACATTGCATAAGAATGATAATATTAGTATCAAGGATACTATTTCCCGTAAATACGATTACGA
>CALFYV010000419.1 GCA_937952395.1 uncultured Bacteriovoracaceae bacterium | reverse complement strand
CCCTCATACGGACAGCCAAAAGCGGTAGAGAGGTAAACTCTAATTTTTTTTCCATCAGCTTTTGCCATTTTGGCCACAGGGATAATACGCTCAAAACTTTCTTCGATGGTAGCATTAATATTTTTTTGATTAAATGTATCTGATGTAGCAGTAAAAAATGCGACTTCTTGAATATCAAATGGCTTAGCTTTCTCGTAACCAATTTCATTTGGTACAAGTGCACTCAGATGAACTGATTTCTCTAAAATATTCTTGATTTGTCCAAAAAGTTCGACAGCATCTTTCATTTGAGCAATAGCCGAGGGTTTGACAAAACTAGTGACTTCAATATTTTTGAGTCCTGCCTTGGCCAACTTCTGAATAAAAACTGATTTATCTTTAGTCGGAATAATTTTTTTCTCATTTTGTAAGCCGTCTCTGGGACCGACTTCAACAATTTGAATGTCCGAAGTTTTTTGTTCAAACATCATTTAGCCTCAATCTCCGCAAGCAAAACTCCACCTTGGACTTGTTCACCTTCTTTGAAAAAAATCTTTTTTAATAAACCATCTTGAGTCGCTTTAATTGTGTGTTCCATCTTCATTGCTTCAACAATTAACAATGGATCCCCTCGAGACACCTTAGTCCCTTCACTGGCCAAAACCTTAAAAATTTTACCAGGCATTGGAGATAACATAGAGCCAGCATTATCTTTCTTTTTTTTCTTTCTATTATTAACTTCTTCCAAGAGAAAGCTACGGCCGATAAAGTCGATATGAAAAATCTCCTCACTGGAATCGTAATAAGTTTGAGCTTGGTAAAGTTTTGAATCTGAAGCCAATATGATTTTCTCATCGCTTAGTGAGCGGATTTCGTAAACGTATTTTTTTTTGTTCATAAGAAAGACAAGATGTTTTTCAGACTTCTCAAGAATTTCAATCTCAACTTCGTTTTTATTAATAGTATATTTGTTTTTCATTAAGTGTTCCTAAAATTAGCCAATCGATCCCAGCTATCAATTTGAGTTTGTGTTTGTTGAGAACTACGACCATGACCTTTTCTTTGAGTGAAATGAGCAAAAGCGACTATATGGGCAAACTCTTCTTCAGTTGCTTCTTTAATTTTCAAATCATTATCTTTAATAAAATTAGTCGTGATATTTCCCTTTTTGAAATTTGCATTATCAAGAATTCGTAATAAAAATTCTCGGTTAGTTTTTAAACCTAAAAAAGGATAATCTTCTAACGCCTCTATCATTTTTTGAATATTATCTATCCTATTGGTTGAATAGGTAATCAGCTTGGCCAACATAGGATCGTAATGAGGCGAAACTTCATTTCCATCTTGATACCCAATATCAAGTCTAACATTGGGCATTTTTGTCTTTCCAATTTTTTTAATAGTACCTGTAACTGGGAGAAATTCGTTATCCGGATCTTCAGCATAAATTCGACATTCCAGAGCATGACCTCTTTGCTTAATATCTTCTTGAGCTAAATTAAACTTATCACCTTGAGCGGCTTGAATTTGCCATTTAACTAAATCAATACCCGTTATCATTTCACTAATTGGGTGCTCTACTTGTAAGCGGGTATTCATTTCTAAAAAATAAAATTTCTTATTTTTATCAAGAATAAATTCGACAGTACCGGCACCTTGATAATTTATCCCAGCGGCAATTTTGACAGCTGTTGCACAAATCTCTTTTCTTAGTTTTTCATCTAGTGCTGGGCTTGGTGTTTCTTCAATAATTTTCTGGTATCTTCGCTGAATAGAACACTCACGTTCAAACAAATGATATGTATTTCTATGGTGATCGGCAAAAACTTGCACTTCAATATGACGTGGCTCTTCTAAGTATTTTTCAATTAAAACCTTATCATTACCGAAAGCATTTTGGGCTTCTCTTTTAGCTGAAGAGAGAGCTCCCTTAAACTCACTTTCTTTATGAACAATACGCATTCCTTTACCACCACCACCTGCCGTAGCTTTAATCAAAACTGGAAAGCCAATTCTCTTTGCTTGGGCATTTAACTTGGCTTCATCTTGATCATCGCCATGATACCCAGGAATAAGAGGTACCCCTAATTTTTCCATCGAAACTTTACTCTGAATTTTATCACCCATTAAAAGCATGGCTTCAGCGGAAGGACCGATAAAAATAATATTTTCTTTTTTTACTTTGTCGCAAAACTTAGGGTTCTCAGATAAAAAACCGTAGCTAGGGTGAATAGCATCAACTTTCGGTTTCTTAGCAATGCTCAAAATAGCCTCTTGATTTAAGTATGTTTCACCGATAGTTTCACCTTCTAAAAAATAAGATTCATTGCTAAGAAACGCGTGGGGTAAGTCTTTATCAAATTTCGAATAAAGAGTGACAGTTTCAATCCCCATTTCTCTACAGGTCGAAATAATTCTTATGGCAATCTCGCCTCTGTTGGCGATTAAGATTTTTTTTATTTGAGCCAATTTGCTTTCCTTTTTTCTAACATTGCTTTCATACCTTCTTGTCCCTCAAGTGAGATTCTTTTTTTAGCAATCTCATTGATAGTAAAATCTTGAACTTTTAAAATCTCTTTGCCATTCACTTCTTGAATAAGTTTCTTGGCCACTTGTGAAGCTTCAGGAGCTGCTCTTAAAAATGACTGAATAATTTCTTCACTTCGTTTATCTAAATCAGACTCTTTCACCACCTCGTGAACCAAATTCATTTGTAGTGCTTGAAGAGCACTAAAACGCTCTCCACTTAAAAACCAAGCACGGGCCTGAGATAGACCAATTTTGGCCATTACAAATGGTGAGATGACCGCAGGGATAAGTCCCAGTCTAACTTCGGTAAAGCCAAAAAGAGCTTCTTCATTCGAAATAACATAATCACAAACGCTTACCAGACCAACTCCACCGCCTAGAGCATGACCATTAATTTTGCCTATGACAGGTTTGGTAAAACTATTTATAGTTTCAAAAAGGCTGGCCAAATTTTGACTATCTTTTTTATTTTGATCCATTGAGAAATTCACCATGGACTTCATCCAATTTAGATCGGCTCCGGCACAAAAACTTTTACCTGCGCCAGTCAAAACAACCAATCTCATATCCTTATCGTTACTTAGTTCGTTAAAAGCATTCTTCAGCTGATTAATTAACTCATCGTTAAAAGCGTTGTGTATATCTGCTCGGTTAAGAGTCACCACTGCATAATTTTGTTTTTTTTCAATTTTTATCAAACTCATCCTACATCCTAAAGATACCAAAATTTGTTTCTTGAATTTCTTCGTTCATACTAGCACTGATGGCCAAGCCTAAAATATCTCTAGTCTGGTGAGGTAAGATAATTCCATCATCCCACAAACGTGCAGTCGAATAATAAGCCGAACCTTCTTTCTCATATTTATCTAAAATTGGCTTTTTAAACTCTTCTAGTTCTTTTGTACTCATTTCTTTTTGCTTTTGATATTTAAGCCCATCTTGCTTAACTGTTGCCAGGACATTAGCCGCTTGCTCACCACCCATGACTGAAATTTTGGCATTAGGCCACATCCACAAGAATCTTGGATTGTAAGCACGTCCACACATTCCGTAATTACCAGCTCCAAAAGAGCCTCCGATAACAACCGTAAACTTAGGTACATTAACTGTTGAAACCGCAGTCACCAGTTTGGCGCCATCTTTGGCAATACCACCAGCCTCATATTCACGACCAACCATAAAACCTGTAATATTTTGTAAAAAGATTAATGGAATTTTTCTCTTTCCACATAACTCGATAAAATGTGCACCTTTTTTTGAACTCTCCGAAAAAAGAATTCCATTATTGGCTACAATACCTACATTAAAACCATGTAGCCGAGCAAATCCGCAAACAAGAGTGGTGCCATAACGTTTTTTAAATTCATGAAATTCACTACCATCGACTAAACGAGCGATGATTTCTCGCACATCATAAGGAGTTCTCACATCTTTTGGTAACACTCCATAAATTTCTTCGCTTGAAAAAGCTGGCTCACTACTTTCTTTGAGTAAAACCTGTTTTTTCCAATGAGGTACTTTATTTAAATTTTCAATAATATCTCGACAAATCAAAAGTGCCTCTTCTTCATCTTCCGCAAAATGATCAGTCACTCCTGACTTAGAAGAGTGAACATCTGCTCCTCCTAAATCTTCGGCACTAACTTCTTCTCCTGTGGCAGCTTTCACTAGCGGTGGGCCTCCTAAAAAAATAGTCCCATTTCCTTTAACGATAATTGATTCATCACTCATAGCAGGAACATAAGCTCCTCCTGCGGTACATGAACCACAAACCACCGCAATTTGTGCAATACCTT
>CALFYV010000418.1 GCA_937952395.1 uncultured Bacteriovoracaceae bacterium | reverse complement strand
ATAGGATAAGTATAGGCCTTCAGGCGGAGCCACAACTCCGATCTTGTTGTCATTTTCACTAGTTAGAGCATTTTGAATATCATTCAGCTCAATTTTTCCTCTTCCAACTTCCCAGAGTGAGCCCACGATGAGCCTGACCATTTGTTTTAAAAAGCCGCTACCGCGTATGGTAATTTTGAAATGTTCAGGGAAAAAATGGACTGCCTCAACTTTTTCTAGCTTGGCCAAAAAAATAGTCCTGATTGTTGATTTAACTTCCGTGCCTTTATTCTGAAAATTATGAAAATTATTCTCTTCTACAAACAAGGCAAGCGCCTTATTTATTTTTTTAATATTAAGTTCGTAGCTGCAATTTGACATTAATTAACTAAAGAGAGGATGAGAAATTTTTTGATTGGTAAATAAATAAATATATTCTTTTTCTATGGCGTCTGAAGTGGGCTTAAAAGTTGCTGAACAATTTTTGGCTTTAAAAACCCTAATATCTTCTGGCAGGTTGGAGTTGAGTGCTTTGATTAAACTTTCTGGTTCAATTTTTAACTCCATGCTGATTTTACAAACCTGATCTAAAGCATGAACTCCTGCGTCTGTGCGGCCAGAACCGACTGTTCTAAAACTATCGCTTTTTGTGATAGTTTTAAGTGCCTTATGAATCTCACCTTGAATTGTTTTCTCATTCGGTTGTATTTGCCAACCAAAGTAATCAGTACCTTTATAAGAAATGGATATTTGATAATAGTTCATTACTGGGATCTTTCTTGATTTGTCACTTCAACTAGTGAAGCCTTGGCTGTATCTGCTTCAACGTCATCCTTCCAATCAAAAACTCCAACAAACTTCTTGTGATTAATAAGAAAGTAGAAAATAGATAAAAATACATAAGAAGTAATAATTACGGATAACATTAATTCTTCATATAAAAATACAGAGGCAATAAGTAAAAAAACTAACATTAAAAATTGTTTTTTACGTTTTTTGCTCCAAGCAGAATTTTTGAAAGATGGAAATGGAATATTAGAAATCATTAAAAGTGAGTAAAAAAAGATATAAGCAAGAGCTATATATTTAAGAGAAACTTCATCTAAAATATTTTGAAATTCAAGCGAGAGCAAAACAATACCCACAATAGCAGTAGAAGCCCCAGGAATTGGTAAGCCTTGAAAATACTCGGATGAAACTTTCTCTATATTGGCATTAAATCTAGCTAATCTTAAAGCTCCACACAGTACATAGAGAAAAGCGATAACAATTCCGATTCTTCCTGTATCATTCAAGAATCTCATATAAAAAATCATAGCTGGTGCCAGGCCAAAAGAAATAAGATCACTAAGAGAATCAAACTGTTCACCAAATGCAGATTGAGTTCCAGTTAGACGTGCCACTCGACCATCAACTAAATCAAAAAAAGCACCTAAAACGAGAAACATGCAAGCTTTATAAAAATCTAATTTTGTTGCGAGTAAAATACTGACAAAGCCACACGCCATATTGAGCGCTGTAAAAATGTTTGGCAAAAAATAAGCTAGACGCCTTTGTTCACTCATATTTAATTCTTCCCTATGAATCTATTGTAAATTGGCCATGACAGTATCTCCAGCATGCAATAAATCCCCCTCTTCGATAAAAAGATTACTTTGCTCTGGTAAAAAAACTTGACTTTTTATTTTGGTAACGTGATGTTCTACTGAT
>CALFYV010000417.1 GCA_937952395.1 uncultured Bacteriovoracaceae bacterium | reverse complement strand
TTCTGCAGCACCGTGGACAAGATTCAGCTGGCATTTTAAGTTACGATTTTCAAACTAAATCCTATCATCAGTTTAAAGATCTTGGTCATGTTAATAATGTTTTTAATCCTAAAATTTTAGAGAAGCTGGTCGGTGAAATGTCATTAGGGCATACACGTTATTCGACGGTTGGTTCTTCTAATCATAAAGATATCCAACCTTTGGTTATGGGTTATCCCTTTGGACTAGGAATTGTTCACAATGGGAATTTAGTTAACTTTTATCAATTACGTGAAAAACTTAAAGACTCATCTAAGAGGCATCTTTTTTCAAATAATGATCTTGAAGCAATTTTAAATCTTTTTGCCGAAGGTATTTTGGAGCAAAATTCAGAGGAATTAGATTTTTCTATTTTAAGTAAAGCCGTTGAGAAGGTCTATGAAGCGGCGCTTGGAGGTTATTCTGTTTTAACCACGATTGCGGATAATGGTTTATTGGCCTACCGCGATCCCAATGGAATCAGACCACTAGTGATGGGAGAAAGGGAATTAAGCAGTGAAGAGAAAAAAATAAAAACAATAAATAATCAGAAGTCATTTTGTTTTGCTTCTGAATCAAACACTTTTGATTTTTTAGGTTATAAAAAAATAAGAGATTTAAAACCTGGAGAAGTTGTTTTTATTGATAAAGCAGGCAAGATTCATTCCAAAATTTTAAGACTAGCGACTGCTTCAACGCCATGTATGTTCGAGTGGATCTACTTTGCAACCCCAGAATCAACTCTGGAAGAAAAAAATGTTTATCAAGCTAGACTTATGATGGGAGATGCACTTGGTGATTTGATAAAGCCGATGCTAGAGAGAAATGATATAGCTCCTGATATTATCGTGCCTGTTCCAGAAACCAGTCGTGTCAGTGCCATTGCCTTGAGTGAGAAATTATCTATTCCATATCGCGAGCTACTTATAAAAAATAGATATATCCAGCGCAGCTTTATTTTGAACACCCAGGAGAGTCGAGCGCGAGCAGTGCAATTAAAACTAACTCCTATTAAAAGTGCTTTAATTGGTAAAAAAGTTCTCCTGGTTGATGATAGTATAGTGAGAGGAACAACGTCCAAGCGTATTATTGAAATGGTGAGAGAAGCAGGCGCCAAAGAAGTTTATATTGCCAGTGCTTGTCCTCCCATTCGTCATCCTTGTTATTATGGAATTGACTTTCCCAACCCTGAAGAATTAATTGCGCATGGAAGAAGTGAAGATGAAATAGCGAAACATTTAGGGGCGGATAAAGTTATTTTTATGAATATAAAGAAGCTTCAGAAATCTATCGGAACAAGTGATTTATGTATGGCCTGTCTAACTGGAGACTATCCTGTAGATATTAGTCAAGCCGCAGATTTTCGAACTAAAAGAGAAACTGATAGAGGTGAAGAAAAAATATGAACCAACGCGAGCTCATCTATTCAGGTTCAGTCAAAGACATCTATCAGGATAATAATACTCACAACCTATTTTTTCATTTCTCAGATCGTTATTCCATTTTTGACTGGGGTGAAATGCCAGATAAAATTGAAAGCAAAGGTAAAGCTTTAAGTGTCATGGGAGCTTTTTTCTTTAAGTATTTCAGTGAACCCAATAACTGGATGAATATTGAAGCTTCAGAAAACAAAAAATCGTTAAAAATCTTAAGCCATCTGAAGGAGAAAGGTTTAAACAGTCATTTTATAAAACTTAATAGTGATTTTGAACTTGAAGTTAAAAAAGTTGATGTCATACGTCCTAGCGCTTTAGTGATCGGAAACAAAAAAACATGGAAGTATAACTATAATCAAAGTTCAAAGAATTGTTTAATTCCGTTGGAAGTTATTTTCCGTTTTGGTATGCCAAAAGGAAGTTCGTTAAGTAAAAGATTAATGAATAATCTTTATATTAAAGAAATTGGTTTAGAAGAAACACCTAAAGAAGGAGAGCTTTTTAAAGAAGTTATTGTTGAATTTTCAACGAAGCTTGAGCCGGAAGATAGATATATAAATTATCAAGAAGCCCAGCAGATATCAGGTATGACTGATGATGAGTTTAAAAACTTATGTGAAATGACAAAACTCATTGCAAAACAAGTTTCAATGATTTTTAAAAAACTCGAAATTGAAGTTTGGGATGGAAAATTTGAATTTGCTTTTGATGAAAAACGAGAATTAATTTTAGTTGATAGCATTGGATTAGACGAACTTCGTTTACAGTATAAAGATAAAATATTATCCAAAGAGTTTCTACGCCAGTACTACCGACAAAGCACTTGGTACCAAGCTCTAGAGAAATCAAAAGAATATGCCAAGTCTCATCCCTTAAAAAATTGGAAAGAGTATTGTTTAAAAGAGTTAAATAGTGCCCCAACCCCTTTACCATCAGAGTTGAAGCTTAAAGCACAAAATTTATACACTTATATCGCAAATGAACTTAATTATTTAATTGATAAATCAAAACCATTTTCTCAAGAGAAAAGTTTGATGCAGTTTATGCAGGAGTTTTGATGAATATACTTATTCTAGGTAGTGGAGGTCGTGAACATGCCTTAGCATGGAAGGTACGACAATCAAGACAAGTTGAAAAAGTTTTTGTTTCACCTGGTAATGCAGGTATTGGCTTAGAGGAAAAAATTACTCAAGTTAAACTTAATACAGATAATCATATTGAGGTTATTAATTTTGCTAGAGCAAATAAAATTGATTTGACTATTGTAGGCCCTGAAAACTTATTGGCCAGTGGTATAGTCGATAGTTTTCAAAAAGAGGGACTTCTTATTTTTGGTCCAACTAAAGAGGCTGCTCAATTAGAGTCTTCAAAATCATTTGCTAAAGATATAATGAAAGAATTTTCTATTCCTACTGCCCGGTACGCAGTTTTTGAGAATGCCAACGAAGCAAAGGTATTTGTGAAAAATAATCCATGGAATAGCAAGTTTGTCATTAAATGTGATGGATTAGCTGGGGGCAAGGGGGTTGTTGTCACTGACGATAATGAAGAGGCCATCGAAGCTATTAATCAACTTTTAACAATGGATAGGCTTGGTATTAATAACAAAAAAATTGTTTTAGAAGAAAGACTTTATGGCAAAGAGGTCTCTGCTTTTGCTATCTGTTGTGGTGAAAATTTTCTTTATTTGGGCAATGCCTGTGATTATAAAAATTTGAAAGATGGCAACTTGGGACCTAATACGGGAGGAATGGGAACCTATTCACCTGTGACATGGTTAAGTCAAAAACAGCAAAATGACATTCAAGAGAAAATCATTTCACCTTTACTCAAAGGATTAATTCAGAAAAAGATACATTATACTGGAGTTTTGTTTGTTGGGTTAATGATAACTAATGATGGGCCTAAAGTTATAGAGTTTAATTGTCGCTTCGGTGACCCCGAAACTCAAGTCCTACTGCCTCTTCTCGATGAAGATTTAGCTGAGCTAATTTTTTTAGCAGCAAGTAATCAATTAGAAAATAAAATTTTGAAAATTAAAAATCATCCAGGCGCTGCAGTTCATGTAGTGATGGCTAGTTATGGCTATCCTGGTACGGGGGGAATAAAAATCCGCACTGGGGATATTATCAAATGGGATTCAGGTTTTTATAAAAACTTAGAGATAGAAAAAAAAGGTAAATTATTTTTTGCTGGGGTTAAAGAAATTGATTCCCAAATAGTAACAGCAGGTGGCCGAGTTTTGGGTTTAACTTGTTTAGGAAAAGATAGACAAGAAGCACGAGAGAATGTTTATCAAAATTATAAAAAAATTCATTTTGATGGAGCTCAACTCAGAAGAGATATAGGTTTATGAAAAAAATAGTGATATTCGCTTCTGGTAATGGCACAAATGCTTTAGCTTTAATAAAAAAAGCGAAAACTCTAGCGAGCAAAATAATCATTAAAGGAATAATTTGTGATAATCCCAAAGCTGGAATTATTGCTAAGGCCAAAGAGAATGGGGTTGATTGTATTGTCGTTGTTAAAAAGGCTACCAAATCAGAACATGAGCAAGCTATTTTAAAAATATTACAAGATTGGGAAATTGATTGGATTTTTTTGGCAGGATATATGCGTATTCTCTCACCTTCTTTTATCCAACACTTTGATCATAGAATCATTAACATCCATCCCAGTATGCTTCCCCAATTTCCAGGGAGGGAAGCTTACCAACAGGCTTGGAAAGAAAAAGTTCCAGTTTCTGGGATTAGTATTCATTACGTAGATGAGGGTGTTGATACGGGGGAAATCATTATTCAAGAGAAATTTCCTCGCTTGCCTAGTGACACATTCGAAATTTTTAAGGCAAGAGGTTTAGAACTAGAACATAAATTGTATCCGAAAATATTAGAATGGGTTGCTGATGAAAAACTTTAAGCGAATTGAAATTTTACCATTTGAGAAATGTGATGTTCCTCATCTCACTCAAAATGTTAATGAGTATTTCGATTTATCTCTCAAAAGCATCGAACAAATAAAACTCTATTGGATTAAGGGCGAAAGTTTTGATCAAAAGGTAACAGCATTATTTCAAGAAGTTTTTTGTGATCATGTCTTAGAGCAATTTATTGATAAAAAAGGTAACGAATATCAACACAGGAATTTTCAATATGTGGTTGAAACATCTTTTCATCCCGGGGTTACAGATAATTCAGCTCGAGCAGTCGAAGATGCTTTTAACTTATTTCCAAATCTCAAAGGAGCTTACAAGATAGCTTCAGGTTCACTTTTCCTTATTGAAGGGCATTTAAGTCAAGAGCAAATTAAATTTCTTTCAGAGAACATTTTATCCAATCCACTTTTGCAAAGAAATCAAATTTATACAAAAGAAGAGTTTTTAAATTCAAGTCGATTCGATGATTATCATTTTCCTGAAGTTAAGTTAACCACTGAAAAAGTAGCAACATATAATTTAAATATTTCTGATGATCAGCTTGAATTGCTAAGCCATAAAAAAACTTGGGCGCTTAATCTTGAAGAAATGAAACATATTCAAAAATATTACAATGATGAAAGCGTAAAAAAACAAAGAAAACAGTTGGGTTTAACAGAAGAACCTACTGATGTTGAAATGGAGATACTTGCTCAATCATGGAGTGAGCATTGTAAGCACAAAATTTTTGCCGCACATATTGAATATGATGAAGTTGAACATAATGAACATGTGATAAAGAAAAAAGAAATCAATGGACTTTTTAAGAGTTATATAAAGAAAGCAACCAGCGACGTTAAAGAAAAATATAAAAAAAATTGGTTAATTTCAGTCTTTAGCGATAATGCTGGCATTGTTCGTTTTGATGAGAATATTGATATTTGTATAAAAGTTGAAACTCATAATTCTCCTTCGGCCCTTGATCCTTACGGAGGAGCACTGACTGGAATTTTAGGAGTTAATCGTGATATTTTGGGTTGTGGTCAAGGCGCCAGACCAATTGCCAATACGGATGTTTTTTGTTTTGCCGATCCTCAAATGAATAAAAGAATTAAAACTCAGTTACCCCCAAAATTACTTCAACCTGGTCGAGTTTTTAAAGGTGTGCATAAAGGAGTGGAAGACGGAGGAAATAAAAGTGGCATTCCTACTGTTAATGGAGCCATTTTCTTCGATGATGA
>CALFYV010000416.1 GCA_937952395.1 uncultured Bacteriovoracaceae bacterium | reverse complement strand
AGATAAAATTAAACGAAATTTTGGAATGGCAGCCCCTGAAGGTTACCGCAAAGCTTTACGTTTAATGAAACTTGCTGCTCAATTCTCAATTCCGATTATAACCTTAGTTGATACTCCGGGGGCTTATCCTGGAATTGGAGCCGAAGAGCGAGGTCAAGCTCATGCCATAGCTGAAAATTTGGAAGAGATGTTTGGTATTAAAACTCCGATTATTTCAGTAGTTATTGGAGAAGGTGGTTCGGGTGGTGCTCTTGGGATCGCTATCGCTGATCACGTCGCAATGATGGAATATTCTATTTATTCAGTTATTTCACCCGAATCCTGCGCTTCAATTTTATGGTCTGATCCCAAAAAAGCAGAGACAGCGGCCAACTCTTTGCAATTAGGACCAAGGAAGGCCATTGAGTTACAAATTATAGATTCGATTATAAATGAACCAGTTGGTGGTGCTCATAAAGATTATGATGAAGCCGCCAAAAACGTAAAAAATGAAATTATTCAATGCTTAGATAAACTAAGCATAAAAAAAATAGATGATTTATTAGAGCGTCGTTATGAAAAGTTTCGTCAGATGGGTAATCTGACAATTGCAGAAAAAGACGAACCAGTTCCAAATAAGGATAAATCATGACTATTGCTTCGATGACCGGCTTCGGGCGTGCCGAAGCTGCGGGTAAGTATTTGAATGTGACAGTCGAAATAAAAAGTGTAAATAATCGATTTAAAGATTACCGCTTTAGGATGCCTTCCTTTCTATCTTCCATAGAGATTGAACTAAGAAAGCAAATGGATCAATATTTTAAGCGTGGTACTTTTGATATTTCTATCAATACTAAAAAAGTAGAAATCGAAAATAACAATTTTGATATTGATGAAATCAAAGTTAATGAATTCATAAGAAAAATAAAATCAGCTATCGGTAGTGATGCCAAGACTTTACAAATAAATGCAGTTGATTTTTTACGAAAAGAATTTTTTGTGGATGATACTCAAACGAAAGAACAAGAAATGCCAGATTTAGTAAGGCAAGCGCTTAAAGAAGCTTGTGAGAACTTGGTTAAAACGAGAGAAGAAGAAGGCAATAAACTCATTGGAAATTTAAAAACACACCGCAAGGATTATGAAAATTTCTTTAATAAAGTTCAGAGTTTGCGTAGTGGTTATGAAATGACAGTCAAAGAGAAATTGAAAAAGAAATTTGAAGAGAATAAAGAAAGTATTAACGTTGATGAAGGCCGATTTCTTCAAGAAGTTATTTACTACCTAGAAAAATTGGATGTTGATGAAGAGATTAATAGAATTAAATCTCATTTGAAAAAATTTGATAGTTTACTAGCTCAAAATGATGAGCTTGGCAGGCAATTAGATTTTTTAGTTCAAGAATTAAATCGAGAAACTAATACGATTGGTTCAAAGTCAGCACATACTGAAGTTTCTGAAAATGTTGTACAAATGAAAGTTCAACTAGAAAAAATTCGTGAGCAAGCACTAAATTTAGAATAAAAAGAGTTGAATATGCAAAAAGGGCATTTGATTGTTATTGTGGCCCCATCTGGTGTTGGAAAATCAACTTTGATCAATCGCTTGAAGCAAGAAGTTCCTGAATTGGAATGGTCTGTTTCTTATACCACTCGCCCGCAACGAGCAGGTGAGGAACATGGGAAAAATTATTTCTTTATTGATAAAAATGAATTTGAAAAACGTAGAAAACAAGATGAATTTGTTGAATGGGCAATCGTCCATTCAAACTATTATGGCACTACTAAAAAGTTTATAGAGGATGGATTAAGAGTCGGTAGAAAACTACTTTTTGATTTAGATGTTCAGGGTGCCGATAATATAAAAAAATTGTTTCCCAATGATTCCAGTATTATTTTCATAGAACCTCCCAGTTTTGAGGTGCTTGAAGCTCGATTAAGAGGCAGAGGCACTGAAAATGCTGCTGTTATTGAAGAAAGGCTCTCTAATGCTAAAAAAGAGCTTCTCAAAAAGAATGATTACGACTATTTAGTTATGAACGATACTCTGGAACGTGCTTTTGACGAATTAAAAGGCATTATCTTAGGCGTAATAAAAAACTGTGGATAGCGATAGAATTGATTTTTCCCATGAAATGCACTTAACGGCGGACGAGCTCATTCGACGCATAGCCTCCTATAATCCTGATGCAGATATTAATTTATTGAAAAAAGCTTATGCCTTTGCTGAGAAGGCCCATTCGAAACAAAAGCGAAGCTCTGGCGAACCCTATATCATTCACCCTTTGAACGTGACGGCAACTTTAGTTAAATTAAAGATGGACGTCGATACCATTGTAGCTGGCTTTCTTCACGATGTTATCGAAGATTGTGATGTGACTCCTGAAGAGATTGAAAAAGAATTTGGTTCAAGCGTTGCTCAAATTGTTGTTGGTCTAACTAAAATTTCCAAAATTAAATTTAAGAGCAAAGAAGAAGGTCAAGCTGAAAATTTTCGTAAGATGGTTGTGGCCATGGCCCAAGATATACGGGTCATTATTGTCAAGCTTGCTGATCGCATGCATAACATGATGACTTTGCAGTACGTTTCTGAAGAGAAGCAAAAAAACAAAGCCCAAGAAACTTTAGATATTTATGTTCCTTTGGCCAGTCGCCTTGGTATTAACTCGGTCAAAGGTGAACTAGAAGATTTATGTCTTCGTTATCTACATCCTGAAATGTATTATCGATTGGCCGAAAAAGTGGCCATGAAGAAATCGGAACGAATTAAGTACATCAAAGAAGTCGTTGAACTCATAAAGGAAAAACTACAAGATTATAGTGTCAAAGCTGAAGTTAAAGGTCGTTCAAAACATTTTTATTCTATTTATAAAAAAATGATGAACCGCGGAGTGGATTTTGAACAGATTCAAGATCTTTTAGCTTTTAGAATTATTGTGAGCAATATTACCGAGTGTTATAAATCCCTAGGAGTTATTCATTCAGCTTTTACACCGGTCCCAGGAAGGTTTAAAGATTATATTGCTATTCCTAAGGCCAATAACTATCAATCACTCCACACAACTGTGATGGGTCCTAAAGCTGAGCGTATTGAAATGCAAATTCGTACTCAAGAGATGCATGATGTCGCCGAGAGAGGAGTCGCCGCTCACTGGAAATATAAGGAAGATAAAACAGGGCAAGGTGATAAGAAATTAAAATGGGTAGAGGAGTTACTCGAATTTAATCAAAACGTTGAAGACAGTGCTGAATTTATGGAGACTGTTAAAAATGATTTGGATATAGGTGGCGTCTTTATCTTTACTCCTAATGGGGATGTTAAGGAACTTCGTTATGGATCAACTCCTTTGGATTTCGCTTATTCAGTTCATACCGAAGTAGGAAATAAATGTATTGGCGCTAAAGTTAATGGTAAAATGGTTCCGCTTAAATACCGATTGAAGTCTGGAGATTCAGTCGAGATTCTAACCAGTAAAACTCAAACACCTTCGAAGGACTGGCTTAAAATTGTTAAGTCTTCACGAGCACGTACTAAGATTAAACAATGGTTACTAAAAGTTGAAAGAGATAGGCATTATGAAATGGGTAAGGACCTTTTAGATAAAGCGCTTAAAGTTTACAATACCAATGTGAAGACATTAGAAAAAAATAATGCTTTCGCAAAAGTTTTTAATGAGCTGCATTCGAAAGATATCAATGAGCTTTACATCAATCTTGGGGCACAAAGGGTAAGTGTTCGGAATGTTTTAGAACTTATTCCTACTATTGAAGTAAAAAAAGAAGAAGATGATAAAGAGAAAACTGATAAAATTGAAAAGTTTTACGATAGGTTAAATAAAAGCGCTAAACGTTCATCCAATAAAGATAATGCCATTATCGTAGATGGTCTTGATGACGTGCTTGTTCGTATGGCCCGTTGTTGTAATCCGATTCCCGGAGATCCCATATGTGGATTTATTACAAGAGGACGTGGTGTAACAGTTCATACAATCAATTGCCCTCGTGTACACCAAACAGATAATTTTAGAAAAGTTCATGTCGAATGGAATGGTGACTATACTTTTAAACACCCAGTAAGTATTCGTGTTATTACTCATGATAAACCAGGAATTCTTTCTTCTATTTCAAAAACGATTAATGGTATTGGAATTAATATTAGAAGTGCAATCGCACGTACGATGCCCGATCTAAAAGGTAGTTTTGTTTTTGAAGTCGAAGTGAAAGATTATTCAGAATTTTTAAAAACAGTCAGTGCGATTGAATCAATGGAAGAAGTTATCAGCGTTTCAAGGGCTTAATTCGACAGCTTGCTCAGGAATATTTTCTTTATCCCATATCAATAAAAAGGCAGAAGTTTGAACAATTTTAATTGTTTCTTTGATTAAAATTTTAATACTACTCCAGTCATTGAAGTTTGTTTTCATACCAATATAAACAAATTCAAAGTCATCAGATTTGTCTTTAATAAAATTCATTAACCATTTAATTCTAAAAATATGGTAATCACTAGATATAATAGCGATTTGTTTATGTTCTTTTGTCTTACGTAGGTAATGAAGAGTATAAATGACATTCTCAAGAGTGTTACGTGCTTCATAATCAATATCGATTAACCCTTTTTTTGTATAGGCTTCATTTTGCATCAAGAGTTGAATATCTTCGATCGAAGATTGTTCTAGTTTTTTCTCTGCTTCATCAGCATGAGGTTTTACTTGTTTTTCTAATAAAGTTTCAACAGTATTTTTATTGTAAACACCGCTAATATAGATCTTGGCATTAGGATAAGATTTTGCAAGTTCAAGCCCAAAGGCAATCCGGCCGGCTCCTCCTGTGAATATGGCAATAAGGTCAGGTGCTTTTTTGTAGAGGTTGGAACTGTATTCGTTTTGGCCATAGATGGGAATGTAAACACAGAGAGTAATAAAAACTAACAAGATAGCAAAAGTAAAAAAAATAGTATTGATAAAAGTTCTTTTTAATTTTGTTTTCTTTGTCTCAAATACGTATTTTTTTTCAAACATTATTTTGCCGCAATAACTTCAATCTCCACTAATGCACCTTTGGGAAGTGCCGATACTTGAACACAACTTCTGGCTGGATAGGGAGTTTGAAAGAATTTTTCATAAGTCTGATTGACTTCAGCAAAGTCATTCAGGTTAGTCATGAAAATACTTGTTTTAATAATATGATTCCGATTGAGATGGACTGATTCAAGTAGTCCATCGATGTTTTTTAAAATTTGCTCAAGTTGTGCTGAGAAGCTTTCTTTAAGTTTCATAGTTTTAGGGTCTAAACCTATTTGGCCTGAAAAATAAAAAACATTATTGTGAATGACACCTTGAGAGTAAGTTCCAACAGCTGCGGGAGCATTTTTTGTTTCAATGATTTGTTTATTAAAACTCATTTTTTCTTCTCACTTTTTATTTTCTGATATTCAAGGGCGATAAGGGCAGTCATGTTGCTCATATGTACAATCTCTTCAACCGTAGAAGTTCTCTGAACAATATTAACAGCATAATTCATTGGTGCCAGAATAGGGCCAATAGGTGTTGCATTACCAAGTTGAGATAATAATTTATAGCTAATATTGGAAGAACTTAAGTTAGGAAAAATAAGCACATCTGCATTTTTATCCATCGAAGTGAAGTTAAATAAATTATTTCGAATGGTTTCATTAACGGCGACATCAGCTTGCATCTCACCATCAACAATCATTTTGGGAAATTTTTCTTTGGCAATTTTGACAGCTTCTTTTATTTTAATGGTCTCAGCACATGGGTTTGAGCCAAAATTTGAGAAACTCAAAAAAGCCACTCTTGGTTCTTTCATCATTATTTTTTGATAAAGAATAGATGCAGAACCAGCAATATTAGCTAAGTCTTCGGCACTCGGATCTATTTGAACAGTGCAGTCGGCTAAGAAATAAACTTTTTGTTTAAAAACAAGAATGATAATGCCAGTGGCCTTAGCTTTTTTTCTGGTTCCTAATACTCTAAGAATGGGGGTAATACATTCTTTATAGTTTTGAGTTGCACCGGTAATCATTCCATCAGCAAGTCCGTGTTTAACCATCATTGAGCCAAAGTAATTAGGATGCTTCATGATTTCTTGAGACAACGTAAAGGTGGCTCCTTTTCTTTGTCTTGTTTTATGATAATCCATAAAAAATGTTTCGTAGTTCTTATCATCTTCAGGAGTAAAAATCTCAATACTTTTTAAGTGTCCTAAGCCTAATTCATCCATTCGTTGGTGAACTTTAACTTTCTCTCCCAGAATAATTGGATTAATTAAACCTTCTTCACTTAAAATAGAAACGGCATGTAATATTCTTTGATTAAGCCCCTCAGTGAAAACAATTTTAGGCTTACTTTTTTGAGGTAAGCGTGAACGTATGTTGCGCATGAACCCTGCGCTCATTCCCAGTCTAGCTTCTAGGTCAACAGCATATTGTTTTAAATCCTTAATGGGTGTCCTTGCGACGCCAGTCTCCATATCAGCTTTGTCAACAGATGGAGCGAGACGAGTTAGTGTTCGTTTTTCAA
>CALFYV010000415.1 GCA_937952395.1 uncultured Bacteriovoracaceae bacterium | reverse complement strand
AGGTGGAAAGGGCCAACGAATATAAGCAATACTTAGTTTCTTATAACCTCGGAAATACCAAAAATGATTTGACCGTTATTTTTGGGCATTACCCTGGCCGTTGAGCGGATAGTTTTTACGATGCCATTGACTTTGGCCCTGTGGACATTATGGTAAGTCCAGCCATATTGAAAAAGATTATTAAGTGAACGTTCCATTTCTGGTAAATCTTCTGGCACGATAAGTTTTTGGAACTCTTGGAAACTTGAGGCGACACCTTTTTTAAGTCCATAAATTTCATAAATTTCGTCTGATCCGTAAAAAGTACCCGCATTAATATCCCATTCCCAGTAACCAATAAAATTAGAGGTACTATTAAGAGCATGGAACTTCTTTATGACTTCGATTTCAGCGGTTTCAAATAAAGCGGGAGAGTCGAGCATCTGGTTTTTAACGTTTCTGATATTTTGAATTTGGATTTGATGACTTTTTTCTAACTCATAATGATTATCATTTCGGAATATATCGACCAAAATTCTTAAAGTATCCATACCAAGAACATTCACTATACGCAGTAGTATGTCAGTTTTAGGAAAAATTTCACCAGATTCTATTCTTTGATAAGTTCTAAAACTGATATCTGATTTTTCGGCAAGTTCTGATTGAGAAATTCCCTTTTCTTTACGGATTTTTTTAATAACCGAAAGAAACTCTATTAAATATTTTTAGATATTTGTCTTAGTGGCGTTCATTTGTATACTTATATTATTGAATTAACCTAGAGGGTGGCTTACGTCAATTAGACTAGTGTAACATTTCTTAGATATTCTACTGACGAGCTATTTGGTGGTGCATGGGAAAATCCTCAAAATTTGAGCGGAACGGATTAATGTCTAGTCCTCCTCTACGCGTATAACGAGCGTAAACGGTCAATTTTTCGCATTGGCAATGAGTTAAAAGATCTTGAAAGATGCGCTCGACACATTGTTCATGAAATTCATTATGCTCTCGGAAGCTAATTAAGTATTTGAGTAGGCTTTCATGATCGATTTGGGGACCAGAATATTTTATCAGTACACTGGCCCAGTCAGGCTGATTGGTAACTAAACAATTTGATTTGAGTAGGTGGCTATAAAGTGTTTCGGTTTTTTGTTCGTTTTTTATTGCAAGTAAATCGGGGTTAAGATTGAAATTATCAATAGACACATCGAGAGAATCCAAGCAAGTCCCATCCCAATCTTTTATGGCAAAGCTTTGCCAATCACTTATGTGAAATAACTCTAGTTTTATTTCACAACCGAGAATTTTATTCAAGTCATGGCCAATAGTACTTTTCACTTCTTCTTCATTTTGAAAAATACTTTGATTAAAAGAGTTGAGGTAGAGTTTGAGTGATTTTGATTCAACGATATTTGGAGAGTCAGCTGGGATAAGCAGACGGCCCAACCTAACTTCAGGTTTACCTTTAGGACCTAACCAAGAAATTTCATAAGCGTTCCAACAATCAATTCCATGGAAAGGAAGTTTTTTATTCTCAATTGCAATTTCTTTTCTTTTATCCTGACGAGCTATAGGGAAAAGAAGCGACGCATTGTAAGATGCTGAATATTTGGTCGGTTTTCCTAACGGATTTTTCATGCCTGTTGATACCTCGAAGCGTCATAAAATGTAAAGAGCTGCTTATTGCGCTTCGTGTCTGGAGGATCTTGCCTCATGGATTTTTATTGGGCCGGCAGCGACCATGAATATATTGAAAGATTTTTTTTAAATAAATATGACAGGGGGGTCAGAGTGAGAGGTTTAATTTTATGCAGTCTTGTTGCTGTTTTTTTTGTTTTTAACACAAAAGCATCAATACTTCCGCCAAACAATCTTCATTTGGAAGATAATTTAAAAAATAATGAGAATATGACAGAAGAAATGTTCAATGCTGAAATGGCGAAAGTGGCCAAGGTTTATGCGCCGATAGTTGCCCTCCACGGTGCAAACTTGGATATTCAAGGCGATTGGAATAGCTCAACAGTTAATGCCTATGCTAGTCGTTATGGAAAAGACTGGAGAGTTAGAATGTATGGTGGACTTGCCAGAAGAAGTGAAGTGACAATGGATGGTTTTACTATGGTTATCTGTCATGAGCTTGGTCATCATCTTGCTGGTTTCCCTTTTTATCCTTATGACTGGGCAGCTTCTGAAGGCCAATCTGATTATTATGCTTCTCAAGTTTGCGCCAGAAGAATTTGGGGTAATGAAGACAGTGAGAATGCAAAATACCGTGAAACGGTTTCTGAATATGTAAAAGAGAAATGTGATGCTTCTTGGAAGTCAGAAAAACAACAAAATCTTTGTTACCGTATTTCTGCTGCAGGCTACTCTCTTGGAAATCTATTAAATGCTTTAGGGAATGGTTCTGATATTGCTCACGACACTCCATCAACAAATAGAGTTTCTCGAACCAATAATAATCACCCAAGAGCTCAATGCCGTTTAGATACCTATTTTCAAGGTTCTCTTTGTACTCAGACTTTTGATCAAACCCTTATACCTGGACTGGACCATGCTGATGGCCAAGGCTCAAAGGGAGCCGAAATAGAAGCTTCAATGCATTCATGTAGTGAGTATATGGCCTACGCTCAGGGAACTCGCCCTGGCTGTTGGTTTGCTTCTCAGTTAACAATCTAATTTAGTTTTTTTAATAATGAAGAATAAAAGCCTCAGCTAGTCTGGGGCTTTTTAAATCTCTCTTTAGCATCCTTGCGTCTGATATAAAGAGTTTTTTTGACAATCGCCACTGTTTCACCTCTCTCATCGATAACTTTAGTTTCAAATACAGGAAGTAATTTAAATTCTTTTAAAGCCTGTTGTTTGAAATTTTCAATCTGCTCAAGGGAGATATGAAAATGGGCACGAACTTTACCAACTCCAGGCTTAATGAAATCAATGCTAGCGGCTTTATCCCAAACAACATGATCTTTCTTTAAGTGATAGAGCAAAATAAACATATAGAACGGATCACACATAGCATAGAGTGAGCCACCAAAATGAGTTCCCACATAATTAACGTTATAAAAAGTTAACTTCATCTCTACATCAATAGTTGTGAAGTCCTTGTCGATGTCAGAAACTTTTACACCAGCGGCTAAGAAAGGTGGGTAAAAGCGTATTAAACGTACTGCCGTTTCAGGCTTTATCTTTCTCCATATCATATAGACAAATCTAGCACAGCGGTACTAGGATAGAAAATGTGAATTTAAAGTACTTAGATTATCTTTTTCTCTCGTTATTTTTGCATTTTATGCTCTTTATTGCCTATCCCACTAGTCGATTAAAAAATCATGGAAATATGGGAAATGAGCTTGTTCAATCGAAGGCCCAACGTATAGAACTACATCTCGTGGCCAAAGAAGAGAATCAAAATGGCATAATAGCGCAAGAGCTTACTCAGCAAATGTCTGCTATTGAAAAAACAAAAATGACTACAACAAGTTCAGAATATCTCAATATTTATTATGAGCAATTACGAAATTATATCGAAGCTCATCAAGTTTATCCTCAGATGGCCTTGCGCTTAAAACAACAGGGAAAGGTTTTAGTTAGACTACTTATTGAAAAAAATGGTCGTTTTAAACAGATTATTTTAAATCAAACCTCGGGGCATGAGCTTTTGGACAAATCAGTTATCGAAAACCTAAAAACTCTTAATCAATTTAAAGAATTTCCTAAAGAAATAGCGGAGCCTGAGATTTACGTCAATATACCTATTGTATTTGAAACTCTTTAAGTAATTTCAATGGAATAATCGCCAAGGTTTCTTCATGAGTTGATTCTAAAATGACTTTTGGAGCAGCTCCTGCGTGGTAAGCTTCAACCCATCGAGGAGCACATAAACACCATTTATCACCTGGTTTGAGTCCAGCAAATCCAAAAGCCGGATTTGGAGTCGAGAGATCATTGCCCGCCTTTCTAGAAAAAGCTAAAAATTCAGCATCAGCTTCTATACAAACAGTGTGCATGCCTTGATCTTCATGAGAAGTATTACAGCAACCG
>CALFYV010000414.1 GCA_937952395.1 uncultured Bacteriovoracaceae bacterium | reverse complement strand
ATACATCCAGGCGCATGCGATCCAGTGAATAGCAATGAGTATACTGCAGAAGATCATGCCAACCTTATAGCCATGAGGAAGTAAGGCCATAGAGTTATAAAGAGTCACAATTTTGAGCATTCTAACGGTTCTAAGTAAGCGGAATAGGCGTAGAATAGGTAGGGCAGTAAAACCAAAGACATGGGCCAGAACATCAAACGGGATAGAGCTTATCACGTCGGTCACAAACCATAATGTTTTGTGATAAGGGCGTTCTTCTTTCTTCAAAGGCTCTAGAACATTAGAAGTATCCTTTATTTTATAAAAACCCGATAGGTTTAGTGCGATATCACACACGAAAAGAAAAGAGATAATTCCATCCCACCACAGGTTAGATTCTTTGGCCGGAACATTTAAAACAAAACTTAAAGGAGACTCGATGGCAGTCCAACAAATAGCGGCGAAGAGGACTAATTGCCAAGCTAGAAAGCTGTAACTATGTTTTTCTTCAGTATTAAAGCTGACCATTTAGTTTTTTTCCATAAGAAATAACTGCCTCTTATTTTTCTTCGGTGAGTAATCTCAATAACTTAAGTTTTTTCCCGATATATTATTATGAAGTTCATTTTGCTATTTTTATTCATTCCCTTTTTTGTATTTGCCAGTCCAAGCAAAGTCTTTTTTGAACAAAATAAACTGAAACTTATTTCCAAAAATTACTCAGATGAGATCGAAGTTAAAAAATGTAATAAAGAAATTTTGGAAAAATTTGTAAAAAAACAATCCAGACCTTTATATAAAAAGCGTAAGTTACAAGATGATTTTGTTTACTTAAAGACTCAAGGAAAGATACTTTGCTCAAAAAAATAATCTTCATTTTTATTCCCCTTTCCCTTTTTGCTTTCGATACCATCGATACTGGTAATTCTTGTAAAATTAATCCACAGGAGATAGCACAAGAATGTGGTGTTAAACTTTGTGGGGCTCCGATAGAAAATAAAACGTTAGATGATCGTATCAAGGAAATATCAAACTCTTTAGATTCTAATAAATATCCTGATATACAAAACAAACTGGATTTGTATGTCTCAAAACATCTTGAGTATAAGAAAAAGCAATTTGTAGAATTAAAAAAAATGATCAAAGAAGGCAATACTGAAATAGATACTAAACTCAGTAATCTGCATAATTATGCCTCGGCTATAAGTATTCTATTTAGCGATGAAGAAAAAGTAAATTTAATGATGAGTCGTCTAGTTTTTGAGAATGGTTTTTATAAATTCAAATTACAAGAGAATGATTTTGGAGACCTCGATAAAGAGACACAAGGTAAAATTAAATTTTTAATGAATATGAAAGGGCATAACAGGCATATGAATTATTTACTTTTCGACAGCATTTTTACTTACATAAATGCTTATTACCCAGAAAATTGGCAAGTAACTATGCTTAAAGAGTTGAAAGATAGCAATTCTTATATGCAAAAAATATGTACTGAGTGGAAAAGAAGTTGCGCTGACTCTCTGAATACTAAAATTCAGAATATAAATAACATTGGGGAGCTTTCAGTTGGTGATCTAGAAAGAGTTAATGAAAAATTTCTTCGACAACTTATCATTATCGAACTCTATGAAGCTAGTAAGAAAGATAATAGAGTTATAAATAAAAAACTAGTTCTTGAAGAAGAAAAAATATGAAATTGGACCAAACATTGTCTTTCCTCGAAAGTAAAGAGTCAACTCAATTACTTTTGAAAGAAGCTCAATCATACTGTATGTCAAGAATATTAACTGCTGAAAAAATTAGTCCTAAAAAATTGGATATAGAATTATTAAATAAATTTTATAATAAACTCAACGACAATTTGAAAAGTAAAAATGCCTTAATGTCTACAAAAACAAGTGAACTTTTTTCAAGCTACGTTTCAAAACTTATAAAAAGTCATCTTAAAGAAAAAAGCGAGTATTTAAAAAATGTTCACGACACGATAGGAAGTGAAATCCAAAATATTGAGGAAGCTATCAATTATTATGATAAAGAAGAAAATAAAAATGCCGGACAACAATGGGCACTGTTCGAATATTACGATTTTACCAAAGAGCCCAAAGACATCTTGTTTGATGACTTGGAAGGCTTATGCTATGAATTTGAAGAAGAGATACATTTGAATGATAAAACTAGCTTACTCCATGGTGGTTATTTAAGAACAAGTTGGTATGTACTTGAGGATTTAACAAAAAATGCTGGAATACTCTGGCATGAAATAGGTCATCAGTATGATTACTTCTCCTCCTTAAATCAAGGTTCAAAAGAGAGCTTAGAAAATATGGAGAAAATAAATTCATGTCAAAACTATTTACACACGACAATGACGATACAGGGCATGCACCCAACCTTCCAATATATTGGAGAAGATTTCGCCGATCTTTTTGGAGCATACTACGCTAATAGTGATGGCCACAATTTAGGATGTAAATTATTAACTAAAGATGAGTCAGGTGAATATGATCTTTCTCTTAAAAACTTAGATGA
Organism: uncultured Bacteriovoracaceae bacterium; assembly: GCA_937952395.1. Classification (GTDB taxonomy): domain Bacteria; phylum Bdellovibrionota; class Bacteriovoracia; order Bacteriovoracales; family Bacteriovoracaceae; genus CALFYV01. The sequence continues at coordinate 5,475 of CALFYV010000414.1, read as the reverse complement.
AGAAGATAACCACTCTTCAGCTTTATTTCGAGCTCTTCATTGGCATATAGTCAGTGGTAAGAAGCTGCCTGATTCCTGCTCTCAATTACTTAAGCAAAATTATTATTCTTATTTGAAAAGTTGCATTTAAATTCTAGAGCGTTTTCAAAAACTCAATCAAATCTCTTTTTTGATCTTGCGTGAATTTTTCAGTGCCATCTTCGTGGGTGAAGATACGGTAGAAGTGACCTTGGTTACTGAGTCCTTCTTTGCTTGTGTCATAAAAGTAATCAGGATTTTCTCTCCAGGCATGAGGAACTTTCTCTTCACTGGGGTAACCCACACATTCATGATCATAATCGGTATTTTCATCTATGGCAGGGCCCGCCCAATAATTTTCAGGGCGATCTTTGGTATTTGGCATAAGAGCGCAGAGACTAGGAATTGAGTTGTTATGTAAATAAGGCCAGCGCGCCCAAATGCCAACAAGCGGAGGAGGGACATAGCCTTTTTGCGGAACAACTTTTGTTTTCATCCATTTTGAAATTTTAAGGCGGTTAAGATCTTGGGCGAAGTATTGCATCCCTTGATAGCGCATAGGATCAGTTCCTACATCAATGACGGGAGTTTTTTGATGATAGATAACTCTTGTCGTTTGTGAGCTACTTTCCCAATTTTTTTCATATTGGCCATGACAACCGGTACAGGAATTTTGAAAAAGAATTTCTCCTCGTTTGGCCTTTGTTATATCAATTGAGTATTCACCGAAAAACTGAGTGTATTTGGGAGCCTCAGTGGCAAAGACCGCTGTGGTTAATTCTTCAATTGTCTTTTGATTGTCCTGTAACCATTTTTCTAATTCAACTAAATCAGTTCCTCGGCCAATTTCATTCCAAAGAAAATTGGTGAAGATAGGGTTACCTGAAACAATAGAGCCATCAGATAGCCAACGGGTTTTATATTTTAAGTTCCACCAAACAGCAGGTTTACTGTCGGCGACTCTTTTTTCTTATGTATTATGTCTTGGGAAGAGGGCACTTTGAGGTGTGCGGCTAGCATACTCGTCTTGTTCCCTTTTTGAAAGACTTAATGCCACTTGGGAGAGGGATGTATCAAGTCCTAAGACCTGTGGTTTTTTTGTTCCGACCCAAGGCAAAGTATTTTTGACTTTTTTGATCATCAAACGTTCACCTTGGGTTGTCTTAAGTCCCATTTGAAAAAGATAGGAGTTGATAAAAGGGGAAACTTGCTTTCCTAAATGAAAAAACTCGTTGGCTTTAGGAAAGCGATTGGTCATTCCTAGTATTTTTTTTCCAAAAAGATCAGCGCTATGGCAGGCAGCACAGCTAAAAGTAATACCGATTCCATTTTTAGTTTTAAGCAATGTCGTGCCCATAGCATGAGTCGCATGCAGAGGATCGACATGGGGAATGTCTAAAGGATTTTCTTCTTGTGTTTCGGGATAAGAATGTAGTCCTAACCAATTAAGCAAATCATCAATGGAATAAAATTGAGTTTTATTTTGCAATTTAGAAAAAATATACTTTCTAACGGGATCTTGTTCATCAGTTTCAAAAAAATATTTGAGAGGTTCATAGGGAATCAGAAGCCCGGTCACATCAACTGGATAAATCAGAGCATGCTTCTTGCCAGCAGTGATGGTTTGTTTAAATTTTGCTTCGTTTAATTGATAAATATTAAAGCGAGGTGAGTTAAGCTTCGTATTTTCACTCCAGTCTGGCACTGCACCCCATAATAAACAACTAAAGCTTAATAGCTTGAAAAAGAGGTAAATCATCCTTGATCTCCGAATATCTCTTAGAAAGATAGTCTCGCGGGGGAAGAGAATTCGTCAAATAATGAGTTCTAAAAAAGACTGGCATCTTGTTTAACAAAAATTAATATTTTTTAGATGTAATTATTTTGACTTGAGACTACACTTACTGACAAATAAGTAATGGAGGAATTATGAAGTTGTTGAATATTATGTTGAGTCTTTCTCTCTCTCTTTCGGCTTTAGCTGCGACTAAGAGTTATGAAATTAAGAGTGAAAAAAGTAAAGTTGGCTTTGAAATTTTTAAATTTAAAATTTCATCTCCTGTCTTTGGTGAATTTAAGAAATTTGATGGGAGTTTTTCATATGATGAATCTAAAAAAACTCTCTCTAATATAGCTGTTACGATAGATGCATCTTCTGTTGACACACAAGAAGAGAAACGTGACAAGCATTTACGTTCTGCCGATTTTTTTGATGTAGATAACCATAAAGCCCTAGTGTTTAAGTCGGCTAAGCCGGTTGTGCTTAAAAATGGCAAGGCCAAAATAAAAGGCACTCTTACAATGAGAGGTAAGACAAAAGAAGTTGAATTAGACGTGGAATTAAAAGATACTAAGGACGGTCTTCACTTCGTAGGAAAAACTAAAGTAGATAGAAACGACTTTGGGATTTCTTGGAACAGTACATTTAGTGTGGCAGATATTAGTAAAAATGTTCTTGGTGATGAAGTCAAAATAGATATTGAAGTTTATTCTTCCCAGAAAAAGAATAAGACTTAGTGACCAACTCTTCCGGGGAGGACTTTGTTCCTCCCTTTTTTATTTTGTTTAATTGAATTTTGAATAAATTTTTTCTAATTCATCAGAGAGCTTTTCTTTGCTCAAAGGATGACTCATATAAGCCTCAGCACCTGCTGGACTTTTTTGGTGGATTTGCGCTTTTTCTAAACTTAAGCTTTTGGCTACAATAACAGTTTTACATTCTGGGAACTTAGCTTTGACTTGTGTACTGATTTGATTAACAGCTTGTGGGCTACCATCATAATTCAGAAAAAGTACTTGAAATTTCCTTTGCGCCAAATGCTGATTAAGTATTTTGATATCTTTAATGATATTAACGTTCATATGAGAAGGGAAATGAGATTGAATTTTACTAAATAAATCGTTACCAAAATCAAAACAAAGAACATCAAAACTTGGCAATTGTTTGATCTTCGTTTTAGTTGGACTATCATCTGGGCCTACGGTGAATTCAAGGTCAATAGCAGTCACCTCTCCAATATCTTCCTCAGGTGCAACCGCTTTTCCCATCTGTTCGCGTAGCTTAGTAATATCGATAACTACTGTGGCCTTATCATCATCATCACTCATAAAAACCCTTTGATCTATTCTAACTTATTTATCAAAGCTTTCCATCTAAAAATAAAGCGCCCAGGCAAAAACAACCTCATCACGTAAATGTATTCATTGCTTTCTAGATTTTAGGCGATAGGAAAGTACTACAAAAATTCCTGCACTTGGAGAGACAAATGAAATGGGTCAACTTTATTGTGGGAATTTTGTTATTAACTTCATGTGAAACTAGTTCAATCAAACAATTCGACTTAAGCCATTTTCATTTTGAATATACTAATCCTGTTGGCCAAGGTGAAATTGAACTTAGCTATGGTAAAGCTCATCAACAGGATTATTTAAAATTTGAAGTTGAAAAATTAATTGATGGAATCAAAATAAAAGCACCTGGTATAAATCTACATTTAGAAAATGTGCCTTCAGCTCTACAAAATGCAGATGAATTATTGGTGGATGGCCTTGAAGCCCATATGAATAAAGGGATAATAGATTTGAGTTTACAAGATTACAGTTCAACTCAGCAAAATAGCACGCAAATTTTAAAGGAACTTTCGTTGCGTTGTGCGGGGGATGGCCAAGTTGTAGATTTAATGGATTCAGTAATATCGAGTTGTATAAAAAAAATGCAATTAGGCTTATACCGCTATGATAATGGTGACAATTTAGAAATCTTAAATGCCAAGATAAATATAGTTAAAGGGAAAGTTTATATGGAAGGTGATATTTATAGTGATTTGAATGGAAGATTTAAGCTAGACGGTAGTGTTGAGCATTTATCATCGGAGAAAAAATTACGTTTTAAAATTGATAAAGTAAAATTTGGAATTTTAAACGTCACAGGAAAGTTTTTCAAAGAATTAGAAAAACAACAAAGTGATAAGTTACAAGTTAATCGACCGTATGTGACTTTTCTTCTTTAAAAGAAAAAATATGATTGAGTATCACTCCAGAAATAATAAGAATAAAACCTAATACCATTTGTAGACTTATGATCTCGTCGAACAGGACATAGCCGGCGATTGCAGCAAAAATAAGATCCACATAACGAATAACTCCAATTTTAGCTACTCTCTCTCTTTGCAGTGCTTTGGTTAAAAGGACTTGGGCAAACATAGAGAAAACTCCAACTCCAATGAGTTTAACTGTATCTTCCCAATTGGGTGTGACCCAGTTCATGACCAGTATAGGCAAAATGACTGGTAAGGTGACAAGAGGAAAGTAAAAAACAACAAGATAGGGATCGGCCAAACCTTTAAGCTTCCTGATAAAACTGTAAGAGAGTGCGGAGAAAAACGCGCTACTTAGCCCTAAGAGAAGTTGAAAGGTGGTAATAGTTGGGTCAAAATTTTTAATAACCGCTGTTCCTAAAAGCGCCAGCATAACAAAAACTAATTGAATTTTATTAAAGCGTTCTTTGTTAATAAAGAAGCCAACAATGACTAAAAAAAGAGGTGAAACGTACTGAAGAGTAACCGCACTTGCCATAGTCATTTCTTGCAAAGTATAGAAATAACAAATAATAGCGATACATCCAGTGATGCCTCGTAGGATTAAATATTTTTTGGGACCTTCGAATAAAGGAATCTTTTTATATTTGAGGATCACAAAGCTAAAAAGAAAAACGATTAAGGATCGCCAAAAAACTACTTGTAGCACATGGATATGACTGGTTGATTTAACCAGAACGAAAGCAATCGTGAAGAGAATCCCAGCGATAAGAATATAGACTATACTTTTATTTATTTTCATTTTAACCTTGGAGTTACTATGAGTATAAAGGATACAATCCAATTAGGCGACATTGATTTCCTACATATCAAAGGCGATCCAAATAAACCCGCAGTCTGCCTCATGCACGGCTATGGTGCCAATTGTGAAGATCTCTATCCTTTGCATGAATATATGGCCCCAGAAAACGACTGGAATTGGTATTTCCCCAATGCTCCTTTAGAAGTTTCTTTAGGTATGATGATGAGTGGTCGTGCCTGGTTTCCCATTGATATGATGGAGCTTCAACGTGCCATGATGAGCGGCAAGCACCGTGATTTTAGAAAACTCTCAAGTCCAGACTTTATCCAGATGGTTGAGAGGCTTGAAAAGATCTTTTTACAAATCTCAAATAAGTACAAAAAGTTTTTTCTTGTAGGTTTTTCTCAAGGTGCTATGTTGGCCAGTCATCTTGGTCTACGACTAAAAGAAAAAGTCGCAGGGATGATTCTTTTTTCATCTAATTTAATTGATGAAGAAAATTTAATTCAATCGATGAAAGGTAATGAAGGCAAACCATTTTTTCAAAGCCATGGAGAGCAAGATCCTCTTCTGGGCTTTGATGTGGCCCAAGCATTATACGAAAAACTTATTCAAGCA
>CALFYV010000413.1 GCA_937952395.1 uncultured Bacteriovoracaceae bacterium | reverse complement strand
AAAACATTAAGAGAAATTTTTGATTCTATGTCTAAATTAATAAATTCTCCGCCTAGGCTTTCAACTAGACCTTTACTAGACTGTCCATTATCAATCCAAACAATTTTGGGTGTGGGATTTTGGGCAAAAAACTGAAGCATCAAATAGTTCAGAGTAAAACTCTTACCACTTCCACTTGAGCCAAACACAAGACCATTCCAAGAAATTAGTTCTTTGGCGAAAGGGTCAAGTTTCACTAGCACATTATCTCTATTAGGCAGAAGACAAATAGGACGCTTGTTTCCATCCCAATAAGAAAATAGTGGCATTAGATGAACTGCATTACTTGTTTTAAGTTTTTTATATCTCAATCCTTGCCCTGGGCCAGGAAGACAACCTATAAAAGCATCAAAGCATGGAAGAGTTTCGACTAATCCTTCGCTTTGTCCCATTCTTCTAAAGGCCTTTAGCACTTCATCACACTTTTCTTCTAATTCTTCTGTTGTTTTACTCCACACGATCACTGTAAAGTCCATTGAAACAAGTTTTTCAGAACCTTCAAGCAATTCAGAGATGAGCTGTTCAAGTTGTCCTAGTCGAGATTCACTTTCAAGATCACTTACATGTTTCGCGCCTGCGGCCATGGAATGGGCCAGACGACGTTGAAGTTGAAGCTTTTCTAATTCCTTCTTTTGCTCGTGAACCGTTAATGATTGAGAGAGCCAAAAATGAAAAGGAAGTTTCAAAAATCCATCTATAAGAGAAGCATAAGTATAGTTTTCAGGTAAGGTCTTAAGTGTAATCGTTCTAAAGTAATAATCACCAATTTTAAGACAGCTCTTTTGAACCTCCATATCAGTAGCAACAAATTGCTCAACAATTGAAGGAGCAAAAGGAGATGATACATCCTTCATCATTGGTATGGGGTATTTTTCAGATCGGTCTAAATTGATAAATTCATACACCAACTTAAACCATTCTTCTTTTTCAAGTTGTCTTGGAGTGAGTTTTGAATGCTCTAGTGATGATTTAATTTGCTTTAAGTCTCTAAGAAAAAAATCCTTATGCCTTTGATAATCAGCATAAGTTATCTTTTCAAAATCACGATCTTTTTGTAAAAAGCTCTGTTTTTTGTATCGGTGTGGCTTGCTGCGAACAAAAAAGAAAATTTCAGGACAAAAATAATTTCCTAAATTATTATTGTTTTTGAGCATATCAATTCTTGATTTTGCAACTGGAGCATAAACCTTAGGAGATTGGGCCGAAATTTCTTCGTGCTGCTGAATCAAAGGTAGAACATCCGATGAAAGACGATAAAAAATTTGTAATTTAATACCTTCTGGAACCGAATTAATGAAATTTTCGACCGATTGAGAAAAGTCATTAATCATCTCATCTGTTGCACAACTAATGTCAACTCCTTGCAATCGAAACGCACTACCAAGCGATCCATCTTTATAGACCATGAAATTTTCATCAAAATGCCAAAATGGCATAAAATCGATCAAGCTGTTGTATTTATTTGTCATAAATTTTTCCTATAAGTTTTTCTTCGTTTTTTGATTTTTCTCCAGCACTGTAAAAACCTGGAGTCATGAGAAACAGTAGTAGATGAACTAAATATCCATCTGGTTTATTCCTCTTTCCAAAAAACAAAACAAGTGTCAGTGCAATTGGTAAACCAAAGACAAGATATGGCCCCATTGAACTTCGTCCAAAGAGTAAATTCATTGTGGCTGCCAAAATAAGGACACAAAGAAGGTCGAGGGCCTCCAGGCCCGCGACCTTAAACTTTGCATCCAGCTTACGATGGACTGTGGAGAATTTCAGTCCCATCAGTAGCCTACTGCTGACTTCAAGAAATTGATGATAAATGGAGCAAGAAGTCCAAAGACTGAGCAAAAAATGACAACGATCATCTTTTGCTTTCCTTCTGCACTTCCACTAAGTCCCAAAAAAGCACTGTAAATCAGGCCTAAAAGACTTAAGCTAGGCAAAACTACAGTAACCAATTTGTTACTTAATCCACTCATCCTTGACTCGAAATCACCATATTGTGCCAAACACTCATTAGGGAAGAGGAGGAAAACCCCAAGAGCACCTAGGCCCAAACATACTGTCAAAATTGTTTTTTTCATTTGTTACTCGTTTGTTCTAGGTAGAACTAAAATTTTGGAGTGGGGGCCAAGATCAATGTAAATGTCACCATTGGTTTTTTTACTTGAAATGGCATCTCCAACCTTTTTTCGTCTAACAACATTTTTATTAGCGACTTTTTCAGTTCGTTCAACACGATAAAGTGTGACATCATTCAAAGTTTCAAAAGGTCGTAAAGTGTAGCGATACCTTTTGTCGTGAGGGAGATAGCTTAAGTAAAGATAGTAATCTCCTTGCTCTTCGTTGTAATAGGCCACGCCTGCATGTTGAGATTTTCTTGTTTGCTCATTCAGCCACCACAATTGGTGAATGCTGAAATTCTTTTTTTCGTTTTCATTTGTTGTTTCGATTTTTTCTTGTTGTTCCATGATTTTTCCTTTGTTAATTAAAGTTAGATACGTTGTTAAAAGATAAATTCTTTTTGTTTCGAGAAAATTCCTCTAAATAAATTCGCCGAAGTGAACTAATGGCCTCTGCTTTGGCTTCATTTACTTTCTCGATAGAGATTTTTAGAAGTTGAGAAATTTCCGCGCAACTAAGTGATTGCCAAAAATACAAATTAATTATAGTTAGATGAGGTTCAGGGAGCTTTCCTACGGCCTTTCTGATAAATAGTATCAATTCTAATGGATACCCTTCATGAGTATTTTCATCATCAGATTGCTCACCTTTCAAAAAATCCTGATACACTTCATTGTCTAAAATTCTTTGTATTTTTTTGTGGTTAATATTAATTTCTTTAGACATTTTATTGTCCTCTTTACCGATGGCCAGCGTACTCAAAACGCCGACTCATTCTAATTCGTAAAGCTTCTTTTTTTGCCTCGACCTCCTTTAGGCACTTTTCTTCATCGTTTTCGCAAATGTTTGTACTGGTGCATGCCAGAAGTAGAAAAAACGTTAGTAAGATTAGAGATTTCATAAGTTCCTTTTGTTAGTAGTTAGGGTAAAATTAATTTTTTGCCCTTCTACTAGGTGTAAAGTGTTCAAGAAACTGTTCTAGTTTTTCCGAGTGAATCTCTTTTAAACTCTTGTTTTTATTGTTAATTTCATTTTGTAGAAGCATCTCAAATTTTTCTAAAGCAGATTTTTTCTTGGCCCAAATTGTAGTTGAAGGACAATTCATTTTATTGGCCAATTCTCTAATACTTTTTCCTCTCCAAAAAACTTCTCTTAAGATTTTTCGTTCAAATACTGGTATCTTTTTTAAATTTTTTTCGATGATTTTCTTGATCGTTTCAAAGTCTTCTTCGATTTTGAAATCGTTTTCATCTTCTCCAAAAGGATCAGTTACATAATAATTTTCGGCATCTCTATTAAACGTATCCATGCTAATGGGAGTGGCCTCCACTTGAGAAACCTCTTGAGTCTTCAAGAAAGCTTCCCAATCGGAAAGACTCCAACTCTTAGCTGCTTTTCTTAATTTGTTGGATGATTTCAAAGATCCATCTGAGTTAAGCCACGGAAATTTTTTGTTAGCAAAGTTCAAGCAATCGTTCTTCATACAAACCCCTTTTGCTGGTGTGTTGGTTAATGGGGCCTTGGAATAACAATTCATGTGCCAAAAAAATGAGATGACTAAGGTTTTGAAATTGCAGAAAAGCGAAAGAAAGGCCTGGTTCTTTTCAACAAATGTGCGGTTTTTTTTAACCAAAATGAAGTTGGTTGTTTTTGATGAATTGGTTGATATTAACCAATCTAGTTGAATATTTTACATATTTTAGTTTTTTATAACAAAAAATTTCTTGTCATATCGTTCTAATGGAGTATTTTCATCCAACTTTGAAAAGGCGAACTCAATGCGTTACAGGCTGCTTATTGTTGAAGATGATGATTATTTAGTGCTCGAATACAAAGAGAGATTTGAAGCTAAGGGAATGCAAGTTACGACTGCCTCTGAATATACAGATGCAGTAAAAACTATTTCCAATAATACCTTTGATTACGTCATCCTTGATCACGATCTCCATGGAATGCCACGAGGCCTTGAACTTCTTGATCTGTGCTTACAGAGAAAAATGAGTAATGTTTCAATACTTACCAGCAATGAAGATGATGATGAATTGGCCGAAAAATATTTAAGCTTTGGTGCAAAAAACTTTTTTCTTAAAAGTTATTTTTTTCATAATTTTAATTTTATCTATCAAACGATCACCAACACGATTGATGATAAAAAATTTCAAAGCTACTTTGCTGATTCATTTATTACAACCGACGAAGATTTAAAGGCCAGCATCAGAAAGGTCGCTACCTATTACTCTAAGTCAGTTATTCATATCACTGGCCCGAGTGGCTCTGGGAAAGGTCAACTTGCTAGACTTATCCATGAAATGTCAGGAAGAAAAGGAAAGTTCAAAATTTTTGATGCCACTAAATTTGAAGGAAACGAGTTTATCGCAGAGCTTTTTGGACATGTAAAAGGGGCGTTTACGGGGGCAATCAGTGACAAGGATGGCGTTATTGAACAGGCAGCAGGAGGGACATTATTTATTGATGAAATTGGAAAAATACCTCGTGGTGTTCAGTCGAAACTTTTAAAATTCTTTGATGATAAAATTGTTGAAAAATGGGGAGCCAAAACTGGTAAGAAAATTGATGTTAAAATTATTACGGCCTCAAAAGAGAATCTGTCGTTAAAAGTGAGCAATGGCGACTTCTTGGAAGATCTCTTCTACCGTTTAGCTACTTCGCACCAAATAAAGTTAAAGCCTTTAAGAAAAAATCGTCAAGATATACCACTTCTTATTAATTACTTTATGAAATCAATTCCCGAAAAGATCATCATTAAGCCAGAAGCAAGAAAAAAGCTTTTGGAATACGATTGGGATGGCAACATAAGACAGCTTAAAAATGTAGTTGAGTCTTTTGCTGATAGCAAGGCCAAAATTATCAATGAAGAAAATCTTGACCCTCGAATTATCCAAAATATTCCTCTGTTAGACGACTCCACTGAAAATTTTATTCTGACAGATGAACAGGAAAAACTTATTGAGAAAATGGGGTTAACCAACTATGTCAATAAGCTTCAAGCATTAATCTATAAAAGAAAGTTTACAGCATTTAAAAATAAATCCGAAGTCAATCGTCGTCTTGGGATCAGCCAGCAAATGGGTAAAAGAATATATAAAATTATGAAAGAGGAGTTTAACGATGTCACTATCCAATAAATTAGATAATGCCATTCTAAAAAAACACTTCCATACATCAAACAATTTTTTTGCTAGCAGCAGAGTTATTCTTGATAGGATGATTAATGAAAATAGTTCATTAAAATCTTCTTCTCACATCCAGGCACTCCTAAAACGATTTTCTTTGCTAGAAAATAGTGAGCATGATTTATTTAAAAGTATTTTCGGATACGATGCCAATACTTCACAATATTTTTTATCTCAAAAACCTGAGACAGCGATCTTCCTAGATGATGATGAAGTGATATTAAAAAGCTACCAAGTTCTCGCCAAGCAAATTGGTATTAATGCCGTGTGCTTTAAGAGTGAAATTGAGCTTCTTGAACAATTTGAAGAATTTAATCAAGAAAATAATATTATTTTTATAGACGAAAATATAAGCACTGAAAAAACAGGCTCGGATTTAGCAAGAGAACTATTCCAAATATTTGTGGGGAAAATATTTTTACTCACTGGCGATCGCACTATTACTATCGAAAATTTAAACTCTGTGAGCGGAGTTTTATACAAGGGTGATGATGAAAAATTAATCTCGCTCTTGCAAGAAGGAAAGAATTTATGAACGTCTCATCTGTCATGAAATGGGGTAACCAGCAAAGAGAGCTATTCAGAAATAATGGAAGTATTTCACATCTAAGAAATGAGCTTAGTCTCAGTTCTGACAAGTCTTCGTTTCTTAGGCTTTTGTCTGAAGACCTAGAGCTTGGTAATGGACAAGAGAATGTATTCAATTATTTTAAAAACAAAAATAATCAATTTATAGGTGGAGTTTTTAAATGCTCATATCATCCAGGGCTTTTATTTGAATTGGCCAACATCGAAGATATTGATGCTACAATAGACTTTGATTCTATTCAAGAAACACCGATCAGAACAATCAAAATAAAGAATGGGACTGAAGGAATTGCTAATCCACAGGTTGTGGCCCTCTTCCCTGAAAATTTCCTCAATCATGCTGTAAAAGATGATGATATTATTTTCTACTTTGTAGACAAATTTTCTAAAAGACATATTTCCTACACAAGGAACGTTATAGAAAAATTTACTGTTAACCATCCCTTTAAGGAAATCTTGAAAGATGGTGAAGTAGAACTTGAGCAATATGTAACCAATTGGGTTAATTTACATGAGGGTGCTCATCGAACTGGCCCATTGCCTATTCCAAAGTTTTTACCCGAAAAGAGTAGTTCTATTACTGCTGGGATAGAGGAACTTAGGGTTGATTTAATTTCGATGCTTTATTGTTTAAATAAGTCTTCTTCAAAATCAGATTCGTACTATAAAACTTTTTTACTCATCTTGGCCGAGAGACTTCTAGGCTATCCTTTCTTTCGGGATATTGATAAAAACTTTGATGCCCACTCATCCTGTATTTTTCTCGATCATTTAGTTAATGATGGTCTTGTAAGTCTGAAAGATGCAAAAATAGTTTTTAAAGAAAATTTCAATGTTGGCATTAAAAGTCTTTTACAAAAAATAGAGAAGCTTGAGAGTGATGCCTCAAAATATAATACTTTGCTAGAGAGAAAAACTCTTTTGAAGAGCAGTGCAAATCAATGGCTAGAAGAAGCTCATCAAACAATTCAATTTCTAAAAAAACTAAGGGGAATTTTATGATATCACTAAAAGGAAAAAGGGCCATTGTTTGTGGCGGAAGTAAAGGTATTGGTGAAGCTTGTGCTAAAAAGCTAAATGAGCTAGGGGCAGAAGTTTTAATTTTGTCTCGTTCACAAGGAAGTATAGAGGGGAATGACATAAAGGGGCTAAGAGTTAATTTTTCCGATGCAAAAAGTATAAAAAATGGTTGAAGTGAAATTAGTATATTTAAGCCTTACATTTTGGTTAATAATTCAGGTGGCCCTGCTCCTAAAGATCCTCTTGAAGTCGATTCTGCTGATTTCCTTGAGGGATTTCAATCGCAGCTCTTTGCCTTTCAAGAACTAACGAAAGAAGCTGTTCGCTCAATGAGAGAAAAAGGAGAAGGACGAATTATCAACATCGTTTCTGTTACGGCAAAAGTTCCCTTAACTCATCTGTGTGTCAGTAACGCTTTAAGAGGAGCAATCACGAATTGGGCAACAACTCTCGCTAATAAATTGGACTCAGA
>CALFYV010000412.1 GCA_937952395.1 uncultured Bacteriovoracaceae bacterium | reverse complement strand
ATGCTAAAAATACATACGGAAGGACTAGCGGTTTGTGGATTATATACTCATGAAGTGGCTGAATCCAAGGTGGCCAAAGTGACTGGTTATGCCAGGAAAGAAGGGCATCCATTAAAACTCTCTTATGAACCTTGCGATTAGTAAAAGAGTGCCAATATTCAATTTGAGGTGAAAAATGATTAGTTCTAAACTTGAACTGCTATTAAATAAAGCCATACGAAGAGCAAATGAGAGAAAGCACGAGTTTCTGACTCTTGAGAACGTCTTACTAGCGATGCTGGATGATGATGTTGTCATTAAAGTGTTGGAAGAGTGTGGAGCAAATATTACTGAGCTTAAAAATGAACTTATACAATTCTTAGACGATTCGAATAATTTTAGTATCCTTTCGGATGATGAAATAGAAATTCTCAACAAGAAACAGTTTGTAAATGAGCAGTTACGTGATTTGGCAAGAGAGAGTGGTATACGCTATCAACCCGAAATTAGCGTTTCTCTTCAGCGTGTAATACAACGTTCAGCTTTGCATGTTCAATCATCGGGAAAGAAAAATATTGGGCCAGTTAACTTATTAGTTGCGCTTTTTAATGAAAAGGAAAGCCACGCTATTTATTTTTTACAAAAACAAGGAGTGAGCAGAATTTCAGTAGTTGAAAAAATTGCTCACGGACTTGATCGCTCCATTACTAACTCGACAGAAGGATCAGAAACAGTAATAAATGATCCTCTCAAAAAAGAAAATAAATATGAGCGTGCACTGGCCGACTTTACGATAAACTTAACCCAGATGGCACAAGAGGGTAAGCTGGATCCAACGATTGGTCGAGAAGTCGAAGTTCAGAGAATAATTCAGATATTAAGTAGAAGAAGAAAAAATAATCCAATTTTAGTTGGTGAAGCGGGTGTAGGAAAAACAGCTATTGCAGAAGGACTTGCCCAGGCTATCGTGCAAGATAAAGTACCAGCTTGTTTAAAGGGTAATAAAATTTATAGCTTAGATATGGGCTCTTTGTTAGCAGGTACTAAATTTCGTGGAGATTTTGAAGAAAGATTGAAACTTGTTCTTCAAGCGCTTGAACAAAAAAAGGGTGAAGTACCTAGTATTCTATTTATTGATGAAATACATACTATTATTGGTGCAGGTTCAACGAGTGGAGGAAGCCTGGATGCTTCAAACTTATTAAAGCCGGCTTTAAGCAACGGAAAATTGCGTTGTATGGGTAGTACGACTTATGATGAATACAGGAAGTTCTTTGAAAAGGATGCAGCTCTTAATAGAAGATTTCAAAAAGTTGACATCAAAGAACCTTCACTTGATGACACTGTTGAAATTTTAGAAGGACTAAAAAGTCGCTTTGAAGAGCACCATGATGTGAAGTATTCTAGAGAAGCTATCCAGGCAGCTGTCAATTTGTCTATACGCCATATTAATGAAAAAAAATTACCAGATAAGGCTATCGATGTTATCGATGAAGTAGGTGCCTATTTAAGATTAAAATCTGACTTCAAGTCAGGCACTGAAGTGCAGATTACGGATATTGAAAAAATTGTCGCTCAAATTGCGCGGATTCCAGAAAAATCAATTTCAGCTAATGAAAAAGAGAAATTACGACATTTAGAAAGAGATTTAAAATTCTTGATTTTTGGTCAAGATAAGGCCATCGAGACAGTGACTAATTCAATTATTATGTCTCGTTCGGGTCTAGGTAATAATGATAAGACCATTGCTTCCTTCTTGTTCGTAGGTCCGACAGGTGTAGGTAAAACAGAATTGGCCAAACAGCTTGCGAATGTTTTTGGTATTCATTTTAAGCGAATTGATATGTCAGAATATATGGAGAAGCATTCTGTTTCAAAATTAATTGGGGCGCCTCCGGGTTATGTGGGATTTGAGCAAGGAGGAGTTTTAACCGAAGAAATAAATCAGAATCCTTACTCAGTACTACTTTTAGACGAGATTGAGAAAGCCCATCCAGATGTATTTAATATCTTGCTTCAGATAATGGATCATGGTTCGTTGACGGATTCTAACGGTCGGGCAACTGATTTTAGGAATGTTGTACTTATTATGACATCAAATGCTGGGGCTAAAGAAATGGAAGCTGGTTCTATCGGAATTGGACGAAGAAATACAGATATTGATACTACTAAGCGCGATCAGGCTATTAAAAATTATTTTACACCCGAATTTAGAAACCGATTGGATGCTATCGTAAATTTTAATAAATTAGACACCGAAAATATTGATAGAATCGTTGGTAAGTTTATTATGGAGCTTGAAAATCAGCTTTCAGAAAAAAATATTGAACTTGAAATCGATAAAAAAGTAATTAAATATCTAGGTAAAAATGGATTTGATTCAAAGCTTGGCGCACGTCCAATAGCTAGAATAGTTAATGAAAAAATTCGTAAACCTTTGGCCAACGAAATGCTATTTGGTAAATTAGAAAAAGGTGGCAAGGTGAAAATCAGTATCAAAAATGATGAAATTATTTTTGATTTTTAATTAAAAACTCATTTTTTCTGCATTTTTTTCTTAAATTTTCTCATTTTTTTGTAAAAAACTTCCTCTTTTTTCATTTATTTTCAATAAAATGCTAAAAAAATCATTTTTAAAAATAAACTCTTAAAAAATGTAAAAAACGTTGAAAGCCTTTGCAGTAAATGCTTTCGCGTGTTTCTTTATTTCAAAAAAATGATGAAGAACTCAAAAAAGTATAAAAAGATAAGAAGAAAGTATCTAATCTATAAAAAATGACATTTTTTGTTTGCGTTAAAATAAAAATGTGTTTAACATTAAATTATAAAGAAGATTGGTTATTAATTTCTTTTTTCTGGGAGGAAAATTATGGCTGCAAAAAAGAAAGCAACTAGAAAGAAAGCTACTAAAAAAACTGCTAAAAAAGCGGTTAAGAAAAAAGCTACAAGAAGAAAAGCTACTAAGAAAAAGTAGTTAATCTTAAAAGCCCTCTTCGGAGGGCTTTTTTTTTGTTCGCTTCCCCAACCGTGAAAAAACCTATAAATTAGACCTATGAAAAAGTTTTTTAATCGAATATTCCTCAAAGGTTTATTAGTTGTTTTACCTGTATCGCTTACAATTTTTGTTTTAGTTTGGCTTACAACAAAGGCGGAAAGTCTTTTTGCACCCCAAGTTCAATCATTATTGGGTGAACACTATTTTCCGGGTTTTGGCATACTCGTAACTCTTTTGGGTATTTTTTTTGTAGGAGTATTGGTTAATAACTTTATTACCGGACGACTCATAAGATTTTTTATGCTCAGATTTGAGCGTTTGCCGGTTGTGAAGGCGATATATAGACCTCTAAAAGATTTTATTAGCCTTTTAAGTGGGGCTGCTCATGAAGATGTTAATAGTGTGGTAGTGGTTAACCTGGAGAAAATGGGTATTGAACTAATCGGTCTAGTCACTAGAGAAGACTTTACTGATTTACCTGAGAATAGTTTTAAGGGAAACAAAATTGGTGTTTATATCCCTTATAGTTATATTTTTGGAGGCTGTACTATTTTTGTAGATAGATCTAGTGTGCGCTTTATTGATATTCCTGCGGATAAGGCTATGCGCTTGGCCCTTACTGGATGGATTAAAAATACTTCGACTTATAATACGAAAGATTAAAATAAATAGATTTTGTTTTAATCAAATATTCAATACCTAACAAATGTCAAAAATTCACAAGAAAATAACAACTTAATGCACGGCTAAATGTTTGTTCGAAATGACAAATTCTTTACTTTAAGCTGACAACCGAAATTTTCTTTTATTGCATACTAATTTCAGATGAAAAGGGGAACAAACCAAGGAGATACCCATGTTGAAAAATTTAATGATATTTGGTTTTGCAATTTTTATGACTGCCAATACTTATGCTTGCACAGGAAATAACAAGGAGGACAACAAAGACTCTCAAGCAAGTACAAGTCAGAGCACTCCTTCCAACGTTTATGTTGGCTACAAATAAAGATAGGACGCGACAGTCTTTTGGCCATTTCTAAACTCCCTGTCTCTCTTCCTGATTGGCCAGATGACTACCTTCCGAACTCCCTCCGAGAAAAGCCTCCTTAAGCAGGGGGCTTTTCTTTTATAAACCAGAGGAGGGGCAATCACATAGAACATAATTTTCATGTAAAATGAGTCGGGGTTTAATTTACATTTTTAAATTCTTTTTGCTCTTTATGTTCAGTATCAAGATATTTATTCGTACTTATAGTGAATGAGAACTTTCTGAAGATTGCCAGCTTCATCTTTCCAGTTAGATAAACCTTCGTAGGATACTATTCGTTTATTCTTATGGTCATAAATGGCTGTAAAAGAAGGCGCAACAAGTCGCAAAAGCCAAGAGTCTAATTCGACCTTAATATGAAAAAAACCGTTTTCTTCTTTAAGAAATACGTAGCGGAAGATAAAGCTAGTGAGCCTTGCGGGTATTAAATAAGTAAAACTAGTGACTTGATTAGCTTTAATTTTATCTAGATGATGAGCCAGGTAATAGTGAATACCTTGGCCACCAATAACGAGTCCCTCTTCTTTGTAAAATTCTTCTTCTTGAGGGTTATCTTTCATTTTACGGTAAATCACATAATGACCATTATCGTAACGAGAACCTTCATAAATATCTTCTCCTGGATATTCGATTCTACTTACCGGAAAAGCATAATCTTCAGTCGTGAATTGATTTCTTTCGGTTGCGAAATGCTTATTTTTTGCATCAAAGTAAAATGTTCGTGATTTTGTTAATCTATTATTGTCTTCATATATCTCTTCATGTTTTTCTGTATAAACGATTTTCTCTCCATTCATAGCGATAGCCTCAAATGTTTTTACCCTTTCTTTTGCGAAGCAAAAAATGGAATAGAAAATGAAAAAGAGTTTGAACATACTATCCTTATAGGACAAACAAATGCTTTTACGCTATTGTAGCCTCAATTATTTACTTAAGAGGTTAAGATGGAAAAACCCCAAAATTATCCCAATGAGCCGGCTCATTTATGGAACCATTTCTTTGATTTTACACAAGTTCCAAGACCTTCGAAAGAAGAAGTTCAAATAAGAAATCATGTCAAATCTTTGGCAGAAAAATATGGTCACTCTTTTAAAGAAGATGAAGAAGGAAATATTGTCATTTATGTTCCTGCTAGCAAAGGATATGAGCATAAAGGTCCTGTTATCATACAGAATCACCTGGATATGGTGACTGATTCAACACCAGATAGAAAAATTAATTTTTCCAAAGATCCTATTGTCACTTACGTGGAAGGAGATTGGCTTAAAGCTGATAGAACTACTCTAGGTGCTGATAATGGTATTGGTTGTGCTGCTGCATTGGCCCTTATGACAGATGAAAGTGTTAAGCATCCTCCTCTTGAATTACTCTTCACCACAGATGAAGAAACTGGTTTAAACGGAGCATGGGCTGTTAAGTCAGAATTTTTCAAGGGTAAAAAAATGTTAAACCTTGATACAGAAGAATGGGGAAGTCTTTATATAGGCTGTGCTGGAGGAATTGATAAACAGCTTAATAAGAAAATTGAACTCGTTGAGGCTTCAAAAGATTTATCAGCATTTAAAATTACTTTAGGTGGCTTGCGTGGAGGTCACTCTGGTGTTGATATTCACATGCAACTGGCCAATGCTATCAAAAAACTTAACGAGTATTTGCTGGAAATAGGATCTCTTGATTATGAAATTGCTGAGTTTAGAGGAGGCCGTGCGCATAATATTATTCCACGTGATGCTTATGTCATCATTAAGACTAAAGAGAATAATCAGGCTCAATTACAGCAAATAGCACTAGATCTAACTCAGCAGTGGAAGAAATACCAATCCAAGGAAGATTCTCAAGTTTTTATTGAAATCCAGAAGATTGAAAATAATAACAAAGTTCTATCTGGCAAGGATAAGAATGATTTCTTAAGTTTTATTAGTCTTTTTCCTCATGGTGTCCACACTTATCTTTTGCATACTGAGGATCGTTTGGTTGCCCTAAGCAATAATCTGGCCCAGGTAATCGTCATGAATGGGCATATTTACGCTATGGCTTCGATACGCTTTTTTGACAGAGAACAAGCGAGAATGTTTGAGAAAACCTTTGATAGACTTGCTCATCAGTTTGGTTTTGATATGACCTCTGAAGGTGAATACCCTAGTTGGACGCTAGCAACCAAAAATGAATTACTTGATTTTGT
>CALFYV010000411.1 GCA_937952395.1 uncultured Bacteriovoracaceae bacterium | reverse complement strand
CCCTGTCCTAGGGGTTTTGTCGTAAAAAAAGGATCAAAAATCTTGGCCTTAGTTTCTTGAGTCATGCCCTCACCTGTATCTGCAACAGAAAGTTCAATGTAATCACCTTTCTTAATCTCGAGATGAGTATCGATAATTTTTTCAGAGAACTTCTTTAAGGTCGTTTTAATTATAATTGTTCCTCCACGAGGCATTGCATCTCGGGCATTTATAACAAGGTTCATTAAAACTTGTTCTATTTGATGAGGATCGACTTCAATGAGTGGTAATTGGTCTTCTAACTTTGTTTCAATTTTTATATTTTCACGAACAAGTCGATAGAGCATTTTAAGAGTATTGTTAATCAATTGGTTTAATTGGATGACTTCAGGGCTTTGGATTTGTTGCCGACTAAATAAAAGCAACTGTCGTGTTAAGTTTGCCCCTCTTTGAGATGTTTTAAATATTTCATCGATATATCCTACTGCCTTTTCAATATTATTTTTAGCTAGATGTGTTTTAACAACGTCACAATACATATGTATTGCACCTAGTATATTGTTAAAGTCATGAGCAACCCCTCCAGCCAATGAGCCAATTGAATCCATCTTTTGTAGATGTAATAGCTGCGCTTCCTTTATCTCAAGTTGCTTAAATTTTTCATCAACTTTGTTCTCAAGGTTTATATTGAGTTCTCTCAAGTGTTCTTCTGCTATACTGAGCTTTTTGGCGCAAAATATTGTGAGTGCACCAAGTATAAAAATTTCTAAGATAACTAATAATGAGGTTCCTAAATCCGCATTATAAATACCTTTTTTCACAAACAGATCATTTATCCAACCAAGGAGTGGTGGCATGAAGATTATAGCTGGTAGCATTCTGCGAATGATAGTCCCACCCAAATTGTTTTTAACAAATATTGAAAAAGGGCCTTTATCGGGTAGAGTGAAGATAAAGCCTATTGCTAAAAGCGAAAATAATAAAGCAGTATTAAAAGCCATAGAAATAAACTTTCCGATAGTATAAAGAAAATTTATATCATAGATATAACCAATGACAGATATAGCGCTAACAAAAAATGTTATTAGAACAAGAACACTTGGAATAATCGAATGAAATTTATCTCTCGATTTTATTTCGCGAAAAATAAATGCGATATTTAGTAATAGAAAACAGAATGCTGTGTTCGGTGCCATTTTGTTTCCACCGATAGAACTTGAAAAAAAAAGTTGATCAACAGGAATTGAAATACCAAATAAGTCGATAAACTTTGCAATACTGAGTGCAAGGCTTAACGCTGAAAATAGTATTGTTAATTTAAAGTTTTGTTTTTCCATAAATATCAATGAAACCCCAGTTAGTAAAAAGCAAATTGCTGTTAAGGGATTCATTGATACAAAACTTGGATGAATTTTCGTAAAGATGAGGTTGTCAGTTGACCATCCAAACAATACGACAAGTGAAGTAATCAAGCTTGTGATTACGCAAAACCTAGGAATGCTATGCAGTTTTATTAATTTTTCAGCTTTTATATTTACAGCTTTCATTTTAAATAAACTTCGATTTTTTTTCTGGTATTTTTATATTAAAAATACTTGCAAGTGCATTCACAAACTGCCTATCTAGATTGTCACTTTCTCTACTAATCATATCTTGAATGGCTTCTTCCGCTTCGAACATTTTAAAAGACGGGTGTTTTATAACTCTATTGCAAAAAGAATCAGCAACTGCAATGATTCTGGCCATGGGGTGAATGGATTGCTTGCGTTTTTTCTTAGGAAAACCAAAGCCCGAGCAAGCCTCATGGTGTTGACTGACTATCTCCAAGACATCATCAGAAATAAACGGAAGCTCTTGTAAAATTTTCACACCTCTTTCAGAATGATTTTCATATAATTTTAAAGTTTCGTGATTCCACCCAACACGTTGAGACTGGAGCATTTCAGAAGGCAGCTCTTTGTGTCCGATATCATGAAAAAGCCCACCAGTCGCAAGTGTGAATTTATGAGTAGGCATTCTCCAGTGAAGTGCGTTCGCAATAAGAATACTGTAGAGGCTAACACCCAAACTGTGAGAAAGAAGAAAATCGGTATGTTCTTCCAGTGCTTCAAGTAGTAATACGGCATCGTTGGAGTCTGTTAAAACAGATACGGCATTTTCTAAGAATATTGCAGAATCCTTAAAGGATGCCTTATCCACTCCATTTTGAAAAACATCTTCTGCCAAAATGTTACCGACACTACTGAGAAGATTAACTTTCTTTTCGTGATTTATTGTCTTTGTTTTATTTGCAGCTTGTAAAAGCTTTATTCCAACTCCAACATACTGTTTAAAGTCGGATGTTTTTAAACAAAGAAAACGTATGCCTTTATCTCTAAACTCTCTGATCCTTTGTGGTGAAATATCCTCTCCTGTATGGGCCAATTTGACATATTTATTTTTTGAGAGCTTAAGGTAAACGGGAAACCGAATTTGCTTACCATAAATGAATTCATTTAGCCCTATACGACAAAAAAGAAGCTCTTCCTTTTCCTCGGTCGCTTGAGCTTGTTCTTCACTTCCAATACATCTTCTAATGGCTTCTTCAATATCTTCTCTTTCAAATGGCTTTGGAATAAAGTCATTTGCTCCAATTTCAAAAGCTTGTTTAGTTTCAAAAATCTGGGAAAATCCAGTGATTAGAATAATAGGAATTTGAGAGTTTTTTCTGACTTCCTTGGTGAGATCAACTCCATTCATTTTAGGCATCTGTATGTCAGATATAATTAAATCAAATTTATTTTCTTTTAAAACTTCAAGAGCTTCGAGACCATTTTCAGCTGAAGTGATATCATGACCCGCTATTTCGAGGGTGGCCATTAAGGCGCCCCTAAAACTAATATCATCATCAACAAGTAGAATCTTTGCCATAAAATTAAATCTCGAAATATTCCATTACGAATCTTTGATCGGTCCCTAAATTGATAGGCTTAAGCCAAATGGCAAGGTTTAAGATTATTTAACCGATTTTGGTCTCTAGACTGTAAGTAAAATGGGGTGGACGATAAATCCACCCCAAGTTGTTAATATTTCGATTTATTTTTACCATTTGTAGTCAAATGTAGCTAGACCCCTCGATAGAAGTTCACAACCTTTTGACTTGCTTCAGCATCACTGAGAATTTGCAGAGAATCTGTGGCCCCAGACTCATCAATACCAGCTAATCTGATATATCTGGCCATAGTGTCCAGTTCTTTCCATCCACAAATTTTCATGACCGTTGCTGGGGCTACCTTATTTTGCAAAAGCTGAGTGGCAAAACAGGCCCGTAGATCGTGAAATCGAATCGGGGTAATGCCAATGCTCGTGCAAAATGTTTTAAGCGCTCTGGCCTGATATCCCTGACACCAATCTCTAATTCGTGGAAGAACAAATTCAGAGTTTGATTTATTTTGTAGCTCTAAAAGTAATTCCTTTAAATCAGAGTTGATGGGAATGTTTCGCCAGTAACCAGCTTTAGTACTCTTGGTAACTCGTAAACGTTTTTTATACGACTTTGA
>CALFYV010000410.1 GCA_937952395.1 uncultured Bacteriovoracaceae bacterium | reverse complement strand
TGGCGAGAAATTCTTGTTAACTCAATCCCGATAGCTATTGGTTATCTCTTTTTAGGATTAACTTTTGGAATTCTCTTTGCCTCAAAGGGAGGAGACACTGCAACGTCTTTTTTCATCGGTTTAACGACCTTTGCTGGTGCGGCACAATTTTTGGCCCTTCAACTACTGGGAACACAAATGAGCTTTTGGGGATTTTTTATCACAGTATTTGCTCTTAATTTTCGACATATTTTTTATGGAATTACGGCACTCCATGATTTTGGAAAATGGAGCTTACAAAAGTGTTATTTGATTGCAGCGTTCACAGATGAGAATTTTGGAATGTATCAGTTCTATAAGGGTAAAGGTAAGGCCAATACTGAAAATCTAGTCAGAGTCTTTTTTGTTAATCATTTTTATTGGGTTTTTGGCTGTACTTTGGGAAGTTTTTTAGGCCAAAACATGGTTATAAATATCAAAGGGCTAGATTTCGCCCTGACTGGGCTTTTTGTGATTCTTTTTTGGGAAAACTTAAAAAGTTTGCACTTACTACGTCGAGGGGTGAAAAATGCTCACACCTAATTTCAATTTTATAATTATACTGTGTTTGGCCACAATGTTGACAAGGTTTTTGCCTTTCCTTTTCGCTGGGAAACTTCAAAGATTTTCTCATCATTCAACATTTCAAAATATTGTTCCTACGTTGCTGATGGGCCTACTTGTCATTTATTGTTTTAAGGATTTCACTTTTAATAAAGAATATTATTTACGCCTAGTTTCGGCCTTACTCGTATTAGGTCTTCAAGCAAAATGGAATAATTTTATCATTAGTATTTTGGGTGGAACAATTTTCTATGTCTTGTTTATCAATATGGTGAATATATGAAGAGTATTTTTTTTATTACAATCTTTGCGCTTTTTAAAATAAATCTTGGATATGCCTCAGATTTAAAGATATGTCTTACGGGAACCACCGTTAAATCAATCCCGACCTATGGTGAAGCTTTTGTTAATGGCGCAGAGATGGCCAAAGAATTAGCTTTGAAAAAATTTGGTAAGAATATTGAAATCAAAAAATTTTATTATGACAGGACTGGTCTTGCACCTTTAAATGCAGCAAAAGAAATGGTTAAAGATGGTTGCCATGCAATCATCGGATTTTGCACTGGAAATGACCTTCTGGCCGTAAAGGATTATGTGAAAAAGGAAAATATTCTTGTTTATTCTATTTATGGTGATTTTCACCAAGATCTTCAGGCTGCTCCTTCACTCATGACCATTCAGCCAAAGGCCAGTTTTTTAATGGATAAATTTTTTCAAAAAATTGAAGCAACAACCAAGGCAATTGACAAATATTTGATTGTGACCTCGATTGATAGATCTGAAATGAATAGCTACTACCTAGCTTATACTGAAAAATTAAAATCTATGAGAAAAAGTTATCTGACAGTTAATGTATTAGAAAAGACGGGAAATATAGATCCCTTTGTTGAAGCTTACAGAAAAGAAAAAAATAACATCAAGGGTATTATTCTTCTCACACGCTCTGTTGTTGCTGCACAACTCTCTGACTTTGTGTTTGAAGAAAATAAGGGCCAAAATCTACCCATTATTTTAGGAACAGGATATTTTGGATCTTCGGCCCTCCCAGCTTTCTTAAACTATGCAAAACATAAAGAGATTACTGCCTATTTCCCTACTTTAAATTGTTTGTGTGATCCCAATAAGAATTTTCAAAATTTTGTTCAGACCTATAGGAGTAAATTTAATCTCGAACCAATGCTTTTAAGTGCTTATACTTATGATGCTGTTAATTTTATCGCTCAAAGTATTCATAATGAAAAGCGAGCGTTAACCAAGGAGAGAACTTATCAGCTGGCTAGACAGGAAAAGTTTAAAGGCATAAGTGACATTGATATACAACCAGGCCTAAGGCCTCAAATTAATAAAATCTTTGTGATGAAAGTGACATCCAAAGGATACGAGAGTATTTGATTATGAAACTATCATCAAGAATTTTTAAACTCCTTATCGTTCTTTCTATTGCTACTTCGTTATTGGCAATTGGAAGTGTTTTTATTTTTGACTATTTTTCAAGTAAAGCGGAGAGACAAAAAGAGATATACCTTCTTACTGAGATCGAACCATCGTTAAAAGAAGAAATCCTCTTCCAAACTTACACTGGTAATAATTTGGCAAGAGATTTTCTTTTATATGAATTGATTGAAAAAACGAGGGTTGACTTTGCAACAATTTATCCTGTTGGCTTTTTGAACTCCGCTAAAGAAAACTACTTTGATGATTGCAAAATGTCTCAAAACAAAATTCTCGTATGCAAAAAGAAAAATACTCAAAGACTGGCCTCTTTTATTCCTTTGGACTTTGATGGCAAGCAGCTTGGCCATTTAAGCCTTGAAAAAGAAATCCATTCTTATGGTGGAAACTTTACTCTTTTAAAACACATTGGACTAACACTTTTCTCAATACTTTTGATTAATATCATTGGAATTTATTTCTTTTTGAAAATTTATATTCAGAAGGATTTTAATGAGCTTTACAAATTTATTAAGAACAGAGGACAAGGCCAGCATCCTCAATTAAAGACAAAAGAATATTCTGAAGTAACTGAAATATTTAAGCATTCGATGAACAAACAAAGTCAAATTGATCTTTTGAAAGCGAAGCTAAAATACACAGAAAAAATAAGCGGTGAATTAAGGCAGATAGCTCACGATATATTGACTCCTCTGCACTCGTTAAAAATACTCATCCGTGAGCTAAAAGATCCAGATATTTTTGAACTTGCACAAATAAGTGCTGAAAAAATTCACCATACGGTCAAAAGTATTCTTGATGAAACTAATGGATCAACGTCACAAGTATATTTTCACTTGGAAAGTGTTTTAGAGTCAGTGATTAAAGAAAAGAAAATTCAACTCGCAGAAAATGACTCTGTGATAATTACAAGTCAATTCGACAAAAATCTTGATACGGCTATAGTTCAGGCAAATAAAGTTGAATTTGCTCGCTCAATGACCAATATTTTAAATAATGCAGTCGAGGCACTTCCTTTTCATCATGGAGAAATACATATATCAGCTCGTCTCTTTGAAGGTGTGGCCGAAATAAAGGTTGAAGATAATGGAAAGGGAATCCCTGCTCATATTCTTCAACACGTTGGCACAGAAGGATTTAGCTTTCAAAAAGAGAACGGCAATGGCCTAGGAGTTGGTTACGCATCTAACTTTTTTAGAGCACACAATGGAAATTTTGAAATTACTTCAAAGGAAAAACTTGGTACATCGGTACTCGTTACGATACCTGTTATATGCAATGTGGATGAGAAAGAAATCAGGAGTAAATGGCCTGACCAAAATCCTGCACATTCGCTGATTGGGCAAGAAGAAATTCAGTGATTCTTGCTTTCACCTTCAAACGTGCGAAGAAAAAGAAACAATTGGTAGAGCTTTATGTCTGATTTTCCATTCTCTAGTTTGGAAAGAGTGCCCTGAGGAATCCCTAGTTTTTGTGCCATCTCTTCTTGGGTGTATCCTCGTTTTTTTCTAAGAGAAGAAACCATAGAACCAATTTTTAAATTTAATTTATCTCTGTATTCTTGCCCAGAGTATGATTTATCCAATTTTTTTTTGATCATTTTCATTAAGATTCAATCCTATTTGAGGGGCCAGTTTGATTATTTCATTTATTAAATCAGGGAGAGCTGAGGGTTTTGGAAGATAAAGAAATCCACTATTATTAAGATAAGGGGAAAATCTATCTTGAGGCTCTCCTGATAAGATGATAAATGGGCAATTAAGAGAATGAGAGCGATCATATTTATAAAGGGAAATTCCATCACCAGCAGCAATCCCCATATTATAATCGGAGATGATCAAGTCAAAGCGAAATGCTTCGGTCTGACTAAAACCATCAATCCCATTCTCACATTCAATAACCTGAATGTTGTTAAAGTTTCGATATAAGTCATTGACTATGATTTCACGGAGGGAATGATCATCGTCGCAAACTAGAATTCTAAAGTTTTCTCTTTTCATACTGTTCCTTGTATTCGAGATATTGAGAAATCAACTTTTCTCTTGCTTCTGGTCTTAAACCTTTAAGGAGCTTTTTTACCTGTTCAGTTTGCTCATTAGCGATAACAGGAGAAAAAGTTATCAACAGATTTGACTTCACTTTTTCTTTTTCGTTTTCAGGAACGGGAGGATGAACAATATAAATGATTCGCGAAAATAGTTCTTTTTCTAATGAGAAGCTTGAGGCCCCTTCTTGCCATCTAACATCAAGGCCTTTAGGGATGAGCATCCAAAAGGAAGGGATGTCATTGCCTAATTCTGCTGTTTCATGAGTTGTGCTGAGAAAATAAATAAAGGCACTCACATCAATCGTTAGCTCATCAAGCGAAAGAAGATAGGAGTTTGGTTCAATAGTAAGTCTGGGGTCATTATTTTGTTTTTTCATTCAACCGTCTTTATTATGTAATATGCATATTTATTATATTAAATATGTATATTACATAATAAAATAGCAAAATCAAGTTTTTATTTATAAAATGTCATCTAAGTTACTGAATTTTAAAATTTATTAGGGTTGTCACAGTGCAAGACGATAATAATGAAACAAACTATTTGCAGACTCTTTTTTACGCTCTCTTGAAAAAGATGCTTCCGACTTGGAAGGAGGCCAACGAGTTTGCAGAAAAACATAGCATCAACGTCAATACGATGAGGGACATCTATTACAAGGAAGGGAAGGCCGGCATCCAAAGCATGAATGCTATTGCTTCTAAGTTGCTTAAACTTTCGCCAAAAAAATTAGATGAAATGGTGAATGCGATTAATAACCTTGGCCCTCTATCAGAATCAACAAAAGTCTGGAACTCAATCAAAGCTGATGAGGATGACAAACATCGTTTTGCTCTTTATTGCAAGGCCATTTGGGAAATTGAAAATCGCTTAAAAGACTAAAAATCTAGCTTTTTTCCAGTGAGCTTTTCAGAATATCTTTCTAGTGAAAAGATTCCTTTCTTAACCCTTGTAACTGTTTCTTTTTTGACCCATTTGTTTATTTCACGAGGGCCATAGTAGACCCCACTAACAATGAGTCCAAAAACAACTAAGGCTAAGGCCATATTGATTAGATCATCCAATGCTGAATTGTTCATTTTTTCCTCTTTGTTTGTACCCACTGAGCATAGTCGTCGAGCACAGTGGAAATAAGCTTTTTAAGTGGAATATTGGCTCTGTAAGCCTCTCGTTCCAAAATATCAAAAGTAGACTTCTTAACCGATATTAGCTTGTCTTTAGTTTCTTCAATCATTTTCTCAGGCAATTTAAACGGTTCTTCAGTCTTCATGAACAATATTTTAGCATTTTTGATATTAATATCAATATTTATTTTAATATCTATAAAAATATCTCATAAGTGATGAAGTTGATTGTGAGGGATTTTTCAAGAAAGGAAGAGGCAGGGTTTTAAGGTGGGAAAAGACAAATCAAAAAGTAGCAACGAAGTAGCAAAAAAGTAGCAAACTAGCGACATTTCACGAAATTTCATGAATGGTTTAAGAAAAGATTGCCAAGCTCTTGTTTGTGTTTTTAACTATTTAGTATTGCTGAGGTTTGGTGGGGTAGCCACTGTCGTATCGTCGATAATTGGTGCCCAGGACTGGACTTGAACCAGCACGCCCTTTCGAGCGCTACCACCTCAAGGTAGTGCGTCTACCAATTTCGCCACCTGGGCACAGATGAGACTCAAAAATAATTGATTTAGGCTAGATTGACAATCAATGCTGTAAAATAGCTATTTTTCTTTTAAGCCTATTCTTCGTCGTTTAATTGGCAATATGAGCTTATCCTGTTCTAAATCGTTCAATCTTTCAAAAATAACTTTAAAAATACGATCACTTTTTGGTTCGATTGTTCGATCTTATTTACTATTTCTTTTTCAAATATTTGAAAACTACGTAGTTTCGTAAAAATGCGCATAATGGAGATATTTATTTGTACTGCAGACTTACTTTTTAAGACGCTAGAGAGCATCGCCACACCATTTTCTGTAAAAAC
>CALFYV010000409.1 GCA_937952395.1 uncultured Bacteriovoracaceae bacterium | reverse complement strand
ATCTCGGGATATAAATATCTGGCTCAATTGAGAACAATTGGCCTGAACGCATGGGAATTCGAAGAGTGGAACTAATTCTAATTCTGCCTTCATGAACGTGGATGCCTACACCGTGACCAACTCCATGATTGAAGTTAAATCCTTCTTGATAAATTGGGGCGCAAGCAATTCCGGCCAGCGCAGCTCCACTGATGCCATCGGGGAAGCGGCTATTTTGTAAATTCAAAAGTCCTTTAAGAACCAAGGTAAAGATTTTTTTCATTTTAGGATCTGGCTTTGTTGATGAGTCTGCTAAAAAAGTACGAGTCGTATCTGTGGCAAATCCACCCTCATAATAACCACCAGAATCAAGAAGAACAAAATCATTTTTTTTAATCATGATTTTTTCTGAGGCAGAGCCATAATGAATGATCGAGCTATTGGGACCAACTCCAGCGATGGTGTTAAAGCTTTGATCAAAAGCCCCAGTTTTTTTATATTCAGCTGAAGTTTGAAGAGCGAGATCTTTTTCACTAATTTTTTTTCCCTCTTTGACTGAGTTCTTGGTCCACATAATCGTATTAAAAATAGCTTGATTGGCCAGGTTGAAAGAGCGGCGGATTTCTTCCATTTCTTCTCTTTCTTTGAAACAATGAAAGAGAGTGAGTGCATCGGGAGTTTGAATAAGATTTTCTTTGTGAAAAATGTTCTCTAACATGACATAGTCAGCACAACTGAGTTGAGCACTATCAAGTCTAATGGTTTTTAGATTTAATTTATTTTGTAGATTTTGTAGTTCAGCACTAAATTGAGCGTCGGTGACTTTAATAAAAGATAATTCGTCTTGTTTAAGTGCTTCAGCACTTATTTGAATTTCTGGCTCCACAAATAAATACACTTTTTTGCTTGTAACTAAGGCCCGGGCCATGAAGCTTGATTGGTTAGGCATATGATAGCCTCGGCAATTGGAAATCCAAGCCACACTATCAAGGGCAGAAACAAAATACGCTTCATCAGAGTTGAGATTTATGCGCTTAAGTTTTTCCTTTGTATCACTACCTCGATGCTTTCGTGGGATGAAATTAATCGGTTTGGGAGTAGTAAATTTTTGAAAAGGAATAATTGATTGTAAGTCTGTCGTTGAAAAAATATGCAACATGCATTTGGCTTGTAGCTTTTGATAGAAGTTATAAGTTGTTCTCTCGCCTTCAATGGCCATTTTTCTTATTTTGTATTTATGCAAATCATCTAGAAGCTCTTGGGTATTGGCCTTTATCGATCTCACCACTTCGACTTCTTTTTTATCAACTTCTAGATCTGCCTGCTCCCAATAACGTCCGTCCACATAGAGCTTCACTTTACCATCACGAAGTACCAACACATCCGCAGTTGAACCAGTAAAGCCAGTTAAATAATATCGATGACATTCTTCTAAGGGCGTGTACTCCGTCATAAATTTATCAAAAGTCGATATGTAAAAAGCTTCGATATCCTTTTGTCGCATAAAGTCTTTGAGGGCCTTAATATTTTTAGAAATGTCCGCCTGAGATAAGTTCATATTGTTTTGCATTTGCAGTCCTTTGCTTCTTTATACACAATTTGCTGACAAATTGGAATAACGCAGGTTAAGCTAAGTCCATGATTAGCAAAGAACCACTTTATTATGCAGATTATCTGCAATTAGATAAAATTTTGGGAGCGCAAAAGGCGGAAAGTGAGCGCATGGGTAATCCTGCTCACGATGAAATGCTCTTTATAGTGATTCATCAAACTTATGAATTATGGTTTAAGCAAATCATTCACGAACTTGATTCTCTTATAACACTTTTTAATTCTGATTATGTTTCAGAGAAGAAAATTTATACCGTTGTCTCAAGACTTAGAAGAGTGGTTGAAATTCAAAAAATTTTAATTGATCAAATCCGAGTTATGGAAACTATGACCGCACTAGACTTCATGGATTTTAGAGATTATTTAAATCCGGCTTCTGGTTTTCAATCCATTCAGTTTCGCTTAGTGGAAGTTAAGCTGGGGCTTAAAAGTGAATTTAGAACTGAAATGGAGAGAAAGTTTTTTGATTCTCGCTTAAATAAAAAAGACAAAGAACTACTCTATAAAACAGAAGAGATGCCCTCGGTTTTTGAATTGGTTGAGAAATGGTTAGAGCGCATGCCTTTTGCTGAAAGCCTGGGTTATAATTATTGGAGTGATTTTCAAAATATTGTGGAGAAAACTTTTTTACAAGATAAAGAGATCATTAAAAACAATCCATTTTTAGATGAAATGCAAAAGAAGATGGAATTAAATAATCTTGAAGGAACAAGAGAATCATTTCATATTCTTTTTGATGAAAAACGCTATCAAAAACTGATAGATAAAAAAGAGCGCCGCCTTTCACGCAAAGCTACCCTCTCGGCGATCTTTATTCTCCTTAACCGGGATGAACCCATTCTTAACTCTCCTTTTGAGCTTTTAAACACTTTGGTGGATATCGATGAACTCTTCACCACTTGGCGTTTTCGTCACTCCA
>CALFYV010000408.1 GCA_937952395.1 uncultured Bacteriovoracaceae bacterium | reverse complement strand
CGTTAAATCCTAATCCACGCTGACCATCATATAAACTGGCGTAAGGATCGGCAGTCGCACCGTAGTACCCATTAAACCCATTAGTCGCTGGAATTCCCATTTGTGGAAAATTCATGCTATTTATCGGTTGTCCAAATGGACTAGGTTGTTGAAAGAAGTTTGCACCATTTTGATAGATCATATTACCAGTCATGCTGAAGTTATTATTTGATGACATATAACTTCTATTGGAAAGACTGGCTTGTTGCCTTCTGCTTTCAAATCGCTCTCGTGCACTCATACCCGCTTCAGCAGTTTTTCTACCCTCTTCATTATTTTTAATTGAGGCTTTATGTTGAGCATCGTATTTCTTGGCTTTTGCAATAAGTAGCTCTACTTGTTTTTGTTGAGCAGCGTTTTCAGCTAAATGCTCTTCTTGTCTTAATAATAAATATTCATAAGATTCACACCAAGGCATATTAGGAGCTGGTGGTTGATTAATACGATATGGGCACTCTCTTTGCACCTGTTGAATAAGTTGTTGGATTTCAAATTGCTGATCTTTTTGCATCATGCCCAAATAATCCAATTCAGCTTGGGCTTCAGCATAAGTATCGATAGCATCAAAAGGTCTCTTGCCTGCAAGTCTATCCGCTTCATTTTTTATTTCAGAAACTTCTTTTTTGTAAACGATTTCATTTTTTCTAATTCGGGCATTAATTTTTTCAGGATTTGAAATACTGGAATCTTCATCTAAAAGTACTGCTGCTGTATAATTGGTAGCATCTTCAAGAACTTTATTGACTTCGAAAGCCAGACCATAGCCCCTACTTGTGACGAGCTTATCTCTGTCATCTTTTGTTAAATAAGGAGGCTTGATTAAACTTTGAAGTTCTTTTTCTTTAACTAATAAGTCTGCCTTGGCTTGCTCATCGCCTTCATAAGCTTTATCAGAAAGAGTAATCATATCTTTGATTAAAGGATCAATCACGTGAGCAATTAAATTATCGACAGGTTCAGTGCTAATATTTTTTAAATCCTTTTCACTTCGAGCATTCTTTATTGCCTTAGCAAATTCTTCATAATCTTTTTTAACACTTCTTATAACAATATCTTGAACATCTGATCTAAATTTCGAAAAATCTCCAGTTAGAATTTTATCATAGTTTTTATTTTTACATAAAGTGGCTAATTCATTTAATTTTTGCTCTTGCAAATCACGTTTAGCCTGATCAGCTGTTGAAACTAATTCTATCTCACTTTCTGAAATATTTTGAACAACATAACAACCATCCGCCACGAACTCACTAGAGCGAGGCAAATCATTATGAGCACGCCACTTAACAACACCTGTTTCTAAGCTTTCAAGACCATCTCCGATATCTTTAATATCAATTCTTAAATTAAGTCCTGTGTTATGATGCATGTTTTTTTTATTAGCACTACCATCTTTATTATAAGCACCGGAATCAACTAAACATTGCGTGAAACCCTTATAGTCGAGACTAAAATAATGTCCATCACTTTCACTTACCTCTCCGTCAACACCTTTTAAAATCGTAAATTTACAGATGGGAACTGATTTTTCGCTAGGTTGATAACACTCACAACCCTCTGTTAAATTACACTGTTCTTGACTTGTTATACTCTTATCAAACTCTCTTGACTTAGGGTGAGAAACTCTTGCTTCAGTTAAGTAAGTACCTTCGTGATAGGTCATGCCATAGGAAATCATGCTTTCGCAATTATCTAACATGGGTGTTGATTTTAAATAAACAGCGTCTTTATTTATATTAGGTTCGATCTCAAAAAAGCCCGCGCGTCCAGCCTTAAAAAGATGCTGGATGATATCCATTGTTAATGCACTTCTTCTAAGGTAAAGATCCTCTGAACATACTTTGTTTTTTTGAATTTTGATCTCTGGTACTTCTTTATCTTCACTACTATTGGTGGTAGCCGAAACCTCATCTTCAAATTTAACAAATTCAGATTTGGTTAAATCAAATTGCGCCAATAGAGAATTGGCAAACAAAGCTATAAATAGAAAAGTATTTAAATATTTAAACATGTAAATTCTCTACCTCATTAAAGTTTTCGGACTATAAATGGCAATACTTAAGGTAAATTGTGGAGATTTGAACTAACTAATAAACTGAGGATCGATATCAACTTTAAAGGTGACTCCATTTTTAATAGGGAAATTAAGCTCAAATGTTTTTATGAGGTTATGAAGTTGGTTGATATCAGATGATTTTACTAAGGTAATCCATGAAAATTTATTGGCCCGCTTTTCAACAATAGAAGGCTTGGGACCAAAAACATTAACTTGCTTAAAGTTGGTCTCCGTTAATATTTTTAGCTGTTCAGTCGCTTTTAGTGAACTATTCATGACGTTTTTTTGATCCCGACCATGAAAACTGATGGTGGCCATTTTTTTAAAAGGAGGACATCCTGCAATTTTTCGTATTTCTGTTTCTTCAAAATAAAACTCATCAAATTCGTGATTTTTTATCAACTTAAAGAGTTCAAGATCAGGCTGATGAGTTTGAATAATTACTTTTCCCATTTCACCAAATCTACCCGCACGACCCGTAATTTGAGTTAAAAGTTGATAAACTTTCTCTTGTGAACGAAAATCTGGAAAATTTAACTGAGAATCAATCCCAAGGACAATAACAGTATTTACCTTTTTAAAATTATGCCCCTTTGAGAGCATTTGTGTTCCTATTAATAAATCAATTTCTTGATTATGAAATAGTGTCAGTTTTTTATCTATCTCGTCTGCAGATTTTAATTCATCACGGTCAAAACGGTCGATTTTAACTTGAGGAAGTTGTTGCTTTAAAACTTCTTCTACTTTTTCTGTACCAAAGCCGTTATGAGAAAGACTCAAGCAGGCACATTCGGGGCAACTTCCTGGCAAGGGCTGTTTATAAGTACAATGATGACACTCCATCGTTTTTCTTTTTCTATATGGAGTTAAGGTAACGCTACAATTAGGACACATGAAACGGTGACCACAACCACGGCATTGAAGAAAATTTGAATAGCCCAACTTATTAACAAAAACAAGAGCTTGCTCCTTTTTTGCTAAAGCGTCTTTTAGTAGTTGTAACGACTCTTCATGTAGTGGCCATATTTCACTATTGCTATCACTTTTCAAATCAACAAGTTTAATTTCTGGTAAACTAAAATTGGAAACTCTTTTTTTCAAAGAGTAATAGTTTTCACTGTTTCGATATTGATAAAAATTTTCAAGAGCTGGAGTTGCAGAGCCAATAATGACAGGTATTTTAAAAAGGCTTGCCTTCTTTAGTGCTACGTCGCGAGCGTGATAAGTACATCTATCATCTTGCTTAAAAGATGAGTCATGTTCTTCATCTACAACAATAAGGCCTAAATTTTGAAAGGGTAAAAAAATGGAACTTCTCACTCCGAGTATCATATAGGGATCATTTTTCTTTTGGACATCTTTCCATAATTGATATTTCTCAGAAGCCTTAAGTCCACTGTGATAACAATAAATATCACAATCTAGTTGTTCTAAAAAAAAACTGGTAAACTGAGGGGTTAGATTGACCTCTGGGACTAAAAATAAAACAGAACGCTTCTCCCTTATCGCTCGTTTTATTAACTCTAAATAAATAATTGTTTTCCCACTTCCTGTTACGCCGTGTATGAGAGACTTGCTAAATGCACTTGTTTTTAAATTCATTAGCTTATTAACAATTAACTCTTGCTCATCTGTAAGTTTTATTTTGTTTTGACTAAGAATTCCCTTGGGCCAAACAAGCTCCTTTGGTCTTTTCATTATTTTGGGTAAACAATCAAAAACTAGCTTTCCGAGAGGATAGTGATAGTATTCAGACATCCATTGAAATAAAGTCATATCATTTTCAGAAATAATTATGTCGTCAGACAATAATTTAGAAATTGTTTTGAGTTTTTCGGGAAAAGCAAATTCACTTAGTTGTTCTAAAACAACTCCTTTTTCAAAACGACGTCCTAGTGGAACTTCTACCAACTGTCCGGATTGGTATGTTATTTCTTGAGAACCATAAGTTAGTATGGTGTTGTTACCAGGAAAATTAACAGCTATTTTGTAATAATTCATTTTATAGTAGAAAGCTTGGCTTCAAAACTTTTATTTCATCAGATTTATTTTCTGATAAATTATCTTGGTATTTTGAGAAATTTTTCTGAAATGAGTTCTCTGTTTGCGTAAATTGCTTCATGGAGACCATTTCGATTTTAAAGTATTGACCTTGAAGATCTTTATAATAAATATATTTTGGAAATTCATGAACACCATCAAAAAGTATATAATCCTTGCAACTTATGGCGATACTACCCCAAGTTGTGTTAAGTTCCATTTCGACTAAATTTCTTGATTCATTATCAAATTTTGCACTGAAATTATCTGTTTCAACTTTCCAATAAAATGTATTCTTCTCTTTAACTCTTTTTACAGAAACAGTTTCTTTGAAAAATGGAGCTTTTAGTAAGCCTCTCACTTTCAATCTTTGGTCTTCATTTTCAGGGGTCAAAGGCGAAGTAACAGTGGTTTTCAAATCTTTATCTCTATTAACTGCATTTAAATAATCTTTATACTTTAAAAGTACATCTACTTTATCTTTGTTGATAATCTCTTCATTGTAACGAACACTAACCCCTCGTGAGCGTAAGAAATTAATCATCATAAAACCATCATTAAGAACCAAGGTACTCATTAATGAATAGAAAAGACCTTGTTCTGTCGACTCAACACCTTTTGCAAAGGGGAATTTATTGAAATGATCGACATACTTCATGCCATTAATATCCGTGGGCTTCATTTCTTGATCTTTGTAGGATAATTGTAAAAGTTTAACGTTGTTTTTATTTTCTTCGTTCACGTAAAGTAATTTAAAAAAACCTTTATCAAAGGTATTTAAACTTGAATTTGCTAGTGACTTCTTTTCAGCTTCTTCACTGTCAATTTTCAATTTTTCAATTTTCATATTAAGAACAACTGTGTTCGAGCTAATTTCGGAATTGCCATTATTTCTGAATAACGACTCTACTGAAGGTACATAACTATGTGCTAAATTAGTAAGTAATAGTATTGTAAAAATTTTTCTCATCATTTATATTTCTCTATCTTTTTTTGTAATAATTCTAACATGTAATTACTCAATTCTGGATCATTAAGAGCAAATTCTACCGTTGCCTCTAAATAACCCTCAATATTTCCCGTATCAAAGCGCTCCCCGTCAAATTCATAAGCGTAAACATCTCGTAATTTACAAAGTTGATTAATTGCATCAGTTAACTGATATTCTCCACCACTACCTTTTGGTATATTTTTAAGTAACTCAAAAATATCGGAAGATAAAATATAGCGCCCAGGTGTGGCCAACAAGCTTGGAGCATCCTCTGGTTTTGGTTTTTCAACCATGGATGTCATCATTGTCATTCTTGGATTATCACAGGATTTACCGTCTACAATCCCATATTTACTTGTTTGAGATTTCTCAATCTTCATAACTCCAATAACAGGTGCATTATTATTTTTTTGTGAAATTTCTGCCAATTGACCAATAACTGATTTTTTTGAACGAGTAATATCATCTGGTAAAACTATGGCAAAATTCTCTCCTTTTTCAATAAATTTTTCTGCCTGTAAGACGGCATGGCCCAAACCGAGTGCTTCTGCTTGTTCTACTGTCTTAATTTTTACCATTTTGGTAATTTTTTCTAATAAGTTGTATTCTTCTTTTTTGTTATTTTTTTTAAAATTATCAGCTAAAGACTCATCTATTTTAAAAAAATTTTCAATGCTTACTTTTTGTTTTGAAATAACAAAAACAAGTTCATTTATGCCTGCATCACATAATTCCTCAATGACATAATAAATCATTGGAAATTTTAAAATAGGAATTAATTCCTTAGGAACAGCTTTGGTTGCAGGGAAAAAACGTGTCCCCATTCCCGCAACCGGAATAATCGCTTTTTTTATATTCATCAAAAATCTATCCTTCTTCAATTTTTTTCTATAAGCTGGTTCTAAATGAAAAAAATTATTTGCTTAAGTATAACCATTATTACTTCAATTTTTCTAGTTCCAGTGCATGCTGCTGTTTTATCACAACTAAGAGCTTTTGAGACAACAAGACTTATGTCTCAAGCGGGTACTGGGGTAGCTGGAGTTTATATTGAAGAAGCCTCTGTGCTAAACCCCGCTTCCATAGCTTTTCATCAACGATCTGCCCTTTATTATCAAGGGGCCAGGGCGGAAATTGAACAACCTAACTCTTTGCGGGCCAGCAATGGACCACCATTTGATGCTAGCAGCAAGGGCCAAGCGATTATTATTTCTGACACCACAACCAAGGTAAAAGGTGCTGCTAGTTATCAGAGTCAAAAGGAAAGTGACGCTCAAAGAAGACGCTTTACCTTTACTAGCGCCACCGAAGTGGGTCCTAACAGCTCAATTGGTATCACTTATCGTTACAATATAGAAAAAAGATATATTTCAACTATCCTCGATGAAGAGACTTATGATCAGGTCGTTATTGGTGCCACTCATTTAGTCAATAAAAGTATCTCGATGGGGATTGTCGTCATTGACCCATTTAAATCCAATCAAGAAGATGGAAAAGCAATAGCAGGGTTTCAATATTTAATTGATCAAACAATTGCTTTTCTCATTGATATTGGAGCAAATTTTAATAAAGAAATTTCAGATTCTGCACTTTATAGGGGGGCACTTCAATTAAATTTTTTTGCTGATTTTTATCTTCGCGTAGGAGTTTTTCAAGATAAGTTTACTCAGACAAAGGGAAATGGATGGGGTATGAGCTGGATGGGGCCCAAATTAGACATCGAGTTTGCCATGAAATCAACCAAGCAAATAAATGAGCTTTCTACTCTATTATACAAAGATGAATCTATTAAAGAAGCCTCCATTGCCATGGCCATTCGCTTTTAAAATCTACACTTTTACCCATCGAACTCCGATTAAGAAGATATGAGCAAACCGATTAATGCCCTGGAAGATTTCGATGAAGATGAGCTTGATAAAACGGCTCAAGGCAAGGGCAAGAAAATTCTTGGAATGGAGAAGCGCTACAGAGCGCGCTTCAATCATGTTAAGCAAGCTAAGGAGTCACAATCCAATGGCAATTTACTTGCTGCTGTAAAAAAGTATCATGAATATTTAAAAGTTCTAGGTGATCTTCACGAATGTGATCCGTACAAATTAAAAGCAAGCTATTTTGATAAAGAAAAGGATTTGCCTGAAATGTTTCTTATTAGCCAAGTCTACTGGGAGCTTTCCAAAGTTTATGATCTAACTCCAAAACTGCAACCCCAATTCACGGATTGCCTAAGCCAGTTCATTCTTTTTACTCACAACCTGCCTTATCAAGTGGTCAATGCCGAAATACTGAGAAGATTTATTAAAAAGGGAAAACTTAATAACATAAAAGCCTATCAAGACGCCTATAGTGTCATCTATATCGCTAATAAAGCTTGCTATATCGCTACCGAATGTTATGGCATCGACCATGACAAAACAAATGTATTTAGACAATTTCGAGATCAAATCTCGAAATATCAATTAGGACAAATATTCATTAAATATTATTATCATTATTCACCACGTTTAATTTATTATTTCAGAAGTAATCCCATTATTGGTCGATACTTAAAGAAATACTTTATTATTCCTTGTCTTAATCTATTTTCATTATTGCTTGATAAGTTTATTATTAAGCAATGAACATTTTAACTAAATTGGTTGTACGAGAGTGGATCAGGGCTTTTATTGGTGCTTTTTTAGTTTTATTTCTTATTACTTCTGTCGCTGATATTCTAAGTGGCTTTATTAGAGGTAAAACTGCTGATTATGTCTTTACATATTACATGATAAAGATGCCAGATTTTTTGTCAAAAATTCTTCCCGCAGCATGCTTACTTTCAACACTTTTCAGTTTAAATAATTTAAAAAACCATAGTGAATTAATCGCGATTTTGGCCACTGGTTTTTCTGTAAAGAAAATCATTCTTATTATTATTTATCTTTCAGCAATAGTTAGCACTTTTCAATTTGTCGTGGTTTCCTATCTTCAGCCAGCCTCCAATAAATTAAAGCTAAACTATGAGGATGAATTGCAATTTGAGAAACTCAAAAAACACTCTATTTCAACCAGTTCGCTTGAATCAGAACGTGTTTGGTATAAAAGTAATACCTATTTTGCTTCTTTTACAGGATTTGATAGAGAGAAAAATGAATTAAAAGAACTTTCACTTTATTTCTACTCTCAATCCTTCCGTGCAAGTAAAATTATTCATGCTAAAACTGCGACTTACGTCAAAGATAATTTATGGACATTAAAAAGTGTAACTTCACATAGCAAACTTGAGAATAACGAGTTTCCCGAACCAAAAAATTTTACCGAAATAACACTGGCACTGGATGAGGTGCCTGAAGATTTCAATAAATTTGAATCAGAGGTTAGAACTTTAAATATTATCTCGCTTAAAAACTTCATCA
This sequence comes from uncultured Bacteriovoracaceae bacterium, assembly GCA_937952395.1. Lineage (GTDB taxonomy): Bacteria > Bdellovibrionota > Bacteriovoracia > Bacteriovoracales > Bacteriovoracaceae > CALFYV01. The sequence continues at coordinate 4,504 of CALFYV010000408.1, read as the reverse complement.
GCAGAATGGAGAGAACGGGCATCAATGTTATTGAGTATAAAGTTATTTTCTATGAAAAAATCGCTTTATCCTTCACTTGTCTTATTTTTGCCCTCATCGCCCTTAACACTCTTTATTCACCCAATAGACGCGGTGGCTCATTTGCCAAAACAGTTATCTACACATTGGGATTTTCTTTAGGTTTCTGGGTTTTACATACATCAACCATGGCCCTAGGAACGTCGGGTGGACTTCCCCCTGTCTTGGCTGCCGCCACTATTCCTTTAATTTTTAGTTTATTCATTCTTGGGACATTTTATAAACACCGCAAGCTTTAGTTTGCCTCGGCCTTTTTACATGTTAATATAGCGCATTATGAATCAATTACTCCTCGATATAAAACAAAAAGCCACCATATTAGAAATTGTGGAATATCCAAATCCTGTTTTGTCACAAAAAGCTGAACCCGTTAAAATTTTTGATGAAAATTTAAAACAACTGGCCATCAATATGCTTAAAACAATGTACCAGGCCCCTGGCATCGGCTTGGCTTGCCCTCAAGTTAATATTAGTCAACGTATGTTCGTTATCGATACAGATTTTAAGCGAGAGGAAATGACAAATTCCGAAGGAAGAACCGAATATCAAATCAAAGATCAAAATCCCTATATTTTTATTAATCCTGAATACAAAGCGCTTAGTTCAGAAAAAATTAAATATGAGGAAGGTTGCTTAAGCCTACCAGGTATTTATGATGAAGTTATGCGCTTCAAAGAAATTATTGTTACTTTTCAAGATCTTGAAGGGAAAAAATGCGAATTGAAAGCAGATGGTCTTTTATCAATATGCATACAACATGAAAATGATCATTTAGACGGAGTGGTTTTTATTGAGCGCATGAGTATGCTTAAGAAGAATTTTTATAAAAAGAAAGTTTTAAAACAAAAGCAAAAATAATTAACATGAAGAAATTAAAAACAATTTTCATGGGCACTCCTGATATTTGCCTCCCAACCCTTGGTGAATTGAATAAAAACAGCTCAATTGAACTTGTAGAAGTTGTTTCCATGCCCGACCGACCTGCCGGTCGGGGACAGAATTTAAAATCGCCAGATGTTATCGAGTACTGTAAATCACATAACATCAATTTCTTTCAAACAGCAAATATCAATTTGGAAAATGAGAAAATTGATGTTTGGAAAAAACAAAAAATTGATCTTATAATCGTTTTTGCTTTTGCTCAATTTCTCGGGCAAAAGATTTTAACTCTTCCCCTTTCTGGATGCTTTAATATTCACACTTCACTTTTACCAAAATACAGAGGAGCTGCACCTATACAACATGCTCTCATAAATGGTGAGACGAAAACCGGTGTTTCAATCCAGAAAATGATTAAAAAAATGGACGCAGGCGATATTGCACATAGTGAGGAAGTTGAAATTTCATCAGAAGAAACAGGTGTGACTCTATATGAAAAACTTAAAAACCTTTCTGTCGTTGCTTTGAATAAATTTATAACCAAACTAGTAAATAATGAATTAAATTATAGCTCTCAAGAAGAATCTCTCGTGACGTTTGCGCCAACCCTGAAAAAAGAGGCTGGATTTCTGGATTTTAAAAATATGTCGACACGTAAAGTTATAAATCTAGTTAGAGCGCTCGAGCCATGGCCAGGTACATATTGCTTTTTGAATACGAAGAGACTTAGAGTATTAAAAGTAGAATCATTTGATATGAATTTACCAGCTGGGAAAGTTGATAGTTCTCACAACGCTCTTGTGGTTGGCTGCACAGATGGAGCGCTTAGATTAAAACAAGTACAACTTGAAGGAAAAAAGCTGGTTAATGATAACGAACTACTCAAAGGTATAAAAACAGAAATAAAGATTAATAGCTAACTTATGAACACAATCATCGCACCCAGTATTCTTTCTGCTAACTTTTTAAATCTTGAGTCAGACATCAAAGTGTTTCAAGATGTAAAAGATCTTTGGTTACACTTGGATATTATGGATTCACATTTTGTTCCTAACTTAACCTTTGGAAAACCGGTTATAAAAGATTTACAAAAAATCACTAAGCATCCACTCGATGCTCATTTCATGGTAACAAATCCAGATTTTTTTATTGAAAACTTCAAGGATATTGGAATCCATAATTTTACTTTTCACTGGGAAGCCACTAAAGAATCTGGATACTTAGTAGATAAATTGAAGAAAAACTATCCATCGGTTGGAATTTCACTAAAACCTGCTACACCCATCTATGTTATACCAGATGATATATTAAAAAAAATAGATCTCGTTTTACTTATGTCCGTGAATCCTGGTTTTAGTGGACAGAAATTTATGCCTAATGTTTTTGAAAAAATTGAAATTTTAAATAAAAAGAAAAAAGAATTAAAATTAAAATTAGAAATTCAAATTGATGGCGGGGTTGATAATACTAATGCTCAAAAACTAATTGAGACAGGAGCAACTAATCTGGTATCAGGATCTTATATTTTTTCAGGGAAAAGAGAAACCTACACTCAAAAAGTAGAATCATTGAGATAAGCACATGAAGCTAATTTTAGACGGCGAAAGCCTTACAATAGATCAAGTTTATCAAGTGGCCCATGATCATGGGTTAAAAATTGAAGTTCAAATTTCAAAAAAATGTCAAAAAAACTTAAAAAAGTCTGACGAATTTGTAAATCAACTGCTTTCAGAAGGCAAAATAATTTATGGGATTAACACTGGCTTTGGAGCCCTTTCAAATGTCCACATTCCTAATGAAAAATTAAAAGAACTTCAATACAATTTGATACGCTCTCATTGTGCTGGCGTTGGTGAACCTTTTAGTATTCCTATTACTCGCGCCATTATGCTACTTAGGGCCAATTGTTTAATTCAAGGGCATTCAGGTGTTACCCCTGAGATAGTTCAACGTATACTAGATTTTATTAATCATGGGGTTCACCCTGTTATACCACAAAAGGGATCAGTAGGTGCTTCTGGCGATCTGGCACCCTTATCCCACCTGGCTTTATCGTTAATTGGAGAAGGTGAAGTCTCATTTCAAGGAAAAACTATTCATTCAAGATTTGCTCTTGAGCAAATTAAAAAAGAACCAGTAATTTTAGGGCCAAAAGATGGTCTTGCGCTTATCAACGGAACAGCTGTTATGACTGCACTGGGTTGCCTTAGCCTAGTTGAAGCCAAGCGTATGGCACGTTCAGCTGATATTATTGGAGCACTTACCTTAGAAGCTGTTAGGGGAACTATAAAAGCTTATGATTTAAAAATTTCCATGTTAAAACCACATCCCGGGCAATTAAGTGTTGCTCACAACATGAACAATCTTCTTAAAAATTCAGAAATATTAGTGTCTCACCCTAACTGTGGCAAAGTACAAGATCCCTACTCACTACGTTGCATTCCTCAAGTTCACGGTTCTTGTAGACAAACTTTTGACCATGCAGAACAAGTGCTGGCAGTTGAAATCAACTCTGTTACAGACAACCCTCTCATTTTTGTCGATGAAAAAGAGGTTGTTAGTGGTGGTAACTTTCACGGTGAAGCGTTGGCTATGTGTATGGATTATATGGCCATTGGTTTAAGTGAGCTTGCGAGCATCAGTGAGCGCAGAGTAGAAAAGATGATGAATCCAACCTTTTCTGGTTTACCAGCATTTTTAACTAAAGAATCTGGATTAAATAGTGGCTTCATGATCGCTCACGTCACAAGCGCTGCCCTCGTTTCAGAAAATAAAATATTATCACATCCGGCATCAGTTGACTCTGTCCCAACCTCAACTGACAAAGAAGACCATGTTTCTATGGGAGTTACTTCTGGTAGAAAACTTTATGAAATATTAGAAAACCTAGGTCACTGTTTGGCAATCGAACTATTATGCAACACTCAAGGAATCGAATTTTTAAGACCACTTAAATCATCGAAGGCACTTGAAGCAGTTCATGCTCTCGTCAGAAGACATGTTCCTGCAGTTGTTCAAGATAGAGTTTTTCATAAAGATATTCAACATATTGCCAATTTAATCAGACGTGGTGAAATTATCGAAGAAGTTCAACAGCATATCGAATTACTTTAGGAGTTATCATGAAAATACCTCTTCCTCCCACGGGTGAAAAACTTAATTGTAAGGGCTGGCATCAAGAAGCAGCCCTTAGGTGTTTATTAAATAATTTACATCCAGAAGTTGCTGAAGATAGAGATAAACTTATTGTCTATGGGGGAAATGGACAAGCTGCAAGAAATGAAAAAGCCTTGGAAAACATCATTCATTCTCTAAAAAATTTAGAAAATGATGAAACGTTATTAATTCAATCTGGAAAGCCCGTTGCTATTATTCCATCAAATCCAAATGGACCTAGAGTATTAATCGCAAATTCGAATCTAGTTCCTCACTGGGCGACCTGGGAGCACTTTAACGATCTTAAAGCTAAAGATCTTATGATGTATGGCCAAATGACTGCAGGGTCTTGGATTTACATTGGAACTCAAGGAATATTGAAAGGCAATTA
>CALFYV010000407.1 GCA_937952395.1 uncultured Bacteriovoracaceae bacterium | reverse complement strand
ATGCAAAGATTGAATCTGAAGCCAGCAGCTTAAGTCATTGTTTATATTATTTGTTCTAAGAGTATTGAGATAATTTTTCCACCAAAAGAGATCAATAATACTTTATTGTTCTAGTCATGCATGTTGCTGTAAATTTTACAGTTTAAGAGCTAATTTGACGAAAAGCTTTAGATGAAGCGTGTGCTTATTTTACTCCTTATTTCGACTCTTTTTTTACCTGCTCAGCAAGGGCAAGCTTCTGATTTTCTTCGTTGTTTGAAGCGTTGGGGAAGATATCAGCAAATCAAAGTATCAAGAAGTTTTGGTAAATGGTACAAAGAGTTGAAAGCTGATGGTGCTAAAAGACTTTTGATAAAAAAGAAAAAACCAACTGGATGGGAGCTTTCAGAAAAAAAATTTTATGGACTATTATTTTCTTCCAAACCAGAGCATAAAACAAAATGGTATTTCGAGCCAATAACGACTATCGCACAATCTCCTTTAACAGTGAGCTCAAAACTTATCACAGGGAAAACTTGGGAGTTCACCCCTTTTAAAGATGAATTCTACTTAACTAAACTAGAAAGATTGTTTCTTAAAAAAGATAAGAGTTTTACCGCAGTTCCTCGTCTTATCATTCTAGGTGCTCCCTCGATTCCTATTTATAGTTATCTATACGATGAGATTGAGCAGAGAAAAAAAGAGAATCTTTATGAAAAACTCCTCAAACAAGATTTTGCCTACGTAAGTTTAAAATCAGCTTATGAAAAAAAGCAAATAACTAGGGAGCAAGCGCTCGAGTTAGTGGCCAATAGAGAATTGGCCTTTGATGTATATATAAAAACCATGAATGAGCTTTCAAAAGAGGGTTTTCATATGGACAATATTGCCACAACTCAAGAACTTCTAGGCAATGAAGCATTAACGCCTTTTCTGCAAAAATTGATGCCTGAAATTTGGGATTTGAGCGACCCAGAAATTCAGAATGCTTATGGACTTGATACTTCAGAAATGAAAGAAATGACACTCGAGGTTTACCACCAAGTTTTACAAGTTCATCATCGAAAGTTTGCACAAAAAATTATGCTTGAGGATTATTTTAATCATGGTAAAAAAGATTTTTATATAAACGACATACTTGAAGATAATCGCTACCAATTGATACTCAATAATGCTAATTTATCAAACGAACAGAAGCGCTATCATATGGATGAGATTCTGCATTACCAGGCTTTATTAGGACAATGGGAAAAAGCCGGAATCAAGTTTCCACTTGAGGATGGTCAAGCAGAAACTTTTGATCACTGGCTAGAAGGCTATTTAACAAGGTTTAAGTAAGCTGTGTTTACTTTTGCTGAACAACTTCTTTTTCAATTTGAGCATTTTTGTTTTTGTCAGTAGCCATTTCGCGGTTTGCATTGATTATAAATGCATATTTTTCGTCTTTAAGTTCATCGTATTGCTTACTAGAGAGTAGTAGCCAGCTATATGAGCCAATAAATCCTACCAATCCTAGTTTTTTTATTTGGCTTAGATAGGTATTTTTTAATTTTAACAAATTAGATTTAGCTTCCATACTTGGCTTTGTCCATACGCCATTTTTCTTAAAATTAAATTCGTAATCCTTGATATCCATTTTATTGTTAACCTCTCTTGCGTATGCATCAATCGTGACTAAAAGACTTGTAGGAATTGTGGCAGCGATCACAATAGCTTCACGTTCTATCGTTTTAATATCACTGTCGATATCTTCTAGAGATCGTTTTTTAGAAGAGGTATTGTCTTGTGCAAACACCAAACTTGCTGATAGTAAACTTAAAACTAATAAAAATTTCATAAAATCTCCGTGGTCACTTGTTTGTTACGTTTTTGCTTTTTGTATTATTCAAATTATTTATATAATCTAACTTGCTATCGCGTTCAGAATCCTCGACAAAATCCTCTATATATGCAGCAATATTATCGCTATAAAGCGCTGAGCCAAGAGTATAAATAAAAGCACAAGCTCCAATTTTCATTACCTTGTTTTGTGCATTGATAATCTTTGCCTTCTTTGAGGGAATTGAGTTTTCAATAATGTTTTCTTCTTTGATGAGTTCTTGAATTTGAACTTTAACTTTAGGTTCAAGTCCCTTTGCCTGTTCAATTTCCTTTAAGGTTAAAGTCCAAGGAGCTCTCGCTATTTTATTTCTGAATAATCTCATCTTGTTTAAGCGATTATTGATAAGTTCAAGATTTTTATTAACAACACCTTGACTATTTTTAGAGTTAGATAAATCCAACACAAGAGCTTGTTGTTCTTTTTCAAGTTTGCTTATACGCGAACTGATTTCATTAAGATATTTAGTACGATTAGGATAAGTCTTATAAAGATCTATATGTGATAAGATATTTTTTTTCTTTTCATACCAATCTTTGTAAAAGTCGGGTAAATCAAAGAAGTCACTTGAAAAAAAACCATTCAAGGCAAGATAAAGTCCGCCCATTGTACCAGTGAACATTGCACTTTTATCAATTCCATCTTGTATGTTTTCTCCCAGCTTAGTTTTCAATTTTACTCTTTCGGGAAAAGGATCTCCTGCGTGAGTTATGGCATACCCTGCGGCAGAAAACATGCCAGAAAAAAAACCATCGATAACACCTGCATGCATGACTTTGCACTCTTGAGAAGGTGACTCATCTTTTTCTATTAATTGGCCATAAGATGTTTGAGTAAAAAGAATACTCGTTAGTAGTAAGGTAATAATTAAACATATCTTCATTTATGACTCCATATCTTTTGAATTTATATATCTAATAAAATAATCCTAATTATTAATAATCATCCACTTCACAAATAGCTTTTTTATTGGGTTTGTATTGATTAATTTTTTTTGATGAAAGCTCTCTGCTAGAATTGTTAATAAAAGACCGCTTTTCGGCACTGAGCTTGCTTTCTTTTTCTTTTAAATCTTGATTAAAAAAATAGGCACCTGCTGTAACACCTAAACTCAATATTTGGATGATAGCCGAATTACGACGAAACTTATTTGTTGTAGCACCCATTTTTGTTAACATTGAGGCTACCATCGCTCCTGCTCCCACATAAGCGACAGAGGTAGCAATTTTTTGATTCGTTTTATTTTGATTTATCTCTTCTTCAACTTGTTCAAGATTTCTTTTTTGAGTTACTTCTTGTCCCCAAAGTACAGAAGCCGATAATGTTAGCAATAGTAAAAGCTTCATAAATATCTCCATTAGTAAAAATTATTTATTTTTTATCTGAACTGCTTTTGTGCTTTCTTCAGTAGCACTCACATAGTTCAGTTTTTCACTTCTTTCAGTATTATCGACATCGGTAAAAATACTTTCAAAAAAAGAGGCGATCTCGTCATCAAAGGCTGAAGAAATAATTGTATAGGCTAGTGTACACGCACCAACGATCCCTACCTTTTTCCTAGCTTTTTCAGTCCAATTAACTCTTTCTCTATATTCGATACGGGTATTTTGCTTGTCATCAATAAAGCTTTTTAATTCTTGCTTGTTTTCTGGAGATAAAAATGCTTGTTTTTGAATTTCTTCCATTGTTAAGGAATGCGGTATTAAAGTAACTTCCAATTTGATAGAATTAAGTCTGTTTAATTTTTTTTCTAACAGACTTAATTCTTCGAGTTTGTTGTCAGCGGGAATTTTATAATGATTTTTTTTGAGTTTGTTTATCTGGTTTTTGTACTCATTTATTTTAGCCTCTATTTGGCCTAAATACTCTTGTCTCTTTGGAAACATTAAATCAGTTTCCTTGTCAAATTTATCTTTCAAATTTTCTTCTCTCGTGTAAAGTTCACTTTCCTGCCTAAGATCAAGTTCATCGTTGTTGTGGAGAATTGACAGCGCTAAAGCGCTTAAAACAGTTCCAGTAAGCGAAACCATGCCACTTATTTTGGCACCCTCTTTGATTTTCTCGCCTAGAGATGTTTTAACCTCTACAGCACATTTGTCATTTTGCTCTATAAGCTGGGCGTAAGATATTTGTGAAGTTGCGAATAAAATAAAAACTGCAAAACTATAAAGTTTCATCGTTTTCTCCTGGTAATTCATTAAATTAGTGTTATTAAAAGCAAAATCAATGCCAATTTGAAGATGTGATATCAATCATTTATACGGATTCTTTTGGGGCTTATTTAGTCAATTGCCTGATTTCTAGCAGTTGTGCTGTGATGCTGATAGCGATTTCATAAGGGTGATTCGAGCCGATGGGAAGTCCAATCGGGACTTTGAGTTTTTCACAAAAGGCTTGAGAAACTCCCATTTCAAGAAGTTCATTTTTAATACGTTTACCTTTGATAGCACTGCCTATAACCCCAACATAAGGACAATCAGGAGCGTGTTCAAAAATGGCTTTGAGGATGGGTACGTCATGGGCATGGCCTTGAGTCATGCAGATAAAATAACTATTGGGACTAAACTCTTTCACTAACTGACTTGGATTGGCGTGAGTCATACTTTTTGTTTTACTATCAAGTTGATTAATCCACTCACTTCTGTGATCAATACAAGTGACTTGGCAGGGGAGGTTTATGAGTGTTCTGGTTAGTGCTTGAGCGACATGGCCCGCGCCAAAGATGATGATGGGCCAGTTATGAGCAAAAAAAAACTCAAAGAGAAAAGTGACTTCTCCACCACAAGTCATGCCAATATCAGTTTGTAAATTCCATGTGATAAGTTCTGGTTGAGGTTGCTTATTTGTGGCCAATTGCTCTTGAGCTTTTTTTATGGCAGCAGCTTCAACTTTTCCTCCACCAATAGTTCCTTCTTTTAGGCCATCTTTAGTCACAATTATTTTGGCCCCTGGATCTTGAGGTGCTTCACCGCGTGTAGAAACCAGAGTCACCATCACAAAGGATTCATTTTCCATTTGTAGTTGTGAAGCAGATTGTAGCAGAGTCATTTATGATCCCATTTTGAAAATTCACTGGGCATCATCGCTCTTAAGTTTTCCTCATTGGTGGCAGGAATTTTTATTTGTGGATAATTTTTTTCGCAATGCGGTAGTGTTGAGAGAGCATTATTGACTGCACACCATACACTTAAGGCCAACAATAGTGGTGGTTCACCAACGGCTTTAGAACCTCTGACGCTAGCGTAATTTTCTTTGTTCGCTATCAGTTTAATATTAAAAACTCTCGGAGTATCTTGAGTGTTAGGAATTTTATAAGTGCTAGGCGCATGAGAGAGCAGGAGTCCTT
>CALFYV010000406.1 GCA_937952395.1 uncultured Bacteriovoracaceae bacterium | reverse complement strand
ATGGAATTGGAGTGACCAGAACCCTTCAAGCTGCCATTGAACAAAATCATGATGAAAATGGAATTATTTGGCCAAAGGAAATTGCACCTTATCATATTTATTTTGGCTTAATTGCCAAAAAAGATGAAACCAAACAAGCGGCTGAAAAATTATTTAATGATTTACTCAATGCTGGATTTGAAGTTTTATTTGATGATAGAAATCAGGGCCCTGGACCCATGTTTAAAGACGCCGATTTGATAGGACTTCCCATAAGAGTTGTTTTAGGCGAACGTGATTTTGAGGCAACCGGTGAAATTGAAATTGCCATAAGAAAGAGCGGAGAAAAGAAAAAAATAAAATTAACTAATGTGGTTAAAGAAATTCAAAATATGTGGAGTTCTTTAACATGAGCAGCGAAATCATTATTGGTATTCATAGCGTCGCCAATGCTCTGAAAAATCCCATGCGAAAGATAGTCAAACTTTTTCTTAATGAGGAGGGAAAAGTTGAACTTCAAAAAAAATATAACCTTCAGGCCAAAAACTTTCCTAGCGAAGTTTTAAAAAATCATATTCTGCAAGAGACGGCAAAAAAACTTTTTGAAGCCAATGAGCATAAGTTTAGTCGAATACCGACTGGCCTTGTGTTGGAAACCTCTCCTTTAGAAGAGTACGATATTAATTGGATCTACACCCAAGTTGAAAAGCCAGCCCCTCTTAAAATTCTCTGTCTTGATCAGGTCACTGATGTTCATAATGGAGGAGCAATATTTAGAACTGCTGCTTTTTATGGTGTGAATATTATTTTACTACCTGAAAAAGGTTCTTTCGGCTTGAGTCCTGGTTTTTATCGAATCAGTTCTGGGGCCCGTGAATTCATTCAAATTGTTCGAATTAACAGTTTTCCTAAAATTATTAATAAATTACAAGATAAGGGCGTTGAAGTTGTGGCTTTGAGTGAGCATGCCGAACAATCTCTGGAGCATCTTGAGCCTATGAATAAACATCGTTTACTTATATTAGGTGCTGAAGAGACAGGTATTTCTCATGCTCTTCTTAGAATTGTTAAAAAACAAATGCGCATTGAGCCAAAGGGTCAAATTGAGTCATTAAATGTTTCAGTGGCTGCAGCGGTGGCCATGCAGAAATGCTTTTAATTTCAAAAAATTATCTTTACGTTTGAATGGCTTCGCATTATAAAAATCTTCACTGATAAGTTTGAGTGCTGGCTTAGCTCAGTTGGTAGAG
>CALFYV010000405.1 GCA_937952395.1 uncultured Bacteriovoracaceae bacterium | reverse complement strand
TAGACTCATGATAAAAGAAAGCACGAACAAAGACAAAGCATGAAGTTTTTACACTAATGAGGCTGTTAGGCATCTCACCTTACACTCTGTTTAGCGAACTCTTGCCATACGCTTCATCGCTTCGTTATACACTCAGCATGCAATACAGAAGCTATCATGACCTATTAGAAGAAGAGTTTGAAAAGAGAAGGCAATATAACGGCGCTTATTCACTTCGTGCTTTTGCTCGCGATCTCGGTATCTCGGCTCCAAGCTTAAGCCAAATCTTTAAGAAGAAGCATGGTATTTCTCAAACTACTGCGAAAAAAATTGCTCAAAAATTAAAATTTGATGAAGAAAAAGCAAAATGGTTTTTTTGCTCTATTAGCGCTCAACACGCCAGAAGCGCAAGAGAGCGTCATGAAAATCAAAAAAAATTGGAAGTGTATAAAAAGTCCGCTCAAGTCTTCACTGAAATTCATTTAGAATATTTTAAAATTATTTCAGATTGGTATCACTACGCTATTTTGGAACTCACTTATCTCGATGATTTTTCCAAAGATTTAAATTGGATCGCCAATAGACTTGGAATCACAACCAAGCAGGTTAATGAAGCCATTAAGCGGATGCTAAAGCTTGAACTCATCAAAGAAGAAAACAATACTTATATTGATTGTTTTAAATATGTAGCGACTCCTAATGATATACCATCTTTATCTTTAAAGAAATTTCACACTCAGCTCATGCAAAAAGCACTAGAAGCTTTGTATGAACAAGATGTTTTAAATAGAGAAATCAGCTCCAATATTGTCTCTATTGATAAATCAAAGTTACCAGAAATCAAAAATAAATTAAGAGATTTTCGCCGCGAATTCGAATACGAAATGAACCAACATAAAAATAAAAATGCTGTCTATTGTTTAGGAATGCAATTTACAGAACTGACAAGGAGATAATGATGAACAAACTGATAATGATTTTTCTTTTAATGTGTTCTACTGTACATGCCGGTAAGGAAGGTGGCAATGGTGGATTTGTCTATCAATGTGGTGAGAAAGTTCATCTCATTGACTTAAAAGAAGTTGAGGCCATCCCGTACTTGAAAGAAAGGATAAAAATAGAACCAAATCAGTTCGAAGGCATGAGTTATTTAGAAATTATCCGAACGATTATTAGTGATAGAATCGGAGCCTATTCAGAAGATCTTGCTCTTGAGGTGTTAAATAAAATTCCTGAAGTTCTCTCCAAAATGCAAACAAGAAGAACCATCGATAATACAATTCCAGATGATTTAGGCTATGTGCCCCCTATCGCTGGTTGTAAAATTGTTAACGTTATCGAATATCGAGGTATCGTTCTGGTTGATGAAAACCTTTATCATCGCTTAAGTGAATTCGAACTTGCTGCGATTGTTATGCACGAAACACTCTATTCAATGGCGCAAAAAGTAATTTTTAACTATGAAAAAACAAGACTCCCTGATTCAATACCGATTAGAAGAATCATTGCTCTTTTATTCTCATCAAATTATGAAGAAAACAAAAGCATTTTGAACGATTTATTAAGTTACTATATAGAAACTTTTGGGCGCGAAAAAGCTGAAGAAATATATTTAACCTTTTGCATAGATAAAAAATACGTCCATTCAATTGATGAAAGATTCTCCCTTAAACAGTTTATAAAAAAATCAACTTTTTATATAAATGAGTATAAGCCAAAAAACTACGACGTTGTAAAAACACATTTACTAGATGTCCAACTTTTTCCTTGGAAAAACTCAAATGAACGACAAGGTTATTTTAGTTATTACTATAACTCACAACACTTAGCTATTAGAAGGCAAACTCGACAAACTAACCTACTAAAAATTAAGGGCAAGGACCTGAAACTACAGAGTACGCGTTGTGATGGCTACAAGGGAGAGAGTTACACAGCTCAAACTAAAAAATTTAAACTTCAAACAAGAACTCCTTATGAAACTGTGTACAAAATAAGAAGTCAAAAAACCAAAGATATTGATGCCAGTATTCTTATTCAAGCTAAGTATTCCAAAAACAATACTGTCAAAACAAGTGTGCTTTTAAGGGATCTTGTTAAAAAAGATGATTACTACTATCTATATACAAAACAATTTTATTTTATTTTTGAACCACAAGAGAAAAACTATCTCTCACAACAAGTTCTTGATTTTATTGAAGCACGCTAACTAGACAAAAGAACTCAAGTTTTCCCCAGGGTCTCCGATAAGTAAGTACGGAGGCCCTTTTATATGGATAAAGTCATCTTTATCTTCTTTGTAGTCTATTTCTTTGCTGTTCGCTCAGCTTTCCCTCAAGAATTAAGTAATCTTCGTTGTAATGACAAGGCCCCACAATGCGCGAAGAATTTACAAATTGTTTTTCATCAGCTTTTCAATATGGAACGTGGTGAATTCATACGTGACCAAGACGCTCATTTAGTTATGAAATTTCCTTTAACAAAAACTTATGAACATAAAAAACGTCATCAAATCAGTGCTGGTGATTTTTTTCAAATTAAGGGAATTAAAAAAATATCTGGACTAGTTTTTGATTATTTTAAGAATGATAAAAAAGTTGAACAGAGACCACTGGTTTCGGAATGTTATGTCAGTTGGTATACCAAACTCAAATTTGCTAGTGGTGTACGAAATAATCTACCTAAAAATCTTTTAGATGAGCCCCTTCATATTAGGAGGCTAGAAGTAGAAAATGTTTTTAATAAATTTGGTAGCTTTGATTATAGTTTAGTTAAAATGAGTTTTAAATTTCCCATGGATGTTGGCTTTTATGATAATGCTGATTTAACATGTGAAATTTCTAAAGAAAAAATTGATATCGCTAAAATTCAAGAATATATGGGCAACGAAATTTCTATCTTAGGTGTCTTTCAAGAAAAAACACCTGCTTCACAGAACTAAAGTATCTGAAAATAATAATTAATCAGTGTTAGGCCAAGACCAGAAACTACCGGGATAGTTAAATTGTCATCAACACCAAAAGCTGAAAGTAATTCTGAAATACTTCCAATGAGACCTGCTAAAATAGCAAAACCTAAAATATTTTGATGAGGATTAGCGTAATTTAAGCAATAAAAAAGAGTGATTAAGTAGCAAGTGCAAAATCCAGCAGCACTACCTTGTAACGATTTATTTGGAAGAATTTTATCTTTACCAAAAAGCACTCCAAAAAAAGAAGAAAGAGGATCAGAGAAAACTAAGTACCAAATACTTAAAAGAGCAATACTTTCCTTGAAGAAAAACAAGCTAAGGGCAACACCTAAGGCGTAATAAGGAAGGCCGCTGATTCCTGATTTTTCAGAATCACGGTAGAAGGGACCGCCGACTTTAAAGGCAAGCTTATTGACTCTCTGGCTTTTAAGCCGAAAAAAATCAAAGATAAAACCCCCGAGCGCTATGACTAAAGCAGCTATCGGCCAGATTGATTTGTTAAAATCAGTTTTGTAATAGAGGTAAAGTGCTAAACTGCCCGTTCCTATGTGCCAGAGCTTTCTCAAAAGATGTAGTTCTGAACGCCCTGGTTTCGAGTTATCATCCAAATTATCTATTTGCATTGAAGTTTTTTCCATATGTTACCTAGTCTAGTGAGTTTAAACTGAGTAAATCTCTTTGTTAAGCATTTCAATCTGCTGTGTGCGTCATGATGATTATCGGATCTTTTTCAAAAAACCTTTCAACTTTACCATTTTGAAGCTGCACCCTATAATCAGAGCAAGAGTGTAATTTAATCAGGAAGCAAAATTGCTACGTTTTTTCAATCATTTACAAGCCAAGGCCAATGATGATCTAAGCAATCTTTCAGCCAGAAGTTTATCAACTAGCAAATCAAAAGTTTGGGCCGTTGGTGGTGGAAAAGGTGGAGTTGGTA
>CALFYV010000404.1 GCA_937952395.1 uncultured Bacteriovoracaceae bacterium | reverse complement strand
ATGGCCACATAAAATAAACGTCGCTCTTCTTCAACCGCCATGTCTCCAGATTCCAAACTTTTGTAAGATGGAAATAGAGTTTCTTCAGCACCTAAGAGAAAAACATAATGATATTCCAAGCCCTTTGAACCGTGGACAGTCATAAGTGAGAGCTGTTCCTGAAAATCATCACTTTCTTTATTCTGATCAAGTGTGATTGTTTCTAAAAATCCCGCCAATGAGATATTTTTTTCTTGAGACTCATAATCTTGAATAGCACTACTTAGTTCTTCTAAGTTTTCAATTCGTGCCATTGACTCATAATTATTTTCAGCCCGCAAGAAATCTAAATAACCTGATTCATGCAAAATTTTCTCATAAATAAGATGTGGTTTTTCATTTTGATTCTCTAGGATTTTGCATTCTTCAATTAAATAGGCCAGCTCTTTAAGAGCAGATCGCACCTTCGTTGATAGTTTAAGATGAACATACTCATCGGGTTTAGCTGATATTTTTTCAACAATTTCAAAAAGAGAGCATTGCAGTTTAATCGCTTCCATTTCTAATTTTCTTAAGGTCGTCGCTCCAATACCTCGTGCTGGTACATTAACAATACGACTAAAGGCTAAAGAATCTTTGGGATTGACTATAATGCGAATATAACAAAGCAGATCTTTGATTTCTTTTCTATCATAAAACTTAATACCACCAATAATATTATAGTTAATCTTGGCCCGTCTGAGCGCATCCTCAATTGTTCTTGATTGAGAATTATTGCGATAAAAAACAGCGATATCATTGAGACTTACTTGATTTGATTTCAAATTTTGAATTTCGTTAACTAAAAATTCACTCTCACTCTTATCATCACGGCACTCAACAATTTGAATATCCTCACCCTCTTCGTTATTGGTCCACATTTTTTTACCTTTGCGGTATTCATTATGGGAAATAACATGGGCAGCAGCTTCAATGATATTTTTACTTGAACGATAATTTTGCTCCAACTTAATCAACTTAGCTTCGCTATAGAGGTTTTCGAAATTAAGGATATTT
The DNA here is from genome assembly GCA_937952395.1 of uncultured Bacteriovoracaceae bacterium. Taxonomy (GTDB): domain Bacteria; phylum Bdellovibrionota; class Bacteriovoracia; order Bacteriovoracales; family Bacteriovoracaceae; genus CALFYV01. The sequence goes on along the minus strand of CALFYV010000404.1, from coordinate 1,181 downwards.
CCGATATCAGCTCCACGCCAGGAATAAATAGACTGATCTTCATCTCCAACGACACAAAGATTGCGGTGATTTTTTGCAAGAAGATGCAAGAGAATAAATTGCGCCTTATTAGTATCTTGATACTCATCAACCAAAACGTATTTAAATCTTTTGCGGTAGCGCTCTAATACATCTGGATGGGATTCAAATAATTGAATTACTCCCACAATTAAGCCCCCAAAATCCAAGGCATTTGAGCGGTGAAGTTCCGATTCATATTCTTTGTAGTAAGAATAGAATTCATCATTTTTATCAATATCATCTGCTTCAAAATCATCACGTGTGGGTTGACCTTGGTAATGACCTTTGTTTTTCAAATCAGCTACGTAATAAAGAATCGCTGCCGGTGGTAATTCTTTTTGACTAACTCCATGCTTGGCCAAAATATATTTTGCAATGGCTTTAGATTCCGAATCATCATAAATGGTGAAGCTTTTGCTTAAGCCCAGATATTCCGCCTCAGAACGCAAAATACGCGAACACATGGAATGAAATGTGGTAATTTGCAAAGAGCCCGTTTCATAACCGGTTTGTAATGCCACTCGCTCACGCATTTCTCTAGCGGCTTTATTGGAAAACGTAACAGCCAAAATTTGATAAGGGCTTACTCTTTTCTCTTCTAGTAGATACTGAATACGACTAACTATTGTTTTAGTTTTTCCAGAACCGGCTCCGGCCAAAATCATGACTGGTCCTTCAGTTTCCTGGACAGCCTGAAGTTGTGCTGAGTTAAGTTGCGATAAATCCATTATTCAACAGTTACCGATTTGGCCAAGTTTCTTGGCTTATCAATATCTGTACCTTTCAATTTTGCTACGTGATAAGAAAAAAGTTGCATAAATACGTTCACTAAAATTGGGCCAAAATTATTTAACCCTTTAAAATCCATTCCAAAGAAATAATCACTTATTTCTTTTAATTTTTTATCACCCTGTGGCCCAATACCAATAATAATCCCTCTGCGTGCTTTAACCTCTTCGGTATTTGAAAACGTTTTATCGTACAGATCAGGAGTTACAATGGAGAGATTAACCATTTGATCATCAATCAAGGCAATCGGTCCATGCTTCAACTCTCCTGCAGCATAGCCTTCAGCATGCACGTAGGCTATCTCCTTGAGTTTTAAGGCGCCTTCAAGAGCG
>CALFYV010000403.1 GCA_937952395.1 uncultured Bacteriovoracaceae bacterium | reverse complement strand
TCCAGTATAAAATGGCTCAAGTTTTGTTGATTGAACTTCAAAACTAGGAGCAGCTCTGTGAATATCATATGTTTTTTTAGCATTAACTGGCCCCGCTTCATCAACAGGCTCACCAATAACATTTATAATTCTTCCAAGAACCTCGTTTCCTACAGGAGTTTGAATAGGACGACCGGTATCTCTAACTTTCAAGCCACGTGCCAACCCTTCTGATGAATCCATCGCAATGGTACGAACCATGTTATTTCCAAGATGAGAAGCAACCTCTAAAGTTAGATTCCACTCTTTGTCTGAAATAGCTTTATTTGTAACATTGAGTGCATTATAAATTGCTGGTAAATTTCCATCAGGAAACTCTACATCAACAACCGGACCCATAACTTGTCTAATTAAACCTGAATTTGTGGACATTGTAATTGCTCCTTATCCATTAAGTGACTCAGCACCTGAAACAACTTCTATTAGCTCAGTTGTAATCGCAGCTTGTCTTAACTTATTTGCTTTTAATGTTAATTTTCTGATCATTTCTTTAGAGTTTTTTGTCGCGTTTTCCATCGCCGCCATTCGTGAACCATGTTCCGCTGCAATCGCATCTAACATGGCTGTATAAACAGTGTTTATATACACCTCTGGAATCAATGTATTTAAAATGCTTTCGGGGCTTGGTTCATATTTAAAATCAAAAGGGAAATCTTTCTTCAATTTTTCAACATCATCCTCACTTGCTCCCATTGGTAAGACTTGGTGAACAGTAGGAGTGAAGCTTATGGCTGAATTAAAAATATTGTAAGCGATGTATACCTTACCAACTTCTCCCGTAGTGAAAGCATGAGAAAGTTCATCCGCAACTTTTCTGATCTCATCAAAGGAAGGTTCTGACTTATCAAAGGCAAATGTTTTTTCACTATTATACTGATCTTCGATCACATCTCGTACTTTTTTTCCAATATAAAAAAGCTTAAAATTAGTATCAGAATTTTCAGCAATAAATTTATGAATAGTTTTAGCCAGACCGCTATTATAACTACCGCACAAACCTTTGTTAGCAGAAATAACTAACAGATAGGCTTGTTTGTTTTCAGGGTTAGAGTTGAAAAAAGTATGTTTGTAATTAATAGTCAAAGCCGAAGCTGTGGCAATCGTTTTTTCGAGCTCTTTTGCATATGGCTTCAGATTAGTAATTCTTTCTTGAGAACGTGCCAACTTAGCAGCAGAGACCAACTTCATCGCCGTAGTTGTCTTTAGAGTACTTTTTGTACTTTTTATTTTCTTTTTTAATTCTTTTACATTGGCCATTGTTTACTCTTTAATATTTTTTTGAAGCAACAAAATCTTTAATCGCTTGAGCTAACTTCGCTTCACTCTCAGCAGAAATCGCTTTTTCCTTCTGAAGAGTTGTTATTAATTCCTTATTGCGAGATCTCATATAGTCAATTAAATCAATTTCTGCTTGCTTAATATTAGCAACTGGAATGCTATCTAATAATCCCTTGGTACCAGCAAAAATAACCACAACTTGCTCAATAACTTCTTTTGGTTGATATTGACCTTGTTTTAACAGCTCAACAAGTCGCTCACCACGGGCCAATTGTCTTTGTGTCGTTTCATCTAAATCTGAACCAAATTGAGCAAAGGCTTGTAGTTCTCTATATTGAGCAAGGTCAAGTCTTAGAGTTCCTGCTACTTTTTTCATCGCTTTAATTTGAGCAGCACCACCAACTCGCGAAACTGAAAGACCGACGTTAACAGCCGGACGAACACCGGAGTTAAATAAATCAGATTCTAAGTATATCTGGCCGTCAGTAATAGAAATAACGTTAGTGGGAATATAAGCCGAAACGTCACCTTCTTGAGTTTCAATAAAGGGTAGGGCGGTCAATGAACCAGCGCCAACATCATCACTCATTTTAGCAGCACGCTCCAAAAGCCTCGAGTGGGTATAGAAAACGTCTCCAGGAAAAGCTTCTCTTCCAGGAGGTCTTCTTAGTAATAAAGATAATTGTCTATAAGCTTGAGCCTGTTTTGTTAAATCATCATAAACAACAAGAGCATGTTTTCCACTGTCTCTATAATATTCACCCATCGTGCATCCAGTATAAGGAGCCAGGTACTGAAGTGGGGCAGTTTGTGAAGCAGATGCGGAAACAATGATTGTATAATCAAGAGCTCCATCTTCTTCTAATTTTCTAGAGACTTGACTAACAGTTGATTGCTTCTGCCTAATGGCCACATAAATACAAACAACATCTTTGCCTTTTTGATTTATAATTGTATCTATT
>CALFYV010000402.1 GCA_937952395.1 uncultured Bacteriovoracaceae bacterium | reverse complement strand
GACCATTTAGAATAAGTTCTTCTGCCGTTAGGCCAGCTGAAAGTGTTGTAGTTAAATCACGATAATAAGGGAAAAGATGATCCTTACTGCGCTCAAATATCTGACCAATCGCCAATTGTATCGCATCATGCCCAGCACAAGGAGCGTGATATGACCAGCCCAAGGCTTGTTTTAGGTAATTCGGTGCCCTATCATCTATCATTCTCCCTAGAACTAGAATTTGATACCATTTTGCCAGGGTTTCTTTATCAGTTGTTTTAATGTCGTACTTCTTTTCTATCTTCATAGATAAGGCGCCTTTTTATAAATATGAAATAAAAGTTTCTCATGAAACTATAGCTTAAAGAAGCTAAGTTTTCTATACTGGGTTAAACTATATTCTATCGGAGGATTTATGGGCACTCAAGCTAGTGAGCTTTATAAAGATAAAAGAATTGCTGAAGCAAAAAAACTACTCAAAGAAGCCTTAATTGATCACACAGCCAAGCTTACAGAAGTAAAATCAGCGAATAAAGATCTTAAGAAAGATTATGATAAATTATTAAAAACTTTCGGTGAGCAAAGAGGTGGGAATTTATTTTATAATTATTTAGGAAGTGGGATGGGGCACGGCGCTCTGGTGGAATTAGCCGACGGAAGTGTTAAATACGATTTTATTACGGGTATTGGAGTTCATTATTTTGGTCATTCAAATCCTGATTTAATTGATTCCTTAGTTGATGCCTCTCTTTCTAACACAACGATGCATGGTCATTTACAGCAAAATACTGATAGCGCCAAACTTGTAAATTTAATTGTTGAACAAGCTACAAAAAATGGCTCAGGATTAAAACATTGCTTGCTCAGTTCCAGTGGGGCCATGGCCTGTGAAAATGCATTAAAGATGTGTTTTCAAAAACGCAGACCAGCTAACAGAGTTATTGCTTTCGAAAAATGCTTTATGGGGAGAACTTTGGCCCTTTGCCAAGTCACTGATAAAGCCGCCTACCGCGAAGGAATGCCAGACACTATTAATGTAGATTACGTTCCTTTTTATGACTATAAAGATCATGACGGTAGTATTAAAAAAACAATTGCAAAATTAAATGATCTCATAAAAAGATATCCAGGAAAACATGCTGCTATTTGTATGGAATTGATACAAGGTGAAGCTGGTTCATGGCCAGGACATGAAGATTTTTTTAAAGCTATCATCGATGTTTGCAAAAAAAATAATATAAGTATTTTTGTAGACGAAGTTCAAACATTTATGAGAACTCAAGAGCTTTTTGCTTTTCAATATTTTAAATTAGACAAGTTAGTTGATGTTGTTACCATAGGTAAGAATGCGCAAGTCTGTGCCACTCTTTTTACGACTGAACACAAACCAGGTCCTGGATTGATTTCTCAAACGTTTACTTCTTCTAGCAGCGCTATCGTTGCTGGATACCATATTATTAGCAGTGTTTTAGAAAATGGTTATCTTGGAGAGAATGGCAAAATAAATAAAATCCACAACTATTTTAAAAATAAATTAGAGACTTTATCTAAGAATTACCCTGATAAAATTCAAGGACCTCATGGCATTGGTGCTATGGTAGCCATGACTATGTTCGGTGGTGATGCTGAAAAAAGTAAGCAATTTACTTTTGATCTTTTCCAAAATGGTGTCCTAAGCTTTATAGCTGGTAGCAATCCAACTAGAGTGCGATTCTTAGTTCCCATGGGTGCTGTAACGGAAAATGATATTGATAAAGTCGCAGAAATTATCGAGAAAACTCTTTAGGAGAATTTGTGTTTGTTATAAGGCCAATAAAGCAAAATGATTTAGAAGGACTTTTAAGTTTACTTAAAAATTCTGGTCATGGTCTAACTTCTCTACCAAGAGATCCAAAAATTCTTAAAAGAAGAATCACTCACTCTGAAAAAAGCTTTGATCATGAATCTTGGCCAGAGGGACCATCAGGGCAATCTTACCTCTTTGTCATGGAAGAGGTTTTTACAGGCAGAATTGTTGGTGTCAGTGGAATTATTTCTAAAATTGGTGGATATGAACCCTATTATTTTTATCGGCTAGAAAAAAATGTTCACAAATCAGAGATGCTTGAAGTAGAAAATGAAATTCGCTCATTGCACTTACAGGCTATTCACTCTGGTCCAGCTGAAATTTGCTCTCTGTTTCTCGATCCAGAATTTCGAAACTCACAAAATGGTAGATTTTTATCACTTTCACGCTTTCTCTTTATAGCGGAACATATAAAAAGATTTGCAAAAGAGGTTATTGCTGAAATGCGAGATCA
>CALFYV010000401.1 GCA_937952395.1 uncultured Bacteriovoracaceae bacterium | reverse complement strand
CGTCAATACCATTACCTAGGGATTTACTCATTTTTCTGCAATGCTTATCTCTTACCAGCCCATGAATATATGTCTATGCAAAAGGAGTATGTTTATGAAACTTCATACACATCATCATCATCCGAGCGACCCAAAAGAAAATAATGTCAAAACCTGTGACAAGAGTTGTGGTTGGATAAAATTTATCAAATCCTTTTTCTTTCATGGCTTCTTTATTCGGCCATCCTAACGTTGATAAAGGAAATAAGCCGGAGCTAAACCAAGTATCGAGAACATCATCATCTTGCTTGAAATCTTTGCTTTGGCATTTAGAACATTCTTCGGGGTCGATTTCACTGGCCCAAGTATTTTTACATTTACCGCAATAGTAAACAGGTATTTGATGTCCCCACCATAATTGACGAGATATACACCAAGGTTTGGGTTCTCTTAACCATGAAAAATAAGTGTTCTCCCAGTTTTTAGGAAAAAATTTCATTTCTTCATTTTCGACTGCTTCCACAGCTATTTGGGCCATCGAGTTTGTATTTAAAAACCATTGTTTGCTTACCATCGGTTCTACAATTTCATCTGAGCGCTGACCATGACCTACTTGATGTAAATGCTCTTCGGTTTTAACTAAAACTTTTAATTCTTCTAGTTTTTCAACAAAACTCTTGCGAGCTTTAAGTATATTTATTCCTGTCCACTCAAGACCATTTTCGTTAAGTGTTCCGTCCTTATTTAAAATAATAATGATGGGTAGATTATGTCGTTTTCCAATTTCAAAATCGTTAAAGTCGTGACCTGGTGTAACTTTTAAACAACCAGTACCTTTTTCCATATCGACATACTCGTCACCAATGATGGGGACTTCTCTATTGCAAATCGGCACGATGGCTTTCTTTCCAATAAGATGTTTAAAGCGTTCATCATTAGGGTTAACTGCAACTGCTGTATCGCCTAATAATGTTTCAGGACGGGTTGTGGCAATCTCTAATGTTTCTTTAGAGTCTTTGACTTTATAAAGAAGGTGGTAGAAAGCACCTTTCACTTCTTTATGCTCAACTTCAGCATCTGATATAGCTGATTGTAAGATAGGATCCCAATTAACGATATAATCAGCTTGATAAATAAGTCCTTCGTTAAACAGATCAGTAAAAACTTTTCTTACAGCTTGATTGGGAATAGAGTCCATAGTGAAAGTGTCGTAATCCCAATCACAACTAATTCCTATTTTTTGTAGTTGCTGGGTGATTTCATTGCCGTATTGTTCTTTCCAATCCCATATTCGTTTTACAAACTCATCTCTGCCTAAGTCGTGTTTTGTTTTCTTTTCTTCCTTATAGATCATCTTTTCTACCACTGCTTGAGTTGATATACCGGCATGATCTTTACCTGGTATCCAAAGTGTTTCAAAGCCCTTCATTCTTTTGAATCGAACAATGATATCTTGGCAAGTTTGATCAAGTGCATGCCCCATATGTAATTTCCCTGTTACATTAGGTGGAGGCATGAGAAGACAAAATGTTTTTTTTGCGTGACCTTTTTTAGGTTTAAATGATTTATTCTCTAACCAAGTTTGGTACCATTTTTTTTCCACTTCATGTGGAGAATAAGTTTTAGATAATTCGCTCATAATCAATTCTTTTTTACAAATTCGAGTATCTCATTGATATTGTCACTGTGAACTGTTTTTGTTTCTTTAGTTTTTAAATTTTTGATTTGAACAGTTTTATCTCTTAGCTCATCTTCTCCAAAGAAGAAGACAAACGGTATATCTTTTTTCTCTGCAATATTAAAAACTTTCTTAGGTCGAATGCTCTCTAAGCATACCTCAGTGTTTAAACCATGCTGACGGAGATTGGAAGCCAGTTTCCAAGCAAGGTGTTCAGCACTTTCGCTTTGGAATGAAATAAAGTTTTGAATAGGTGCGTGATTAAATTCTGGTAAAAGCTTATGTGTTTCGAGAAAGTCGCTGAGGGTAACATCTCCCATTCCAAAGCCCACACCAGGCAATAATGGCTCATTAAAAATTTTCATAAGCCCGTCATAAGCTCCACCACCGCAGATGGCCCTGCGGTTTTCTGGATTCTTATCAAAAACTTCAAAAACAATGCCTGTATAGTAATCTAATCCACGAACAATAGACGCGTCATAATTGATATACTTTTGAATTCCTAATTCTTCACATTTTTCCAAAAATTTAATAAAGTTTCTACATTGGCTCTCCAGTCCATTAGATTCACAAAATTCTATTACATCTTGAAAACTTTCAAGCTGAAGATATTCAAAGAAAACTGTAATTTGTTCTTGTGACAAAGAAGTATTCTCTAACATTTTGCTTTGAGCCGCTTCATCAATTTTTTTTGATTTATCAATAATTTTATAGAGTTGATAAGCAGTGCTTTCATCAATTTGTAGAACTTGAGTAAAAATTGCATCAACTAATTTTCTATCATTAACCAAAATTTCAAAATGTTTTTCATTAGCACCTAAGGATTTAAAAAACTGAATAAGCACTTGAAAGATTTCTATCTCGCCTTTACCTTCTGGAGCGCCGAAAATATCACAATTAAATTGCCAATGCTCTCGTAACCTACCTTTCTGTGGTCGTTCGTAACGGTACAAATTTGGAATTGAGTACCATCTAATAGGTTTTGGGGTTTCCTTGTGAATTTGAGCTACCATTCGCGCTAAGGTCGGAGTCATTTCAGGTCGTATAGCGACTTCTCTTTCACCTCTATCCAAAAACGAATAGATTTGTTCATTGATAAGTTCTTCGCCAGATTTGGCTTTATAAAGTTCGACTTCTTCTAATAAAGGGCCGTCATACGGTTCATAACCAAAAATTTCTGCGCAACTTTTCATTTTATTAAATAGAAAGTCTTGTTTTCGCTTTAGTGGGGGAAGAAAATCTCTGTGACCTTTATAATGCTTGTTGCTGAGGCCCACACAATCTCCTTAAGTTTTCACTCATAGTATACAAAAGGCCTAAATACGTCTAAACGCGCGTTGCGTAATTAAGGTTTTGGCTTCCAATTTACTGTAGGAATTTCAGCTTTTTCTTCAATTTCTTCTTTTGGCATATCTTCCTCAGGTTTCCAAGCTGGCCGCGTTTCCTTGCTCGGTATTAAGCTATCAATTTGTTCAATAGATTCTTCTATCTTGTCTGGAAGAATTTCCTCTAATTTTTTTTCTTTTTGATTTTCTATTTCAAGATCGGGGTTCACAGTTTTATCAATGAGAAAATACTTGATGGTTTGCTTATTCCCCTCCTCTACAACATTCTGGGAAATAATATTGGATAATATAAAAGTTCTTTGGAAAGAACTAAGTGCAATTTGATCAACTAGTGAATTAAATTCTTCAGGTGTCTTATCTTTCATATTTTTATACCAAGGTCGTAAAAATTTGGATTCATGAGCCGCATTTAAATTTTCTTTTGCCTTAATTCTAAAATCGAGATCGGATATAAATGACCGATAAATCCATTGGGCCATAGGTGTGTACTTTTTTTGATTGTTGGCAAACTTCCTTTCGACTTGTTCCAGGAGATTTTTATTTAGAGATAGTCCTGGAGTATAACTATCATATTCAAAATCTAAAATATTCTTATAGATATCAGATTTCAAGAGGTAGAAGACATATTTTTTAGGCACATTAGTCAGAGCACTTTCAATCTTCTCACACATAGATATTAATTGTTCATCATTTAGTTGATGCTTAACTCTTGAAAAGACAAATTCAAATTCTTTTGGAAATGATTTATCAACCAATTCAACCTTGGCATGTAAACTTAGAGATAGTAATAAAATTAAACTAACGCTTTTTGAATTCATCTTTATCTACCTTGTCACTACCAGCTATGACGAAAAACTTATCTTGAAAAGGAATTAAAATTCTTTGATCCATTGAAATAACTTGAGCAACGTATTTTAAATCAGATACAATTGCCAGTTGTTTGGTTTTTATATTAATTTCTGCCACTTCTGTATAAACAGATTCACCTTTGGAAATTGCTTTAACAAAATAAATTTTATCATTACTTGTATTACATATAATGTTTCCGGGATCTTCCATTACAGAAGAGTAAATAACTTCAGCGGAAGTAGCAGTTCCGGAAGCATCTATTTTCATTCTTGAAATTGAACTACCTCTTTTTAGTGTTGGATATGAGAACTGACCAACCAAAAGGTTATTCTCTTTTAAGCATAATTCAATTTTAATACCATTTTGCTCACTTTTAATTACATTAATATACTTTTTGTCAACATGGTTATATTTCATCACACCCATTTTCCCAAAACTATTCAAGTCGGTATAAAGAATAGTTTCTGGATTAAGCATAACAACATCAGGTATAAAATAAGGATTAATTTTGTTAGTGATAGGAATTATAATTTTTCTCTCTTTAAGGTTTAGAAATTGCAACGTTATTTCTCTTTTCATAGGGTCATAATAAGAAAGCCAAGTATCATCAAGATGCAATTGTGGGTTACGTCCATCTCCGATTTCTTGTGCTTCTATTCCACCAAAATTTGAAATAAAAATTTTATTTAACTTCAGTAAATTGTAATTTTGATGAAATGAGTTATCCATTTCAATAGTCATTTTTTTTCTTGATGCACTTGTATTGATAAAGTATTGAGTGTTCATTTCACTTTTTAATAAAACTTGATTTTTATAATTTGAAGTTATAGAAAGTGCTCCGGAACGAATTTGGTAATAAGTTATTTTCCCATCCAAGGAAATAAAGCGTATGTTACCAAGAGATTGCTTGGTACTCAACTCTGGTAACTTTGCCCATACAACCAAAGGTAAAAAAATAATTAATTTAATAAGTAGCATTTAAACTCCATTTGTTAAGTGGATGTATGCTTTGATAATTCTTAACTCCGTTGTAGAGGTAATTCCAAGAAATTTTTCTAGGGGAGTGGATATCATCGATTGCTGTTCTTACTATAAAAGTAAAAAGCCCCTCTGATTCAATCATGCCATCGATAATAAAAGGCAGAGGTGTACATTGATTAAATGTAGTTTTTCTAAAAAAATGAGGCAGTATATCTTCTGCACAACCAATACCGTGAATGATAGACTCGGGATATTGATTGAGGTTATTCTTGATATAGGTTGTATTTTTCATTTCTTTATTCTTCTTCTCTAAATGTCTTTCCAGTATGGCCAATTGAGAGAAATTATTTCTTGAAAAATCATTAGTAATATAATCAAAATCAAAATGAGACTTAAGGGTAAAACCTTTCAGTTCTTTTTCTTGATTGTATGCAATGATTTGGCAATTTGTACCCAAACAAGAAGAGTCAATAAGTATATAACAACCTGTTTTATAACTCAGGATTGCCGGATTATAACTATCTTTAGGTATTACATTGCATTTGGTATCACTTGAAAGGCCCTCCAATCGAGACATAACACCGACCAGAACTTTGCCTAAATCTAAATTGCTTTCAAGATTGCTACCGATCACAACTGGTTTGCAAATATCTTTATTTTCAATTTTATCAAAATAACAAAGAAAATTCCCCCATGCTTTTTCATTATCTCCGTCTAAGTTAAATTTTGCGAAGGCATGCGAAGTATCAGAAAAGCATAAATCAGCCTTACTTCCTTTATCTTCATTTATGTGTCGAAGTAATCTACCGATGTTGGAAACACTTTCATTACCCATTCTGGCTGGGCAATCCTTATAAAGAGAAAAAATTCTCGAATAATTAAGAGCGTCACCAATAGCATCACAATTTGGTTTGGGTACAAGCGATGGAAAATTAAGATTAGAATAAGGACATATTTCCGGATTTTTATTTAAACCTTCAGCACAAGTTGTGAGATCTTGCCTTGTAATGCTATTTTTTTTCAACATTTCTTTGCAGGTTTCAGACATGTAGCTCGAATTACGTTCTCCTATGACAATCTTATCCCAGAATGATGAGTGAAAAATTTCTTTGCAATACTTCTGAGGGTTATGAATATTTTCACAAAGAGGACCAATAATACCATATTGTTTTGTTGTAATTTTCTTTTTTAATTGTTCTGCAAAAGCGATTTGATCTTTAAGTATCTTTTTTTCAACCTTATCAGATCTTTTTAAGCGAATTAAATGTGTCTTCATTATATTTAAGTTTTTTATTTTTTCATAAATATCACAAAAATGAGGCGACTTTGAATCAAGCTTAAAGTCTTCATGAAATTGCAAACAAGAATTCATTGTGGCAAAGCTTGGATTTTTAATATCATTAAATGTTTTTGAAAAATTTTTCCCTTTAAAATAAGTTTGAGCATCCATAACTTTATCACACTTCCCAGGAACGACTTTTTTCAAAAAGTCTTGCTTACTGATGATTGATGATTCCCGGTTGCCTTGGGCATTTTTATAATTAATAAAAACATTTCTAATTTCACCTTCGGCAGTTTTGAGTAATTGTGTATTTAATAAATTATAAAATGAGCATTTACTTTCAGTCGCAAAACTCATGTATTTATTGCTTGAATGTAAAAAAATTGAATTCAGGTAATCCATTTCCAGCCTAAGATCTGTAGCTGATTGAAGATCTTGTAATGTTCGAGGATTTTTTAATAAAACCTGGTTTTTCTTAATATAAGCTTTTTGCTCAATATCAATAAGCTCTTTTAAGCTTCCAAAAATTCCGGGTGGGTATGATTTTTCCTTGGCATTAATTTCTAAAGAAAAAACAAGAACAAGCAGGGAGAGGATCCCTGCTTGTTTAATATTGTTAGTCCAGTACTGATTTCGCCAATATTTGAGCAATGTCTTCTACCTCAAGCTCCGCAGTTGTTTTAACAGACCCCTTAGAGGAGTTAAAATTAATCATACAGTATGAGCACGAAGTCGCCAATTTATTAACCTTAGTTTCTCCGACATGTTCAAGGCGATTATGGGAAAGTTCAGTACCTTCATTTATTTCGTACCACATATTTCCCCCACCCATGCCGCAGCATAAGGCTTTATCTTTATTCTTATCCATTTCTTTTAGAGTAATTCCTGGAATAGATTTTAAAATTTCTCTTGGTGCATCATATTCCCCATGATGCCTTCCTAGATAGCAGGGGTCATGAAAAGTTAACTCTTCCTTGATTTCTTTTTTTGGTTTTAATTTACCCGCTCTAATAAGATCACTCAATAGTTCAGTATGATGAACAGTTTCAAATTCTCCATCATCAAATTTAGCATATTCTTTTCCTATAGTATGAAGACAATGAGGGCAATGAGTAACAACTTTATCAAATTGATATTGTCTCATATTGGCAATATTCTCAATAGCCACTTCAAAAAATGTATACTCATCTCCAAATCTTCTAATAGGATCTCCATTGCATTTCTCAGTTTTCCCCATGACAGCGAAACTAACACCAGCTTTTTTCATCAGAAGAATTGTATCTTTAACCACTTTTTGATTGGAAGCATCGTATGAGCCAGCACAGCCTACATAGTATAAATAATCCACTTTCTTACCTGTTTCTATAACTGGGATATCCAAGCCATCGGCCCAATTAAATCTATCATCTTGAGCAATACCCCAGGGGTTACCGTTAACCTTAATTTTATTAGCAGCATCGGCGGCTGCAGGTGGAAGTGTTCCAAG
>CALFYV010000400.1 GCA_937952395.1 uncultured Bacteriovoracaceae bacterium | reverse complement strand
ATTTGCTATTGGTGTTTCCGCCTTGGACGCTTTCGGGACCAAATTTGATTCAACAGATCCCAATGATCCCATTGATGATCAAGAAATGCGTCTTAATTTTGGTATGTCGTGGAGTCAAAACTTAGGGATTGCCAATTTAACTCTGGCGACTGATTTACATCCAATTCTTGAGCCTATACCTAGCAAGCGTAAGTTGCACATGGGAGCGGCTTTAGAATTTGGAAATTTGGAGTTTTTAGGGGGATATAACGCGGGTTACTTAAGTTATGGCATAGGCATCGATTTTTGGGCCTTTCAAGTCTATGCAGGCTTGTATGAGATCGAAGTTGGCTCTAAGTATAAAGAGAAAAAAAGCAAACGTGGGATAATTTATTTTAATCTAGCGGAGTTTCATTTCGATTATTAAGAGAATTGTTGCAAGGCCGCTTCAGGATCTCTAAAATAGAAGAAAGTTTCCAGGGAGGAATCATTGATTAAAACCTTTGTGCTTGATACGAATGTCGTTCTGTTTGACCCTTATTCAATTTTCAAATTTGGTGATAATAAAGTGAATATTCCCATTATTGTGGTTGAAGAACTTGATAAGTTTAAAAAAGACCAAAGTGAAAATGGTCGTAATGCCCGGGAGTTTGCCCGCTCTGTTGATAAACTCAGAAAAACTGGTTCTTTGACGGATGGGGTAGTATTAGAAAATAAAGGTACATTGCAAATCAGCGCCGATGAGCTTCCTGACTTATCCCAAGTTAAAGGGATCGATATTCTAAAAAATGACAACTTGATTTTGGCCAATGCTTTGAAGTTAAAGCAGGACGGAGAGAACGTTATTCTCATTTCCAAAGATATCAATTTAAGAATTAAAGCTGATGCCATTAGTATTACAGCCGAAGATTATGAAACGACTAATGTAACTTTAGAGCAAATCTACACAGGTCATAGGCAAATTGAAATTGCCATCGAGCAGCTCTTAACTTTTGAAAAAGATAGATTTCTGGCGATTAATCCCAAAGATTTTGGAAATTTATACCCTAATGAATATTTAATCGTGACTGAAAAAGATAATCCACAACGTCGAGTTTTGGCCCGTTATCATTCTAAGAAAGGTGGTTTAGTTCCGTTGATTAAACCTAGAGATGGTGTTTGGGGAATTTATCCTAAAAACCTTGAACAACAATTTGCCATGGACGCGCTACTTAATAATGAAATTAATTTGGTGAGCTTAGTGGGCAAAGCAGGAACAGGTAAAACCTTACTGGCCATTGCAGCTGGATTAGAGGCGGCTATTGGTAAGCAGCAATACACCCGAGTTCTCGTTTCTCGACCCATTATACCCATGGGAAGAGACTTAGGTTTTCTTCCAGGAGACGTGAATGAAAAACTGGGCCCATGGATGCAGCGCATTTTTGATAATATTGATTTCCTTTTTTGTGATCATCCTGCCAAACATACATTGACG
>CALFYV010000399.1 GCA_937952395.1 uncultured Bacteriovoracaceae bacterium | reverse complement strand
AAAGAGTATGAAGGCTTAACTGTAAAGCCTCAACCTTTGAATGCTAAGTACACGGATGATTATTTACTCCAAGCGAGCCGCTTAGCTTGGGATGAAGCTCTAACCCTGGGTGAAAAGTATGGCTATCGTAATGCTCAAACCACAGTTATTGCTCCCACGGGAACCATCGGTCTTGTCATGGATTGTGATACCACTGGAATTGAGCCTGATTTTGCACTCGTAAAATTTAAAAAGTTAGCTGGTGGTGGATATTTTAAGATTATTAATCAATCTGTTCCAGCAGCACTTTCTAATTTGGGTTATACCGATAAACAAGTTGAAGATATTAAAAAGTACGCAGTTGGGACCGGAACATTGGTGGGATGTAATTCCATCAGTCATGAAAAATTAAGAGCCGTGGGTTTTACTGATGAAAAAATAAGTATTGTTGAAAGTGCTCTTGAATCGGCTTTTGATATTACATTTGCATTTTCTCGCTATAGCTTGGGTGACGATTTTTTAATTAATACACTTAAAATAAAAGAAGAAAAATTAAATGATCCTACACTTAATATCTTAGCCGAAATTGGTTTTACTCCAACTGAAATCAGTGCGGCTAATGATTATGTATGTGGAACTATGTCAGTGGAAGGGGCACCTCATATAAAAGATGAGCACCTAGCCGTTTTTGATTGTGCCAATAAATGTGGGAAATATGGTAAGCGACTTATTTCTTATGAAGGACATATTCGCATGATGGCGGCAACCCAGCCTTATTTATCTGGGGCCATTTCAAAAACTATCAATATGCCTAATGAAGCAACAGTTAAGGATATTTCAGATGCCTATAAGCTTTCTTGGAGTTTGATGACAAAAGCTAATGCTATTTACCGAGATGGTTCAAAATTATCTCAACCACTTAATGCTGCAGCTTTTGAAGATTTAGGTCTAGTTGATAGTGAGGAGTCATATGATGATATCGCAACAACGGAAAAAGTGACTCGTGTTGCAGAAAAAATTGTTGAAAAAATTATTTATAAAGAAGTTTCTCAACGAAAAGCACTACCTAATCGCAGAACGGGTTATACTCAAAAGGCCCATGTGGGTGGACATAAAATCTATCTTCGTACTGGCCAATATCAAGACGGAACTTTGGGTGAAATCTTTGTGGATATGCATAAGGAAGGAGCTGCTTATCGCTCACTCATGAATTGTTTCTCTATTGCGATATCTATTGGCCTTCAGTATGGAGTGCCACTAGAAGAATTTGTCGATGCTTTTACTTTCACTCGTTTTGAACCCAACGGAATTGTTCAAGGGCACGACAATATTAAAATGAGCACTTCAGTTATTGATTATGTCTTCAGAGATTTAGCTTGTCGTTATCTTGGCCGTCATGACCTAGTT
>CALFYV010000398.1 GCA_937952395.1 uncultured Bacteriovoracaceae bacterium | reverse complement strand
TGGAGCTTTGCAATGTCCATCAAATAATAGCACTGCTTTAGTTGGTAATCTTTTACCAGGAGAAACCAATGGTAAATGTTATCAGGGGCTAAATCCATGGCAAGGTTTTAAAGGCGGTACTCCGACCACAGGTAACCTCGTTACATTAAATAAACCACATATTCTAAAAATTGTAGGGGATTGGTCTAACATAGAAGAGGATGTAACAGGACTAATTATTTCAGGATGGGCGACTGATCATACTCGATTTTTAAAGATAACAACTCAGGGTGATGCTCGTCACTTGGGTAAAATCGATCCTGTTATTTCGACTAAAAAACATTATCAGATAAATCCGATCAGCGGTAATGATATCATTACTGTTCAAGTACCTCATATGATTATTGATGGTTTAGTATTTAAGGATATAGGTTCAACTAGTCAGGCAAAAGTGATTGAGATTGCCAATAACGTTTCAGAAATTTCTATTATTAATAATATCTTTTATGATCATAATAGTGCTCCAGAACAAGATGCTATCCACTTTGCTCCAAAAGTAAGTGGGCCAACGATGTTTGCCATGATTATGAATAATCTCTTTTATGACTTATCAGGTTCGGCAGTTTTATTAGAAGACTCTCGTTTTGTCCAAGTGGGAATTTATAACAATACTGTTATGCAAGCAGGAAATAACACCACAACTCAGAAGCCTTGTATCGGTTTAAGAAATTCTGGTGCTATGAACTATAGCTCTACCATGTTGGATGTACGTAATAATATCGTTGATTGTAATCCTTCAAGAAATGCTTTTGCCTTAGCACCTGCAACTGGTATTAATAACGGTGTATGGGCATTTAAAAATAATAATATTGCTAGCGACACGACTCCAGGTATTGAAGGTTTCGTTGCCTCTTACAGCAGTTTAAATATCGTCAATATGCCATTAGCTGGTAATAATGTTTATGTTTTAAATAATAGTTTAGCTAACGCTGATTTACATTTGGCCAGCAATAGTATTTCAAATAAAGCATTTAGAAATGGAGAAGATTTAAAACCAGTGCTTGAACCAATATCAACACTCTTAGTTGATGGTTGGTACCAAATTTTTGATGATATTGATGGTGAAGGCCGTATGCCAAGTACTTGGGATATAGGAGCTGACTTCTTACCGTAGTAAAAAGCTAAAGTATTAAGAGGGTATAACCGATGAGAATACTGAAGTATAAGGAAGGATATGAAAATTAAAGTTTCTTTAACTTTTTTGTTAATGTTTTGCATCTCTGCTAAAGCCAGAGATGTTTCTGTTTTTACCAAAGAAGAAATCAAAGATAAGCACCGTGAGTTTATTAAAGAAGCGATCCAAGAAGGGGTGGAGAATTATAATGAGCATCGAAAAAATCGTATGGATTTTTTAAATGTATTGATAAAAAATCAAACGACTGAAGAGAATAAAGTTTTCCTAAATCTCTATATGAAAAAATACCCTAATTATAGACCAGATAAAATCAGAATGATTGGTGACTTGGTTATCATGATTCATAATGGAAATAAAATTAAAATGGATGTAGATAATTTTATTAATGGCCATTATTTTTTAAACAACCAAAAAATCAATTTTTCACTTAAAGGAAGTATTCACGATGAGTTCTATAAGCTCAAAGGTCCTTTTAAATCCAGAGGCGTTCCACTGCTTATTTATCTACCTCATTTGTTCATATCAGAAGCTATCGCCCAAGATTTTGGAGTTAAGAATGAAGCTTTCTTCCCTATGGCCCTTTCTCATTACTCGCTTATCTATCATATTTTAGAAGCGGCGATGAGCAATTATCACAAGTACTTAAAGTCCGTAGAAAAACAAATTAATGATCAGCTCTATCGTTGCGAAGAAGGGACAAAAGATCATGGACGCTACTTGGAGTTTATGGATATTTTAAAGGAACAGTCTCATGAAAATTTTCCTGAAGCGACAACTTTTGATAAGATAGTCGATAAGAGTTTTGAGCAAAATGATTCCTTTCAAAATTTCAAGCTTTCTAATGATATAGCTTTATGCAAAGGACAGATTAAACAACATTTTGGTCCATGGAGTTCTCAATCAAGTTCCAATTTAGTTTATTCTGCTCAAGATGAAGAATCAATGGATAGGATTTGTAATCAAATTAAAATTTTAGATGCTTGTGTTGTGCAGATTACACAAAATAACAAATTTAGTCCTGGCCGAAATCCAGCGGGTAAGAGCGAATTTGAAGGCGAGTATGATGGTGGTGCGGATCCTGGCATATCAACTTCAGAGGGTAGGTAATAGATGAAAAAGAATCAAAGAGTTTTGTTTCACTCTAATTGTGCTAAATCATTTTTCGTTTATTATTTTGTTGGCTCATTGTTGGTTTTGGCCTGTGCTTTTGCTTTTAAATATATGAGTGGAGATGAATTATTGCTTAAAAATATTTTAATAGCTTTAGGTAGTATGACCGTTATTGTTAGTACTGTTGCCCCTATTTACTTTTTAAGACATATTGAAATTAATGAAGAGAGAATTATAGTTAAATGGTCTGTGCTTAATATGCAAAAAAGTATTCCCTTGTGTTTGATTTCAAAATTTGAAAAAAGTAATTTTCTAGCTACTCCTGCCATTAAAGTTAAAATGAAAAACGGTAGTTATCAAAAAATTCCATTTGTGGATAGACGAGATGAACTAGTGAAAACTATGACCCCAGATAAATTTCCTTGCAATCAAGTCAAATCAGAGCATTTCAAGAAAGCGGTTTAAACTGGCCTACTAGAGTGTTGATAAATGAACTTGGTTTTTCGTTCATTGAAGAAAATTAAATTTAAATCTTATTGTGTTTCAAACTAAATAACTATTGTGAAACTCGATATAAAGCTGCAGGTGATGCATCAACATCTGAGGGTCTTTAGTCGTGCACCAAGTTCTTCGAAAGAGACGATTGATATTTGCTCTTAACATGGCAAAGGTGTGATTGATCTTAAAAAGTGGGTCAAAATGCGTGCGCTTTAATTCCCCCTGTCCAGCGACACAACCAACAATTGATTTGTGTCTAATATAATGAGAATCAGGAAAGTATTTTTTGACAAAATGTGGGTAAAGTTTATGCTCATCAGACTCAATTTTGGCATTGGGTTTTACAATATTTTTAATCTGTTCAAACACATTACTTAAAGCTTGTTTATGATTCGAGGGACGCGCTCCTTACTTCGCTCTGGAGATTGTTGCCAAATGACCAAAGGCAGGAATTTGTGCCACACTGGCGGCGAGAATTTTCCTAGAGTCGACGTCAACTGCCAGGGAAACGGTAAGAGGTTTAAGCTTGGTGTGATGAGAGGTAATGAGGTCATCAAACTGAAAATGCTTGATTGGAAACTTCGCTAGATTTTTTAAAAATTCTTTATGAGAAAGTCGTGCTTGCTTCGCTAAGAAAATGAGTTTGCGCTTCACGGTCATGCGTTGAATATTAAGAATAATCCCAGCTCTTCTCATTGAGATCCCTGAAGCGAGTAATTTAAAAAGAATAGGATTTACTCTGCGTTTTTTCTGTGCAAAACAATCTGAAAAAGTCGCTGTTGAGAAGATGCGTGTGCATTTTGTACATTTAAAGCGCTGAATAGTTTTGGAGTCAGACTTTCTGAAGAAGTAACCAAATTTTTGAATAGTAACGTTGCATTGATTAGGGCAGCGATAGTTCATGTACCTAGATATGCAAGATATCGAAACAATGACCTTGTTCTAACATGCTAAAATTACTAGACCTATTTTATGAACTGGGACAACTATTACTTATTTAAAGGAAATAAAGCCTCAACATTATAGTAGGCCAGTTTTAAAAGATTCAAACAATTCGATGAGTGCTGTAGTTAGATCAGTCTTAAGCTTAGTGGATTTTTTCAGATCAAGAGTTTTATTTTTTTCATCCATGTAGAGTGCACGGTTAATTTCAATTTG
>CALFYV010000397.1 GCA_937952395.1 uncultured Bacteriovoracaceae bacterium | reverse complement strand
AGAAGCAAGAAAAGCCGAAGAAGCAAGAAAAGCCGAAGAAGCAAGAAAAATTGCCGCCAAGAAAAAGAGAGAAGAGCTTGAATTAAAAAAAGCGGTGGAATTAACAGTGAATACAATTGAAGAGATTAAAAAACCAAGAGAAGAAACTTTAAAAGCTTGTTCTAAAAAATATCATTCATATATTGATGAAGATGGATTTATAGAGGCATTAGAGGAGTCCAACAAATATGATGGTTATTTTTGTCAATTTACTTTAAGTGGGACGGATCGAGATAACCCCAAACTTATAAATTTAAGTAAAGAGCAAAGAGATGAAATTGGTTACAAGATAAGCTTTCCCTCACTTGAAACTGACAATGATAAAGCTTATAAAAAATGTATAAAAATGGGCGCTTCTCTTCTTAATGATCCAGCCTTTTATACTCAGTATGGTTTAGATGAAGAAATAGCAAAAAATTTTCTCAGGACGGATATGTATTTCGATTCTTCAGACAAATATTCGTTTGTATATATGGATAAGTTTTATTTAGGTCATTATAAAGTAAGCAATGCTTATGAAAATCATACATACCGTTGTCGTTATTCAGACGGTTCAGTTTATTGGACAGCCGCTCCAGCTTCTGGAATTGCTGCGATAAAATGTGAAACCTTAAAAGGCAAAAAAGAAGGAGTTTACTTTAAAGATGCAACTCCTTTGAATGAGCTGGGATCAGCCTGGTCATATTTACTTCATTTTTTTGATTAAGGTTCTTCACTTTGCATTTAATAGGACAATTTTTACTTTAAAATTTCAATTTCAATATCACCCAAAACTTTGGCCCGACAAGATAAGCGAATATTGAGATTGCTTATATCAGTCCCATTTTCTTTCATCTTCCTTAAAATACTTTGAGTTGTATTTTCTTCTACAGCGCTCATTTCTTCTATGTTTTCACTTCCTTTAAGCACATTAATTCTACAGGCCCCACATGAGCCAGATAGACAGCCGTGAGGCAGGTTTGTTCCAGCTTTTTCAAGGCAGTTATAAATGATTTCATTATTTTCTGCCTGAAAGATTGTCTGATTGAAGCTTATTTGGGGCATAGAATAAAAATGATATACACAAGATTTCCTCCTTGCAATCTTTCTTGTATTTTCATGTAAGCCAATCTATAAATTGTGGATAATAAAAGAGTCGCACTACGCAATGAGTTAGGAGATATTATGTCACTCAGTTTCGATAAGCTCTATTCAATGGGTCACGAAGAAGTTCTTTTTATTAGTGATGCTTCTTGTGGTCTTAAGGCCATTATTGCTATTCATGACACTACTTTAGGTCCTGCTCTTGGTGGAACTAGGATGTGGTCATATGCTAACGAAGAAGAAGCTGTAGAGGATGTTTTAAGACTTTCAAAAGGTATGACTTATAAAGCAGCTGTTTCAGGACTTAATCTCGGCGGTGGTAAAGCGGTTATCATTGGAGATCCTAAGACAGATAAATCAGAGGCACTTTTTAGATCATACGGACGTTTCATTGAATCCTTAAACGGTCGCTATATCACAGCAGAAGATGTGAATATTACTGTTGAAGATATCGAGCATATTTATACGGAAACAAGTTTTGTTACGGGTGTAGCTAAAATTCATGGTGGCTCCGGTAATCCAGCTCCCTATACAGCGCTTGGTGTTTATCGCGGAATGGAAGCAAGTTGTACAAAAGTTTTTGGTAATAGAAGTTTAAAAAATAAAGTAGTAGCTATTCAGGGTGTGGGTTCAGTTGGATTTGAGTTAGCTAAAATTCTAGATCGTAGTGGAGCTAAAATTATTTATACTGATATTAATGAGCGCAATATTGAGAAAATAAAGGAAGAAATTCCTCAAGCTGAGTTTGTTTCAACCAACGATATTTTTGAAGTGAAATGTGATATCTATGCTCCATGTGCTCTAGGGGCTTCAATCAATGATAAAACTATTAATCGACTTAACTGTAAGATTGTTAATGGTGCTGCTAATAACCAACTAGCAGAAGATAGACATGGCCAAGAATTACGAGAGCGCGGAATTCTTTACGCTCCTGATTATTTAATTAATGCTGGTGGTTTAATGAATGTTTCCATTGAATTTGAAGGATGGAATGATAGTAAATCTCGTCGCATGATCGATACTATCTATGATACTTCTCTAAAAATTTTCGCGATTTCAGATGAAGAAAATATTCCAGTCAATAAAGCAGCTGATACTCTTGCAGAGAGAAGATTAGAGTCTATTAGAAGAATTTCAAAATCTTATTTGGGCAATGTGGGACACCGCTTTCCAGGAAGAAAGAATCGTCACCAACGTTAAGGTTTTAGGGTTGAAAAACTAAAGTAACAGCCTCTTCGCCATCTTCTTTTAAGACCAGTTTTCCAACGGAACTTGCAGATAGGCCCGGTTTTCCATTTGTATTAACGAATCCAGAAAGGCTCACTTTTAAATCGATATTGCTTTTTACATCCTTCACTGTCATGAGATTGTCATTTTTAATAACTTTTCCTTCGATATTAAAAACGAATCGCTCGAGTTCAACATTATCAGATTTTTCAGTTCCATCTAAGATAATCACAGTCACCACATGACCTAATTGAGTAATAATAGCTTCATAGGCTTCACCACGATAAAGATGATAGAAATCCTTAACGACGTTTACTTCAATATTTTTTCTAGGAACTTTGTCGTCAACCATTTCGCATGATGAGAACAAAAGAGAGGAAATCAGCATGAACGGCACGAGTAATTTTGACATATAAAACCCCCATTACTCACTTGGTAACATGGGTATGAGCTGTGGGCGAATTTTAATGTTTTTATTGTAATTTTTTCAGAGTTTAGAACTTCCCATTAACTGCATATTCTGCTAGTTTCTGGAACGAATGGTCAAAGAAGGTTCTAATCCTTCCGGCTCAAGAGCTGAAACAATTTGGAGTGACTCATGATTGAATCTAAGCGCAATCCTTACGCCTCTTTTTTGGAAAAAGTTGAAAAACCTGCCCGCTATATAGGTGGCGAAAAATACGAAATTAAAAAAGAACATAGTCAGTGTATCGGTAAGATGGCGCTGTGTTTTCCTGATACTTATGAAATTGGCATGAGCCATTTAGGTTTTAAAATTCTTTATGATGAAATTAATCAACATGAAGGAATTTTGGCTGAACGCTGCTTTTTTCCATGGTTTGTTATTTAAATAGATATGCGCTCACGCAACCTGCCCTTGGTTACCTTAGAATCTTTTAGCCCTCTTAAGAATTTTGACGTGCTTGGTTTCTCGCTTCAATACGAAATGAGCTACAGTAATATTTTAAATATGTTGGACTTGGGTGGGGTACCTGTTTGGCAAAAAGATCGAAAAGAAGAAGATCCATTTGTGACTTGTGGAGGGCCATGCGCCACTCACCCTGAGCCACTGGCTCCTTTCATGGATTTTGTTGTTGTGGGGGATGGTGAGAAACTGGCTTCTCGTATTGTGCATTTTATTGGTGAGGCCAGAGTACAGGGTTGGAAGAGAGTTAAAATTCTCGAACATCTTGCCACTTGGAAAGGAATTTATGTTCCCTCTTTTTATGAAACAGCTATTTGTGAAAAAACAGAGCTTGAATATGTTGTAGGTCCTAAGCCAGAATACTTAGGTGTGATTCCGGATAGAGTCAGTCGTTATATTATTGATTCCTTAGTTGATTATCCCTTTCCCACTCGTTCACCTATTCCCCATTTAACAGCTATTTTTGACCGCTTTAGTGTTGAACTCGCCCGTGGTTGTACCGAAGGATGTCGTTTTTGTCAGGCTGGAATGATCTATCGCCCAGTTCGTGAGCGTGATCCAAAAAATGTAATTGATATGGTGATGGATGGAATTAAAGCCGGAGGTTTTGATGAAGCCTCTTTAACTTGTTTATCGACAGCGGATTATTCAGCCGTCACACCTCTTGTGGTTGAACTACTTGATCGTTTAGCCAAAGATGGTTCCACTTTGGGTATCAGTTCACTTCGAGCTTATGGTCTTGATAAAAAAATTTTAGATAAAATGGCTGAAGTAAAAAATGCCTCTCTCACCTTTGCACCTGAAGCTGGAACTCAACGCATGAGAGATGTTATTAATAAAAACGTTTCAGAAGAAGACATGCTTCAAACGGCTAAAGATGTTTTTTCTCGTGGTTGGAAAAAGATGAAGCTGTATTTTATGATTGGTCTTCCGACTGAAGAAATGGAAGATGTGCACGGGATTATGGATACCGCTCGAAAAGCCAGAATCGAAGGTATTAAAGTTGGTCTTAGAAACCCTACCGTTACAGTTTCTGTTTCAAGTTTTGTGCCTAAGCCCCACACTCCTTTTCAGTGGGCGCCAATGATAAAGCTTGAAGATATTGAGTATAAACAAAATAAATTATTCGGTTGGGCCAAAGATTATAAATTGGCTTTTCGCAAACATTTTTCTAAAATTTCTTATCTAGAAGGGATTATTTCCAGAGGAGATCGTCGTGTCGCAAATCTTATCTATACTGCTTGGGCTGAAGGGGCCAGATTTGATGGTTGGGACGAGTGTTTTAGCTTTGATCTTTGGATACGCTGTCTTGAAGTATGTGGAATTAAGCCTGAGGTTTATCTTGGAACTATCAGACTAGATGGAAAGCTGCCTTGGGATCATATCGATGTGGGGCTTAAAGAGAAATTTTTAGAAAGAGAGTGGCTCAAGGCTACAAAAAATCGTCTTTCACCTCCTTGCGGAAAAATTGCTGGCCATGTTGTTCACCATTCAAACTTAGAAGAACTTTCGAAAGATTATGATATCGATAAAAAGAAAATGGTTTGTTACCATTGTGGGATCGCATGTGATTTGACTGGAATGGTGAATGAGCGTAAAGATTTTTTAACTACGATGAAGGCTTTTAAAAATGAGCCTTATCAAGAGCCCGAAGTATTGAAAAAGGATATCGCTGCCCTAAGGGATAAGCGCGGCCAAAATATTGGACACAAATACAGAATTGAATTTTCCAAAATTGGACCTTTGAGTTTTATTTCTCATTTAGATTTACAAAAAGTCATTGCCAGGATTTTTAAACGAGCTGAAATTCAAGTATTGCACTCTGAAGGCTATAAAAGACGTCCACTTATCTCTTTTGGTCCAGCTTTAACCTTAGGAATTAGTTCGTTATCAGAATTTTTTGATGTGAGGGTGGCTGATGAGTGGGAGAGTTCAGATCTTATTTTACCTCGTTTACAAGAAAATTCTGAAGAAGGGATTATTTTTAATAAAGTTGAAAAAATTGAAAAGAAGGCTACTTCTATTCAGCATGCAGCTAAGCATTTCGAATATTTTCTGCCTGTGACAAATAAAGTGGATTTGAATCAGATTATTTTTAAGATTAACAATGATGCCAGGATTGAAATATCTTCATTTTCTAAGAAAGATCAAACTTATTTGCAAAAAGATATTAAACCGCTGATTGCTTCAATCAATATTGATGAATTAAAATTATCAAATCAATTAATGGATAGCATTGACGAAGTTTCGCCATGTAAGGGTTTAAAAGGCTTGATGTTAAAAACACAGGTCAGTGACGGAGTTACTATTCGGCCCAGTGAAATTATAGATTGTTTTAAAACTTATGGGGTGGAAATATCAAAACCTATAAAAGTTGCTACTTACTTATCTTAATTCTTCTACTTTCTTGTCAAAAGAAAGAAGTTGAAAAGCAAGCTCCTAATATAGAGTCAGGTAAAAGTATTTATTTAGGTCATTGTATGCGTTGCCATGGTAATGGAGTCAATGGCTCAGTGCTTGCGCCTTTTTCATTGGTAGAGAGGGTTGAAAAATTAAGTGATGAGGTGGTTTTAAGTGCCATTAAGAACGGTAAAGCAGGTACTCAAATGAGAGCTTTTGCTAATCTAGCTTCTTGGCAAAGAGAGTCTTTGCTTCTGTATCTCCGCTCGCTGCGTTAAATTGGATTTTTTGTTTTTATAAAGCTAGAGTTATTTATTAATTTTAATAACTCTTAAGGTAATGCATGCAAACGGAATCAGGATTAGAGATGAGTGGAAGAAAAACAGTTCAGGTCGCGAAGAAAAAAAAACCAGCGAGTATTAATAATCAATATAAATCCAAACTGACTCTTATAAAAAAATACAAATTATCTAATGAAAAATTAAGGCTAATGCTTAGAAATATTTTTCTATCTCGTAAGCTTGATGACACTGAAATTCAAATGAAAAAGCAATCTAAGGCTTATTTTCAAATCTCAGGTGCCGGGCATGAGGGTGTTCTAACTGCGATTGCTCAAGTACTTAAACCTGCTTACGACTATTTTATTCCTTACTACAGAGACAGAGCTTTATGCACAGGACTTGGTGTAACCGCTTATGAAATGCTTTGTCAGGCCAATGGCAATATTGGTGATACGGCCTCTCATGGTCGTCAAATGCCAGCTCACTGGGGTAATGTAAAACTTAATATTATTTCAAAATCTTCTTGCACAGGCACTCAATTTCTACAAGCTGTAGGTGTGGCTGAAGCTGGAAAATTTTTGAACAAATTAAATTTAAAAGATTCTCCAGTTTACCATAAAGATGAAATTGTTTTTACTTCTTGTGGTGATGGAACAACTTCTCAAGGTGAATTTTGGGAAGCTATGACAACGGCTTGTGTGAATAAACTTCCCGTACTTTTTTTAGTCGAAGACAATGGTTATGCCATTTCAGTTCCTGTTGGAGTTCAGACCCCTGGTGGCTCAATTTCTAAAGCTCTTTCTCATATGCCTGATTTAAAAGTGATAGAAGTTGATGGGAATTGCCCCATTGAGAGTTATGATGCCATTAAGAGTGTTGAGAGCTATTTACGAGAAGGCAACGGACCTGTTCTTATGCATGCTCATGTCACGAGACCTTATTCTCACTCACTGTCAGATGATCATGCTATGTACAGAAGTGAAAATGAGCTTGCCTTAGAAAAGCAGAAGGATGTTATTAACTCATTTCCTGAGTTTTTAATTCAGACAAAAATATTTTCAGAAGATGAAATAGATAGTTTAAAAGATGAAGTAAGTAGAGAAGTTAAACAAGCTTTGGCAAAAACTCTAGAAACCCCTTGGCCAGAACAAAAGACTTTTTCAGATCACCTTTACTCTGAAATAGATCCCTGTTCATCACAGTTTGAATCAACTGCTAACTTTCAAGGCAAGAATGATATTCCTATGGCCGCTTCAATTAATATGACTCTTAAGAGTGAATTAAAGTGCAATCCACTTATGAGAATGTTTGGCGAAGACGTTGCTGATTTTACAGAAGTTGAGAAGCTTAATTCGGATTTAAAAGGTAAGGGCGGAGTTTTTAAAGTCACCAGTGGATGCCAAAGAGCTTCAACTGATGGCCAAGTATTTAACTCGCCTCTTGCGGAAGCCAATATCATTGGCCGTGCCATCGGTCAGGCTATTCGCGGAATCAAACCTGTAGTTGAAATACAATTCTTTGATTATATCTGGACTGCTTATATGCAATTAAAAAATGAAATGGCGACAACAAGGTACCGCTCAGGCGGAGATTTTAAATGTCCTATGGTTGTGAGAGTTCCCATTGGTGGTTACCTCAAAGGTGGCTCGATTTATCACTCACAATCAGGTGAATCTTTGTTTACTCATATTCCTGGTATTCGAGTTGTCTTTCCATCAAACGCACTGGATGCGATTGGGCTTTTAAGAACGGCAATACGTTGTGATGATCCCGTTATGTTCTTAGAACATAAGCATCTCTATTATCAAGGTTATAATCGCACCGCTGACCCGGGTGAAGATTTTATGATTCCTTTTGGCAAAGCCAATATTGTTCGTGAAGGTAGCGATGCGACTATCGTGTGTTGGGGAGCTTTGGTGCAAAAATCAATTGAAGCAGCTAAGGAATTGGCAACGGATGGTTATAGCGTTGAAGTGATTGATGCTAGAACATTAGCACCCTTTGATATGGAAACAGTTAAAAAATCTTTAAAGAAAACAAATCGTATTTTAATAGCTCATGAAGAGCATAAAACTTCTGGCTTTGCCGGTGAAATTGCCGCAAGAGTGAATGAAGAGTGCTTTGAATACCTTGATGCTCCTATTCTTAGAGTTTGCTCAAAAGATACTCATGTGGCTTATTGTCCAGCACTTGAAGAAGTTATTTTACCTCAAACGAACGATGTTAAAGCGAAAATATTAGAACTATTACAATACTAAGGAGAGTTTATGAAAGTTTTATTTATTTCTTTATTGGCCATTGGATTGGCGCATGCAGATTCAACCACCATAGCGTCACTAAAAGATGGAAATTTTTTCTGCAAAATCCAGAATCCATTTCAAGGTGCACGTCTTAATTCTGAATATTTGGTAACAAAGTCTAGAACAGTTCCAACTATGGGATTAAGTTATGAAAAAACAGAAAAAATTAATTTAATAGGCTTTGAAGCTCAAATTAATACTATTCTTGGTGACAGCGATATTTCAATTGAGCCTGTGGAGGAATTTGATCTTTCCGTATATCGTAATAGTACACGTTTTTCTTTAATGAAATTCAATACTCTTGAAGCAGCAATATTAAGAAATATGATTTTTGAAATCTGCAAAAAGTAGATAAAAAAATTATTTCTGAATTTGCGCTTTCATTAGACGTTCAAACTGGGTACGGCTGTCGGTTTTGATCCAGTCATTACCAGCACCTCGACCTACTGCTTTATATAGGTCTGTTATGATTCTACCATCTTGGTAAATAGCTTCGTTAATATGAACTTTAATAACTTCACCGGTAACGAGATAGCCACTTCCAGCACTTTTTCCATCTCCATAGCTTAAAATATCTCTAAGTTGACATTCAAAATGAATGGGACTTTCTTGAACTCGCATCGCCTTAATTTTCTGCGATTTTATTGGAGTCAGTTTAGAGTAAAGAAATTCATCTTCACCGTATTTAAGTTCAGTTGAGGCAAGATTGATTTTTTCAGCAATCTCTTCTGTGACAAAATTGATAACAAATTCTTTTTCACGTTCAATATTAATCAGTGTATCTTTTTTCATACCAGTGCTGGTTCTAATGACGGGACAAAAACTGACGATCATGGGTTTCGAACAAACTCCGTTAAAAAAAGAAAAAGGTGCTAAATTATTCGTGCCATCTAAATTGAGAGTAGATACAGCAGCAATTGGTCTTGGAATGATAGAGCCAATTAAGAATTTATAATTTTGAGCAAAATCGGTATCTGTATCAAAAGATAGCATTTTCATTAGGACATCCAACTTTTCCAGTAGTTTTTATTTTCATGTTTTTGAAAAACTTCACTTAGCTTTAACGGATAACGAGCATCAATCATAACAGCAAATTCATCGGTAAATTCTTTATCATCCGCTTTTTCAAAAGCTTTTGGGTGTGGTCCGTGATTAATTCCTTGAGGGTGAAAAGTGATAGCTCCTGCATCGATATTATCACGGCTAAAGAAGTTTCCTTGGTGATAGAAAAGCACTTCATCGTAGTCAATATTAGAATGATAGAAAGGGACTTTAAGAACACCTTCATCAGAACTCTCAAGAGGCCTGGCGACGAATGAGCAAACTACAAAGTTTTGACAAACAAACGTTGTATGGCCTGATGGAGGAATATGATAGCGATGACTCATAATTGGACAATAGTCATAAATTGATAATTTCCATGGATAGACAGAACCCTTCCAACCTTTTACATCCAGTGGGTTAAAAGGATAAGTGAGTTTTGTTATCTCATTTTCGCGCTTAATTTCTATAGTATATTCTTTTTTATCTTGCTCACTTCCAAGCTGCGCTTCTGGAGTGACTATTGTTGTTTGATCATAAAGAGCATTCGGGCCCAAAATTCCTCTTGTGGGTTGCTCAAACTCAGAACGTGATTCCACTTTTAAAAATTTAGTAATTTCTTTGATATAAAATTTATAGGTAGTTCCTCTTGGGATAATAATGTAGTCACCTTTAACATATTTAAGATGACCATAAGTTGTCTCAAGGTTTCCTGTTCCTTCATGAATAAAATAAAGTTCGTCAAAATCAGCATTTCTAAAAAAATGAGCGAAATCATCTGTGAAATTGGCCAGGGAAATAATGCAATCATTATTATATAAATATTCTTGAAATTTATTTTGTAATTCTTTTTTTTCAAAAAGAGGTGGTAGGTTTCTAGGTTTTAAATTTCCGTCAATTTTAGTCCAATTGGTTAAGGGATTTTGGTGATAGAGGTGGCTGACACGCCCAAAGAAACCTTTGCGTCCATGCTCTTCTTCATAAAGTCCCTCCGGTATTTTAACGTGAGCTTGCTTAGTGAAAGTTCCAGATGCTTTAAAGTTTTCCATAATTCTCTCTATTCATTTGGTGTGCCAATAATATTTGTAAGGCTTCCGATTTTTTCGATTTCTAAAGTTACTTTATCTCCAGGCTTAATCCATTTATCTAATTCTAGTCCACAACCAGTGCCTACTGTTCCACTTCCTAAAATATCAGTTGCTATTAACCATTCATCACGTGAGGCATGCTCGATCATTTGCGACCAAGTAAAATGCCCTTCAGAGCTTCTGCCTTTTGACCATAGTTCATCGTTAATAATTGCTCTCATTTCTAGATCAGGTTCTTTGTATTTAAATTCATCAGCTGTCACAATGACAGGACCAATGATTGAACAAAAATCTTTGCCTTTGGATGGGCCTAAGCGTACTGACATTTCTTTCTTTTGAATATCGCGAGCTGAGATGTCATTTAAAATAGTAAAACCAAAGATGTGCTTCATGGCATCTTTTTCTTTAATGTTTTTACCATCTTTACCAATAACAGCCGCTAGTTCTAATTCATAATCTAATTTTTTCGTATAGCTGGGCCATGGTACAATCTCATTATTTCCAATAAAGCTAGTTCTGGGCCCCTTGTAGTAAACCGGCATTTCATACCAAGCTTCAGGCATAGCTTCGTTACGTTTTTCAAATCCTTTCTTGACATGTTTTTCATGAATATAAAAATCACGATAACTATTAATATCATCTAACGGGACATCAAAATCGATATTTTTAAAATCATGAATATGATAGGCAAGAGACCAATTGTTTTTAGTTTTTAAAATTCCTTCTTTGCTATATTTTTTGTATAGCTCTAGAGTTTTTTGCAAAACTTCAATGGGTTCTTGGTTTAGTTTGATAATATTTGAAACAGAAGCTGGTGTTAAAATATTTGATTTAACCTCGGGAGAGTAGACATCTTGTTTTTCATAGTAAACCTGCCAAACAAAATTAATATCGATAATTAGTTTTTCGTTTTCCAGAATACCAGCTCTTGAAATATTACCTAGATCAGTTTTTATTTTGTACATGCATACTTTCATATTTTCACCTAAACTTTCTATTGAATTCTGGCAGCAATATTTCCATGGCTTGATAGAAATGATCCATTTCTTCTTTTTTACCTAAGGAAACTCTTAAATATTCAGGCATAGCATTAGCTTTTAGCGGCCTAACAATAACCCCTTTATTTAAAAGTTCCTCATATAGCCAGCTGCTGGCTTGCTCAGAACCTGTGTTAACGCAGATAAAATTTGTTACTGATTCAATAAAGTCAAAATTGTTTTTTCTTAAAAAACCTTCTAGCTCTTGATATCTTTTTTCATTACTTCGAAGAGTTCTATCTAAATGAGAATAATCTTTAAGTGCACCGATAGCACCTTTTTGTGCAATTGAACCTGGTTCAAAACTTAATTTGACTTTGTGTAGGTTGGTAATAAGTTCTTCATGACCAAATCCATAACCAACTCGAATTCCACTTAATCCGAAAGCTTTTGAGAAGGTTCTCAGAGTCAAAACATTGTCATAGCGGTAATCCATTGAATCAGGATAGTCAGGAGCGTATCTCTGAGCAAACTCATAATAAGCCTCATCTTGAATAACAAGAACATGTTTTGGAACTGAATCCATAAGTCGGTCAAATTCCTGTTTGCGAATATATGTTCCCGTTGGATTGTTAGGATTTGCAATATAAATCATTTTGGTTTTTTCATTAATTCTTTTAGCAATTTCATCAATCTTTGGTCATGGGAGCTTCGATAATTTTTGCTCCACAACCACGAAAAAGAATACATCCAGCGGTGAAGGTTTTTTCACTGGTTAGAACTTCATCACCTGGTTGAACGAATGCACGAGCGATCAAGCCGATAACTCCTTCGCTTCCATTGGCCAATATGATATTTTCTTTTTTAAGTTTATAAATTTTGGCCAGAGCTGATTTTAATTCATGGGAGTACATATCAGGGTAACGGTGTACATTCCACAAATGATAGGTCATCTCTCTAATAGCTTGTGGAGAGGGGCCAAGAGGATTTTCGTTACTGGCCAGTTTAGAAATACGAGTGAGGTTCTTTTCTCGTGCCAGCTCTTCAATTGGCTTACCTGCTTGATAAGGAATAAGCTCTTTTAGATAATCTGGGATTAATTCTTTTGTCACAACAACCTCTTTATTTAAACACGTTAACACAGAGATAAATTTTAAGGCAATCTTTAGCGCCAAGACTTGCTCGTCATATTGATGAAAGATAGAGTAATATCACATTATCGAGGTGAAAAATGGATCTTTTAGCAGGAAAAAAGGCCCTTGTTCTAGGCGTTGCAAACGAGCGATCTATTGCGTGGGGGATTACGCAAATCTTAAAAAGAAACGGAGCGTCTATCGCCCTAACTTATATGAATGAAGCTATTGAAAAACGTGTTGTACCTCTTTCAAAAGAAGTTTCAGCAGATTTTCTGGCTGAAGTTGATGTCACCAATGATGATCATATCTCAAGACTGAAAGAAACAATTAAAAATGAATGGGGGAATTTTGATATTTTAGTTCATTCTTTAGCTTTTGCAGATAAAGAGGATCTGAAGGGACGTTTTATTGAAACATCTCGAAAAGGTTTTGCACTGGCCAATGATATTTCTGCTTATTCTTTGATTGCACTTTGTCATGAACTGGAAGAACTCATGAATCCTGGTGCAAGCGTCATGGCGATGACTTATCATGGCTCACAAAAAGTTTTGGCCAATTATAATATGATGGGTGTGGCAAAGGCTGCCCTTGAAGCCTCAATGCGCTATCTTGCTGATGATATGGGACCTAAAGGCATACGAGTAAATGCCATATCAGCAGGCCCTATAAAGACTTTAGCTGCTTCAGGTATTTCAGGCTTTAGAAGCATTTTAAGCACTGTCGAAGAGAAAGCACCACTTCGAAAAAATATTACAACTGAAGATGTGGGGGGAACAGCTTTGTACTTAGCTTCTTCACTCTCTTCAGGTGTTACAGGTCAAATTCTTTATGTTGATTCCGGCTTATCTATTATGGGAATTTAAATGAAAGAAGATTGGGGTAAATTCACACAGTACCACCTAGCAAGACTCAAAGAAGGCATTGAATGTTTTAATGCTCAAAAATACTGGGAATGTCATGAAGCACTCGAGCATGTTTGGTTGGAAGACAGGGATGATCCTGCGCGTAATGTTTATTGGGCGATTATTCAAGTAGCCTCAGCTTTGGTTCATTATCGTGAAAGCAATTTAGTAGGGGCCAAAGGTTTAATTAATAAAGCTAAGGAAAAATTTTTACGCTGTGAAGAGCAAAATATAGAAACACCATTGTTGTTTGAAAAAGTTGATTGGGAAGAAATAAAAAAGCTTACTTTTAATATCGGCCCAGAACCTAAACTAGAAGATTTTGAAGCACTTTATAATTTTAGATTTAAAAAATACGATTTATGAATTTAGTTATATCTAACATTAAACCATCGATTAAAATCCTTGTAAGTAATAAGGCTAATGCTTTACTGGCTTTAGCACCAATCTTTATTGGTATACTTGCTTATTATTTTTTAGGTTTATATTTTTATGAATTTTTTGTGAATAAAGGTACAAGTTATATTAATTCCCAATTTCAACAGCAAGGAGATTGGAGCTCTTATATTTATTATGTTTTGGCGATACTTCTAACTATTATTCTTTATTTTGTAGTTAATTGGACATTTATTATTTTTGTCTCGGTCATCGCATCACCATTTAATGATTTGCTCAGTGCTCGGATTGAAAAACAGATTATGGGCTCAGAATTGACACCCATGAGTGAGTCATTAAGAGCCTCTTTAAAAAAAATATTTTGGACTATAGGAAATGAAATTAAAAAAGTCTTTTTTATCGGTTTTATTGCTTTTATAGGTATTGTTCTAAGTTATATTCCTTTTTTAACTCCACTGAGTTTAGTTATTTCAGCTTTATTGCTCTCTTCTCAGTTTTTAGATTATTCATGGGCCAGAAATGAATTGAGTTTATCTAATTGCATAGATGATTTGCGAAGAAATTTTTTTTATTATGGGCTAATGGGATTTATTTTCTTCTTTGTGATTTCAATTCCTATTGTTAATCTTATTGTACCACCATTAGCGACAAGTTTTTTTACAATACTTTGGGTAAAACTAAACAAGAAAGAGGGTCTAGTTGAAAATAGCCGTCAAGTTACCTGATTCATTAAAACAGGTTATGAATGTCTTTCCATTCTTACATGCTGTTCAAAAAGAGCTTAAGCCTGAGAATTTTCACTTGATTGGAACCGAAGAAGTTTTTCCCATACTAACATTGCTGCCTTTCAAGGCTTATTTTCATAAGTTTGATAAGACCAATTATAAAAATTTTTTAGACATTCATCGTTTTGCTGTTGATCAGAAAGATCTTTCTCATGCAGATGTCTTTTTTTCACTAACGCAAGAACCTAAGGATCATTTTATGACATTAGCTTTTAGAGGAAAAG
Source organism: uncultured Bacteriovoracaceae bacterium (assembly GCA_937952395.1). Classification (GTDB taxonomy): domain Bacteria; phylum Bdellovibrionota; class Bacteriovoracia; order Bacteriovoracales; family Bacteriovoracaceae; genus CALFYV01. The sequence goes on along the minus strand of CALFYV010000397.1, from coordinate 1,747 downwards.
ATCGTGTAGGTTATGACGGAGTTTGGAGTTCATTACTCTTGAACAAAAAGATGGAATATCCAGTTGCATTACATGAGACAGAACGTTATTTTCAACTTTTAAAGTTTTATCAAAAACAAGATAAAATGGAGTTACCCAAAGTCAGGGGCAAAGAACTTATACCTCCCATTACTGATTGGGATGAATCACCTTATATTTTAGTTAATTTACCTTACGATCCTATTAACAATGAAATTCCGAGTGATTGGATAGAATTTATTAATCTGTTTGAAAAGCGCAGAGTTTTTGTTTCTGTTTTTAATGCCCCAATTGATCAGAGAAAAGTGGTAATTGAACGTTTCCTTGATAGCTTAGATATGCCTATTGATATTCACCCTTTTTATTTTGAAGACTTAACTCAATTTGCTCAAATGGCCGCATTCGCTAAGGGGGTTATTGCACATAATTCAATTTTAACCGATGTGAGTACTTATCTAGGAACACCAAGTATTATTCTTTATGAAACGGGCCAACCGCAAACCACGGCCCCATTGTACTTTGTGGGAACTGCCAACATTCATTCGACCAGTGATATGACTTTGTTAAAAAAGAAAAAAGATAATAACTCTCAAGACATGGTGACTAAATTCGATCTAGGAATGCTTTTTGATAAAGCTTTTAAGTTTTTTGAACTTGAGTAAAAAATTATTCAAAATTACTCAAACTATTAACCAATGAGTCTAGCTTTTCTTTAAATTCACTAGCCTTATTCTTTGCTTCTTCGACGGCGTCCTTTTTAGCATTTTCTATAAATTTAGGATTGCTCAATTTCTTTTGAAATTTGTCATATTCATTTTGAGTTTTTTCAATTTCCTTTTTTATACGATTAACTTGTTCACTGAGATCAATGACACCTTCAAGAAGTATAAAAACTTCGGCTTGAGTTGTGGCTCCCATTATAGATTTTTTGGGTCGCTCTTCTTTTTTCGATTGAACTCTACCAGTTTTAACTTTGGCCAAATCGCCTAAAAAGCTTCTATTTTCATAAAGAAATTCAGCTAAAAGAGGATCATCAGTAAAGAAGCAAACATCAATTTCATCTTTGGGTTTTATATTAACACTAGCCCTTAAATTTCTAATGACAGTGACAACATCAATAAACTTATTCATCGACTCTTGCTCATTTTCAAAAATCAACTTTTTATCAAATTCAGGATAGGTGTTTGAAATAAGCAAAGACTCAGAATTACTTTTTAAGTTTGACCATAATTCTTCACTTATAAAAGGAGTGATCGGATGTAATAAAGCCAATATTTTTTTAAAGCCATATTTTAAAACGGATGCTCTGATTACTTTGGCAGCATCATCTTGAGAGTTGAAAATATTCTTTGATAATTCTATATACCATGAACAAAACTTATCATAAACAAATTGGTAAATAGCTGAACAAGCATCATCAAAACGGTATTCTTCAAGAGATTTATTAACACTTTGGGTGACTGAATTAAGTTCTGATAAGATCCATTTGTCATGAATAGATAATTTTTTTGTTTCAGGTAGTTTGTCCTCAGCATGTTCGAGATACGGTTGAATAAAGCGAAAGGCATTCCAAATTTTATTAATAAAATTTCTATAGCCTTCAATTCTTTCGGGATCTAAGTTTAAGCCTCTGTTATAACCAGAGCCAGCAGCCAAAGTGAATCTAAGAGAGTCAGTTCCATACTGTTCTATTAATTCAAGAGGGTCAATCACATTACTTAAGAATTTA
>CALFYV010000396.1 GCA_937952395.1 uncultured Bacteriovoracaceae bacterium | reverse complement strand
GTGGATTTTTTTTTTTAATTTTCTTTAAGACAATTTTTTACTCAATATGCTTATGAACCCAATATTGTTTATGTGGCAGTGATTGTTATCATGACCGCGAGTAGTTTGGGTTTACCTTTGCCTGAAGAAATTGCTCTAGTTAGTTGTGGTTTGATTGCTTATATGGCAAGAAATCCTGATCTTTACCCACCACCAACTCCTGATGCACAAGGAGTCGATCTAGCTACTTTGGCCATAGTCTGTTTTTGCGCTGTGATTTTAAGTGATTTACTTATTTTTTATCTAGGAAAATTTTTTGGTCAAAAAATTATTCAATTACCCTTTACCAAAAAAACCTTAGGAGAAAAAAATATTCGAAGAGTTAATTTTTGGTATGAAAAGTATGGTCACTGGACTTGTGGTGTATTTCGCTTTACTCCTGGTCTTAGATTTCCTGGTCATTTAAGTTGTGGAATGATGGGAGTTCCCGTCTACAAATTTCTTATGATTGATGGAACTGCGGCACTTATTTCTGTTCCAACTCAAGTTGTTTTGGTTGCTCTATATGGAGATGTTATCATTGATAAGCTTAAGCAATTCAAACTCTACATGTTTTCGGCCATGGCGATCGCTGCTGTTATTTTTTTGATTTTCAAACTTTATAAAAGATATCAGTTGAAAAAACAGTCTCATTAGTTATTTGTCACATGAATTTTTAATGGACTTAAAGTATCCAAGTGAACATCACGTTGAGGAAAAGCGATGACAATTTTATTTTCACTAAAAATTTCATCAATTTTAAAACGTACAATACTTTGACAAACATTAATAGAAGTCAAGCGATTGAGATTGGTCCAGAAAATGACTTTAAAAACTAATGAATTATCTCCAAAATCATCGAAGAGAACAAATGGTGCGGGGTAAGGCAGTACATTATCTAGTTCTTTAGTTGCTTGTAAGAGTAATTTTTCTACAGTTCTGGCCTTGGTTCCATAGGCTACACCAACGCTGACATGAGTTCGTACAGAATCATTATTTAAGGTCCAGTTAAGTACATTTTTTTCTAAGAAGGCACTATTGGGTACAATATAATGTTTGTTTTCGATAGAAATAATTTTGGTACTTCTGGCACCAATTTCCTCCACTCGACCAGTTATGCCATCAACCTCAATAAAGTCACCGATCTTGATGGGTTCCTCTAGCATCATGATGATTCCGCTAATAAAATTGTTCACCAGGTTTTGTGAACCAAAACCAACACCAATGGCCAAAGCACCCCCAACCAATGTGAAGATAGTCAGAGGAATATGAGCTATTTTTAACGCGATAAGAAAGAAGATAAGAAAAACAAAATAAAAAGAAAGACTTTCATAAATAACCAAAGAGTTTTTGTCTTTGACTATTTTTGAGAGAGCACGCTTTCTTAAAGATGTACTGAATCGCTTGGCAATTTTTTGGCCCACAACAATAAAAAAAATGGCTATACATAAATTACCAACAGTTAAATTAACACCAACACTTTTGTCAGTGAAAAGAGTGAAATTCCAAATATCCGTCATGTTTCTTGAAACAATATTATCATTCATATTCTTGAGTTTAGACCTAACGTCATGCAGATGACAATCACTAGCTTAACCTGAGCAAAACAGTTTATTGTGAGTTTTTACTTAACTTTGTCCATATATTCGCTAGAATAACTTAGTAACCATTTGAGGAGAATTTCATGCGTTTATTTGAGTACGTTAATCAAGGCGGATCCATTATGTATTTATTGGTCCTGCTTAATATTATAGGCGTGAGCTTACTATTGTGGCGTGGTTTTGTTATTTTTGATTTTAAGAAGAATCGTCATAGTTTAGTCGATGATATTATCTCATCATTTCACAAATTGGGAACATCAAATGAAAATGGAAATTCTCTAGGAATTCTCAAAGATCATATTTCCGCTCAAGTTCATAAATTAGAATTTGGTTTAAATACTATTAAAATTATCGCCTCTATTTCTCCTTTATTGGGTTTGTTGGGAACTGTTGTTGGGATCCTTTCGGCTTTTACTGTCATAGCGCAGGAAGGTTTGAATAACCCTTCACTCTTTGCAGGCGGAATTTCTATGGCATTGATTACGACCGTTGGTGGTCTGGTAGTCGCAATCCCTCACTATATTGGTTATAACTACTTAGTCGGAATATTAGATGATTTAGAGTTAGAACTTGAAGAAGATATTGTTCCCCGTATTTTTGGAAAATAAATGGCAAGAAAAGCAAAAAGAGAAACACTTACTCCTGAACTTACTCCTCTCATCGATGTGGTTTTTTTACTTCTTATTTTCTTTTTAGTTTCCTCTGTCTTCAAAAAAGAAGAATTGGCTTTACTACTTTCATTACCAAAAACTGAAGAAGGCAAAAGTTCTCAAGCCAAAGAAAAACAACTTGTTATTGAATTATCTAAAGATGTTATCGCTATAGACGGAAAAAAAGTGGAAATGGAAGCCGTTGCAGCCATCTTTGAAGCGACAGATAAAAAGTCCTTGATCAATCTGCGTGTTGATGGGGAAGTACAGTATGATCGTTTGGTTAGAATTTTGGATCTTTTGCAAAAAAACCAATTAGAAAATGTTAATTTAATAACTGAAAAAAGCAGGTTGAAGAAATAATGAATAAATTAATCCTTAGTACTTTCTTTATCTCATTTAATATTTTTGCAAATCACGCGGTGGTAAAAATGATCCGTGGTGATGTGACGAAATTAACCCCTGGTAGTCATAACGCAAGCAAGGTGAAGCAAGGAGATAAATTACCTGAAGACACTTCTGTTTTAACTGGTAAAGCAAGTATTATAAAAGTTGAAATGCAGGATAAATCCATTGTGAGCCTTGGCCCTCAAAGTAAAATTGTTATTGGAAGCGTGAGTGCAGATAAAAAGAAACCAAATATGATTGGTTTTTTAAAAGGTGTAGTGAGAGCGGAAGTAGAAAAGTCTGGCGCTCAGGCTAATAATAAAATGATTATTCAAACCCGAACAGCGGCCATGGGAATTCGCGGAACTAAATTAAAAACATCTTATAATCCCGACACTCGTACCACTTCTTTGGTAACTATTGAAGGTAAGGTGGCGATGGTAAAGGTTAAAGAAAAAGAAATTATTAAAGAGGCTACTGATGAGGTGAGAGAAGAGAATAAAGATAGCAAAATAAGTAAAAATGAAATTCAAGAAAAAATAAAAGAAAAAGAGCTAGAGAAAATTGAAGAGGCTTTAAACGATTCCGAAAAAGCTGTTGAGGTTAAACAAGGGCGTTATGCCAGTGCTAATATCAAGTTAGAAAAGGCCACTCGTCCAGCTAAAGTTGCACCAAAACAAATGGTTGCTCTGGCCACAAAAGATGAACTAGCAGTTGAAAAAGTAGACGCAGAAAAATATGAAAAGGAATTAATCAAAGATTTTGAAAAGTCTGCAGATGATGAAAAAGCAGAAGAAGTTTTTAACGAGAGCGAAGGGGAATTAAAACCAAAAGATGGTGGGCTCGTTGATTTTGATTCGGGAATTTATGTCCCCCCAAGTAAAGAGGCAAAACTGGATGAGAAAAAGCAAATTTATGTTGCTGATGAGAAAATTGGTAAGGTGGACAATGCTGGTGAATATATTCCCCCAACAGTGCTTAAACTAGATGCTAAAAAAGGATTTGTTGTTAATACGAAAGAAGTTAAGGTTGCCGATAGATCAAAGCTCGAGGAATCAGTTGCCCTTTTAAATGATCGGGTTAAAGAGCAAGTTGTTAGCGAGAGCGAAATTAAGCAAGAAATCAAAGCTGAAATCGCCATGGTTAGTAATAAACCTGCAGAGAAAATTAACCAAACCAAAGCGGCTTCTAGTGACAAGGATACTTTCTTAGGAGTAGAGGATTTTTATTTTAAATTTAATGCGGCTCCTATTGCCTATAAAATGATTGTGAGGAATACTGCGAGTGATTCTAAAAATAGTTTTGTTTCCGACCATGGATTACGTGCCCAATCCGCTTTTTATCAAAAATGGGGTTTGTCTGAAAATTTAAGAACTTGGCTTGGTTTAGGGTTCGATTATATAAATTTCAGTAGCAACGAAAGAAATGTACCCAATCAAACTGATCAACGTTTTTTTCCTGAACTTTCAGTGAACGCTAGCTATAGCATGCCCAGTAATTCTCTGTTGCTTTTAAATATTGGTTTTAAAGAAATTCCTTATATTGATATTGATAATACGAGTTCTAAGATTCTTTATAAAAGTATGATGAGTCCCCGCCTGAGACTGGCCTATGAAAGAATGTTAATAGACAAGGAGAGCTTAAATTTGTCAGCCACTTTAGGATTATCAGCAATAGGTACTCGTAGTTTTCAGGGGCACAATGGTGGAGAGATTGAATCTCAATCTGGTTTTGGTTCCGATTTGATTCTTAGTACTAACTATAAATTTAACTCTGGTTTCGCTCTCAACGCCTCAACATTTTTTGAGTACGAAGATCAAGACGTTGATGTTAATGAATACACCAGGTATGTCTTGGGCGTTGGAGCTCAATTTGTCTGGGACATTTAAAGGTATCTACACATGAATAATAGTGAAACAAATATAGAAATTCCATCTCAAGGTGTTGGTAGAGAGAATATTCTAAAAGAGATAAATGTTCTGGCCAAAGATGATCCGGATTTCAAGAATGGGCGGACCTGGGGATTAGTCTATTATGCCGGAGATGAACATAGTGCTTTTTTAAAGGAAGTTCATGCTCAATTTTCATCTCAGAATGCATTAAATCCTACAGCTTTTAAAAGTTTAAAGACCATGGAAAATGAAGTTATCAGAATGACCGCCAATCTCTTTCATGGAGACGAAGAAGTTGTCGGAACCATGACTTCAGGTGGTACAGAGAGTATTATGATGGCGGTAAAAACTTATCGTGATCGGGCCAGAAAATTAAAACCTTGGATAAGAAATCCTGAAATTATCGCACCTGCTTCAGTTCACGTCGCTTTTGACAAAGCTTGTAAATATTTTGATGTGAAACTCATCCATGCCCCACTTAAGAACGATTTCACAGTGGATATAAAAGCCGTTAAAAAGAAAATTGGGTTTAATACTATTCTTCTCGTCGGTTCAGCTCCTCAATACCCTCATGGTGTAGTTGATGATATAAAAGCTTTAAGTGATTTAGGATTAAAAAAGAAAATTCCTGTTCATGTGGATGCCTGCCTTGGAGGATTTTTATTACCATTCTTAGAAAAAGGTGGAGTCGATATACCTCTTTTTGACTATCGATTACCTGGGGTTACTTCAATTTCTGCAGACCTACATAAATATGGTTTTACAGCCAAAGGCGCTTCAACTATTACTTACCGTTCCATGCAATATTTAAAACATCAATTTTTTGTTTATGAAAATTGGCCAGGAGGAATTTTTGCTTCTCCGGCCATGCTTGGTACTCGCTCTGGTGGACCTATAGCTGCTGCTTGGGCAACTCTAAAGGCCATCGGCCAAGATGGTTATATAAAAAGTTCGTTAGAAATTTTAGAAACGACAAAAAAATTAATGAGTGCCATCAATGCAATACCAGAGATGAAAGTTATAGGTAAGCCAGTTGCTTGCGTTTTCGCTTATACGACTACCGATCCTAAGCTTAATATTTATGCTATCGCTGATAGATTGAATGAAAAAGGTTGGCATGTAGATAGAAATCAGAGACCAGAGTCTCTCCATGCTATGGTGACAATTGCTCACAAAGAGCATATTGATGAATTCGTTGATGCTATTAAAGAAGCTGTTGATTATGTTAAGGCCAATCCAGAAAAATCAAAAGAGGGTAACGCTGCCATGTATGGCATGATTGCAAAAATTCCTTTAAGAGGCATGATAAAAAGTTCAGTTTTGAAGATGATGCAGCAAATGTACAGTGCCAAAGGGACTATGCCTGATGAGGAAGAGTTGGATCCAAATTCAATGGAAGCTCTGACTCAAAGATTAGGGATGCAAGCGATTGAAGTTAAAGAGCAATTAGATGGGATTGTCTCAAACATAAAAAGTAAGTTAAAGTTTTAGACCTTTATTCAGATACGCCACCGCATTATGGGAATGAAGCGATTCAAAATGTTCTAATGTCACGCTCCAATCAATAATTCGTGAGTCAGCATTTAGGGCTTTATGCAAACGTTTTGAAGCATGCTCAACAAACATCGGATTTTCACCATTTAAAATAGCGAAAGCTTGCTCATCAACTCTTTTAACTAAGCTTTGGGTTTCCGTTGGGATAGCTTTACGTAGTAACGCAACGATATCTTCGATAAAAATATTAGTAGTTTGATCGATTTGTATTTTACATGTGGCCTGAGAGCGTTGAGAGTGAGCTGCTCCAATGCCGTTCCCTGCTACAGTTTTACCAATAAGGTAATCTTGTTCATATTGCTTGGCCATGGATAAACTGCAAGGGCAGGTCGAAGAATATTCGTATTTTACAGTAATAAATATTTCATCAGTTCCGTCTTTATTCTGCTTGCCTTCAATCTCACATGCATAATATTGCCAACCCCAATTATCGCTTTTTAAAGAATTCTGCTTCATTGGATAATTAAAAGAGAGATTTAAAAATGAATTATTTAAGTCATCTTCATTTTCATAATCTTTGAGTTCTCTGCGAAAACGAGTCAGAACTGTTTTAATAAAATTGGGGTTAACAAAATGCTCCCCA
>CALFYV010000395.1 GCA_937952395.1 uncultured Bacteriovoracaceae bacterium | reverse complement strand
GGTTAGACCACCAACAGTTCCTAGTGCCAGAGGAATTTTTAAAGAGAAGCGAAATACATTATTTTTATTTTGAACAATGGTCAGTCCTTTATATCCCTTCTCCGCGGCATAAGCATGGCCGCAAGCTTCAGTTGCTCTGAAGTCATTACCAGTGGCCAAAACCACCGCATCAATACCATTAAAAATTCCTTTATTATGAGTCACAGCACGGAATTTATCTACACGAGCGATATCGACCGCCAATTTAAAACGACGAGCGAAATCGACAGCGTTCATTCCATTACTCATTTCATCTAATTCTTCCACGGGACATTCAACCCAAGCTTCCACCAAGCAATCTGGTGTATAGTTGGAGAGGATCGACATAATAATTTCAAGTTTTTCACGGGCCCAATTTGAGCGCATATACTTAGCGATTTCTTCAAGAATTGTATTAATAAAATTGGCCCCCATGGCATCACAAGTTTCAAAACTGGCTTCAATTTGAAAATAATTTTCTAAAGAATCTGATTTATCAACCAGCTTTAGCTCAATCACCCCACCACCACGTTCATTCATTTTTTGGCAAAAAGGAGCAATGGCCCTCATGATTTCTTTTTTATTCTCTTTAAATAAATTTTGTAGTTCTTTTTTCTTAGAGTGCCACAAGAAATGCACCTGTCCAACTTTAGTAGTGGAAATAACTTTGGCATGAAACCCGCCGCGGGATAACCAAAAATTAGCCGCCTTAGAAGCTGCAGCCACAACTGAACTCTCCTCAATGGCCAAAGGAATGCAATAAATTTTCCCATTGATCATAAAGTTGGGTGCAACACCATAAGGTAAATAAAAATTACTAATAGTATTTTCACTAAATTCATCAAACTTCTTCTGCTCTTTGGGATCTTTTGACCAAAATCTTTTTAAACCTTCAATGGCCTTAGCGCTTTCTGCATCGATCTGAGAAGCAATCCAATTCATTTTTTGATCTTTAGTCAATTTAGAAAAACCTGCAATTGTTTCCATTATTTTTTCACCTTAAGCATGAGTGTCGCCATCTTATAACCATCAATTTGAGCTTGGATATATTTTCTTAACTCTTCATAACCAAGAGTTGCGTACTTTAAAATCATACCCGCTTGGCCATAAAGGCACTTCATCTTAGAAATATTGCGTAAAAAATAAGCATCTAAAAAGTTTTTCACGCCACCAGAAATAATAATTTCTTTGCAATCATTAGTCTGGGCCAAACTATTTAAAATTTGAACCATCTCACTTGCCTCATGGCCGACATGAACCAATGGATTCATCTCTTCATTTTGTCTTTGATTTTCAATTAAAGAAAAATTCGTTCCACCGAAAGCAGCTAACTCAATGGCGGCAATTGGTAACTTAAGTAGTGCCTTTAAGCTATTGGGTCCCATTCCCTGACCAACTTCTTTGACTATCAAAGGAAAACTTGCTTCTTCACAAATCCTCTGAATCGTCTCCAGTGGCTCACAACTATAACGATCACCTTCAGCTTGTAAAAATTCTTGAAGTGGATTGATATGAATAATCAAACCATCAGCACTTAAAGTTCCCACAACTTCTTCTAAAACTTGAATACTGGTTTTTTCTAACTGAGCAATTCCAAGATTAGCGTACAAAGGACGATCGCCCATAAACTGGCGCATATTAAAATCAGCAAAATGATCCATGGAAGTTAAAAGTGAGCGGCATGACCCCAGTCCCATACCCAAACCAAATGCCATGCAAGCTCTGGCCATTTTTTCATTAATTTTTCGTGATAACTCGCTGCCACCAGTCATGCTCGAGAGCCACAAAGGATAAGTAAAGTTTTTACCCAAAAAAGTACAAGAGAGATCAACACTACTGGTATCGTTACTGGCCAGTAGTGGCTCATAATCAAAGCGGGCATCAACTCTTAAGGCCTTATTAGCGTTTCCCAAGGCCAGTTGAATATGGTCAGTTTTTCTATCCGTCATTTGTTGCGAAGTATAAAAATTTAGGGCCATTAATGCAATGAATTTTTGGTTTTAAGACTTGGTGCGTCTAAAGACTTACTTGAGAATGAGAATAAATTCCCTCTTTCCCCATTTTCTGCGTAAAAATTTTATTTTTCCTCGCTCTAATTGCTCATCGATGGTGTTCAAATCCATGGCCAGGAAAGCTTCGCGGCTGCAATCTAAATCATCCAGTTCGGTGATGAGCTTTTCCAAGCGGTAAGGTGTATCCATCAAAACCACTGTCTCCTTGCGTTTTAAAATCTCTTGTAATTTTTCTTGTCTGTTTTTATGAGGCAAAAAGCCCGCGAAAAAGAATTCACTATGATCAAAGCCACTCAGGGCCATTGCTAGAGCAATGGAATTAGCAAAAGGAGTACTCGTGACTTGAATTTTATTTTTATGACAAAGATCCACTAACTTTTGGCCTGGATCACAAAAAGCCGGAAGTCCACAATCACTCATGAGGTAAACCACCTTACCTTTTTTAAGCACCTTAATAATTTCTGGATTAAGCTTTTCCTGAGTATGCTCATTATAAAGCGTAAACAGATCAATAGATTCACGGGGCAGTTGCCAATTAAGCCAACGGCGTCGGCAATTTTTTTCCTCTTCTACCAAAAGCATGGAGTCTTTGGGCATATTGGATAAGTGGCGATGAGCCAGAGTCTCCAAAGGTGAATCATCATCAATGGGAGTGGGAATAAGTATAAGTCTACCTACTTTCATAAATTGATAAAGAGCTCTGGCCGGTGAAAATCGGCGTGCTCTTCCTTATTGATATTAAGGGCATAATAATTTCTCACTTTCTTCCCTAGAATTGCAAAAAAATTGGCCCGAAGTTTTCCGCTCTTAGGAAAATAATCAAGAGGTAAGGATAAATGAGCACTCCAAATATTTTCTTCAAGGGTACTTTCATAATTAAATTTATAGGTTAGAGGTGTGTAAAAAATTTTTCTGGGATCAACAATAACTAATTCAAACGCCTGGCCTAAAGGTGAGAGTTGAATTTCTAAGTAGGGATTATTATCATAATGAAAAAAACACTCCACCACATCATGATTCCATAATCCCCAATTGTGAGTGGGATCTTGGGAGAATTTACTATTTGTATTCCACTCTTCTTGATTTTCAATGCGAAAATCAACCTTAAATTCTTTTTCAACAAGGTAGCTAACATAAACTTGTTGAGTTGAGCTGCTATTGTTATGATGAGGAGTCAATTTTTGCATAATGAAATTATAAGGCCAATAACCCATGAAAGCCACCGATAGCCGTGTTTTTTTTATTCAAACAAGTGTAGGTTTTGAAGAACTTGCCTGCATTGAATTAAAACTCAAATGGGCCGCCCTACTTATCCCTCCCTCTTTTTTAGATAGTATCAAAATGATAAAAGGCGGCTTTGAAATTGAAATGCCTGTGGGCAGTGGATTTTTACTCAATGGCCTTTTAAAAATTCCCAACCGTATTCTTTTGCGACTGGACTCTTTCAAGTGCCGGGATTTTCCCAAACTCTTTAATAAAATGGCCAAATTTAATTGGCGCCCTTTTTTGCGCGGTCATGTTCCCTTGGTTGCGGCTACCGCCGCCACCTCTAGACTTATTCATACCAGCAAAATTGAAGAGACTGTCAAAGAGGCCATCGCAAAATATTTTGAGGCCCAACCACCTAAGAAGTCCCATTTAGAAAACCCTTCTGTTGTTCCTACAACTATCTTTGTTCGTTTAGAAAATGATGAATTAACCTTAAGTATCGATACGAGTGGAGAGCGGCTTCATATTAGAAAGCGCCGAGAATCAGCTGGCAGCGCACCTTTGCGAGAAAGTATTGCAGCCGCTCTCTTGCTGCATACTTGGGTGACCAATGCTCAAGCAGACTTAAGTCATGTCACCCTACTTGACCCATGTTGCGGCAGTGGCACCTTTTTATTTGAGGCCATTGATTTTTTTGAAATTTTGGATCGTGACTTTGCTTACCACTTCTTTCCACTTACAGAGAGAATTAAAAAAGAAGAACTCAGCAACTTAAGTCAAACTTATAGGCTTGGAAAACTTACGGGCAAAGATCTCTCCCATGAAATCATTGAAAATAATCTTTTGGTTAAAAGAAGATCACCACAATATAAAAAAATTGATTTTATCCAAGAAGATCTCTTCACTGAGGGACAACTGCATGACCCTAACACTTGGATCATCACGAATCCACCTTATGGTAAGAGAGCCGATTTAGCTGAATATAATTTTCCACAAATGATTGAGCAGATGATTAAGCGCTATAAACCAACTCTTCTGGGTTTTATTATCCCCAAAGATTTTATTTCTAGCATCAATATTGAAAGCATGAAAAAAATCTCAGAACTTCCATTTAGCAATGGTGGAATTAAAGTTGTTTATCAGCTGTGGAATTTAATCTAAAATTTCGTAAGCCTTTAACTCGCTATCAATTGTGCGATCTGGTCCGTTGCCATAGACTTTAAAAGAAGTTAGTAGCAAATACTTACCATCCTTACTAAATTGAAAATGGCTCACATGTCTATCTGATACAAAATCGAATTCACAATCTGAAGTATTTTTCATAAGATCATATAGTTTTAAGCAATATTTTTTAGTTTTGTCATCGTGAGCAATATAAACAAGTTTATTTACATCATAAAACTTTGGTTGGTTTACCCAATTTGTGTTTGTCTCAAATGATTGTACAAGCTTATCATCTTCTAAAACACGAATAGTTCTTTTATTTAGATGATTAGGTCCTTCATAAGGAGCCGTCAAGAGAATGCTTTGACTAGGGAAAAAGGGATTATAAACTAATTTATCTATGCGCCCAAGTTTCAATGATTTAGTCTCGATCATCTCACCTTGTGAGTTAAACTGAATAATTTCGTCATAAGAGCTGTGTGTAATCAGATCTGTAGACAAATCAGTGGTAGCGACAAAAGATGGAGAATGTAAATCAGTTTGCATTCTTGCTGTTATATTTCCGTCATAGTCAAAGACAAGAATATCTATAACTTCAACACCATCTTTACTTAGGTCAAAATTATGATAGGAAATCCAAAACTTCTTTTCGTTTTTGAAAAAACCAACGTCATTAACCCACCCTACAAAGCCTGGGCTGAACATCAGTTGATTTGAGATGTC
>CALFYV010000394.1 GCA_937952395.1 uncultured Bacteriovoracaceae bacterium | reverse complement strand
GTCTTGGTGTACTACTTCTTGGCACTCTTTTGGAAAATGGTCTTTCCAGTTTCGATGCCATTCTGTCTCAGGCTCCCACCAGTGGTCGCATTCCAAATTTCCCTTGTGGGCCCAGTGATGTATTACCTTGGCCCCACATTTTGCTATCATTAGGCCTTCACAGCTAGGACAAAAACCACTCAATCCTTTCTTCGCTTCACACTTTGTGTCATTTACAATTGCATACTTCATTAAAACCTCGATTTTTTACGTTTTAAATGTTACGTGATTAAACAATGAAAACCGTTACGTTTTCAAGACAGGTATTTTATGAAAAAGCCGTTACAAAAAGAAAAAGAACAATTTGTTGTAATGAGAAAAGGGCAACTTATTGGTTGGGGGCATGCTGATGTGAAAAATCTCATACGTATGGCAAATAGAGCAATAACTGAAAATATAGATATAAATTCGAATATTACAATTCGTGAAGCCGAATGTGCTCTTGCTAAAGAGTGGTTTGATATGTTTCTTGAAAAAGGGATTACAAAAGAAGTTACAAGCAAACTAAACTCTAGAATAGGCCATGTTCAGTTTCTTCACGTTTTATCACATTCAACTGATGGTTCACTTCATTGGCGTCGAATTGCAAACGGTGACAAAATTGATGATCCCGAAATATCAATCGCATACATGATGGCCCATCTTCTTTCTTCAGGTGAATTTAAAGGATTAAAGCGCTGTGAACGTAAGGAATGCGAGAAGTATTATATAGGAAGACCAAATAAAAGATGGTGTTCAGAAAGTTGTGGTTCGCACTTTAGAGTGAAAAGAATGAGGAAGAAAAAAAATCAAGATCAGATTTACTAATAAAAACTAGAGTTCATACCAAAGTGTAGAGTCAATTTTTTTTGAAAACTGGTAATTGAAAAATACTTAACCTATTAAAATTAAATGATTAATATCCTCTTTACTCTGTAGTATGCTACGGAGTATATACTTATCCTATGGAAACGAAAAATTATACAATTGGACAATTAGCAAAAGCATCTGGTGTAGGAGTCGAAACAATTCGATTTTACGAACTAAAGGGATTAATTAAGCAACCAAAAGCTTATAGCGGTTATCGAAAATATCCTTCAGATGATGTTTTAAAGATTAAATTTATTAAAAGAACGCAAAAACTTGGTTTTACTTTAGCTGAGGCCAAGGAGTTATTAAACTTAAGAGTTTCATCAACAGCAAAATGCAAAGATGTAAGAGAGCAAACGAAAAACAAGCTTTCTCAAATTGAGAAGAAGATTAAAGATTTGCAAAAAATGAAAAGATCTTTAAAAAGCTTGATAGAAGTTTGTAACCAAGAAGAAAAATCAGTATCCGAGTGTCCCATATTGGATCATTTTTCAAAGGATAAAAAATGTTAAACATTGAATTTATATATGATAAAGATTGCCCGAATGTTAAGGATGCAAAAAAAAATCTACTTAAAGCAATTAAATTGACCAAAACAAAGCATCAAATTATAGATTGGGAACGACAATCAGCTAGTTCCCCTGAATATGTAAAAAATTATGGTTCTCCAACTATACTAATAAATAAAAAAGATCTTTTAGAAATGCCAGAAAATCAGAAAAGTTCTTGCTGTCGTCTTTATGGAGATAAAGGAGCACCAAGCATAGAACTGATATATTCTGCATTATTAAAAGAGCTTAAAAAGGAAAATAATATGAAATCGTGTGAACATGGACATTATCATTGTGATCATCACAAACATCATCAGAAGAAAGAGACAAATAAGCAAGTGGACAAAAATGCTATTTATACTTGCCCTATGCACCCAGAGGTAAGGCAAATTGGGCCTGGCAGTTGTCCTAAATGTGGAATGGCACTTGAGCCTTTAATCGCAAATGATGATGAGAATATTGAGCTTAAAGATATGAACTTAAGGTTTTGGATAGCAACATTATTCACAATTCCATTGTTAGTTGTATCAATGGGAGACATGCTACCTGGACAGCCTATTTCTCATTTATTGTCACCTAAGCTAAAAGTTATGTTGGAATTAATTCTAGCAACTCCAATCTGTTTATGGTCAGCTTGGCCGTTTTATGTTCGAGGTATAGATTCTCTAATCAAAAGAAGTCTTAACATGTTTACCCTAATAGCATTGGGTGTCAGTGTATCCTATATTTATAGTTTGATTGCAGCATTATTTCCGAGTAGTTTTCCTCCATCATTTTTAGATTCACATGGGCATGTACCTGTCTATTTTGAAGCTGCTGGCACTATTGTAACTTTAATCCTTCTTGGTCAAGTTTTAGAGCTATCAGCAAGAAATCAAACTAACCAAGCGATAAAAAAACTATTAGGGCTTGCTGCCAAAACCGCAAGACGAATTAATCAA
>CALFYV010000393.1 GCA_937952395.1 uncultured Bacteriovoracaceae bacterium | reverse complement strand
TTCTTATCATGCAGAGTCCTCCATTCTCGAGCGACCCACACTTTCAATATACATAGCGAGTTCAATATTTTCACAAAGAATATTCCAGAAAGCTTTGTCTTCAATGAAAAGAAACAAGCTCTCTTCGGTTGTGCGAACTGAAGCTGTTCTAGGCACGTTAGCGATCAAAGCCACTTCTCCAAAGAAATCACCTTGACCTAACTCAGTGATGGTTTCATTATTTTTTTGAATTTCAACCTTACCTTTAATCAGAAGGTAGAAGGTTTTATCTTGTTCACCTTCATCTACTATATTGTGACCAGTCGGGAACATGACAAGATCCCCTGCCTCTACAAATAGGTTCATAACTTCAGGCGGAAAGTCTTTAAATAAATTAGCACTTGAAACAAATTGAGAGATTTCAATTCGCTTCTTAAGTTTATCCATATCGGATTTAAATTCTTCTTTTTGCAGTAAATCTTCAAAAAGCCCCTCAGGGAAATTTAAATAGATGACTTCTTCACGGGCAGTCACATTTGCAGTTCGTTTAGTTTTATTTAAAATCGCCATTTCACCGATAACTGTATTAGGCCCCATCTTCACGATATGCTTGGTCCGTCCAGTATTCTCTCTTACATTGACATCGACTTCTCCTTGCACAATAAAATAAACATCACGACTGTCATCACCTTGAAGAATAAGATGAGTTCCTTTAGACACTTTTTTAAGTTTTGAATTATTAAGTAAATAATTAATGGTTTTTTCGTTTAGCTGATTAAATAGCATGTGTTGGCTTAAATTTTTCTTAATCGTATCTATCGAAATATCAGGTGAGACATAGTCTTTCGATTTTCTTTTGAATTTCATCAAGGGGACAAAAAGAGGAGAAACTATATTTTTAATAAGGGTTTGCGAAAGGTCCATAAAAAGATAAGCAAAAAGGGCCATAAACATAGCGCTCAAACCCATAGCAGAAACTTTACTTACCATACTTCCTAATTGGATTTGGAAAAAGAGGCTGGGAAAACTCTTCATCAAAATATCAATACTGAAGAGTGAAAAGCCAATGGCCCAA
The DNA here is from genome assembly GCA_937952395.1 of uncultured Bacteriovoracaceae bacterium. Taxonomy (GTDB): domain Bacteria; phylum Bdellovibrionota; class Bacteriovoracia; order Bacteriovoracales; family Bacteriovoracaceae; genus CALFYV01. The sequence goes on along the minus strand of CALFYV010000393.1, from coordinate 6,848 downwards.
GAAAATGCTAGTATTGAGTAGATCACATAGCGAATTTCATCTGAAATTTTGGCTTGAGTATCTTCGATAATACCTGAGAGTGAGCAGTTTTTTAAATAGGGCATGATACTTTTTAATTGTTCTTCAGCATAGAAGAAATGAAAAATCTTGGTCAGATCACTTTTTCGATAAGGATTAAGTTCTATAAAAGTTAAAAGAATTGACAGTATTTTTAAGTCATTTAAATAAGTGCTTTGAGGAAAAATTTGAGAAAAGATAATTGTTGTAAAGAGAAATAAGCTGGCTGAGATAACTGAATAGCTAATGATAACGTCTTTTTTAGGATGAGAATAAATAGAGTTATCATTAATGCCGAAGTAAATAGCATAAAGATTGACTCTAAAATAAGGCCCGTAAAAAGAACCAGTTGAAACCAATAAAAGTATAGATTGAAATAATGCTTTCATGGTTAAAAGGAAAGAAGACATAATAATTAAACGAGGAAAGGCTTCATTATAACCCGTAGAAGTTTTAAGAAATCTTGCCAAGTGAAATTGAAAAACATGGGAGTGAGTTTTCGTTGCAACAAATGCGATAATGATCCCTGCTAAAACATAATAGAGAATATCACTGGTAAAGGGTATTTTAATTTTATTAATTAACCGCTTTTCAAAAAAAGCTCTAATTAAAAGAGAGGCTTTTTGTTCATGTGGACTTTTTTCATCGTGAATATTTTCAAAAAGATTTTCTTGGCCTTCTAAAAGATGAGCATCTTGCAGCAACCTTAAAGTTGTGATCAGTGAATTAAAACTGACATGTCCTTCTTTAGTATAAAGTATTGTCACCATTTCTTTGAGTGTATGTTTACCATTGAAGAGTTCTATAATACTTTGATGTGATTTAGGTAAAACTACCTGTGCTTGAGAAATTTTCTCTTCAAGCACTAGGTTGCGCTCACCTTGATAAATATGACACTCTTTGAGTTTTGGTCTCAGAGTTTTAAAGTTTATTTTTTCACTCATACGTCCTTACTTATCGACCAAATCACTCAGACATTGAGAGAATTTTTTCATTTTTATCAAGTCGAAGTGCTTAAAATTGCATAAAATAAAAAAGGATTTCGAATACTTAGAAATAAGTTTTGTTGAGAATAAGCTTTTTTCTCCATCTTGAAGTGAGCTTATAAGCGTGGGATAAAATAAAAGTGAAGTATTGTACTCTATTATTGTTTACTCTTTTACTCTACAGTTTAGAAAGCTTGGCGCAATTTGATCTCAATTTGAACGCTCAGGTCAGATCTTATTCTTTGGCCGGTGGAGCAAATATGGATCTTGGGCTCGGTCTAGTCTTCTGGGGGGATAAAAAATCTTCTCCCTGGTATGGTTATTTACGGCCTTCGGTTCGTGGAACTATCACAGATGGTTATAGTGCTTACCGACCCATGATAGAGTTTTTTCCAATTTCATTTTTAGGGGTACGAGCTGGTTTTCAAGAAGCGGATCTAAGGATGGATCATCCAGACTTTGATTGTGTCAATTTCAAATGTGCACAGCGATCGCGCAAAGAATTTTACGGAGCCAATTTTTCTATGGCAGCCGGCCCCATTTTTTTTAATGCAGATTATTTAAGGGAAAAACTTATTCCTAAAATAAAAGATCGGGATTTTATTTCTCCAGTATATGCTTTAGTTTTTGATTTGAATGGGGAAGAAATTGATACATCAACTGGGATTTTGGGTTTCAAGCTTTCTAAAACTACCAGTGTGTTTGCTTTAGGTCAGTATATGAAAACTGTTGAGACCAATAAACGTGCCAGGTTTTCAACTCTTAACATGGGTTGGACTTTTGGTAAGGTTTCAGTTTCTTTAGGTGCAGGTGTTTTTGATTCAGAATTAAAAGATCGCCAGTTTAGTGCTTTGTTGAATTTCAAATGGAAGATGCTGCCTTCGGTTTCATTATTTTAAGTGGAGCGAAATGATTAAATTTCTTTTTCTTTTTTTATTAACTATTCCCGTTTTTGCTCAAACCAGTTTGATGTTGGGGACAGGTAGTTTGACTCCTCATATAACTAATTCCAAAAAACCTTATTGTAATCAGTGGAATGATACAGGGATTATCTTTAACCGCACTTATTATATTCGCTATGGCCGAGGCAATCATGCTGTGACTTATATGCAAGGGGAGGATTCTATTTGCTCCTCTATTAAAGGTGGCTTTTATACTTATCGTTTTTATGGAGGTAATTTCCTTGATATGGGGTTAATTGCCGGTGGCTATAATTATAAAGAAGAAAATTGGAAGGCAACTAACGATAATCGACCAGCGGGATACGATACCGTGGATTTGGTTTCTGTTGATGTCTTTGGTTTAGAGTTTGTGCCCATTCTTGGAATTGAGTTGAGTCTGCATTTAATTCGAGGTCGTTCGTGGTCTTTAAAGTTGAATAATATCTTAACTCCTATCATTACAAATCACTCTTTAGCTTTGGAGTTTAGGTTTTAAAAGGTGCCTGGAGTTTTTTCGTACGTGTTTGCGTCAAATGACTCGCTCCTCTACGAAAAAACTCCAGGCACCTGTAAGAAATTAGGCGTGAGAGAAGTTCATTTTAGTTTTGTAGGCCCAAGTTAATGCGAAAGCGCATAAGCAAACTTGAATGGCTTCAATAATAAACCAACGGAAAATAATATCAGTCGGATATGGAGATACTGCCCACTGACCTAGAAGTCTTGGTACAGTTCCCAGTGAGAACATAGCAAGAGCATAACGGAAAGCTTGTCCCCAAGGCTTGTCTTTTGACATACCTTTAGTGAAAATCCACACAAAGGCCCAAGCAAAAAAGACATGGCCAACCCACATGACCCACATAGTTTGACTCATCTCTTCCATTGGACGCCATAGGTGAGCTGTTTGCTGATACAAACCTGCCATCCACACTCCATGAAAAATCCAGTCTGTTAAAAAGATAATGGTCCAGATCATAAGTACCGAAAGCCAAAAACGTTTCTCTGTCATAAATCACTCCCTTTTTGAGTTAATGAAATGATTATAATAGGACTAAAGACGAAAAACTAGACTAATGGTGGCGGCCCAACTTTCTGATTTGAAAGTGGGTACTTTAAAAGTTAGAGTCCGATCTTCTTCGTACTCATCATAAACAGTATGAATTTTTTCAATATTAATAAAAAATTTCCAAAAAGGGCGAATGCCTAAACCAATTTTAGCAGTGTCACCATAGTAGGTTCTTTTAGTCGGGTTTTGATAGCGTTTACGGATATAGCTGGCACCATAACTAGCGTATAATTTCATTCGATTAAAAAGAAGGCCCATAAAGAAGGCAACCTCAACATTATTGTATCGTTCTTGATTTGTTTCTGACAGGAAGGGAGAATCAAACTTTGCGTTGGCAAACCCTAAGTCTAAACCCAACATAAAGTAGTTTCCTGAGTAACCTGTGCGCATTCCTTGAATCACAGATTGCATATCTCCTTTATTTTGATTTTCTAAAAATTGACCTTTTTGCACGCCTAAATAGGGCTCAAATAAAAAAGCAGCCAGAGAGCGCTCACTATAAAAACTAAAAAAAATAAAGCAAAGTACTAATAACTTTCTCACTCTCTTATTCTCGCTTTTTCTGCTTAATCAACAAGCTCTTCTAGTGGCAGTTCAAATTTGCCAGTGTGGTTGGCTCTCATAAATTGCGCTAAACTGAATTCATTAAGGAGTTTATATGATGAAGTTGAGTCTTTTACTTATATTGATTATGGTTTCATGCGCCCAGCTTTCTGAGCGAGGAGCTAAGGTGAAAATTATTCGAGTGGAGCCCAGAAAAGATATGGTGAAAAAAGAAGTGGCGAAACTTTACGATGTGGGTTGTGAAATTCGTGGCAAGATTACGGCGGGACTTTCACCAGGGAGCACGGCTTTTGAAGACAGGCTCATGATTGAGCTTAGAAATGAAGTCGGTCAAAAAGGTGGCAACGTAGTTCTGACTAGTTTGCGTACTTTTGGAATTCCTCCAAAAACTAAAGGTAAATATTTTAGTTGTCCTGAAAAGCTTTTAGAAGAATACGCAGAAGTTGATATCTAGTAAAAATTAATGAAAAAGCTGATCTAGATCATGCCTTGCGTTTAAAAGCCTTGCTATTCTTAACCGGATAGGAGGTTTTATGCATGGTCTCGAAATTTGGTTTATTTTTGCGATGGTAAGTGGAGTTACTGGTTTTAGTGTGCTGACCGTTATGAGCTTGTGTGAGAAGAGTGCTATTAAATAAGTAATTAAGTAGTGATTTCATCTTTTTTTTTCTAAAATAAAGGTCAATGCGAAAAAAAATTTGGCCTATTCTATTTTCTTTTTGTTTTATCCTTTTTTTTTCATCGGGCTTCGTTTTATCTTATCTAGTTAGAAATAATACTTCTTGGTTTGAAAAAGAGTTAAGTTCTAAATTAAATACGCAAATATTATTAGATAAAACCAGCGTTCTGTGGAGTTTTCGTGGCCCATTTTTACGTTTAAATGATTTTCATTTCTTAAAAGAGGATCTGTTATTTAGGAAAGTTGATATTGGGATTGGGCTTATTTCTTCTTTATTCTCTAGGGATTTAAAAATTTCTTTTTTTAGTCTAGAGGGATTTAATCTAGAAGTTAATGCCAATCAGGATACTGGGGTCGCTAAAGAATTTCAGATGAAAAATATTCTAGACCAAATAAAAGGTATGACGACTTCAATTAATATTTCTGATGTGAATATTTCTTTAAAAAATAAAAAGCATACAGTCAGTTTTAACAATATCAAGGCTTCTATTGAACCTGGAAGCGAAAAAGTTGTGAGTCAATTGGACTTTGATCTTAATCAGAAAACCTCATACAACGCCTATATTGAATTAGATCATGACGGAGAGTTTTTATCTAGTCCTAAATTTTCTTTTCAAAGCGAAAACTTTAGACTTAAAGGGCATTTTACAGTTCCCATCGAAGATCAATTAAATAAACGAGGGCAGATATATTTTCATTTTAACGAAACCTATTTTCATAAACTAATTGAACAACTGCAAGAAGTTGTTCCCAGAGTTGAAGTTATCAAAACGGTGGCACGGATTATTAAAAAAGGTGATTTAAAACAAGGCTATTTAAATTTTATAAAAAGGGAGCAGAGTCAAAATTATATTCTAGATGGTAAACTTGAGGTTGAAAAATTAGATGTTGCATTTAGCCCCAAGTGGCCAGTGATCAAAGAGATTAAATCGACCATCGATATCAAAAATGATTTTGCGCAAGCCAAGGTTGAGCAAGCATACTCAGAAGGTATTGCTATTACTAAAGGGATCGTGAAAGGCTTTCACCTTTTTGATGAAAGTGCCTATCTTGAAATTCAAAGTTTACTTAAATTTAATGGCCCTGAAGCCAGTCGTTACTTACAAGAAACTCCTCTATGGGATAACCTCTCTTTTGTAGGAGGACTTCTCTATCTTGAAAATATGTTTGAAATGCAGTTAGATTTAGAAGTACCAATCTTTAATGCCATCAAGACTAAGGCCAAAGGGACTTTGCTTTTTACACCTGAAAGTCAGATAAGTTTTTATCATTCCAATTATATTTTAAATCATTTAAAAGGTGGCATAAATTTTAATCAAGAAGGAATTCTTCTGTCTCGAATCGATGGCTTTTTTAATCAAGATGAATTTATTTTTGAGGCGCGAGAAAATGAATTTCATTTCAAGTCTTATGCACTAGATTTAGATTATAAGAATAAAACTGAAGAAAGTTTTGTTTACATCAAGAAAGCTATTTTACCCGAATTTAAAATGGAAGAAGGAGAAGAATTGAAACCTCTGAGTGATCCCAAGTTCGCAAAAATGTCGATTAAGATAGACAGTCTTACATATAACAGAAAATTTTTTCAAAATATTTCAGCAGTCAGAACTTCAATTGAGAAAGGATTTGTGTGGGAGAAGATCAATGCACAAGGGGAAGATTATGATTTACAAAATTGCAGTCTTAAATGGCAGGTCGGAACCCAGCGTAATGTGAATTTTGATTGCCAATTTCAAGTCAAGAATTTTGGAGCTGCTCTAAGAAAAGCAGAGGTGACGCATGCTATGGAAAAGGGCACAGGAAAAGTTGTTCTTAATTCCTACTGGGATGGCTTTGTAGGTGATTTTGCTTTCAACAAATTAGGTGGAAAAATGATTGTGGATTTAGAAGATATGGAAGTTAAAGATAAAAGATCAAAAACGAGAACTTTTCTTAATTACCTGACCTTTAATATTTTTAAGTCAGATACAGAAAAAATTGAGATCGAAAGATTAAATGGAGATTTACTCATCGCTGATGGTGACTTCCAGGCCGATTCATTTTTAATTGCTCTGCCTGCCATGGACATGAAAGCATCGGGCAAATTATCTTTGGAAGATAAAGTGGTTGATATGGATGTAACCATGAATCTTAATTTACAAGGATTGATGAAAACTTATGGTCTTTATTCGGCGGTGGCCTTGGCCAATCCGGCCATATTGGCTGTTGCTTTCATTCCTGGACTGCGTGCTTTTTCTCGAAACACCATTGGAAAGCTTTTTGAACAAGAGTATAAAATTGTGGGGCCTCTAGATAATCCACAGGTGAATGTAACCAAGTTTGCTAACATACCGATACCTGGTTTTTCCAAGTAAGCTGCCACGGAATTGTTTCATTTGGCCTCTAATGCTATTTAAGACGTTTTAAGTGTAAAGATTTACTGATTATGAAATTGGCTTTATTCTGGCTGAAATAAATGAAATCAAGAGTTTGGCCAAGTTCATGAAAATTAAACTTATTTTGCTTAAAAGAGCAGGTTATAATAGTCGAATAACTAAACGTATTGTAGCACGTTTGTA
>CALFYV010000392.1 GCA_937952395.1 uncultured Bacteriovoracaceae bacterium | reverse complement strand
TTCTTCAACTAATCGTTGTTTATAATATTCATTAAAGGTATTCACAATATTATTAAGCAATTCCCAAGGGAAGCCCACCCAATGGGTGTCATGGCCTCAGCCGTAGCTGCGCTTTCAGCTTTTCATGGAGACATGCTTAATCAAGATTTAAGTGACAAACAAAAAGAAATACTAATTCCTCAACTTTTAGGCCAGATGAAGGCCATATCCACAGCATTTTATCGCCATTCTCGTGGCAAGGATTTTGTTCCTTCAAATAAAAATTTTACTTATGGAGCTGATTTTATCAATATGATGTTCAATGATGGGGGAAATGAAGAAGTAGACCCAGCCGTAGCTGAAGCACTAGATGTTCTACTTATTCTTCACGCCGACCATGAACAAAACTGCTCGACTTCATCTGTCCGCATGGTGGGATCAAGTAAGGCCAATTTATTTGCTAGTATTTCAGCTGGAATCGATGCTTTATGGGGACCGCTTCATGGTGGGGCCAATCAAGCCGTTATTGAAATGTTAGATGCTATTCATAAAGATGGTGGTGGACATAAGAAATTTTTAGATAAGGCCAAAGATAAAGACGATCCCTTTAGATTAATGGGTTTTGGTCACAGAGTTTATAAGAACTTTTACCCACGAGCGAAAATTATAAAAAAAGCCTGTGATAACGTACTTGAAAAGCTGGGGATTGATGACCCTGTTTTAGATATTGCCAAAGGTCTTGAAGCAGAAGCACTTAAAGATCCTTATTTTGTTGAAAGAAAACTTTATCCTAACGTAGATTTTTATTCAGGAATTATTTATCGGGCACTTGGGATTCCTACAAATATGTTCACAGTCATGTTTGTGTTAGGTCGACTTCCAGGTTGGATAGCTCAGTGGAAAGAGATGATTGAGTCAGACTCTATGAAAATTTGCCGTCCAAGACAAATTTATACTGGAGAAACCTCCGCTGAATATATCGATATCAAAAAACGTAAATAAGAACTAAGAAAAATGGGTATAGATTTAGAACTCATTTCTCAAGTTGGTGCTTATTCATTTAAAAATGAACATGAACTGCTCAAATCCATTAAGGAATTAAGCCATCTTTTTAATCACAGCAGAGATAAGCTCGCTGATTATTTAGATGATGAAAAACTTTGTAGTGCTTATCTTTATTTTTATTTCATGACTTATCTGCCTAAATTTCAAAAATGTATTGAACTTTTAGGTCCCAATTTTCGAACTCAAATTCAAGGTTCAGCACTGATTGATATTGGAGCAGGACCGGGCACTCTTTTTCATTCACAAAATTGGCCTGGATTCAGTTTATATGCAGTGGAAAACTCTAAAGTGATGATTGATATAGGAAAAAAATTGGCCCATATCACTTCACTTAATATTCAATGGAACAAACAGGTTCAAGAAGAAAAGCGTTGTTTATTTTTCACTCATTCTTTAAACGAAATGGGAGAGAAAGAAGCTTTTGAATATATGGAAGCTTATTCACCTCAAAATGTGGTTTTAATAGAGCCAGGGACTAAGGAATCTTTTCACAAAATATTGGGCTTTAGAAAGCAAATATTAGAACGAGGTTATAACGTTCAGTATCCTTGTCCCAGCAATGATGTATGCCCGATGCAGGGCCAGGATGATTGGTGTCATCAAATCATTCAGGTGAGGCAGTTACCGGAGATTGAGCGCCTATGCCAGAAGCTACAAATGGATAGAAGAAATCAACCTGCAGTTCTTCATTGGTATTCAAGAGAAAAAAAACAAATCCAATATGCCCTCATTACAAGAGTATTTGCCGAAACAAAATTTAGTTTTGAGTGGCAGGTATGTTGCGAAAATAAACTGCAAAAAGTTCAACTCATGAAAAAAGAACTAGATAAAAAACAACAAAAGTTGATTAAGTCTTGGCAAGCAGGTCAGCAAATTCAATTTGAAGTGCTCAAGCACATGCAGGGTTTCTTGAGAATAACACTTATTTAATCCCAATCTCTGTATCAGGAAAGTCATTTCCCGAAGTTATCCCACTACGGTGATTTTTGGCACTATAGGGTTTGGCCAGAATTTCTTGGGCCACTTTTTTACCGCTTAAGTAATATTCTTTAGGATCTCTTTCTAGAAGTTCATTAACATAGGCTTTCTTCTCTTCTTGAAACATGTGAACAGTTTGAGTAGGGAAGGCGAACTCGATTCCCATCTTGGCACCTAAACGCAAAATATCCATAAGTAATCTATGCCTTTCAGCACACTCCACGGCGAACTCTTTAGTTTGCCAATAAACTTGTAACAAAATATCTAAGGAAGAATTATTAAAACCATTGAAATAAACGTGAAAACTATCCTTACGAGTATAAGGGTGTTTTAAAATAATTTGGCGGATACCTTCGCAGAAAGCTTCAATCTTTTCAGGAGGAGTATCATATTGAATACCAATAAAAGTTCTGAGTCTTCTGGCCGATCGTTTAGCATGGTTTTCAATACTGACATTGGTCAGTTCACTATTAGGAATGGAAATAAGTGAATCATTAAAAGTACGAATACGCGTGCTTCGAAAACCGACTTGCTCTACACTTCCCTCAACACCACTGGGCAGAGAAATATGGTCGCCAATATTAAAGGGCTTATCTAAAATGATCATGACAGATCCAAAAAGATTAGAGAGCGTGTCTTTGGCAGCCAAAGCGAAAGCTAAACCTCCAATACCAAGACCGGCCAAAATACCTGAAATATCTATTCCAAAAGCGTAGGCGATAATTAAGAGGCCAATAGAAAAAACTAAAACTTGACCAGCTCGCGCTAGTAGGGGAACTAAAATATCATCAAATTTGTTCTCAGTTCTCTCGGCTTTGGTTGAGAAATAAAGGGTAATAACTTCTACGATTCGATTCAGAAAACCAGTGGCATAAAAAGCCAGAAAGATATAGCCAATTCTTAAAAATATCGCCATGGTCTTTTCTTTAAATTCAAAATGAGCAATAGCAAAGATCCATATTAGAAAAAAGACGACGTTACCTAAGGGCTTTGAAAATTTTCTTTGTTCAGTACTGGTAAAACTAATATTAAGGAGTTTAAGTAAGCGTTGGGTTACTAATTTTTCAGCAATAAATCGAGCAAGCCCCTTGGCCATTATTCCAATAAGTATTAAAAGTAATAGAGCTACCCACTGCCCATTTTTAATTAAAAAAATCTTATTAGCAGTCCAATCTGGTAATTGAGTTTTGAGAAGTTTTAACTCAGCAGAGACTTGAGCAAAAGTATAAGAAGTCCAAAGGCTTAAGATAAGCAAAGTTTTTTTCATAAGATTCCCTTTTAAGCATCATAAACAATCATTTACTTTCTGTCACATTCTGGAGGTTGACATGATCTAAATCATACCCATCTTTAAATTGTGGGGTTAAAACCCTTTTAACAGGAGTGCAAATATGCATAAATTCGATTCAATTGTCCTCGGAGCATTAGATATTGCTCAGTCAGAGGCTTTAAAAAGGAAAAATACAGAGTTAACCCCTGAGCATCTTTTATGGGGGCTGCTTGCTCATAAATCGTCTTATGTATCGAAGGCTTTAAAAGAGAAAAAAACAGATTTAGAAAATAAACTAAAAGCTTTACCCATTTCAACTTCAAGGTTAGAACTTGATCAAATAAAGCCCAGCAGTAAACTTTCAGGTTGGTTGACTCAAGCTTCTGGCCATGCCGCGCAAGCTGGACGTGATGAGGTTGGAGAACGAGATTTAATCCGTTTTCTTCCAGAGTATTTTTCTAATTTAAATATTGATTATTCAAAACTTCAGACAGACTCTGATGAAGAAACAGAAATACCTAAGTTTTTAATCAATTTAAATGAGTTGGCTGAAAAGGGAAAGCTCGATCCAGTCATAGGACGTTCCAAAGAAATCCGTGCTGTCATGGAAATTCTGGGGCGAAGAAGTAAAAATAATCCAGTGTTGGTTGGGCCTGCAGGAGTTGGTAAGACTGCTATCGTTGAGGGCCTTGCTGAACAAATTGTAAAAGGAAAAGTTCCCGATGTCCTTCAAGGCAAAATTGTTTACTCTCTTGAGATGGGTGCTCTTATGGCCGGGACTAAATTTAGAGGAGAGTTTGAAGAGCGACTCCAAAATTTGATAAAATTTGTAAAAGCTCAGGCGGGGCAAGTGATTCTATTTATAGATGAAATTCATCAATTAGTTGGTGCTGGTAAAACCGATGGTGCTATGGACGCAGCGAACCTTTTAAAACCTGCATTAGCTCGTGGTGAACTTCATTGTATAGGGGCCACTACCCCTGAAGAGTATCAAAAATATATATTAAACGATTCTGCTCTTGAAAGAAGATTTCGAAGCGTTCCCGTTAATGAACCTTCAAAAGAAGACGCTATCGAAATTCTCATGGGAGTTAGAGAAAAAATGGAGATGCATCATGGAATTAAAATTTCTGACGACGCTGTTTATAATGCAGTTTTTTTATCTACTCAGTATATTACTGATAAAAACCTACCGGATAAGGCCATTGATCTTATCGACGAAGCCGCTTCCGCTTTAAAGCTTTCAGCTGAGGCCATGCCGGCCAAGCTGGTAGAGCTTGAAAGTGAAATTCGCAGTAAGAAAATTTATGCTCAAGTTGAAAAAAATAATAAGGAGATTGAAAAAGAAATCGAAACATTACAAAAGCAATTTGATGAGCAAAAGGCGATCTGGGATAAAGAGGTTCTTTCACTAAAAAAAGTTTCTGAAATAAAGAACAGATTAGAGAAGTATAAGTTTGAATTAGAACAAGCTGAGCGCAATCAAAATTATGAGAAAGCTAGTGAACTTAAATACAGCTCAATTCCTAATACGGAAAAAGAATTAGAGGGTTATCAACATGATTGGATTTTAAACAAAGGTCATATTGCCAATGTTATAGCTAGGCAAACCGGAATTCCTGTTGAAAAAATTCTAAAATCAAAACAAGACAATATTCTTAAAATCGAAGAATTCTTAAATAAGAGAGTTTATGGACAAAGTGATCCTTTACATGAAATTTCAGAAACCTTGATTGCCAGTTACGCTGGACTTTCTGATGAGACTAGACCTTTAGGTTCATTCTTATTATTAGGCCATACAGGAGTTGGTAAAACAGAAACCGCCAAGGCGATTACTCAATATCTTTTTGATAATGAGGAAAATATTATTCGAATCGACTTGAGTGAGTATTCAGAAAAGCACTCAGTTGCAAAATTAATAGGAGCTCCCGCAGGTTATGTTGGTTATGACGAAGGTGGAATTCTTACCGAAGCGGTTCGAAGAAAGCCTTATTCAGTTATTCTTTTTGATGAAATAGAAAAGGCCCATCCTGATTTTGCTGATATCTTATTACAAATTTTAGATGATGGCAGACTCACGGATAATAAAGGTAGAACTATTAATTTCAAAAATACAATCATTATGATTACTTCTAATGCCAAGGATTATGAATCCGCTTTTAAGCCAGAAGTTCTAGGACGCTTAGATGCAGTTCTTCACTATAACGCCCTTGATGAAAAAATTATGAAACAATTAGTCGATAAACAAGTTAAGCTCTTAAACGAAAGACTTAAGTCTAAAAAACTCAAGGTCAAATTAGCAAAATCTGCTTATGAAACTTTAGAGAAGCAGGGTTATGATGCTCATTACGGGGCCCGTCCTTTACAATCGACTTTCATGCGTCTTATTACAAGACCACTTTCCAAAAAAGTTTTAAGTGATGAACTGGGTGAAGGAGAAGTCGAAGCGAAGTGGAACGGAAGCGAGATGGTTTTTACTTAGTCTGTTTCAAAAATGAAAAAGGTTCTTTCCAAAAAAGAAAAACCCTCGAAAAATCGAGGGTTTTTTATATTAAGCTAATCCAATACTCAACTCTCTGACATGGAGGGTGAGTAGTTTAATTGTAGCATAAAAATTAATCCTCACCAAAATCAATTTCGGGATCTGGTATGAAGTTATCATCTTCTAAGATTTTAGTTCGGTATTGGTTGATAATGGTCATGAGTTCGTCAGTGGTTTGCATGGATTTTTCAAAACTCATTCGAATATCTTCCTCGGATAGTTCTTTGCCAGCTTTCATTTTAAGCAGGTTCAGTTTTAAGCTACTTTGAATAACCGTTACTTTATTGATTAAATCGTGAAGCATTTTACGTTGGCTTTTTATTTCATCATTATCCATATATATTTCTCGGTTATTTTAATTAATAATAAGAGTAAATTTTTTTTCAACTCGCTCTTTTTCCTCTTTAGGAAAGAGATTTCCGTCAAATGATACATTTTTTAAGTGATGTAATTTGGAAAGCTCATCAGGAAAACGAGTGAATTGATTATGGTCTAAGTTTAGGCGGACTAAATTTTTTAATTCCAAAAATGAAGGGGGAAGCTTCGATATAAGGTTGTGGGATAGAAAAAGTGTTTTTAGGTTTTCCAATTCACTTATATCACTATTAATATTATTTAATTGATTTCGTGACAAATTTAAACTTTCTATTGTCTTAGTCGAACCGGGTGGAATACTCATCTGTTGCAGTTGGGTTTGCGATAAAGTCAAACTCTTGATCTGAGAAAGCTTAAATAGATGTTGAGGAAAAACATTAAGCTCAGGAGCATAAATAGTTAAAGATTTAAGATTTTTTAACTCTTTGAACCAATCTGGTATTTGATTAATTTGACTTAAAAGCAAGCTTAAGCTTTCTAAATTTTCAAAAGCAGAGATTTCATAAGGAATCTCTTTAGATAGTTTCAATTGTAGAGAAGTAATTTCATTTTTTTTGTTTAAAGCTTCTTTTAAGATTTTTAAACTCATAAATAATCATATGCCCCAAGAATGCCTAGAAAATAGAGAATAGAGGTCATAGGCCCATGACTCATTTGATTTTTGGCCTGTTTCTTAACTATTTCTTTGGCATGAAAAGCAATGCCAAGACCAGCCTTTGAGAGCATGGGAAGATCATTGGCGCCATCGCCGATGGCCACAACTTGCTCT
>CALFYV010000391.1 GCA_937952395.1 uncultured Bacteriovoracaceae bacterium | reverse complement strand
AAGGAGGACTCCATCGGAGCGATTTTAGGTGCTAGAGTTGGATTGATTCGAGACCGTGTTTTTCTTGCAGCTGGTTGGAATCACTTGGGCTATGACAGACCAGATCCAGATGAACCCATTCGTGGCAATGATTATTATCTAAGTGTTGGTGCCAATTTCCCCATAAACTTCCGGGCATTCATTGGTGCCATTATTGATGGAAATTATAAAGCAGAGTCAGTGGGCAATAATAAAAAGGCCCATGGATATATTGTTGGAATTGGTTATCGTTTTTGGTCTTATTGGACATTAAATCTTGAACTTCGTCAGGCCAAATACGAAGATTATAATTCTGTACAAAAAGCTCATTTTAAAGCCTGGAATTCTTCTTTTACCTTAAGTTTCCCCTGGGAATGGGAAATCGTGAAATCTAGAAAACACGTAGACCTTTAGAAACCGTTATTTTCTCAATCATTTCAAAAAGAATATGAACAAGAATGGCCATTAAAGCTGAGGGAATAGCTCCTTGTAGAATAATACTATTATCATTAAGGGCAAGGCCTGTAACGATAAGAGTTCCATAGCCTCCAGCTCCAATGAAAGCCGCCAAGGTGGCCATACCCACATTAATGACGCCAGAAGTTTTAATTCCACTTAAAATTGAAGGTGCTGCCATAGGCATTTGGACTAAGAAAAGTTTTTGCCAAAAAGTTAGTCCTAAGACATCTGCAGTTTCTGAAAGCTGTTTGGAAATTGAGGTAAAACCTAGATAAGTATTTCTAACTATAGGTAGAAGGCCATAAAGAAATAAAGCCACCAGAGTCGGCAGAGTACCAATTCCAAAAATAGGTAGAAGAAAGCATAGTAAGGCCAAGGAAGGAATCGTCTGTAAAACACCAGTGAAGATAAGAATGATTTGGGCCAAATAGGGTGAATAAAAACAAAGAATTCCTAGTGGGACTCCGATGAAAATCGAGATGGCCAGTGACAGCACTACCAAGTAACTATGTTGCCAAGTTAGAGCGCTTAATTTTTGATAAAGTCTTTGAGAATCACTTTTGTCAGTTTTCTTTTTTAAAAAATCATGGACAATTTTAACAAAACTTTTCCCATCCAAATCAGCTGCTGCGTTCATTTTTTGCATCAGCTTATTATCCAAGCGATTTTCTAGTTTTTGAAGAGCAGCTAAAGTTTTTGGGTATTGTTCTAATCGTTTGTTATAAAAAAGAAGGGCAAAGTATTGTGGAAAAAAATTAAGATCATCATCTAAAATTTTTAAATTATATTCAGTTATTTTCCCATCGGTAGAATATACTTCTATAACATCCACATCATTATTTTTAATAGCATTATAAAGAAGAGCATGTTCAAAGCCCTGAACTTTATCAAATTTTAAATCATAAGCGTAGTTGAGTGCTTTTAATCCATCTCTACGCTTAATAAACTCATGGCTAAAACCCGCATGGATTTTTTTCTTTTTTAAATCGCTTATTGAATATATTTTATTTCTTTTAGCAAAATTTTCGGTCACAGCCAATGCATAGGTATTATTAAACCCTAAAAGAGTTGAGACTTTTAAATGTTTGGGTAAATGTGCATTAATCTCATCAATTGATTTAATATGACTTTTCTTGATAATGACTTCAGTAATTGTTCCTGTGTATTCAGGATAAATATCAATTTCGTCATTGATAAGCGCCCCGGAAGTAATTCCTGTGCCTGCTAGTCCAAAGCGTCTCGCTACTTTTACTTCCCCCGCATCTTCAATGGTTTGAGCGATAATTTCTGAGAGTATATAAGACTCAGTGAAAGTCTTTGAACCGACTCGGATAGTATCTTTGGCCAATAAGTTACTCATTATCATTATTAAACTAAGGAGCATGGGCCAACTCCTGAACTAAGCGGTGAGACAATTGAGATTTTATAAATTTTGTGACAAAGTCATTTTTTGGTTTTCTCACCAATTCTTCAAAAGTTCCATTTTGAATGACAAGTCCATTATCTAAAAGAGTAATACTGTCTCCAAAGAAAGCCCCCTCATTCATATCATGCGTGACAAAAAAAACAGTTTTATTCAAAGACTGAAATATATCTTTTAATTCTGTTTGCAAGTCAGCTCTAACGATTGGGTCAAGTGCTCCTAGAGGTTCATCAAGTAATAAAATTTCCGGATTTCTAATAAGTGCTCTTATCAGCCCTACTCTTTGTTTTTGCCCTCCACTAAGTTCATGGGGGTATTTATCCAAGAGGTATTCATTGAGGTGAACCAGTCTGGTAAAATGAATAAGAGCTTCATTTTTTTCTTTTGGCTTCATAGGAGAATTCTTTAAGCTCAATAAGATATTCTTGCGTGCGCTTAAATGTGGAAAGAGTCCCCCTTCTTGAACCACATAGCCTAGTTTTGATAGATAATCTTTTGAACGTAAATCTTCATGGCCGAAAACCTGAAGTTCCCCTTGGTCGGGTGTGATAATTCCTGCTAAGAGTTTGAGCAGAGTTGTCTTGCCTGAGCCACTTGAACCAATAAAAACATGAGTTTTATTTTTTTTAAAACTCAAATTAATATCTTTTAAGACATATTTTCGATTATAAATTTTAGCTATTTTATTAAATTGTATCATGAAAAAAACAAGGCCCTCAAAAGAGGGCCCTGTGGATTTATTTTATCTAACTTTCCAGTAGTACTCTGTCACGAGTCGCTTTTCAAAAGCAAAAGGGACATCATCCGGAAGTGGTTCTGACACCAACTTGGCCATTTCTCCTTCACCTTGAGCTTCAACATTCAAGAAAGCAGGAACAGCAGATAAACGTGGACGGGCCTTAGCTTGTAAAAAGTTACCAGACTTTAAGCCTTTATTAGTTAAAGTCACTTGGTCACCAACTTTAAGCATTTGTCCTGGGACATCAA
>CALFYV010000390.1 GCA_937952395.1 uncultured Bacteriovoracaceae bacterium | reverse complement strand
TCTTCCTGTTTGAATAAGGCAAATACCACAAAGAATACCACCAAACAAAAAAAGAGTTTGGTTACGTTTTTAAAGTCGACGACGTTCTTTCCGCCATCGACCTTGAAGATAAACTTAAGAAGTTGGTTCTTTAAGTATCTAATCGGCTTCATTCAGCCTCTCTGACTTAATGAGAAAAATTTCAAGTTTGCCTAAATCGTTAAACTTCTTGATTTTGTTTACGGCCTCTTGAAGGGTTTTTTTGTGTTTTTGGTATTCGATCTTTTGTTTTTTTGATTCTATAAAAGAATATGATTCATTTGAGGCATTCATCTCTCCTAGGATGGCACCCATCACAAATCCGATGAAGATCGCAACAATTAACTTCAGTTCATTTTTATTCATTTGAGTCTCGTTCTTGGAACAATAGTTTTTGCACTATTGTTTTCGTAGTTAGCGTTAATGGTAAAACCTTGAGTTTGTTTTAATTTTAGAAAAATTCTGATTTTACTTTCTTCATTTTTTTTAATTTTGTCTTTCTCCCATGCTGGTGGTTGAAACTCTAGCAACTTATTACTTCTTGTTAGTGTTAGTCTGACTTCCTTGGGATTAATTTCTTTATCACTTAAGTTTTTGACTTTGAGATCAAGAATCCAAAGCTTGATAACAGGGTTTAAAACAATGTCATCGACTTCAAATTCTAACTGATTCTTAAGTCTAAATTTCAGAAGCAGATTTTTCTTTTTATGAGAAATCACTGGTTTTCTATCGGTGTACGAGTTTGGACGGTAACGCCAATGAACCTTAACTAAGTCATCATAGTTACCTGTCATAGCAGTTTTTAAGATAAACCCATAGACATGGTTCTTCCCATAGATGAAAAGATTTGTTGACACCGTTCCCAACGGTTGAATGGTGACATCATTGGTATTTTCAATGAACTCCAAACTATAATAGTTTTGATTACCAACAATTCCCTTGAGAGGCTTCTCGCTAAATCTTAAAACCGTAGATTTTCCCATAACTAAGTAAATTGTTTCCATCGAGGAACTACTTGTCGTCACATCTCGAACTCGTGCATTTGCTTTCAATGTCATGAGAATAAAAAAGATTAATACATAGATTTTATTCATTTCCATGCTCCACAATTCCATTGATGTAAAGTCCTAAAGGATTGGCCTTAGTTTTTGGGCCATCGACGAGTTGAACTGATAGTTCAGCATTAGTCGCTAAAGGTTGACCATTAAGCAAAATAACCTTGCTAAATGAGGCCAACAGGTTTGTTTTTGTGATTGATACTTTAACATTAGCAACATACTGACTAATTGATTCTCCTTGCTTGTTTTGGTGTTTCATCCTGCCAAGAGTGGAGAAGAGTTTTTCTCGGTATCCTTCTGTAACGTAAGGGCCAATTTTAGTCACAATTGCATGAGGATCAAATGAATCCCATTCATAAATAGTTTTCACATAATTTGTGATGGCCTCTTTAAGATCTTCTTCTGTGATCTTGAGCGGACGTTTTTCTCCCTGATAGCTTACTCTTTTGCCATTTTCGATGATGACAACAACGGGATCGCCATTAATCAAAACCAAAATAGATGAGCTTAAGAGAAAGGTTAGACCTAAGAGAATAAATGTCGAGTTTCTGTAGATGTTAAAGTAGCGGTTGATTTCTACCCATTGTCGAATGGGTTTTCCTGGTTTTGTTTTTTGTTCTTTAGTCATAAAAAATTTCTTTAAACATGATTTTTTCTCCTTGAATTTGAAGGAATGATTTCCTTCAGATTAGATTTTGATTTATTTGTGAAAAATTAAAGGGTGTTAATTTTAAAGTTAAAAAGTGCCACGATAATGTTCGCCATTTTGCTACTTAAAACCATGGCACTATTTTATTTGTCCAGCTAGGCTGGCACAGGTAAGTGATCTGGACAAAACCTTTTGCTCGGGAATGAAATCCTTGAACTCCATTCATCTGGCGATTTTTTGTACTCACTAGGCGGAAGCCCACATTGTTGTTCCTGTTACCCGGCGTGTCGTTGTTGCGATTCGCAGAGCGCAAGTTCGTGGCGTTGTTGTTCCAACTACCGCCACGAATAACGCGGTTAGACCCAGAGTCGACCACTTACCTAAATAAACTTTTTCTAAGCTCTTTTGTATCTCCATGGGAAATATGACTAACAACACTTCTTACAGAATTAATTAAATCGTCTTGTGTTATTTTCCCTTTGCGGTACCTCTTTTCAAGCTTGCTTACTTTTCTTCTAAATCTAACTAGGTTTGGCCTTTGCAACCGAGTTGTCCCACGAAAAATTCTATAGCCTAAAAAAGGTAATCCCTCTGTAACAGGAGAAATTCTTACAATTTTTTCTTTTAATTTAAGCTCAAGGACATTTTCCGTATAAACTCTAATTGCCTCCAGAAAATTTCTCAACTCATTTTTGTTGTTTGAAAATAAGATAAAATCGTCCATGTAACGAACATATCCCTGGCATTTAAGTTGATGCTTGATATAGAGATCAAGCTCTCCCAAGTAAAGATTCGCAAGATGTTGGCTTGTTAAGTTCCCTATCGGGAGTCCCTTTCCTTTTTGAGTATAGGGGGGACGATGAAAAATAATCACTGATAAAAGACTTATTAATTTTTTGTCTCTAAAAATTTTGTTAATAATTCCCATTAAAACTTGGTGATCTATTGATTCAAAATATTTTTTTATATCACATTTAAGATAGTAGTCGTATTTTTTTACAAATTTCCTTGCCTTGTTTAGAGCTATATGAACACCTTTCCCTTCTCTGCAAGCATAAGTATCATAAATTAATCGCTTTTCAAAAATTGGCCCTAACTGGTTCATGATCGCATGATGAACAACTCTATCTCTAAACTCAGCACAACAAATTTTTCTTTCTTTTGGCTCGAAAATTTTAAAAATACGGTAATTCTGTGGTTTATAAGTTTGCTCTATTAATGTTTTTTGTATTTTAAAAACTTCATTCTCCAAATCAAAGTAAAAAGGAGCTGTGGTTTGTTTGTACTTTTTCCCTTTAAGTGCTTTGTTGGCCGCTTGATATAAGTTCTCTGTTGTCACTATTTTTTCAAAAAGATGATTGTATGTTTTCATGAACGTATATGAGATTTCATCCAGCCACCAAGCATGGTTCCCACTTCGTTGATTTGTTTTGAAGCAAAGTGATAGCTTTTTGTTGGCATTATTTTTAGTTCATGAGAAATTCTCATGAGAATTCTTATCTTTTCAAGATTAAGATTGGCTTTTCTTAAAAATACTCCCTTCTCTTTAGAATATTTTGCCTCAATTAGTAGCTCTACAAGTTCTAAAGAAAGGTTTTCCATTCTAGTTGAAAGTGTGAATCGAAATTTTTTCGGAAATTTTTCAAGTGTGGGAAGAAACCATTTCAAAAACTCAAGCCATTTAACAAATATAGGTAGTTCCTTTCCCGAATTTGTTTTATTACTGAGATGAAGTTGCTGATTCACTTATTTCTTCCATCGCAAGAGGTTTATTTAAAGTAATCTTTAAAATATCATCACCGTATTTTTCGGCTTTAGCTTTTCCAATACCGTCAACTTTCATTAGATCATATTTTGATTGAGGACGCCTTTGAATGACTTCTGCAAGTTGTTTGTTGTTAAGAATGATATAAGGAGGAACACCATCTTTTTTGCTTTTCTCACTTCGCCACTGCCTTAATGTATTAAACAAAGGCATTTCATCCTCTTTTATAATTTTTTTCCAAGATTCATCTTTTGCTTGATGAGAAGATGCTTCTTTGCTTACAGGAGAAGTCATTTCTATTGGTTGTAAATTATATTTAAGAATAATAGTGATATAAGGAATGTCGTTTTTTAGAAAAAGATGATCACTCGCTGATAGTATTTCTTTGTCCTTCACAAAATCACTGAAAACTTCATCATCAAAAGTTCCAAGGTTTGCATTAAATGGGATTGTAAATATTTTTACTTGCATCATCTTTCAAAAAAAAATCGATCTCGCAGGCGTCGTGAGCTTACGCTCTACTTGCCTGCGAGATTTCAAGCCAAGTGTAATAGGGTAAAAAACCCTAAGCTTACTGCCTCACTAGGCGGAAGCCCAC
>CALFYV010000389.1 GCA_937952395.1 uncultured Bacteriovoracaceae bacterium | reverse complement strand
TTGGACATTGGCTTCTACATCTAAGTTGAAATCGCCTAAAGTAAAATTTTCATAAGTTTGTGGTGAAGCGCTTCGTAAAGATTGAAAATAAGCTTGGGTTTCAGAACTTAAGGATTGCAGGTACTCTGCATTGAGATTAACACTTAAACCTAGTGATTCTTTTTGCATCCCCCCCTTGTAAAGGTGGCTAACGGGACTGGTCGTAGTGTAACGATAGCCTATGGCGCGAACCCCTTCCGGAAGTGTCTCATACAAGGCTGGCAAGGCTTGATCAATACAAAAAAATAAGCAAAATAGGGATGCCAATCTCATGGTCCAAATACTCCAAAAATTTCCTCATTCTAGCGCATTAACAACGCAATGCAATGACAAAATATAAAACAATTTCAATTGTTTAGATAACGAAAAAATTCATGTAAAAAAGTAATGCTGTGCGTTATTTCCTGTCGTGTTAATCCATCTAAAGCTAAGATAATTTATGCTAATAAAGACAAGTTTATTCTTTTTAGTTTTTTTCTATTTATCCGCTTGTTCTCAAAAAAGTGAGGTTACCCCTTTTACCAAACCTCAAAAAATCTCAGAATATTTATCGGACGCTTTTTCACACAATGAAGGAGTCATTATCAATGGTGATGAAGTGACCATCCCCTTGGAAGTGAATATCACTGATAATACCTTAGATGGTTATGGGGATGATCCAGTCAAGGTTGATGTGCCTATTGTTGGTGCGCTTCTCGAGCAGATGAAACTCATGTTTTATAATATGGCCATAACCGTGGGCATGGGAAAAACACATGTTAGGGTTAAGCTACCTATTCCTGATTTAAATTATAAAGTCTTAAAAGGTTTTACTATCAATAAAATATTTTTTGTCCTGGATAATAGAACCTGCATAAAAAGTGATTTAGCTGATGGAAAGCCGTGTTCAAATTCTAAGTTTTATATAAAGCCTAAAAAAATTGATGGTGGAGTAAGAGTTGCAAGAAATCCGAATTTTAGATTTTTAGATAAGGCCCTCTTTAATATACAAATGCATGATGATTTTCTGCATAGTGAGGAGAAGGCGGTAGAAATTTTTGATATGAAACAGTCTCAATTTTATGATCTTTTTCATGCCAAATCTCTTTTTAGAAATTCAGAAAATTTGGCCAGTTATAATTCAGAAAAAATACAAAAAGAACAAATGCTTGAATTAGAAGAGCAAACGTTTTATGTGATGACCTCGGAGCCAATGGCCTTAAAAGATTATTTAATACATTCACACGATTACAAAGATGAAATCGTTTCAATAAAAAAAAGTACCGGGATGCTCATCATTAGAACTAAAAAGAGTGCGAGAAAATTGATAAAGAAATTTAAAAATAAAGATTTTGATAATTTTGATATTCAAGAAGTAAAAAGCTGCGGAAATTCTCGCTGTTTATTGATGAAAACGAGCGGAAAAAACCTTTTACCCTTACTAAGAGAGGGGCGTTCCGCTGATTTTAATGTCCTTTTAGATTTAAGTTCTGTTCCAAGAAAAGCTTTTTGGCTAAAAGGTTATGTGGAAGTTTCACTGACTTTAGATTTTTCGGTACTCTAAAACCCTTCACTTGACCTAATGTTCCTCCCAAGACATAGTAATTTTAGTCTAAATTTTAAGGGGAAGTTATGAGTCAAATAGAAACAATTGGAGTCGTTGGTGCAGGGCAAATGGGGCGTGGGATTGCGCAAGTCGCCAGCCAGTCTGGTTATGCAGTGACTCTTTTTGATATAGCCAAGTCACCACTAGAAAATGGCTTAAATTTTATTCAAACACAACTTGAGCGTGGTGTTGAGAAACAGAAATGGACTAAACAAGAAGCCGATGAGAGCTTGAAAAAAATCAAAGGCACGACTCATTTAAAAGATTTAAAAAATTGTGACCTTATTATCGAAGCTGCAACCGAAAATAAAAATATTAAATTTGATATTTTCAGAAACCTAGATGAAATCGCAAAAAAAGAGGCTATTTTAGCTTCTAATACTTCTTCCATTTCTATTACTGAAATAGCTGCAGTTACCAAAAGAGCAACTCAAGTGGTTGGGATGCATTTTATGAATCCGGTTCCAGTTATGAAATTGGTAGAGGGAATTGCTGGACTAGAAACTTCATCAGACGTTTTTGAAGCTGTTGAGATGGTTGCACGAAAAATGGGAAAGACTTTTATTAAGGCCAAGGATATGCCCGGTTTCGCAGTCAATAGAATTTTGATGCCTATGATCAATGAAGCTATTTATGCTTTATACGAAGGACTGGCGAGCGTGGAAGACATTGACGCTGCCATGAAACTAGGAACCAATCAACCGATGGGTCCGCTAACTTTAGCCGATTTTATTGGGCTTGATACTTGTCTGGCCATTATGGAAGTCCTCTTTGAAGGCTTTTCAGATACCAAATATCGACCCTGCCCACTCTTGAAGCAATATGTGGCTGCTGGTCGTTTGGGACGAAAAAGTGCACGAGGTTTTTATGAATACTAAATACGAAAATCTTCTTTATGAAGAAGACAATGGGATTGGAATTTTAACCCTCAATAGAGAGAAAAAACTTAATGCTCTTGATCAAAGTGTTTTGAAAGAGATGAAAATATTTTTAGAGACAATGCTCAGCCAAAAAAGTAACGCTAAGGCACTTATTTTCACTGGCGCTGGGGAAAAAGCGTTCATTGCGGGAGCTGATATTGCGGCCATGAGTGGAATGGATGAAAAAGCAGGACAGGAATTTGCCTCTCTAGGTCAGCAGGTAACGTTGCTTTTTGAAGCACTTCCTATTCCAGTTATTGCTTGTGTAAATGGTTATGCCTTGGGTGGTGGATGTGAAATGGCCTTGGCTTGCGATTTTATTTACGCTACAGAAAATGCGGTGTTTGGTTTACCTGAAGTCAGTCTTGGACTCATTCCTGGCTTTGGTGGAACTCAACGTCTGGAGAATATTGTGGGTCGTGCACGAGCTAAAGAAATCATTTATACAGGAAAAAATATTAAGGCCAAGGAAGCCTATGAGATGGGTTTGGTTAATCAACTTTTTTCTGATAAGGCCAAACTGATTCAAGGTGCTCATACAACAATTCAAATGATGATGAAGAATTCTCCTTTGGCGATTAAGATTGCCAAACGAGTGATGAATAAAGGAAATGACTTAACTATAGAAGAAGGCTTACAAATGGAATGTGAAAAGTTTGGAGCAATTTTTTCTTCACATGATATGCAAGAAGGAACAAAGGCTTTTGTAGAGAAAAGAAAAGCTGAATTTAAAGGACAATAGAAATGCTTTTAGATGAAAATTATCAAGAGTTGCGTGATTTGATTAGTAAGTTTTCTGATTCCGAGGTCGCCCCTTTGGCAGCTAAAATTGATAGTCAGGGAGAAATTCCTAAAGCTTTAATTTCTAAATTAGCCGAAAATGGTTTTTTGGGCAGCTATGTGCAAGAGGAATATGGTGGAGCGGGTATGGATTATATGTCGTATGCCATTTTAATCGAAGAGCTCTCCCGTAACTGTGCTTCAACCGGAGTGTTAGTTTCAGCCCATACTTCTTTATGTGTTTGGCCTATCTTAGAATTTGGAACAGATGCCCAGAAAAAAAAGTATTTACCAAAGCTGGCCAGCGGTGAGCATATCGGCTGTTTTTGTTTAAGCGAGCCAGGTGCTGGCTCAGATGCTGGTTCTTTGACTACCATGGCAGTAGATAAAGGGGATCACTACGAAATCTCAGGTATGAAAAATTGGATTACCAATGGACGAGAAGCCGATATTGCCATTGTTTTCGCTAAAACCACAAAGACTGATGATTATAAAGGTATCTCGGCTTTTATTGTAGAAACTA
>CALFYV010000388.1 GCA_937952395.1 uncultured Bacteriovoracaceae bacterium | reverse complement strand
ATAGGAGTAATACATAATAGCGTTATAATCAGCTGAATGACCAAGCCCATAAGTATGACCAAATTCATGAATCAAAGTCGATCGAAGAGCATATTGGTTTCTCAGTGTAGGATGGTTGGCATTTAAAATTATTTCACTACGTACGTAAAAAGGGCCATTTATATAACGTAATGTAACGGCTAAAGTTGAAGATGAATTAAATCCCGTCTCACCCTCTATGTCATTGGACCAACGAACCAAATTAGTTCCTGAAACTGCTGAAGATAAAACGATTGGGCTCACATTCCAAAGAATTTCACCTAAACCTGAGTGCCAGGCGTTCACTGCCGTATCCACTTCTTGTTTTAGTATTGCCCTTACACTCGGATGAAGTAGTGGTGTAATGCTTGAATCTGGGTTCACAACACTAAAATTAACAGGTGTCGTCTGCCAATAAAAACCCTGTTGATAATCTTGGGTAAACTCATAGGCATAAAGATTACAAAAAATAAAAATGGGCAACATCCATTTTGCCATAAAATTTTCCTCTCATCCTGAGATTGATTTCTAGTGAGAGCTTATTCTTTGAATAGAACAAATACTCTCTTTCTCTAGCTGCACCTCATATATTTGCCCCTTTTCAACACTGACAGGGCCAAATTTCAAAAGCTTAACTTGCTCAACATCGGCAATCACACCTTTGAGTTTTTTACTAACTTTGAATATGACAGTTCGTTTAGAGAAGTTATGTACAGGGGCTTCAGGCTCAAGTACTTGCTCTACGACACCTTCAAATTTCTTGGAACAAGAAGACGAAGAATGGGTGAATTGAGTTGAAAATGCATTGGAACTAAGAAGAGTCAAATTGACTATGAAAACATATATAAATAAATTCAATTTTTTCTCCCTACTTCTATGCTCAATTATTAAATCCCATCCATGGGAATAACAACAAGGGCCATCCATGCCCTTTGAGAATTATTAACTATGCTAAAGCCGTGCCAAAATAAAAGTTCCTCAACTAGTTAATTTTTTGTCACAAGTAAGCAAATCAACACCACCAATAAATATCCTGACACCACCTCAGGTGACAAAATAATACCTGAGTCATTAAGTTGGTTCCAACTTTCCTATTCCAATTTATAAGAAAGCGGTGATAATCTTAAAAGACTATGGATTGGTTTAAAATTTTTATCGTCATCGCACTTATTACTCTTCACAGCTTTGCTACAGACTATAGCTGGAAACATCTCGGACTTTATGAAGGTGTCGAACTCTATACATCAAGTGAAGCTTCTGGTGATATACTCCCTTTCAAAGCTGTTGCAACATTTCAAGTTCCCGCTGAAAAAATTGTTATGGCGGTACTTGATTATGACAAAAAGAAACTTTGGGCCACGAGACTTAAATCTCTAAAAATGCATAAAATTATTGGTCCTGGACATTTTCTTTTCAGTGAATACTACTCAGCACCTTGGCCGCTAGAAGATCGTGAGTTTTTAATGGAAGGTAAGGTTAGCAAAAATGGAAATATAACGACTTTTCTAGGTCAATCTTCCCCTGAACATCAGTTTAGAGATAAAAAACATATATTAGCAGACATAAAACTCATGCAATTAGATGTTATAAAAATCGATGAAGATACGACAAGACTAGAGCTATCTTTTATGGGCAACCCAAAAGGATACATACCAACCTGGTTTATCAATATGGTTCAAAAATCATTTCCAGGAAAATTCCTACATCAATTAGTTGAACACGCAAAATCAGCAAAAAATGTTGAAAGTGCTGCCTACACTACGTGGGTGAAGAGCCTAAGTCTCGTTACTGAATCCAGCGAGAGAAAAATTACTAATTCAAATTAAAAAAAAAGCCCGCTTAATAAGCGGGCTTTAGATATCTTCAATTTAAAAATATTGAAAATTACATCATTCCTGGCATTCCACCCATGCCGCCCATTCCGGCTGGCATTGAAGGCTCATCTTTCTTAGGAAGATCAGCAATCATTGTTTCAGTAGTAAGCATCATACCAGCTACCGAAGCAGCATTTTGAAGTGCTGAACGAGTCACTTTAGTTGGGTCAATAATCCCTTTCTTAACTAAATCCTCATATCTGTCTTCGCGAGCGTTATAGCCAAAGTTAGTATCTTTGCTGCCTTTCACAGTGTTAACAACAACCGAAGCTTCAACTCCTGCGTTAGCAGAAATTTGTCTTAGAGGCTCTTCAATAGCACGTCTAATAATTCTTATACCAAAATTGTATTCTTCATTACCAGTGGTTAACCCTCCAAGACATGCACTAGCGTAAATTAAAGCGACTCCACCACCAACGATGATTCCTTATTCAACTGCAGCACGAGTTGCATTCAATGCGTCTTCAACTCTATCTTTCTTTTCTTTCATTTCCGACTCAGTTGGTGCTCCAACATTAATAACCGCAACACCACCAGCAAGCTTAGCTAGTCTTTCTTGTAGTTTTTCTTTGTCATAGTCAGAAGTTGTTTCTTCGATTTGAGCTTTAATCTGTGCAACTCTAGCATTAACTTCTTTCTTATCTCCAGCACCATCAACAATCGTTGTATTTTCCTTATCGATAGTTACACGCTTAGCAGAACCCAAGTGAGATAACTCAGCACTTTCAAGTCCCATTCCAAGCTCTTCAGAAATCATTGTTCCGCCAGTAAGCGTAGCGATGTCTTTTAACATTTCTTTTCTTCTGTCTCCGAAACCAGGCGCTTTAACAGCAGCTACGTTAAGAGTTCCACGAAGTTTATTCACAACAAGAGTTGTAAGAGCCTCTCCATCAACATCTTCAGCGATGATAAGAAGTGGCTTATTAGTTTTTACTGATTTTTCTAGAATTGGAAGAAGTTCTTTCATATTAGAAATTTTTTTATCAGTAATAAGAAGATTTGCATTATCAAAATTCGTTTCCATTTTTTCAGTGTTAGTTACGAAATATGGAGAAAGGTAACCTCTATCAAATTGCATACCTTCAACAACATCTAGATAAGTTTCAGCTGTTTTAGACTCTTCAATCGTTATAACGCCTTCTTTACCAACTTTTTCCATGGCTTCAGAGAGCAGCTTTCCAATTTCTTCATCGTTATTTGAAGAAATTGTACCAACTTGAGCAATTTCATCATTGGTTTTAATTTGTTTGCTCATTTCTTTTAGTTTTGCGATAACTTTTTCAGTGGCAAAATCAATTCCCTTCTTAAGATCCATTGGATTATGTCCAGCTGCTACTAGTTTTGCACCTTCTCTATAAATGGCCTGGGCCAAAACTGTTGCAGTTGTTGTACCGTCTCCAGCATCGTCATTTGTTTTTTGAGCTACTTCTTTAACTAATTGAGCACCCATATTTTCAAATGCATTTTCAAGTTCAATTTCCTTAGCGACAGTCACACCATCTTTAGTAATTGATGGAGCACCAAAAGCTTTCTGAATGACAACATTTCTTCCTTTAGGACCTAATGTTACTTTTACGGCATTGGCCAAAGCATTAACACCGTTTAAAATTAAATTTCTTGCATTTTCGCTGTATTGTAATTCTTTTGCTGACATGTATAACTCCTCGTTATTGTAATATTCCTAAAATATCTTCTTCTTTCATTATTAAATAATCATTGCCTGAAACTTTTACTTCAGTTCCAGTATATTTTGAGAAAAGTACTTTATCGCCTTTTTTCACGTCTAAAGCTCTAACCGAACCGTCTCTTAAGCGGTAACCAGTTCCAACAGAAATGATTTCTCCACGAGAAGGTTTTTCTTTTTGATTGTCTGGAATAATAATGCCTCCAGCAGTTTTAGTTTCTTCTTCAAGTCTTTTAACTAAGACGCGATCTTGTAATGGTCTAAGTTCCATAAATTACCTCCAAAAGGTTAAAAAAATCTTACTATAAATTAATTTCAAACTTTAGCCTGTCAAGGTTTGGCCCAAAAAAAATATGCTTTTTCCTGGACTAATTCTGACTAAACAACTAAAAAATTAAGCACTTATATCCAATAGAAGTTGTAATGGCCAACTGAATCCATGAAAGAGCAATGAAACTAAGTCAAATTTGGCAAATTAAGGTCCTACGTAGGCTAAATAAGCAAAATATCGATGAAGATACGCTTTATTTAGTCCTCACTCTGATTGTGGGAATCTCTTCTGGACTCATCGCGGTATTTATCAATTACTCTATCAGATTTTTAACAAAATACCTCAACACAAGTTCAAGTTTCACCTTTGAGACTTTCTGGAAAGCTGGTTTACTCGTTTTCATTTCAGGCTTCATCACCACTCGCTTATTCCCGAACACAGCAGGCTCAGGGATACCTAATGTCAAAATTGCTCTTGTCGTTCATCATGGAAAAATAACATTGGGTGAATGGTTGGCCAAAATGGTGACCTCTATCACATCCCTCGCATCAGGTTTATCTCTGGGGAGAGAAGGTCCAACCCTGGCTGTCTGCTCCGGTTTTGCTAGTAGTGCGGGCACACTTTTAAGTCTTTCAAAGAATAAAATTAAATCATTAGTTGCTATCGGTGCAGCTGGAGGAATTGCAGCAGCCTTCAACACCCCCATCGCAGCTGTTATTTTTGCCCTGGAAGAAATTGTGGGAAATCTCAATGCAAAGATGTTGGGACCTATGATGATTGCTTCAGTATTTGCCGCCATCACTGCAAGTTTTTTCAATGGAGATAATTCAGTCTTCACTCCCGTTCACTATCAACTGAATGATAACAGAGAACTTATTATTTATCTTATTATTGGCATTGCAGCTTCAATCATTGGACCTCTTTGGGTTCGCTTCGTTTTGAAGCTAAGAAAAACTAACAAGTTTATTTTTAAAGAACATAAATTAACCCTCATTCTTTTCACATTTTGTTTAATAGCTGCTGTTAGTTTATACAATCCTGCCGTCTTAGGTTCTGGACATGATATCGCCAACGATGCTCTTCTTGGTGTTATTAAGGATTGGAAAATTCTTCTGATGCTCTTTTTATTAAAATTTATTTTTACCGGGGTTTGTTATTCATCTGGTATTAGTGGAGGACTCTTTCTTCCTACACTATTTATGGGTGCCATGTTAGGAGGATTAACTGCTTCAGTGGCAGACTTTTTCTTTCCCAATTTAATTGGCAATATTGGTCCCTATGCACTAGTTGGAATGGGCGCATACTTTGCTTCAGTTATTAGAGCACCCTTTACTTCTATTATTATTATTTTCGAAATGACCCATGATTATAAAATTATTATCCCACTCATGATTGCCAATATTGTAAGTTATGTTCTTTCAATGAAATTTCTTAAAGGTTCTATCTATGAACAAATCAGTGAACAAGATGGTGTTCACCTGCCTACGAAAGAAGATTTTGATGTTTTAGAATCATTGATAGTTGAAGATGCTATGATAAAAGATGTCATTACCTTGAACGCAAAAATGACAATCAAAGAAGCCATGAAAACTGTTAATCATAGTGAAATTTCAGGCTACCCAGTCATGCGTTCAAATTATATTGTAGGGGTTATTTCTAGTCATGAAATAGGTTCCGCTTTCGCACGTTTTCAAGGTGAGGCTACCATACAAGATGTTTGCACTAAAGAAGTTATCACAATTTATTCAGATCAAAGCTTAATGGTAGCTTTTCATAAATTAAATAAATATAAAATCAGTCGACTACTTGTTGTCAGTCGTATGAATGATAGAAGATTAGTCGGAATTATTACAGCCGAAGATATAGTTAACCATTTTGGTTTTAAAATTCATGAAGAAAGTAAACACGGTGTTATCGATAGCTATATAGCTGAATTTGAAAAGAAAAATAGTGAAAAAGAAATTAAAGAGAGCAAGGAATCTTCTTCCCTCTGACCCCCAATAGACTCAATCCCCCTGCTATTTAAACCGATTCGTCCTAAAACAAGGACTTTATTTAATGATAAGGATGTCATTATTCAATCTCTTGTTGTCTTTTTTTCTATTAAATTTTTTCTCTTGCGGAAAAAATTTAGAAAAAGATGAGCAAGGCAATAGTGGGTTTACCCAAACAACGGAACCATTGATTCCTAATTCTATTACTTTACAAGCAACTCGTTCAGCTAATTATGACGTTCTGGTTGATGGAACTTATCTTGCCAGCGAAGCTACAGATATCCAAATCCCATTGAGTATTGATATTACTTTTGGAGAAACAGGAAATGGACATGTCAGCCTTGTTCTCAACAAAGATATTCCTAATGATAAAGTTACGTGTTTATATCTAGCTGATATAAGTAAAAAGAAATTTAACCTAAACGATTGTAGGCTGGGGATTAATGAGCAATCAAGTGCTTCCCTTGAGTATACAGTGCAGACGAATCAACAAGCTCGCCTAGTGGCAAGTGAAGGAAACTCCTCCTTTTCAAAAATGAGTATCAAAGCCATTTTGCTTAATCAAAATACTAATCAAAACCAAATTCTAACTGCACATAAATATTTCAACCAATATCAAGTTAGTAATGGAAGTCATACACTTGCTGATTCAGGATTCATGACCATTCCTGGTAGCGTTGAAGTTTTTAACGGATTTAGTGATAATGGAAGTGCTGTGATTTATATTAATAAAGAAAATGGCTTTTATGAGTATTACTGTCTTTATAAAAGAGATTTTTCCTATTCAAGTCTAACATCTATGTATTATTTTGATGCTTGCTACGATAACTCCAATATCGATATTCATGTTTTTCCTGGTAGTGAGTTTTTAGTTCATGAGGGCAAAAAAATTGAATTAGAAATTCTGAGCGGTAATTTCACGGAAGATTCGAAAATTAAAACTTATTTGAATTTTTCTTGGTTCTAACTACTTAACATCCAACCAATTCTTACCGATACCAAGATCCACTTTTAAAGGAACACTAATATCAACCGCTGTTTCCATCTTGTTTACAACAAGCTTTTTTAAAGTTTCAATTTCTTCTGGGAGAACCTCAAAAACAAGTTCATCATGAATTTGCAAAATCATTTTTGATTTGAGATTTTTTTTAGTGATTTCATTTTGAATATTAATCATTGAAATTTTAATAATATCAGCGGCACTGCCTTGAATGGGGCTGTTGATGGCAATTCTTTCAGCCATCGCTTTAACTGTCCTATTGGTTGAATTTATATCTTTTAATACTCGCTTACGTCCAAACATAGTTTCAGCATAGCCAGTTTTTTCACTCTTCTCTCGAAGTGAATCCAAGAAGGATTTTACTTTGTTAAAACGAGCAAAATATTTATCAATATACGCTTTGGCTTCCGCTCGGCTAATGCCTAATTGTTGGGCCAAGCCAAAAGAGCCCTGGCCATACATCAAACCAAAATTAACAGCTTTGGCTTGATTACGTTCATCCTTAGTCACTTGGTTAAATTCTTTACCCATCACTTCTGAAGCCGTTTGGGTGTGAATATCTCTTCCTTCTTTAAAGGCTTTCATCATGGTTTCATCTTGAGAAAAATGGGCCAATAGTCTCAATTCCATTTGTGAATAATCAACTGACAAAAACTGAAAACCTTCACTTGGAATAAAACCTTCACGCAACCGCCTGCCTTTCTCCGTTCTCATGGGAATATTTTGAAGATTTGGGTTATCGGATGATAGTCTGCCTGTGGCGGCATTATTTAATTGAAAGTGGGTATGTATTTTATTAGTTTGTGGATTAATTAATTTAGGCAAAGTTTTAACATAAGTATTTAAAAGTTTGTCAATTTCTCTATATTTAATAATAAGACCGGGAATCTCACTCAGACCCATCGTAGATAATTCTTGCAATACTCCTGAGTCAGTTGAAGGACCTGTCTTATTTTTTTTAATAACAGGAAGATCTAATATTTCAAAAAGAAGAACGCCTAATTGTTTGGGAGAACGTAGATTGATGCCTTCGCCTCCTGCTTCATCGATTTGAGCTTGAATCGATTCTAATTCTTTGGAAAATTCAACTTCTAAATTTTCAAAAAAAGGCACATCCAAGCTGATTCCGTGCATTTCCATTTGGGCCAAAATTGGAATCAAGGGAAGATCAATTTCATAAAGCGCTTTTTCACATCCTAGTTCTGCCACTTCATCTTTCAAAGTTGGAGCTACCGCCAGCATCCCGGTTGTGGCTTGAACTAAATAAGATTGGATACTACTGTCCATCTCAAAAAGATTACCACCTTTTGAAGAATCGACTATTTCAATACTTTGATCTAAATATTTTTGTGAAACAGAAGGCCAGTCATGAGCAGCAGAAGGGTCGAGAACAAAAATAGCTTGAGAAATATCGAAAATCTTTGTTGGTAAATTTTTAGATTTTAAAATAGAAAAAGAAAGAAAGTTTTTTAAATCACAACCTATAAATTCCATTTCTTTTAAAGAAAATAATTCATTCAGTATGTATTCGGGTCTAAGTAGCTGCCCAAAAGAAATAATAAGAGGATCTTTCTTTTTTATTCCAATAGCCAAATATAAAAGAGTGCCAAAATAAAGGGAGTCATCGGCCCAGAAAGGCACTAGGGAAACTTCTTTTTCCTTTTTTAAAAGTTCAAAGTACTGCTTCCACTCTCCGGGATTTTTTATTTTCTGAAACTCAAGTGGCTTCTGCTCAATTTTTCGCTCTGTATTTGAAACAGAGGCATCTATTTGCTTGAATTGTAAAAATTTTTCCACCATAGTCTTAAAACCAAGACCCTTTAAAAAAGTAATCAAATCTTGAGAGGGTTCAAGTTCAAATTTAATACTATCGTAATCATAACCTAGTTCTACATCTGTTTTAATCGTGATGAGTTTACGTGACAGCTCGATCGTACCGCCATTTTCAATCAAAGCCTTTTGTGCCCTCTTGTTAGTTATTTTTGCTGAGTTTTTTACTGCCTCATCAAGAGTTTTAAATTCTTCTAAAAGTTTTGAAGCTCCTTTTGCTCCAATACCCTTAACACCTGGAATATTATCAGATGGGTCTCCAAGAAGAGTAAGATAATCGATAATTTGATTTGGATGAACACCCATTTTTTCAAAAACTTCTTCTGGGCCATAAAGTTTATCTTTCATAGTATCAAGCATTTTTACTTTCCCGTCCACAAATTGCATTAAATCCTTATCCCCAGAAGCAATCAGTATTTCATCGAAATTATCTCTAAATTTCACGACAGCAGTTCATATAATGTAATCAGCTTCATAATTGTATAAAGAAATAGATGGTAATTTAATCTTGCTAAATAATTCATCTACTATTGAAAACTGTGAA
>CALFYV010000387.1 GCA_937952395.1 uncultured Bacteriovoracaceae bacterium | reverse complement strand
TACTCAGTGCTAATTTGACTCATTGTTTTTGTTTTCTAAGGAGAGAGTATGAAGTTTTTGTCTTTAAGTTTAATGTCCCTCATCGTTTTAACCTCGTGTGAATTAAAAGAAAATTCTGAAAAAGCTGCCAATAATTCTGAGAAAGCAGCCTTAACTTCTGAACAACTTTATTATGCCAATCAAGCCGGAGGCAGCGAGGCGTCGAGAAAAGAAGCTGTAACGGCGATGAAAGAATCAAAAGAGTTTGATCATAAAGCTCGTTATGCAGTTTCATTTATGAAAGCACTTTCTTCACAAACCTTGAGTCAAGTTCATAAAACTGCTTATTTTGACTATAACCAATACCGTGAAGCTGTATTACTGGATGATGTAAAAATTGTTAGACGTTTGGCCAAAGAATTTATGGGAAATAACAGGGAGTTTAAGGTTACAAATGTAAAAGGTAATAATGGAAATATTAAAGCCTTAGCAGCCGCCCTTCATTATAATCATCCCATCTGTGAAGCCGTTGCTGCTAGACAAGGTTACACTTGTCAGAGCATGCATGATATCATCAAAGAGGCTTTCTACCTTTACTATGTTGAAGGAAAAAAACCTTCGCAATTAAAAGATTATCAAAGGGCCATAGTAAGAAGAAGTGGACGAGAAGCTTTTCTTTATATGTTAGAATTAAGAGTTAAGTTTTTACCTTTAATTGCTATTGCGCAAATATCAAAAATTAAAAAAAGCCTTTATAGCAAAGTTAAAATGATTATTGGTGATTGGGAACCTGATTATGAGTCATCCGATGCTGTGAGCGAAATTTTGCAAGAAGGTAATGATAAATATGAGTTAGCTGTAGATTCGGTTGAAAGAGCAAAATTCAAAGAAAACGTTTTTTGGTCAGAGCTCAAAAATATAGAAAATGAGTTAGCTGAAGTTGAAAAAAGTATTGAGGGATTGGAACGAGCTGGTGAACGAAATGAAATGGGGCCAGATGAGTTCGATGAACAGTATGAAATTTTAGATAAAAAGCAGGATAAATTATTTAGTAAGCAAGCAAAAGTATTACAAAAAGTGGCTAAGGCAAAAATTAAGTATTCAAAATACCAAGAAAAGGCAGATAAAATTGATGAGGATTACTCTACTCGCGAAGCACCTAAGACAAAGAAAGCACTTATTCAAGATGCCAATGTTCAACAAAAGAAGCTAAATTATCTAGATGCCAGTGATGAAGACTTTCAGTATTTTTCTGATGTTATTGAAAAAGCCGTAGAAGACAGAGATTTCTTAAGAAGTATAAAAATCACAAAAGGCGTTGGTCGCTATAAAATTCAAGTTCCCTTAAGAAATGCTGACTTACCGGGAATTGTTGTAAGATTACTTAATAACATGGACTTAAGTGAACTTAGAAGCGCATCAGGAGAAGAACTCGAAAGTGTCGGTTATAAGTCACGTGATATTGATAGTTTTTTAAATACGGTCGATGATTTAAAAAATAATGCTTATTATATAAAGCCAGTAAAATAAGATATTTTCATTTAGGGGATTAGTTTCCTAATCCCCTTTCATTACATGCAACATCCCGAGTGTTTTTCTCTGAGCTCCGAATAGATCGTTTTCGATTTCCATTAAAATTTCCTTATATTGTTCTGGGACAGCAAGCTCAAATTCCCTATAAAATTGATCTGAATCATCAATCAGTTTCATATCACCAATAATGGTATAGTTTTTTGTAATACCTTCAATATTGGATTCAAATTTAATTTGGCGCGCGTAGTTTTCTTGCTTTTCTAATGAGTTGGTTGAAATGGTGACTAAGAGTTCTTCTAAGTCGATATTTAAGATAGTGGCTTCAACTGCTTCATTACTACTTTTAATCAGCATATAGGCCTTTATTTCACAGAATGGCTTATAGATTTCTGCAACAGTATTTTTTATATCCTCGTCTAAAACTTGCTCTGTTGTTTTTTTCTTTGCTCGATTTTCCGGTTCTACCGTTTTATTTTTTAATTTCTCAACAGCTTCATAAAAATCAGCAGACATGATGAGCTGATTATCATTGGAGAGTTTTTTTTCTTTTCTTAGTTTTTTTATGAATGACTGGGCATGAGTGTTAAATAACCTGTAATCACAAATATAGTAATCCACTTTTTGCTTTTGAATAAGATTGTAAGCTTGAATAAAGTCTGCTGTATCTAGAATTTTCTTGGCTTTTCTGACTAGTAGAAAACTGCGTGCTTTATCTCTTTGATTGGCATCTTCTTCGATAATGAGAACAACCTGGCCTTCAAACATTGTTTCTATTTTCATTAAAATCCTATTCCAGTTGTGAAAGCGACAGAGGTGGCGTTTATTTGAAACTTATCATTTTGCGGGTAGTTTTCATCGAAGCCATAGCCCACTTCTTGAGCATGGTATTTGAGTTTAAAACCGTACCAGATATTTTCCTTATAATAGCGTAGTTCATACCAAGGCATATAAGTGAAAGCATCGCCTGAATTAGTTAAGTTCTGAGTGAGTTTGAGGCCTAATAGATGATAAAGAACTTTTTTACTGTAAAGCCTGAGTACAAATTCTTGTTCGTAATATGTATGCTGGGTAAGTTTGCTTTCATAAATTCCTGAGACTAAAAAAGGATAGGCCCTGCGAGAATAAGAAAATCCCATATTAGTTTCAAAAGAAGTATTTCTTCCAAAACTAGTTCGGTAGCTTAGGATAGCGCGAGTATCTTGAGTTTCGAAGTGAAAGTCACCGAGGTTTGTTCCATTTTCATCTACAAAAAGCATTTGGGCCGAACCTCTCTCATGCCCAAAACCGAACCCCCAATTCCCAGAAAAAGCTTTGGGATACCATTTGTAGCTAATTAGGCCAGAAAAACCAGCTGATTTTGCAGTTCCTTTGATGATATTGGCGGTGGGAGTTTCAACATTGTTGGTGAATGAAAAATCACTTACTCCTAGTTCCATTTCCAATTGACCGGTGTACCCCTTATTAAGGTTGAAAGAAAATACTTCGCTTGGTTTGCCAATGGCCTTTTGCGGAACGACCCTGAGTTCTGAAACATTTTCGTCATGAGGAATAATAAAAGTAGAGCGAATTCTATAGAAATATGTAGAACGAGTTTTTAGTTTGATTCTAGCCTTGGGGTTTGAGGCAAGGTAGATTTTTTTCCCAAATTTAAAATCTTTATCTACACCAATTTCAATAATATAACTCAAAGCTTCCGTGACAGGACTCCATTCAAAATAAACTTCATCAAATTCGTTTTTACCAGCGAAAGTGTTTGAACTTGGATAGATCATTTCTGGTACATCGAGGTTTTCATTGGAAATAATAATAAATCTTCGCTTCTCAGACCAATCAGTTTGTGAGTAAGGATTTAGTGCACGAACCCTCCAATAAAAATGTGGGCGTAATGGCGCTTTGGCCTCGAAGTCATAAGAATTTTTTTTTACTTTTTGATTCAGTATAATTTTATCAAAACTAGAATCTTGAGCTATCTCAAGAAGGTATTCACTTACGTGGGAAACCGGTTGCCAAGACAATTTGATAGCAGGAGTACTATCTTCTGAATAGCGGTAGCGAAAAAGTTTAATTGGTTTTTCTAGTTTGACTTCAAGTTCAGAGATAATAGGCTGAGCAACTATTGTAATACTATCACAAAAATCACTTGCAATCCTTCCTACCTTATCTAGTGAGCGCACACGCCAGTGGTATTCATTTAAAAAAGGGATTTCATAATTGATATGGTCTTCTTGAGTTTTAATTAATGAAGCGTTAGAGAAATTGGGATCGTCAGAAATTTGAACTTGGTAAAAACTAGCAATCTTATCTTTTTCCCAACTAAGTTTTACAGAGAGTTTTTTTTTATTTTGATTTTCTTGTGTTATTTCTTCCTGATAGCTATTGACGATAATCGGCTTTGGCTGATTAAAACGCAGTTTAATAATACCCGTTTTACTGACTTCACCAATAATGTCTTTTTTATCAATGGCCCGAACTCGCCAGTAGTAGTTTCCCGCTTGGTCGTGTTGCCAAATAAATTTTGTCTTTTTAACTTCTTTTTCTAGAAGATTTTTTTTAAATGAGCGAGTAGGGGAAATTTCAATTTTATATTTGACTGCCCTTTCCACTTCTTCCCATTCCAATTTAACATCTGTTAGCGGTTCCTCAGCGTAGGCAGAAGGAATAATAAGATTATATAAGAAATGAAAAATCTTATTTATGCTGAATTCTTTTTTTACTTCGTTTTCTTTTAGTTCAGGAGGCTTTGGAGGAGGAGGATCTTCGACAAGAAACTCTTCTATTTCGCTGTAATGAGTTAATACACCTTCATCAGTTATGGCCCGTACACGCCAATAGAATTTCTTCTTATCTTTTGTCTCCCATTCAAATGTATTATTTTCAGTTGCATCAATTAAAAGTACAGAATCATCAGAGAAATCTTTTTTACTTGCAATTTCTATTCTATATTCTTTCACATTTTCTAATTTCTCCCACTCAAATCCAATTAAAAGTGAGAAGTCATATTGTATGAGTTTATTTTTATTAATAGGATGAATAAGTTTAGGTTTCAAATCCGCATTATTTAATTGAATTTTAAAAGAACCTACATCAGACCATGTTCTTAACTCCACTTTTTTATCTTGAATCCGCGCTCGCCAATAATATTTACCTGGGGGTAATTGCTTTTTTAGGAAGGTCACATCGCTACTTTCATCAGCCACTATTTCTTTAAATTTTTTGTCACGGGCAAACTGGATTTGAGTTTTATTAATATCTAATACGTAATCCCATTTAAAATTAACGTCGAACATCGCAGTCTTTGGAGAGTCAAGGTATTTAACTAAATAGGGATACTCGAGGACTTCGTTGTCGTTGGGTAGAATTAAGGTGGGTGGTTTTTCATGAACAATAATGATTTTTCTAGGGAGACTTTCTGAAATAAGCTGTGAAGCCTTATAAAGTTTTACGCGCCAGAAATAGTCTCCTTCTTTTTTAGGTCTTGGTAGAACAAAGTCTAAATCTTTTGTTTTCTTTTTAAAAAAATTCTCGGTGAAATCTCTATGAGTACTAAATTCAAATTGAAACTCATCGGCTGCGATGAGAGCTTTCCAGGAAAAAGTGACTTTTTCTTTAGGAGACATAATAATACGTTGATTAACAAGAGGCGCCGTGAGTTTGATTTGGTGTTGACGAATATTGGCAATTTTTCCTTTTTCCAGTTCTATAGTTTGATTTTGCGCTAATTGCTGTTTTCCATCAATTGTATTGAAGTCTGCATTTCCTGAAAGGATATCAACCTTAGGACCCTTATCTGCACTTACATTTAAATTAATTTCCGCTCCTGAGTCAGAGCTTAATTCAAAATCATCATTACCGTTTGCTTTAAGTTTTACATTCTTTCCCAGTTTTCCAGTAATCCCACCAAGAGCAATATTAATATTGGCTTTGTCTGCTTGTTTTTGAATAATAACCATACTATCTGGTTCTAAAGTGAATTCAGTACCATCATCAAATTTAACCAGCACAGTTGAATCAGGACCAGTAAAAATTGTTTCGTTCTCTACGACTCTTTGGTTTCCACTCACGGGTATCCAGACTAAGTCACCGGGTAATTTTTTTCGAACATCATTACTTGCTTGAGTTAGGGTAGCTACTGGATTTTCTTGAATTCGTTGCTTTTGTACCATTAAATTTTGAAATAAAAAACGGTCATCCAGGATCAAAAGTCCTGACGCAAACAGAAAGATTGCAGCTACCGTAATAATAACGGTATCAACTCGTTTGGATTTATCTGTAAAACTCAACATGTTCATAATTGGTACATTATTATTTTACTTTTCAATAAGTTAAGCCATTTGTGCCCAGTGTTTTTTAAAACTTCTTTTATTTATAATTATATTATGAAAAGGCATGTTTAAGAATGAGGAGGTCATATCTTCTTCATTAATAAAAAGAGAGCGTATGTTTCGTAAAGTCTCTCTCAAATATAAACTTCTAGTACTTTTGGTACTTGCACCGGTGTTTTCACTGGTGTCTTACTTATTTATGGCCAAAAGTATCTTTGAAGAAGATAAATTGGCCTATATTTACAGTACAAACCTGACTAATTCACAAACATTAGCTCGTCAGCTAGTGAGTGAGTTAGAAATTGTTGAAAAAACAAGAGATGTCATTTTAACTGGACTAAATTCGTCTAATCAAAGTTTTGATAAATTATCAGAAAATGTTTTTAAAAATGAAAAAAAATTATTATTGATCAAAGTTTTGGCCAATACTGGAGTAACAGACTTTGCTATTGCAGGTGAACTAGTTAAAGAAGAAGCAGATACCAATGTTCAGATGTTTATTGAAAAAAATGTGACCACAGCT
The DNA here is from genome assembly GCA_937952395.1 of uncultured Bacteriovoracaceae bacterium. Lineage (GTDB taxonomy): Bacteria > Bdellovibrionota > Bacteriovoracia > Bacteriovoracales > Bacteriovoracaceae > CALFYV01. The sequence goes on along the minus strand of CALFYV010000387.1, from coordinate 2,868 downwards.
TTTTCTGAAGTTTTAACTAAAAACCAAATTGTTAAAGTGGTTAATGCAAAAAAGGGTATGTTTGCTCTATTCAATATTTATAAGACTCGATCAGGTGAAGGTTTTCTTATAGCCACAGTTTTTCAATCTGAAATTATTTTAAACTCTTTTTACAGTGATGCTCTTTTCGATAATTTTCTTATTGATAATGAAGGTAAAGTTATCATGGGTAAAAATAATGTCTGGGATAATAAAACAAATAATTTTAATAGCCTAAATTTTTATCAAAAAATTCAAACTAATAAATTTGACATGGGTACACTGGAGGCGCAAGAACTTAATAAGCCTACGCTACTGGTAGCATATTCAAGATTACCTGAGCTGGGCTATACCATTGTTTCAATTTTAGATAAGGAATCAGCACTTAAAGCAGTATTCACGCTCATAGTGAAATCTCTTATCTTTCTTATTTTCATTATTTCACTATCGATGATTTTAAGTGTTATCGCTTCTAACAAACTAACCGATTCATTGCGCAAGCTTTTAACTGGTGCAGAAGAAATTGGAAAAGGAAATTTTGCTATAAAAGTTGCAGTAGAAGGTGAAGATGAGATAGGCAAACTTGGAGAGTCGTTTAATTTAATGGCACTCAAAGTTTCAGTGCTCATGAATGAACTAAAAGAATACAATGAAAAACTAGAGCAAAAAGTAGAAGAGCGAACGGCAGAACTTAATAAAGCACTTAAACTACAAGAAGCTATGGTCGATAGTCTTGGGCAAGGCTTTTTCATTTTTGATGATAACGGCCAAGTTCTTCCCGTCTACTCTAAAGCTAGCGAGAAGATTTTTGATACCAAACCTCCCGGCAAATTTGTAGGCGAACTTCTTAACTTACCCGAAGCTGAAAAAGATGATTTTAAAAACTTTTGCCGATCGATGATTGCAGAGGATCTTCCATTTCAAGATATGGCCACCATGGCCCCTTTGAAAGTTAACCGAAGTGATCGCTCTATTTTTATTGAATACAATCCCATTCGTGATGAAAATCAAAAAATAAGTGGAGTCGTTGTGGTGGCAACCGACAAAACAGAAAAAGAGAGAAAATTTGTGGAAATGATTGTCAAAATGATGAGTAACAAAGGGCAATTTATCAAGTTTCTCCAAGAGACGAGAAAATATTTAAATGAAACTAGAGAGTTTATAAAATCGGGTAAGCAGCCTGAAAGTGGGGAATTAAGAGAAGACGTTCTCTTTAGAGGAATGCACACCCTCAAAGGAAACTCAGGACTTTTCGCTATGATAGAAGTTCATCACTACGCTCATGAAATCGAAGGGGCCATCACCGACATTAAAAATTCTCCAGAGGGACAGAAGAAAGCGAAATATGAAGAATTAATTAAAATGTTCGATAAAATGGAAGGCATTTTTGAGAAATTTGTGGAAGAAAATAAAAAAATTATTGGTATTAAAGGTTGGAATAATTTTGACAAAGGACTTGAGATTCCAGTTAATAATTTGCAAAAGTTTTTTGAAAAAATGAAAAAACATAATGTTCACGATGAACTACTTAATGATTATATCGATTCCATTTATTCAGAGTCAGTATCAAAATTCTTAGCTCCTTATGTAGATTTAGCTGAAGAAGTAGCGCTCAAGCTTGGAAAAGAAATTAATCCCCTTGAAATTCATGGTGAGGAATTAAGACTCAATGGCAAAATTTATGATGAACTATTCTCTAGTCTTGTTCACGCTGTTAGAAACGCTATTGATCATGGAATTGAAGCTCCTGCTAAAAGAGAAGAAAGAGGCAAACCGAGAAAAGGAACAATTCAATTCTTCGTTGAGGTGATGCCTTCAGATAATGGGCCATTACTGCAAGTCATGATGAAAGATGATGGTGGTGGAGTTAATCCAGATATTATTAGAAAGAAAATGATCCAAAATGGATTTGAAGATAAAGTTAAAAATATGAATGACAAGGAAGTTATTCAGCAAATTTTCTCAGCCGGCTTTTCAACCAATACCGAAGTCACAGATATCTCTGGCCGTGGAGTTGGAATGGACGCTATCATGGATGTCTGTAAAAAACTTGGCGGTACTATTTGGGTGGAGTCTGAGGTCGGTAAAGGTACCAAGTTTATTATTCAAGTGCCTTTTAGAAGACAGTAAAATTATTAGACATTTGTACACCTTGCCTCTGTTTTAGTGTTACCAACCTATTGAAATTTAATTCTTTTTCACTTTTTTATTGGCATTATTCTTGCTCTCTATACCTGCAAATAATTAACGAAGGATAATTTCAATGAAAAAACTGGTTTTAATACTCATGACGATAATGATTTCAAACAATCTTTCTTTTTCTCAAGATTCAGCTGGAATAGCTTATAATATTCAAAAAAAATATGAAATAAAGACTTTAACAGATGAACAAAAAATGAAAGCCCTCAGTTCTAATAACTGGGAGATCGTTAGTGGTTTTTGTGAACTAGCAAGTGGATGCGTTTTGGTTCTTACGGGAGTTGGAACGGGTGCCGGTGTATTTTTGGTTGTGAAGGGAGCATCGAACTTGATCAATGCGGCAGTAAACCGAGATCAAATAAATAATAACATAGCTCCTAATGCTGGAAGTGCCCTTGGAAGCATAGCGCTTAAGACAGGTGAGGTTTTAGAGTTAGACCTTGATACCACACTAGGATTAGCGCGCGGAGCAGATTTATTAGACATTCTTTCAGGTACCCTCGCGATCAGTGCCGGAGGTTTCAGTGGGATCATGCATTTTGTTGAAGTAACGAGTAAGACAACATTACCTCATGCAGCAGTGATGACTATTTCAATAGCGGGAGACTTGGGAACTGAAATCATTTCGGGGGCTTCAAATTTAGTGAATCA
>CALFYV010000386.1 GCA_937952395.1 uncultured Bacteriovoracaceae bacterium | reverse complement strand
TTTGAGCGGAGATAGTTGGGATAACATTAAAATTCTCTAGTTCTACAAGTGAAGAATTGATCGAGAGTAATTGTCCACGAGAGTTAAAGCTCGCAATGAGCTCTGCGCCTTCAATATTAGTTCTTTTATATCTTTGCTTATAACGAAGAGTGAAGCCTACATTGTCTCTGTGGTGGGCTTTGAGCAGTAGTTCTGTATTCGCTTTACCTGAAATTGGGGAATTAACAACTGTATGAAAAAACTCAAGAAAGCGTGTATTGATTAAACCCCAGTTGATTTGGCCATTACGATTAACTCCTTGAGAGGAGATAAAATGGTTAGTATCAATTTGTTGTGGGTCCTTCTGACTATGTTGATAAACTCTAAAGCCAGCGAAAGCTTGAAAACTAATAAATAACGTAAAGGTGAGCAAGAACATTTTTTGAAACATAAAATCCTTTTTATTCTTTCTGGTAAGATCTCAAACCGTGAGATGCAATGAATTTAAAACGAATGCTTGAGTAAATCAATAGCCTGTAAGAAGATGTAAACAAATTAGTCAAGTAAGAGCAACTAGGCAAAAACAGTGTTAAGTAGCAGATATAAGTAAAAAAATGGCATAATAAAATAAAAAGGTACTGAAATATGCAGTGGTATTACGTTGAAAATAAAGAGCGGGTCGGGCCTGTGTCTCAGCCTGAGCTTATGAAATTGATTGAATCCAATATTCTAGGCCCAGAGCATTTTGTTTGGGCTAAAGGCTATGAAAATTGGAAGAAAATTAAAGATGTAGAAACTCTGCAAGTAAAAAAAGTATCGAACAAAATCAGCTTAAAAAGCTTATCTGATGATGATAAGCGCATTTATATAAGAACTGGGGCTGACAGAGGAGGCGGAGTTGCTACTGATTATGGTCCTTTCAGTTTAAATTTAATCAAAAATTTATATAAAGAGAATCGCATCAACGGTAAGACGTTAATTTACTTTCAGGGCCTGACGAATTGGACATACCTGGCTGATATGAGTGATTTTCAAGAAATTTTTCAAGAATTACCACCGAGTATTGAGCAAGTTGACCGGCGCTCTGCGCAAAGAAAGCCTTTTATAGCGAGACTATTAGTTAGCGATCAAAAAGGTGTTTTTGAAGGCATTTGCCGGGACGTATCGATTGGTGGAATGCAAGTTCTTGTGGCGAATTTTCCTGCCAAGCTCGGAGATAAAATATCGCTCAACGTTCACCCCGAAAACACTGACTATCATTTTGCTGCTTCTGGAACTATTGTACGCATTCTTGAAGGATCCCAGGGATTTTCATTTCGTTTTGCGACTCTTTCAACTGAAGCCAAAAAGGCGATTGAATCTTATATTGAAAAAGAATCATAAAAATGAGTGCGCCTTCATCGCAATATCAACAAGCTAGTGGACAGTTCCGTTCTTCTCAACATCAAGAGAATATTTTCTATAAAATTCTTTATCCCAAAGAATTCACAAGAGAAAAATGTGTACATCTCTATTTTTGTCATGGAGCGGTTGAATATCATGAGAGGCATTTGGATTTTATAAGCAAATTTTTTGCTCATTCAGAATATAATATCATTATCAATTTTTTCGATTTAGTCGGCCATGGCCATAGTGGGGGGAGTCGTGTTTATATTCAAAATTTTTCAGACTTTTGCTTAGACTATATTCAATTGATGAATGAACTGGAGTCAAAATATCAATTGCAGTCATTATACCCCGGAAAAACAGTTTTCGGCTCACACAGCTTAGGTGGTTTAATTACACTAAAAATACTTTTGGATTTTAAAGAACAAATTCCTTTTAAACCCTGCGCGGCTTTTTACTCTAATCCATGTCTATACCCTACTCTCAAAATTCCAAAACCGATCGAGAGTATCATGCATAAGTTAAAATATGGTTTTGAAAAAATTCGTATTCCAAGTTTTTATTCAGCCAGTGATATAACTTCACTAGAGCCTTTGGCTTATAGTTTTGAAAACGACCCCATGATTTCAAAATTTATGACATTGGCACTAGCTCGCGAAATTATAAGGGAAACACGGCATGTTAAGGGGCTGGCTTATTATATTGATGTACCAAGTCTATT
>CALFYV010000385.1 GCA_937952395.1 uncultured Bacteriovoracaceae bacterium | reverse complement strand
CCTGTTATGACCTACTTATCAGCTGTTAGAATCGGCCATATTGCTATGATGACCTGGCCAGGAGAAGCTTCCACCAGTTTAGGTTATAAACTTCAAGGCATGGCCTTGAGTGAGGGCTTTCAAGAAAGTTGGGTATTAGGTTTGACCAATGATTACTTAACTTATTTCACAACCAAAGAAGAATTCTTTGAAGCTCATTACGACTCTTGCAGCAGTATGTATGGTTGGCGAGCAGGGGATTATATTATTAAGGGTCAGAAAAAACTTTTAAAATTAATTAAGTAATATGCTTCGGTTTGTATTCCTCTTAATGGTTATATCCTGTTCAAGTGAAAAAGCAATTCAGAACAGTAATAATCATCCTCAGTATCTAGATTTATTAAAATTTGAAGGAAGATGGTATGTTCTTGGCCAATCGAATATTGCAAAGCAAGAGTGGTATTCTTTCGGACGATTTCCTGTAGATGATTTGAATAATTCTTATGAGTTGATTGAGCTTTATCAATTATTTTCTCTTAACCAATATAAGTTAACCATGAAATACAAGCTAGGTAGTTTTTATGATGATTTTCAAAAAGAAAATTTGAGAATTCATATCGAAGATAAAAGTAATAATTCTATTTGGAATGTCTCTCGTCTTTGGCCCATCGGAAATCAATTTATTGTTCATGAGGTAGACAAAGATTATCAATATGCAATTATTGGAACTCCCTATCGACACTATGTTAAAGTTTTGGCCAGGCAGAAAAAACTACCAATCAAATTGTGGAAATCAATTAAAGAGAAAATGAAAAATTGGGGCTATGATACGACTAAATTTCGATTAATCCCTCATCAGATAGATCCCTATTTCGCGGATAAAATTGAAATTTAAAATTGGTTTTCTTTTAGTTTCTTATTAAGTTGATTCAGTTTCTGCATCCACTCTTCAGATTCATCACTAGTTTGGCCGGTTGCTTCTTCTATAGGCATGTCATCTTTTTTAACAATAGTATCGGGAAAAAAAGTGGCATACAAAGGAGATTCTTTGAGCAAATTATCCTTTTTAAAAAAAGGATAGAAAGGTTTAAATTGATTTTTTTCATCCATGTGGTGGGCACCGTAGTATTTTTTTTGCTTTGAATTGAGATTAATGGTTTCTCTGAAGGAATTTCCCGTATTTTGTTCACGCACTTCAATATGGATTGTATCAGTTGCTAATTGATGAAGTGAGCTTTTGCTATCTATGAGCTTCGCCTCGCCAGAGAGTAAAACAAACTCAGAAATATCTTTTAGATCACTAGATTGTTGATTGATCAAAAGTTCTGTCCCTTTGACTTCTAACTGGGCCGCTCTAGTTTTAACTAATAATTGACCTTTGAGCGCTTTATTACGGTAATGGGCCCTGATTTGCCCCTTGCTAATAGACAGTATGAAATCACGATCATTTTTATCTCTAAAATCAAACTGTGTTAAATCAATTTCTGTGCTGGAGCCTAGGTCCAAAATGGTTGCGTCCACTAGTTCTAATTTGAGTTGTGAATTTTCTCGAGTCAAAATTTTATCATTGGCCTGAATTTTATCACCTATTTTAAGTCGATAAGCAATCCCTGCATTGACGCGATTAGCACTCCCTTCAGCGAGTAATACTTGGGCTGCAAAGTTAGGCACAGCTTTGTTTTTTTCTAAGTTGAGTGAGTAATCTTGAGCAAAAGCAAAGGTCATATAAAGGCACAGCAACCATTTCATAGAATAAGCATAATGCATTTTTTTGATTAGACCAATTAGGCAAGAGAGAGAAAGAAGAAGTAACTCACTAAAA
>CALFYV010000384.1 GCA_937952395.1 uncultured Bacteriovoracaceae bacterium | reverse complement strand
TCACGCTTAGATAGTTTATGGTCAATGGCAGGACACGTTTTTTAGCTGCAAGTGCAGCATTGAACATGGGTCTTTTAAAATTTTTAACTTCTTCTCCGTTAGTACTAGTGGCTTCAGGAAAGACCGCAATGTCCAGGCCATGCTTCATTGAGTTTTGTAAGTTTCTAACTTCTTCATAGATTTTTGATTTGTCCCTGCGCTCAACAAAAAGACATCCGCCTAATTTGGCTAAGTGACCAAGAAAAGGAGTTTCTTTAACTTCAACTGAAGTGACATAGCAGGCTGGCTTAATGGGTGAGAGCACCAGAACATCTAAATAAGATAAATGATTTGAGACGATTAGTTTTGTCTCTTTGTCTTTTAAGTTTTTAGCATTGCCCGTGATTTTCACTTTAAAGCCAAAAACAAACATCATGATACCAGTGTGGAAGCTAATATTTCGAATGAGGATTTTACGCGAGAAGTAGGGAAAGATATCAACAAAAAGACTGGGGATAAAACCGATGAGAAAATAGGATACACACAGCAAGGCAAAGAAGAGTAATTTAAAAGTGCAACGTATTTTAGTTATCATCGAAAGAATCTATTCCAAAAGGCTTGGTTGATAGTATCCATATTTAAAATAGTTAAAAAATCAATAGAGCTAGATTCTTGGTCTAGTGCTGGAGGGCCATAAACTAAAGCACCGCAGGCTTGGTATGTTCTTAGTAGAGGTGGTATGAGAGATTTTATATTTTTTATTTCATAGCTTACATTTTCTTCTATAGGACAATGAAATTTAGGTAGGGTTTTGATATTATAATCTTCAGAATAAAAATGATCTTTTACGTACTGATAAATTTGAGAAATCTCCATTTTATCAATAGTATCTACGCTGCTACAGCCGAAGAGAAATCGTGCTTTTGATTTGTCGATATAGTGAGCAAGTCCGCGCCATAATAGAGCGATAATAGCTCCCGAGCGATATTCAGGCAGAACGCAAGCTCTGCCAAATTCAAGCTTAATTCCATCTTCTTGAGCAAAAAAAGCCGTCATATCAAATTCTGTTTGAGAATAAAAATTTGAAACATTTTCAGAGCACAAGATTCTGTATGTACCACAAATAGTTGCACTTTCTTTATGTGTTATGATCATATGATCTGCGTGAGCATCAAACTCATCATACTCATAGATAGCTTTTTCTTTACCCACTTTTTTGGGGGCAAAAATATCTTGGCGCATCTTAAAAACTTCGAGTAACTCTTCTGCTGTTTGAGCGGTTGTAAGTTTGTAAGTCCCTGAGTCAATATTGAGATTAATTCTGGGGCGGTAGAGCTTGAAGATTTTTGATAAATCCTCTTCGTGTAAGTTTTGCCTTAATTTCATAGTTTCTCTGGCAAACATCTGCTGCTCTGGTTTATTGTGATCTTGAGTTTAGGGTGACATAATTCCTGGAATATGTTGAGAAAAAAATGAATAACTCAAAGGAAAAAAATGGCTGTTAGGGATATTTGTAGAATGGGTAATCCTATTTTGAGAAGGGTGGCTGATACAGTTGCCAGAGAAGAAATAAAAACCAAAGAATTTTCTCAACTATTGGAAGATATGAATGACTCTATGTTGCACTACGGTGGTATTGGAATTGCGGCTCCACAAATTGGAGTCAGCAAACAAGTTTGCATGATTCAACTCGATGAAGAAAATGAAAGATATGAAATTGAAGCAGAAATAGGTCTCACGGTTTTTATTAATCCGGTTATCAAAATACTGGATGAAAAAAAACAAGGTTTCTGGGAGGGGTGCTTATCTGTTCCCGGATTAAGAGGTTATGTGGAGAGAGCAAGAAAAATCGAAGTCAGCTATTTAGACGAGAAGGGAAAAAAGCAAAAAATCATTGCGAAAGATTTTTTGGCCATTGTTATACAACACGAGCTCGATCATTTATTTGGAAAACTTTATATTGATAGAATTACTGATCCAAAGAAGATAAGCTTTGAGCAGGAGTTTGATGAGTATATCATGCCCACTTTGCCTGAATCAGAATCATAGGGAAATTGAAAATCAATTAAGCTTTAAACTCTATCAATGCTTTGAGTGCTTTTTGATTTATAAAGATCCTTTGCATTTTCTTGATTTACAAGAAGAAAAATCGAGATATGAAAATCACGAAAACACTGAAGAAAGCGAAGGTTATATCAAATTTTTAAACCGTTTACGGTTACCGTTGTTACCATTTTTAAAAAATAAAAAAATGGGACTGGAGTTTGGTTGCGGTCCTGGGCCAGTGTTAAAAGACTTATTCGAACAAGATGGTTTTCAGATGCAAGTTTATGATCCTTTTTTTTATCCTGACATCCCTAAGAAACAATTTGATTTTATTACCAGTACAGAAGTGATTGAGCATTTTCACAAGCCCAACAAAAGTTTTGAGCAGATAAACTCTCTGCTTTTACCTCAGGGGATTTTGGCCTTAATGACCTATACCTATAGTGATCCAGGTTTAATCGAAAATTGGTGGTACTTAAACGATCCAACTCATGTCAGTTTTTATCATCAAAAAACTTTTGAGTATTTATCTGAACATTTCTCTTGGTTAATTTTAAAAAATAATTCAAATTTGGCTTTTTTTCAAAAAGGGCCATAAAGCCACCAAAGTGCTCGGGCATTTTGCCCCTAGTTTTCAAGACCGCCATGCGTCTTCTATCTAATATTACGTTCTAGATAATGGTCCATGCCTTGCACATATAAGTCTTGAGTTGAATTTACTCAAGGAGAGTGAAATGAATTTAATGCGAAATATGGTACTTTGTGTTTTCTTTTTTTTGTTAACTACTCAGTTTTTTTCTTAACTTGTTGATATTGCTAGGATAGATTTTTGGTTTTTATTGTGCTATACGTCTAAAAAAATGAGGATATATGAAAGCAAGAAATCAAAATCTATTAAAGACAGGTATTCCAGGTTACCAGAAGCTAAAACAAGCCCTAGAGAAAGTTTTAGCTAAAAATACTCAACCTAAAAAAACTTACAAGAATCTGCAAAAAATCGAAAATTATATTTCAGAAAACCGGCATGAATACCGCAGTAAATACCTCAATCAAACAGGTAGGATTTTTTAACCGCTCACTTCATCTGCTCTTAGTTCTGTAATTGAAATTCCGAAGGGTTAAATAAGAGATTTAACTTTCGAGGAATGATTATGGAATCTTTACTTAAACAAGAACAAACCACCGCTAAGCTTAAGAAATCTGAAAAGATTATCAAGAACAAAAAAGCTTACAGAGAAGAATTAAACCCTTTGTTGGATGCTTCAGTCAAAACAGCAGACCCTTATCGAGTTTGTTGGTTTGTCAATTATTTCAGTATTAGTAGCATGTTGATGTTATCCCTAGTGGCTTTTAAGCTAACTTGGGAAGCTCAATTGGTGCTGGGAATGTTGATTGGTTTTTTCAATGCCATGGTAGTAAATTCTGTTCATGAAATTTTACACGGTGGAGTTATTAAAGATAAAAGATGGCAGTACGCTATTGGTTTAATAGGTTTTACTTCAATTTTGACCTCAGTGACGTTTTGGAATATTTGGCACAATGAAATGCATCACGAAAGAACTCAGCAAGGTAGGCTTGATCCATTAGCATGGCCGTCTCTTGATGATTATCAAAAAAACAAATGGCAACAGAAAATTTTTGCTTTGACTCCTGGTTCGGGAACACGTGCCAGCTACTTTTTTTTCTTTTTTTGGTTTAGTGCTTCAATGTTTATAGGGCAGTTTTATTTGAGGTTTAAAATGAAGAACATAACGTTGAGACAGCATATTCTGATTAGTCTTGAAAATGCTGTGCAAATAGGTGTTTGGGCCGCTGCTTTGTATTTGATTCCAAGTTCGCTTTGGATTTTTTGTCTTGTTGTTCCTTTTTTAGTTCAAAATTATTTTTTATCAAGTTATCAAATGCTTGAGCATAGCTTGATGCCGATAACAGAAGAAAATGATGTCTTGGTTAATACCATGAGTATAAATAATTTTCCGTTGAATATCCTTCATCACTTCTCTGGTTATAATGTTGAACACTATCTTTATCCTGAAGTTCCTTTTTCTCGTTTGCCCAAGTTGAAAAAAATCGTTATGGATAAATATAAGGATAAATATAAAACACTTTCAAAATGGAAGGCCATTTACCTTCTTTATCAAACGCCAAGAGTTTATAAAAACAATAAAGAATTTATTCATCCCGAAACTCACAAAGTTGTGAGCTTAAAAGAATAAGTTTCTTATGGGGTTTGATCAAAGCTATTGGGAAAAAAACTATTCAGAGCCTGATTCAATGGATGGCATTGGTAATGCCAAAGAACATGCTAGCTATGCTAAAGCATTTTTTACTCTAGAGGAAGTTGCCATAACTTCAATTATCGATTTAGGTTTTGGTTATGCCCATCTTTTAAAAGCTTTTGCCCATGCATTCAAGCCAAAAATTATTCAAGGAATAGAACCTTCTGCATATGCTTATGAAAAAGCTAAAAAAACAATTTTTGCTAAAAAACGTAATGTGAAATTAAAGAAAATAGAACTTAAAGATTGGGTCAGTATTGAGGCCAATCCAATAGATTTGGCTATCTGCTCTTCAGTAATGCAGTATATTAGCGACGCGGAACTGATTAAGATTATACCAAGATTAGCTGAGAGGGTGAGGTATTTATATCTCACTGTGCCAACTGACATAGAATTAGATAAGCAAGTCAGGGAACATGGCTTTAAAGATGATTATGCTCTTTATCGAACACAGGCTTTTTATTATAAAATATTGAGTCCGCATTTTACAGTTGTGGGTAATCGTATTCTAGAAAGTAAGTATTATTTCAATGAATACAGTACTCACTTCTCAGACCTATTCTATCGGTTTTAGAAATCTATTTACTGACCAAAATTTACGTTGAATAATGTTTGCAGGAGCATATTATGACATTGATTTTGAAGCAAATATTTGCATTCTTCAAACTTTTAAATTCAGACAAAGGTGAAAGCCAAATCGCAGCAGGTATTGCTTGCGGTTTTATCATGGGTTTGGCCCCTGCTTTTTCATTGCAAACGCTACTCGTTATTATTATTCTCTTTTTCTTTAGTGTGCAGATAGGGGCTGCTTTTTTAGCAGCATTCTTTTTTAAATTTATTGCCTATTTATTTGATCCACTTTTTCATCAAATAGGATCTTTTATTTTAGAAATTGAAACGTTAAGGCCGCTTTATGTAATTTTATATAATTTACCTATCGTGCCTTTTACAAAATTTTACAACTCAGTAGTGATGGGAGCTGGCTTTGTTTCCATTGTCTTATCTCCTTTTGTTTATATTGTTGCTCGTAAATTAATTGTTAAGTACAGAGTGACTGTAATGGCGAAATTGCAACAAACAAAACTATGGAAATTAGTTAAAGCGACAGCTTTTTATAAATGGTATGTGAAATACGATCAACTTTATGGATGAAAAAATGAATGAAGATTTAAAGAAGAAGAAAAAAACAGGTTTAGTGCGAAAAGGTGCGGTTGTTCCTTTTTTATTATTTTCTTCAGCAATTGTTGTATTTAATATTTTTTTCTTAGATTCAACTATTAAAAATTTAGGTGAACATTTTGGAACCAAACTCAATGGAGCTGAGGTTAATATTGCTTCAGTTAAGACAAGTTTTTCTAAATTGAGTTTTGAGATGAATGGAATTCAATTCACCGATCCTGAAAACTTAGATTTTAATCGTTTTGAAATAGGAAAAATTCATTTTGCTATGCTTTGGGATGCGCTTTTAAGGGCCAAGATAGTGGTGGAAGATGCTCAAATGAAGAATATTACTATCGGTGAAAAGAGAAAATATAAGGGATATTTGCTAAAGGTTGATCCCAATGCAGAACCATCAGCGGCTCAAAAATCACTACTTGAAGCTAAAGAAGAATTTAAAGGAAATATTTTTGGCGACTTATCTGCACTTTTAAGTGGAACGGAATCGAAGGAGCAGTTAACTGAAATAAAAGGCGAGCTTAAGAGTCAGCAACGTTACCAAGAAATTCAAAAAGAAGTGGCACAAAAAGAAGAGCAATGGAAGGAACTGGTTAACAATCTACCTAATGACGAGAAAATGGATTCTCTTAAAAGTCGGGCCAAGGCGATTAACTTTAATGATTTGGGAAATTTGAAAAAAGCAAAAGAAACCTTAAAGGAAATTAAGACTGTAAAAAATGATGCAAGTGAAATGATAAAATCTTTTGATAGAGCTTCAGATAGATTTAAAGCTGATATTAATTATATAAAAAGTTCAATCAAGGAAGCGGACGATTTAATAAAAGAAGATATGAAATCCTTAGAATCAAGAATGAATATTCCTTCTTTAGATGCTCAAAGTATTGGAAAAGTGCTTTTCGGTGCGGAATTTGCTTCTAAGGTAGCAGAGGTTCAGCGCTATATGGGAATGGCCAAAGAATATATGCCCGAAAAAAATAGTAAGGAAGAGATAAAGGCGAAAAAGGAAGCTGTTAAAGCCCATGCCAGGGGTGTGGGCAAAAATTATCAATTTGGTACACCAAAAACATATCCTTTATTTTGGGTCAAACTTATTGATATCGATTCAAAAAATCAGCAAGGAACAATGAAGGGAAAAGTATTGGATTTAACCTCTGATCAAGCAACGCTTAACAAAACAACAATTATTAATTTAAAAGGGGATTTTCCAGCTAAAGAAATTAGAGATATTAGTGCTGATATTAATTTAGATCATAGAGTTATTCTTCATGAGAAAGCCAAGATTGTTATAGGTTCTTATCCCATATCAGAGAAGAAGCTCTCGAATTCGACAGACGTTACATTCAATATTAAAAAGGCTCAAGCAAGAATAGAATTTGATGCAGACATTATTTCAAATGAAGTGAAATTCGCACTGGATAATACGCTGACGAATGTTGATTATGAGATTGATGCCAAGTCAGCTAGTATGAAATCTATTTTAAACAATGTGGCCCAAGAAACGCCTCAAATAAAAATATTGGCTTCAGCGACTGGCCCATGGAAGAAACTAAGTTGGCGAGTGAAAACAAACTTGGCAGAATCGATTAAGAATGGTCTAAACCGCCATGTAAAAGAAAAAATTGATGGCATGAAGAAAAAACTCGAAGAGTCTATAAAAGCTAAAATTGCTGGTGATAAGAGTAAGATAACCGGCAAGCTTGATGAGATTCAAAATAAATATTTAGGAAAAATTTCAGGTGGAAAATCTAAAGCTAATGATCTTATCAGTGGAATGGATAATGATTCAAAAAAAGCCAATTCTCCATCAGCTAAAGTTCAAGATAAAGGCAAAGAAGCTCTTAAAAAATTGAAATCTAAATTTAAGTTTTAATCCTCAAAAAGGAAGATAAATGCAGCCCATACGAGTCCTTTTTGTTTGTTTGGGGAATATATGCCGATCTCCTGCAGCAGAAGCTATTTTTAAAAAAATAGTTGAATCCAGAAATTTGTCTGAAAAATTTATTATCGATTCCGCTGGCACAAGTGGCTATCATGATGGAGAGATGGCCGATGCTCGTATGCGCACCACAGCCTTAAAACATGATTATGAAATAATGAGTATTTCTAGAAAATTTACTTCTGATGATTTTAAAAAATTTGATTATATTATTGCCATGGATCAATCAAATAAAAGCAATATGCTTAAAATATCCAGTAATCCCAAAGACCAAGAAAAAATTTACTTGATGACTGATTTTAAAAGTCGCTTTGAATTGGAAGAGGTTCCCGATCCATATTTTGGAGGAGAAGCAGGTTTCGAATTGGTTATTAGGTTATTGGAAGATTGTTGCGAAGGTCTTCTTATGCATATTAACAAAACATCGGGAGTTTAGTGTTTTTGAAAATTTGGATAATACTCTTCCTTTGCTTTAGCTTGTCCACTTTTGCTCAAGAAGAAGTTAATTTCGTAGATAAATATCAAAGTTATCTTTCTTCACAATTATTAGGAATTAGTAACTCTGTTGATTACTTTTTTGGTGGTATTCGAATGGATGATGAAGCCAATGGATCCGTCTTCAGGATAAATCATACCACAAGCTTAGTTGATGATGAAAAAATGGAGAGTAAGCTCGCCTTTCGCTTACGTCTTGAGTTACCGGGTACTCAGAAAAGATTTAAGCTTATTTTTGATGATGGAGAAACTTCTGCACAAGGTGCTAGGCAAGGGCAGAGTGTTACTAAACAAGCAACGGGCAGCAGTGGAACTAATGCAGCCATAAGATTCTTAGTTCAAAAGAAAAAAGATTGGAACGTTCAACTAGATACTGGTTTAAAAATTAGATTGAGTGAACCTTTAAATCCCTTCACTCGTTTAAGAGGCAGAAAATCTTGGTTTAGTGGTCATTGGCAAATTAGAGGAGTGCAAGAATTTTATTACTATATTCGAACCAAAGGAGAATCAAGAACTACTCTTGATTTTGATTATCCTTTTAAAAATGGTCTACTTTTCCGTTATGGAAATAATCTTATTTGGACTGATGTGAATGATTTTTTTAATTTCAGCACTGGTCCCACTTTATATCAAAAAATAAGCGATAAAAGAGCGATAAATTACAATATTAAGGCCATAGGTGATACCAGCATCGAATCAACTTTTACCTCATATGATTTCTTTTTAACCTATCGTCAACTGTTACATAAAAATTGGCTTTTTGTGGAGGTTACTCCAGGAATTCAGCTGCCAAAGATAAAAGATTTTCAAACAACACCTTTTATCGTTATTCAATTCCAAGCATTCTTTGGAAATTTTTAATGAAGTTTTTCACTGCCTAAAGTTTGATACTCTTTTTCGGTCTTTGGATCAACTAAAGTATAACGATCTTTATAAAGACGTGGAGTTGTATAGAGCTTCTTCAAAGCCTGAAACTTTGGCATAATCATATAGCGTTCAGGGTATAGTTCTTTTAATTTCTGACTCACAAGTTTAGCGCGAGACATGGGCATCGTTGGGAAAATATGATGTTCGGTATGATAACCAAAATTAAGATGAATGGCCTCAAGAATAGGATTATTGGTTACAGTCAGCGAATTCACTAAGGGGTCATTGATTTTAGTGTAAGGACTCAAGTTATGATTCGTTGAAATATAACTCATGGCCGTGTAGTTTTGAACCATAAATGGGATGATGACTAAGAATAACCAATTTTGTGAACCGATAAAATAAATATAAGTGGTTATCAATACACATTGAATAATAAACTCAATTGTGACTCTGGTGTGGTTCATTTTATCCCACATCTTATTATTAAATCGCATATAGACTTGATTAAGAGTGGCCTGAAAAGGGAACCAGTAAAACAAATAAAGAAAACTCAAAGGATGACCTGAGCCTGGAGTTAAAGGCAAAATCGTTTTCATGAAAGCACTGCGCTTCCAGATTGAGCGTGTTGGGAAAGCATCAGGATCTTTATAAAGAAGTTGAGTATTACCGTGATGGAGTTGATTATGCCAAAACTTCCAATAAGTAGGAGATACCAAATAAGGGGCTAATCCGATTTGTCCTAAAATATTCTGAACTGTTTTATTGGCCACAATTGACCCATGAAATAATTCATGAGCAAATAAACCTGCACTCGAAACAAATGTTCCCATGGCCACAGCCAGTAGTAGCCGAACTGGCCAAATTAATTCCAAACTAAGTTGGGCATAAATAATAGCAGCTATAGAGGCGTAAAAGAAAACAAGCCATTTTAAGCGCATGGGCTCTCGTTTAAGTAAGTTTTTAGGTAAAACCTGAGTCAGCTCTCTTGCATATTGACCTAGTGATTTAAGTTCAATTTTTTCTTGTGAATTAATACTTTCCTGGTTTTGGGATTTGCTTTTTTGTTCAGTAATAACTTGTGAATCAGTTAAAGTATCTGCGATTTCCACCAAAGTCTCCTCGTCAATTTTTCATTGCGTCATTCTATTTTTCAAAACGTCCATCTATTATGCTTGCAAAGCCTATTATTGGTAAATCATTTTCTTTCTTCTAGTCATTTTTTCTACGATTTTTTACAATATACTTGATGTATAAGATTCAAAGCCTTTATGAGATGATTATTGTGGGAGCTGGGCCTGCTGGTATCAGTCTTGGTAGCGAAGCAGTTCACGCAGGAATTGACGTGAAAAAAATCCTGATTCTCGAAAAGGCCAATAACCATTCCTGGTCAATCCGTCGTTACTATCCTGAAGAAAAGCTCGTGACTGCCAATTACAAAGGCGTTGATGCTGTTTGTAAGGGAACTTTATGTCTTCTCGACTCTAGCAAAGAGGAGACTCTTACTTACCTAGATCAGGTTATTGAAGATAATAAACTTTATGTGCGTTATAACCATTCGGTTCATGAAATAAAAAAACTACGAAGTGGTTATTATGTTGTGCGCGCCAACCACGATGAGTTCGTCACAAAAACCATCGCAATTGCTATAGGTATTATGGGAAAACCTAACAAGCCAAGTTATTCTATCCCTAGGGAATGCTTAAAGCAGGTGCTTTATGATGTGACTTCTATCCCACTTGTGCAAAAGAAAGTTTTGGTTGTCGGGGGAGGAGATTCAGCCTGTGAGTATGCACAATACTTAAGTGAGAAGAATCAGGTTATTTTTTCATATAGGCAAAAGCAAATTACAAGAATGAACGATATTAATCTCAAGAGTTTTAATGCGATGACCTCGCAAGGTAAAATTTCAGCTCTCTTGGGTAGTGATATCGAAAAAGTTGAAGCTCATAATGGACAAGTTCAGGTTTTTTTAAAAACGGGTCAAGGGCCTATCGTTGTAGATTATATTATTTATGCCCTAGGAGGCACTTCTCCAAAGAATTTTCTTATTAACTCTGGTATAAAAATGAGTAAAGAAGGGCCTGAGTTGAGTGAATTTTTTGAAACCTCTCAAGAGGGGATTTTTCTCCTTGGTGATTTGAGTGCAGGTAAAACGGGTGGTTCAATTAACCTTGCCTTTAATTCTGCTCACGATGCCATGCAAGAGTTTTGTCGAAGCTATTTAGATTGTCGAATATAGAAAAGGAAAAAAAATGCACGAACAAGCAATGAGAAGAGCGATTGAGCTATCTGAAAAGAATATGCTGTCTAATCAAAGCGGGCCTTTTGGTGCTGTCATTGTCAAGAATGGTAAAATCGTTGCAGAAGGTTGGAATAAAGTCACAAGCTCAAACGATCCCACTGCCCATGCTGAGGTCGTGGCCATTAGAAATGCTTGTGAAAAATTGAATGATTTTGAGTTAAAAGATTGTGAGATTTATACCAGTTGCGAGCCTTGTCCCATGTGTTTAAGTGCAATTTACTGGGCACGTTTATCAAAAATTTATTACGCTAATTCAAGGCAAGATGCTGCAGATATCAAATTCGATGATGAATTCCTTTATCGTGAAATCAATGTCCCATTCAAGGATAGAAAAATACCAGTAAAACAACTGTTAAGGGATGAAGCTTTACTTGTTTTCAAGAAGTGGCAAGAAAAAGAAGATAAGATACCTTATTAGTCAGATATTTTTTATAGTTAAAAATAAGAGGTAAAAACTCCGATAAACATTAGATGTTTTATAGTTTATTTTTTACTTTTTTTCTCTCTTTATCTTCTCAGGCCATTGAGTTTAATCCCTTTATCATTCATGAGGGTTTAGAAGCACTAACCAATGATAAATTGACTGAATCTTTTATGGGTGAGTGTTCTCCATCTGTAGAAATTACCCCTCCTGTAGAAGAAGCGAATATTGAGTGTTATTCAGATGAAAATGAAGATCCCAATGAAAATGAAGTTGAAGTCATCCAGAGTATAGATATTTCTTATCCGTATTTAAGCCAAAATCCCGAAGCAATAGCTTGGGAAAAAAAAGCTTACCAATTGCTTCAGCTAGCTGTCTTTGAATCTTCTGCAGAAGAAAAAGAAAAATTGAGAATTAAAGCGAAAAAATATCTTTTTTATGCTCAATATTTAGATTCATTGCTGGCCCAATACCCAACCTTGAAAGCTAAAAAAGAAGTTTTAAAAGCTTTTAGCAAATTTGTAAATCTAGAAAATATTTTGGATTCATCCGAACGAAAAAAATCCATAGAATTAATGAAAATGAACTTAGCGCAAGCCAGGTTATGGCATCAGGTTGAAACAAAATACAGACACAAAAAATCGCAAAAAATTTATTATGAGCATTTAATAAATCCTAATTGGGAATTAAGCCCTAAAGAGAAGAATCAAATTAGTAAGTACGAAGAGTTGGCAGTAAAAGAAGCTGAGGCGGATAAAAAATTTGATTTTTCATTACCTCTGAGTAAACAAAATAGGGCCGATAAAAACTTAGCGGCTTTTCACTATGTGCAAAAAATGGCGCCAGATTATATGAAACAGGGTGAATTTGAAAAAGCACTCTTGATAAGTAAACCTTCAAGTTTATATCTTGAAAGATTTGATAGACTCAGTGGTCAGGCAAGTAAATTAGAAGAAAAGAGACAATGGAGGGTTGAGGAGCCTACTCTTAATCTCTATCGTTTTGAAAGGGGTAATTACTTAAGAATTGTCGATGGTAACGATAATCTTGGGGTGGGAGCGGTGGACTTATTACAACAAAAAATTAAATCTTTGAATATCGATGGGCCAGATAATTTTAAAACTCATTCTCTTGATTTTGAGATAGGAACAAACGAGCTTTTTAAAAAATCTCAGTTAAATTTAAGACTAAAACAAGAGGGGACTCAGTATACGCAACATTCACCGTATGAGTTGTTTAGAATAGGTAAAGAGAAAGATAAGATGAAAGAAGTGTTAATCGATCAAACCACTATAATCAGAGATCATAATAATCTACCAGCTTTTGGCCAAGACCGAGAGGGAAATATCTGGTCTCTTTTTAAGTCAACAGGCTTTGCCACTCCTATAGGCTATGAACGGTTTATTTTTCGAGAAGTAACTAAAACCTCTTTGAGCATAGATAATTATGCTCCAGATAAGGAAGTGTTTTTTCAACTTGGAGGTAAATACGTAAAATATAATAGTATGAAAGATCCGAAAGGATTTTTCTCGCCTGCTAATCAGCAAGCGAAATGGCATAATTTGTTATCAGATAATTTTAGCCAAGCCAGAAAAATAATCTTTGATTATGATGGAAAAGATCAAACTGGTTTTGTTCTCGACGTTCTTATTGGCTTTCAAAAGCAATTAAAAGTGAATAATATTTGCCGTTTCAATGCTCACTCCTCCCTTAATTTTACTAACTCGAATATTGATGAAGAAACTGGAGTGACGATGGAGGCAGGGTTAAGTACTCTTTTATCATCTGGTCAAAAACAACGTACTCATTTTATTTTTGATACAGATTATCTACGTCAAAGTACATTTACAGGTGAAAAAGAACAGATGGATACCCGATTAAGGATGGAGCGTAAGCGTTCTTCTTTCGCACTCGGAATCATCATACCTCTAAGTGAAGATACCACTCAAGGTGAATGGAACAGTGGTCATAAAAATGTTTATGGAACGATCTCATATACTTATCGTTTGGTGAAGAAAATGAAATCTAAGAACGACTGAGTATTTTTTCAGCTTTAACAACTTTATCAAGTAATTCTGCACAACCCCCAAGCTCTAATTGATAGAGGGGATGATTATCAGATAATTCTTTTGGTTTTGAAGATTCCTTCAAGGCATTGATTCTGTTTTTGATAGTGATACGCAATTTCCGAAGTTCTTTTTCATTCCAAGTTTCTAGTTTATTTATGTCTTTAGTTTTTAGGTTTGCCACATTTCTTCCTTGCTATTAATGAAAAGACTTCATAGCAAGAATAGGTATGGAAATCAATCGATTTAGAAAATCTTATACATCCAGCCAATTCCCGAAGTGAATCCAAAATCTCGTTCAACGGTAGGAGAGTTAAAAACCTCGTCATCGTAGGTAGTTCCACTGGCAAAAATGATAAAGCGCCAACGAGATGAGATTTGAGCGTTGAAAACGATACTC
>CALFYV010000383.1 GCA_937952395.1 uncultured Bacteriovoracaceae bacterium | reverse complement strand
AGCGTCAAAACTTATAGAGCTGGTTGATTCTCATTCGTATTATCTTCAGTACCTGGCACGAATTTGCTGGAATAACGCGAGCAAAGATGTGACCATGAAAACATTAGAAACTTCCTACGAAGAAATGTTGAACGACAATGTGGCGCTTTTTAAAAGTATCACTGCAGCTTTGACCAAATACCAAATCAATTATCTGAGGGCCGTAGTTGCTGGAGAGACGCAGTTCACTTCAATGAGGGTCCTTCAAGAGTATGGACTCGGCAGTCAAGGCAACATCAAACGAATCATGAAAGTGATGGAAGACAAGGAGATCCTTGACTATTCCGGCAAAACCCCGACATTTTGCGATCCTTACTTTGGTCCTCTATTTTCTCGAACGTTTAGCCGCGATTAGACGTGGGTTTCCGAGAGAATAGGTTAAAAAAGATCAAAAAAGGCCATTTTTGGTTTTTGCAGAAATTCATTGGGCGATCCCGATGAACTTCAATGGACAATAACACGTACTTCAAGCCGCTGTTTGAACGATACTTTGGGGTGTAGGTCAGGAAAACAACGACTTAACATAATATAAATTATAGAACTATTGCCTCTGGCTGATGGCGGACCCGCAGTTCTATAATGATATTATGTTAACCATCCACGTATCCCAGCGCACAGTCCTTTCGATACGTGTCTGGGGGTTTACGTTTCGATTTGAAGTGCAGGATTGTTTTCGCACATGCCAACGCGCAGTTCTATAATTTGACGTTATATTAAATAGCCGCTCGGCCAGCGCGCAATGCTTACCCGCTGCCATGCCCTGTCCAAGCGCCTATTAATAGTTCTCCAACGCGCTTTTGCGCTTAGGCGCAATTGCCAGCCCTAAGCAAGAGATTTCCAGGCAAAGTTAAAGGATCATCTATGCGAACTGAAAGCTGGTACTTTGCCTGTAAACCACTTGCTCGCCATCGCTTTATCTAGCATATTTCTATACAATTAGTTACTCAATGAGTTCTCGAATAAACATCTATCAGATGTACATGAACAACAATTACAAATTTGGGTTCTATGTCAGACGCGACTCTTGGAAACCTAATAAAAAGGCTAAAGTGATATGGATAGAGTTTGTCATTGAAGGCCAGCCCATTAAAGGAAATCCACCATATTTCGGAGGTTTCAAAAATCCACCAGGCCATCCAAGAGCGGGTAAAATTATGGGACCAAGACTAGTAAAACTTGAAGCAGATTGGCTTGACGGTGGTGAAATGATTACGGACGTAGGTGGTAATTTTTGTTGGCTATTAGTTGATTAAACGCTCAAGCCGCTGGGCTCATACTTTTTTCATTGATAAAAAAGTATGCAAAAAATCTAGGCAAAATTATGCTTCCCCCCTCCTGCCAGCGCACCCCCGCAATTTTGCCGGGCCAACGCACTACGATATCCTATTTTAGAGTAAACAAATCATTAATAATATCGTTGCAAATAATCTTTATCATATTAAGATGTACAATTCCACCAGTGCGATCGGCTTTCAAATGAGTCACATGATTTCTCAAATACTCCAGAGTCTTCTTTTGTTCATTCGAAAGTTTTAGGTAGCCATTTTGCACAGCCCAATCCATGTAAGGCTTAAAGTTCTTTTTACTTTTCTCGGGGTTAATCATTTCATACTTCAG
>CALFYV010000382.1 GCA_937952395.1 uncultured Bacteriovoracaceae bacterium | reverse complement strand
AAAAGGGCCCAAGGGTTCAACCCCATCGTGGTTGGGTAAGTACCATTCTAATTTTTTCTCATTCATAAAAACTCCTACAAAACTATAGTTATCTTGTCGGTAATTTGCCCTGAATACATGAGAGAAAAGTTAAAGTTTCTAAAATTGCCCATTTTACTTGGCTTTTTTAAAAAAGATTTTAAGTCATTGAAATCGTAAGTGTGAAAAGCCTTTATTTATGGCTCAAGTTTATACCTGATTAATCCGATAGGGGAATATGACCATACCTTAAGGCGATAGATTTGAGTCTTAAGATGATTTATAATTGAGTGTTTAACTTAAATACTTAATCACCCCATAAGGAGGGGTTATGAAAAAACCTATGATGACTTTATTTGTATTGGGAATGACCTTTAATGGTGCCCAGGCCCAATTAAAAAAATACAGCGGCGTTTACTACGACAGCGCTTCTTCACAATACTTTGTGAATGATAAACCTAGCTTCAGTATCCGTTCCTTAGGTAATGGTGAATTTTTAGATAAAATTGAATACAGTATTAATGATGATTCCTTTAAGCATTACCAGAGTCAGATAAAATTTAATCAAGAGGGTCTACATCTATTGCGCTTTAAAGCAGTGGATCCAGTCAATAATTGGTCACCAGTGCAAAGTTTTAGAATTTATGTGGACTTAACTCAACCTAAATCGCAAATTAGCTGGTTTGGTGAACACTACTCAAATGGGACGCAAAATTTTGTCAGTCCTAATTCTCAATTAGTGATTAGTGCTTCAGATAATCTCTCTGGTATTGATAGTGTGCTTTGGAAAGAATCTCCTCAAGCACAACCTCTTATTTATAATTCAAAGAAAAGTTTCTCTAGGCCAGGTCCTTATAATGTTCAGTATTCGGCAGTAGATAACGTAGGAAACTTGGCTCCTTGGGAGACTTATTCATTTATAGTGGATGCTGACAAGCCTGCCACTGAGGCAAAGCTAAAAGGTGATGTCTATCAAGTTGAGCAGAAAATTTATACCAACTTGGGATCTTTGATTGAGCTAGCTTCGGTAGATAAAAGTTCAGGTGTTAAGGAAATTGAATACACAATTAACAATGGACAGGTTCAAAAGTATGATCAGAGCTTTGCTATTGATAAGAAAGTTTCAAAACTTAAGTTCCGTGCCAAAGATAATGTTGGCAATGGAGAAGACTGGAAAGAGTTCATTGTCTATTTAGATACTGATTCTCCTGAAATTGATTTGAAGAAAGAAGGTGTTTATCAGTATGTCAGCGGCAAGATTTTCGCCCAGCCTGGTTTCAAACTTATGGCAACGGCCAATGACAAAGATAGCGGACTTAAAGGACTTATTGTTGATGGCGTTGAGAAGGCGAGTAAGAAAGAACTTATGAGCTTTGATAAAGACGGTCAGTTTCAAGTCAATTACTCGGCACTAGATAACGTAGGCAACAAGGCCAACCCCATTCAGGTTGATGTGGTGGTGGATAGTATGCCTCCAGATTCAAGTTTTTCAACCACACTTCCACTTGTAGAGCGTAAAGGAGTTTTTTATTCAACAATTCCTAACAAAGTTAAAATCACAGGTGTGGATGATGGAGTCGGACTTAAGCATATTGAATACAGCTATGACGGCAAGGCCTTTCAAAAGATGAGTGGGGATATTGATTTAGCGACTTGGCAAACTCCACAACGAACAATCTATTATAGAGCGGTTGATCATTTAGGTAATACTGAAAAAACAAAGCAAATCGTTGTTTCAATTCGTGACAAAGGACCTAAAGTGGGACTTTTTTTTTATATTTATGAGCTAGATAATATTCCTCTATCAGAAGTGAAAGATGATAAAGGTCGCTTACCTGCTGGCAAGAGATAAGAGGGGAAAATGAGCGTGAGTTTTAAAATATTTATGCTGGTTTTTATAAGCTTCTCTGCCCTGGCGCAAGTGCCAGTGCAAAAGAAGAACGTAAAGATTAAGTATAAAAGCCATACTCAATTGGATTTTACAGGAGAGAAAATTGAAGGAAAGGTTAAGGCCCCAGCAGTTTTCTACATCTTTCAAAGAAAGCGCTCAACTGGACACCAAGTAGCAGAAGTACCGCGTACTCTTGCTCAGCATGAGGGTGAAATAAAAAGTATTTTAAAAGAGGCAATAGATAAATGAGAAAAGCAGCATTATTTGTGCAAGAAATTTTAGAAGAAAAAGAGCACGAAAAGCTTATTAGTGTGCTCGATGAAGAAATGATCTTGGGCACAAGTGAGAATGCTCATATTCGTCTAGATGATTGGCGTTGTAGTGGTATTCATGCACTCATTAAAAGAGAAGGAGAGCATTTTAAAGTTATTGATCTTGGTAGCTCTTACGGAACTTCTCATGAGGATAAAAGTTTTAGTCAAAAAGTTTTTAAAGAAGGTGAGTTATTTAAAATAGGAGACCATCAATTACTTTTTAGAAGTTTAGAAGATGATAAGTTAATTTCTGCGACTCATTATGAATATGCTAAGAAAGATAAAGACTATGAGAACGACATACAACTGGCCAGTGAGAAAACTGTTTTAGAAGTTTCTCTTTTTTGGGGTGAAAAGATTTTAGAAATTAGACAATTTAATCAAGGTTCAAAAATAAGTATCGGTAATCCAAGGTTTTCTACCTTTGGTGTTCCAGAGGAATTACTACCTGATAAGGCGCTTAAAGAAGAAAAATATGATCTAGCGACTTATTCCAAAGGTATGTTAACTTTATCAGTTCCCAAACTTGCTAACGGTTTAATTTGGAACGGTGGTAAAGTTATTAATTTGGATACTTTGCGTTTGTACGGCAGAGAGAAGAGCCAACAAGAAAATAAAGAAAACAAGGAAGAAATTGAAATTTCTCTACGCATGGGAGACAGAGCTCATATCGAGTTTGGTGAGCTTAT
This sequence comes from uncultured Bacteriovoracaceae bacterium, assembly GCA_937952395.1. Classification (GTDB taxonomy): domain Bacteria; phylum Bdellovibrionota; class Bacteriovoracia; order Bacteriovoracales; family Bacteriovoracaceae; genus CALFYV01. The sequence goes on along the minus strand of CALFYV010000382.1, from coordinate 1,363 downwards.
TATTACTTTCCGCTTTATTAATCCCGCTAAAAAAATTAAATCAGCAATACTACCTAAATGGGATAAGCAATTAAGTAAAATTATTGCGGGCCTATTTTTATTTTACTTACTAGTTGTTCTTATTCTCTCTTTAAGTGAACCTGATTTGAAAGAGAAGAAAGTAGAGGATATTCCTGAGCGCTTGAAAAAAGTGGTTTATGATATCGGGATTAAATCTGCCACAGAAAAAAGACAATCGGCCATAGGTCAAATCGCCAAAACCTTAGAAGGTGGGCGTGCTCGTGCGGAAGAAGGTAAATCTTCAGCTAAAAAAGAACAAGAAAAGAAATCAGCTGAGAAATCTAAGGCCGATAAGCCAACAAATAAAGCTGACGCTCAAGAGGCCAAGTCACAAGTTGTTGCTCAGACAATGGAGCAAACAAAAAAGATCGAAATGGTAAACTTAGATAACGCTTTCTCTGATGCAGCCCCTTCAAAAACTTCGGCGACTGAAGCGGTCTTAAGTAATGTTAAGGCCAATGGGAACTCAGCTTCTGCCATCGCTGATGGAGGATTTGCTCGTGGGAATAAAGGTCAAGGTTCTGGAGGTGGAGGTGAGTCGGTGGGAATCGGCGCACTTAAAGGAACAGGCATGGGCGGAGGAATGGGCGCTGGAGACTATGGCCTGGCCCCAAGTAAAGGTACTGAGATTAGAATTCCTGACGAAGAAGAAATAGAAATTATGGGTGGACTTGATCCTGATGTTATTGCTCGTATTATTAAGCGCTACCTTCCACAAATTCAATATTGTTACGAGAAACAACTTGTTTCTAAACCTCATTTAAAAGGTAAAGTTGCCGTGAGTTTCACCATCACTGCTGATGGTGGAGTTTCTAAAGAGAAAGTCATAGAGAGTACATTAAAAGATACACCAACAGAGAGTTGTATATTAGCAAAAGTAAAAACTTGGAAGTTCCCTAAACCAAATGGTGGGGGAACAGTTGGTGTGAGTTATCCATTTATTTTAATGAGTAATAATTCGAAATAATTTCCCAGGAGGAGATGTATGGAGTTTTTAATTAATTTTTTTCATGGTGGGGGATTCTTCATGTATCCCATCCTCATCATGCTAGTTTTGGGATCCATTGTTATAGTTGAACGTGTGTACTACATCATGTTTAAGTACGCAGCGGATGCGCCTAAGCTATTTCAACAAATTCAAAAGAATATTATCGATAATAATATCGATGATGCTGTGAAGTTGTGCAATAGCAATCAAGACGCTCCGATTTATCAAGTCTTTAAGTCAGCTCTCATGAATGCCGATCGTCCCTTTGATGAAATTCAAGATCAGGTAGAAGTGGCCAATTTAGTCGTTATTTTT
>CALFYV010000381.1 GCA_937952395.1 uncultured Bacteriovoracaceae bacterium | reverse complement strand
AAGGCATCGATTCCCAGGATTTGTGCCGATATATTCTTGGTAAGGCTGTCGATTAAAGGTTTTATTTGTTTGACGATATTTTCCGCTTGCTCTGTGTAGTATTCTTGAATGACCTTTTCCAACTGTGGAAGGGTCATCTCCATCGCGACCTCTTGATTTGTTCTTACCATTTGGTTGATGAATGCTGCTTGTGCGGTTTTGGATATCTCTTTTTTCATACTTCAGTTTCCTTGTTGTTAAGTTAGACCATGAATAGCTTCGACCAAGATCACTTCCTTTCATTTTTTCACCATTAATCTCAAAACTGATTCCTGATATATGTCCAGTCTTAGATTGGTTGGGGATAACCTTAACCCCATGTTCAGAAAGCCTTTTTGCAAAGATACCTGCATCAGGTCGATCTTCGGTCACGCTATCAATAATAGTTTGCAATTGCATTTTGATACTTGGTTGTTGTTCCCTATGTAATTCTCCTTTGGTTAGACCCTTACGTTCAACTTCATGACTAGAAAGAGTAGGCGTGAGACCAAAATGTTTTTCAAGTCCTCTGACTGCCTTTTCACTTCTTTTATAGTCTTGTGAATCGCTGACAACTGTTCCATCAAGTCTTATCCGTGATGCCAAAATGTGGATGTGATCATGTTTCGTATCATTGTGTTTGACGACAACATATTGTGATCCACTAAAACCCATTTTTTGAACATACTTATCTGCGGCCTCTTTCCATTTTGAGGTCGATAAGTGCTCATCATGAGGCAAAGAAAGACTTGCATGATAAACAACTCTCTTGAGTTTAGGCCTTAGAGTACGAGAGAGTGAAAATTCATTAGCTAATTCTTTGGGATTTTCTCCAAGCATGTTACCACCGATAATGACTGCTTCATCTTTTCCCAGTAAATAATCTAATGTTCCTCTAAATCCCGTGCCCTTTACTTGATTAGCAATCAAGTTGTACCCGTGACTTCTAAAGAAACATTTTTAATTTGTTTCTTTAAGTCGTAAAAAAAGCCTTCATCAATTCCGCGAAAGATTCCTAAATAAAGCTCTCGCACCATTTGATTAAGATTGTTACCGATAGCAGCTAATTCCTTATAGGTCTTAATATTTACCTCTGGAATGGATGCTGGTAACTTCCTTCTAAGAGTGAAGCGACGGATAAGTTCACTTAGGCTTAAGTGATAATTGCTTGCAATCTCTTGAAGTTTTTCTTTTTCATCTGGTGTAAGCCTTACAGGGACTACACAGGAACGAATAACTTTGGGCTTTCTTTTTTTGAATGTTTGTGTTAGATTGTTTTTAACTTCTCGAATAGGCGACTCCTCTTTTGGGTTACAGTGCAAAGCCGGCGACCAACCAACAAAGCACAAAAAGCCATCGACTTTATCAAACCAAATTCACAGAGTAAAAAATAAAAGTCTAACTTTCTCTTACAGTTTTTAAGCATTTGATATTAAAAAGAAAATAAGATTTTAAAGTTTTGTTTGTGTCCAGTTACAACTTTTTTTTGTGCATGAATAAAATTCACCATGTTTGCCAGAAACTTTTCTTATGTAGGAGCCACATTTTATACACTTCCAATTGCTAGCAAAGCATTTAGAGTTTTGGCATTTATAGTTTTCATTTTTAAATACAACATCACAATATTTACATTTATTTTGAAAAGGGTTTTTGCACTCTTCATAGCAACATCTGGCATAATGATTTCCAGTTTTAGAAATTCCAGGAATAACAATGCCATAGTTACAGCATCCACATATATTATTTATGTCGCCAAAGCTGCAATTGGGATTAGAGCATCCATAGTATTTTCCATTTGGTTTAATTGGTGAGTCACACTTGATACACGAATAATAAATAACATCGCAATATTCATCATCTGAACATTTGTAGTAAATTTTTTTTGCTTTACTGATGAGCTTTTTTAAATCGGAATTGCATCTGTGGCAGGGTTTAGGTCTATAAAATTTATCCATTTCCACTGAAGAAGTATCAATATTGTAACCATTATCAATTAGTTCAAAAACAAATGTTGAAGGGCCATAATACTCAGTGATGATAAAGCATTCCTTTTTTGCTCTAGTTAAGGCCACATAAAAAAGTCTTCTCTCTTCAGAATATTTATAATTATCAAAAGTGGGTAACAGAGCTTTCGTAATTTTTGTATTTTTTATTAGGGATGGTATTCCACTTACTTTTGAAGTGACTTCAAATATTATAGCATAATCAGCTTCTAGGCCTTTTGAACTGTGCATTCTCATGATGGAAATATCATATTGTTCTTTGAATTCTTTTAACTGTTCCCTCTTTACATTGAAACCAAGTTTATTTCGATCTAATAGGAGAACAGATGATCCTTTCGGTAAATTTGCTAGAATTTCTTTTATCTTTGGCATGTAATCTTCATTCTCAATTGAATGGAGAATGACAGATGGTTTGTCCGATTGAACAAGTGTCGATATATCCTTCTTGTATTGAAGAGGATTTTGCATAATGAATTTACTACTTAGATTGCTAAGCTGATTATCAAAGCGAAATGTTTTATCAAGAAGTATTGTTTCACACTTTCCCACTTTGTTTTCAAAATCAACAGTGTAAGTTAATTCAGAGCCGGAAAATCCATTAATGGCCTGCCAGTCATCTCCAACGCAAAATAAGGATGCATCTTTTTGAGCATCTCTAATGTTGATTATTAACTCAGCTCTTTTAGGGGAAATATCCTGAAATTCATCAACAAGAATATACTTCCATCGAGGAACATAAGCTTTAGTTTCTACTAATTTTGAAGATTGGTTAATCATATCCTCAAAGGTGTACTCATCTTTTGATTTCAGATATTCGTTGTACTTATCTAAAATCGAAGTAACGACAAAAACGATTTTTTTACTAAGATACTGATTGAATTGTGTATTCAGCTTTTTTTCAAAGTCTTCTTTTGTGAGATCATTAGTTCTTATCTTTTTTATTGTATTCGCTATCTCGGTTCCGATATCTGTTCTCTTCTCAAGCTCATTGATGGCCTTAAATAAATCTTCTAGAGGAATAGGGTTGAAGCTTACGTCATTATCTTTAAGTTTCTTTTCTAAATTTTCTATTAAAGAACCTTCTATGAACTCATAATGAAAACTTTCAATAAGTTTGGTTTTATTATCTCGATGAAGTTTTCTTTTACTCTCAATTTCTTGAAGATATTTTTCTTTGTTGATATCCGAGCGAGTATTTCCTTCTCTATCAATACCAAAATGCTCTAAGAACAATTCTTTTTCTTGAATATAAAAATCTGGACTATAGTTAAATTCTAAATTAATACCTGTTAGCTTTGAATAATTGGGTTCATATTGATAAGAAATACCATTTAAGTGCAGATAGTTCGCAATTTCAATTTCTCCAAAACCTTTAAGAAGATCACCCTTTAAACTTCTTAACCCAATGTTGTTGATGTAAATATCGTAATCCTCTTGAGAATTAATCTGTTCATAATTTGGTTCTGGATAATAAAGAGCATTATACATTTCTAAAAAGGCAGTATGAAACTGAGGTTCGAGAAGAGAATCGTTTATAAGGTCTTCTATTATTGAGATATACAAAACATCATCATTACAATGACTGGCAACACTTAGATTATTTCCATTAACCTTGTCATAAATCATTTTCCCTAAGCTATGAAATGTACTTATATGGCAGTTATCAATTTCTGGAATATCAGACAATTTTTCATTAACTCTTTCTTTTAATTCTTGAGCGGCATCAGTATTAAAGGCCAGGACTAAAACTTCATCTGGAGTTACAAGCCCTGCTTTAATGAGGTAGCCAATTCTGGCCACCATGACACTCGTTTTTCCTGAGCCAGCTCCAGCAAGAACTAAAGTATTGCACTCATCTGAAATACTGGCCTCTCTTTGGGCCAGAGTAAGAGGATTACCTTCCACACTATCAAAGAAGTCTTTATAAGTTTGAAGTTGTAACTCTTTGGTGTTTTTATTTATTTCAGAAATATGTGAATTAATGGTCTCTTTAACAAATAAAGAATATTTTTTGGTATTACCCAAATAGTTCTCTTCAAACGTCATAAGATCTTTGATTAGTTGAGGAAAATTTATTTCATGATTCAGGCGTATATAGTTTCCTGGCTTAAGCTTTGACTTGGCCTCAGCGAGGGTGTTCTCAACAAGTGTGTCTGCGAAGTTTTCTAAGTAAACTTCTTTAAGATATTTTTGTAGAGATTTCTTGCGGAAAAATAATTTATTTTTAGTCGTTCCATTGAACAAGAAAGTAGTTCTAATTAAAAAGCCAGCAATTGTGCTGGCCACAAATTTGGCATCATTTTGTTTCATAACCTTTATAAAATATCACTTATTGATAATTTTGGTAAAATCTGTAGGGGATGCTCTAAAACATCCGCAAAACATCCATAAACCCATAACTCATTGAAATTACATATAGGGCAAAAATAGATTTGTGCAATAATTTCAAGTATATACAATTTTACAACTGTATATTTATAAAAAAATGAATATGCCTTTGTAAATATATAAATATATGATATTATTAATAAATGATGGCAACAGAGCTTATTTATGAAATTCTTGGAGCAGGCAGCACTATTCAACATTTGAGTGGGGAGAATCTTCCTGTATGGATAGTAAAAGCAGTAGATATTTTCACTTTAAGAGTAAGAGGAGAAACCCAGCTCTATCTAGTTAGGCCCAAAAAGGATCTGCCCTTTGAGCAGATTGTAAATATTGTGGCCCAAGTAGAGAAAAGAATGAGAGGAATAACTTTGTTTGTTGCTGATGATGTGAATACCAAATTTCGCTCTTTATTTGTAAAAAATAATGTCCCATTTGTTTATAAGGATAAATCCATCTTTGCACCTATGTTGGGCCTAAAGCTTTTTGATTATAAAGCACCCGAGATGAACAAAAATGAGCAATTAGATAGTGAAATCGCCCCTTTAGAGCTAAAGCTTGTCGCTGGGTACTTAACAGGATTTATTGAACGAGAAGAGTTTAATTTAAATCAGATTGAGCATATTCTTGCAAAGAATAATTATACTTGTTCTAAGGCCAAGCTTTCTCAAGTTGTGAATCATTTAATTGATTGTGGTTTTATGGAAGCAAAAGGAAGTGGCCCAAATCGTCTAGTCATGTTTCAAGATAAGCTAGAGGTTTGGGATCTGTTAAAAGAGATGCATGTGAAAAGATTTTTTAAAAAGGTAAAAGGTCATAGCAAGGATAATCGTTCCTTTATTATCTCTGGTGAGTCAGCCTTGGCCCATTATTCTGATTTAGTAGAACCTAAAGTTAAGCATATTGGAATCACAACAAAAGAGTTTAAGAAATTAGATAATCTCAAACAATCATTAGGGCATACTCATGAGAAAGAATTTATATTTGATATACTAAAAGAGCCTCCTGAGTTATTTGCAATTGATAAAAAGTATCTCAACCCAATTGAATTATATTTTCTTTTACGGGGAGAAACTGACGAAAGAATATTGATTTCTTTAGAACAAATGCTTAATAAAATAGGCTTAAAGGTTTAGGTAAAATATGGCACTTCCAAGAGGATTACAGCACTTTTCAGATTTCTTCAAAGAGTTTGAAGATAATTATGTCATCATTGGTGGTGGTGCAGCAGCAGCTTATTTAGAAGACGAAGGATTAGAGTTTAGAGCTACCAAAGATATCGATATGGTATTATTCACAAATGATTCAAACGAACTCAATAAAAAGATTAGCGAATATGTGGCCTTAGGAAAATATGAATCAAAAGAGAGAACTGATGATTCACCAAGATATTATCGCTTTTCAAGGCCTCGTGATAAGGCATTCCCTGAAATAATTGAAATCTTTGCCAAGGTTGATAGTGATATCAAACTCAAAGAAGGGCAATACATTATTCCAGTTCAAAATGATGATGAAGCCCAATTATCCGCCATTTTATTAGATGAAGAATATTTTAATTTGATAAAAAATAATTCAACAAAAAGTGACAATGGTTATTCGATTATTAACCCATATGCGAATATTTGTTTAAAGTCTCGTGCCTTTAGAGAACTGGAAGAGCGTGGAGAAGAAGCAAAAAAAGTGAAAAAACATTTAAAAGATGTGCTTCGTTTAACTCCAGTACTTGAAGATAAAAAATTCAAAATTTCAGGACAACCAAAGTTAGATTTTGAAAAAATGTATCAGGCCATTAGTGAAATTTCTTCCAAAGAAATGAAACAAGTTGTTGGAGATACCATTTCAAAAGATGACGCTCTTGAGATCTTAAATAATGTATTTCGTGATTAAGATTTAAATTTTTTTCAAAACCAACTCCCCATTCCCTTGTCAGGGTGAGGGAGGTGCTTATGAAAAAAAAGCTCAAATCCATTTTCCAAATACTTCAAATAGCTGTCATGATTTATCGGCTTTTTAAGCTGGCAATGGCCCTATTCTAAATGCGAACGAAGTGAGCATTTAGCTTTAGAGCGTAAACCCGACGTAGTCGGTTTACATGGCTCGCTACTAACCAGCAAAGTTCCTACTAACCAGCAAAGTTCTCAGATAATATATTAAATCAGTCTAATTTTTGGAGAGACAAAATACTATTTAAATCCTTTTTACAACCTATTTTATGAATTATTACGAGCTGTTAGGAAGCATTTTCCCTGACTATTTTTTCAATAAGTTCAATTAAAATTATAGTAAGCCGCTTTTTATCTAGGATGGATATTTTATGCAGGGAAGGATTCTTTGGTTTAATGACCGTAAAGGTTATGGGGAAATTGAGTGTTCAAAAGGTGAAAGATTCTTTTTCACTTATCAAGAAATAAAAAATCAATGTGACTACAAAACAATTTCGGCAGGCTTGCAAGTAAAGTTTTCGAAAAGCAGGGAGCTTTTGTTCGATACTTTTAGGGCCAAAAATATAGTTGAAGTAGATAAAGCGTCTGTTAAAGGGCGAGTTAGAGAGAAGGAGTCACGTGCAAGCTAGTCCAATAATCAACGATAAAACACATGATCCATTTATCATTTTTGGAGGACTTTTTTCTCGTAAAGAAGTTACCTCACTGATTGACTCATATAGAAATGAGAAATTTGAAAATACTTTTCAAGAAGCAATTGAATTAAAAAAATTTATTATCAATACAAAAATTAGTGAAGAAAGATTAAGGCATAAAATTGCAAAGAATCTATTATCTGGAGTTTTGTCACATCTACCTAAAAATAGTCAAGGTGATATTTTTTATCAGGATGTAGTTGTTGAAGTAAAAAATTACCCAGATGATTTAGATGTTGAAACAATAACTGGTTCAATAAAAAATAAAGCGCTTAATAGAAAGGAAACCGCTGTTGAAGAATTATTCCGATATCTTGGAGATGGTTCAAAAAATAAGTGGGGCGTTTTAACTACAGGAAGAGTTTATAGGTTATACCATTTTTCCAGTTCTGATCAGTATATTGAATTTGATTTATTTGACATCTTAGATTCAGGAAGTATTAATCATTTTCTTCTTTTAAAAGCCTTGCTTATGGATAGTGAGCTTCGCAATGATCTTTTTGAGAAAACTAAGAAAATTAGAGAAATTCAAGCTAGAAACAGTCTATTCTCTCAACTGGAAAAAGTTTTGACATCTTCAGAAAGAAGTGACAGATCAAAAGCTTATGCTTCCATTGTTACTTTTCTAACATATGTTTCAATCAGATATTTAGAGGATGTAGGAGTGCTACCGATATTGAGTAGTGAGTATAGAAACTATTCATTAAAAGATGCAGATAACTACAGCGCAGAAAATTTAAAAAATAGCTTATCAAGCTTCGTGTCTGGAAAGTGGTTTAATGGAAATAAACAAAGTCTTTTATCCAAAGAAGAACAAGAAGCAATAGACTTAAAACTTCGAGATGAAAAATTTGTCAGTAGAATGATTAAGGTTATCAATGAATATCAAAATTTTGATTACTCAGATATTTTTATAGATCATCTTGGTGGCATATATCAAGAAATTGTTAACAAAAACTCAGAAGGAGCTTATTACACTCCGTATATAATAGGACGAAAAATTGCAGCATATTTGAAAGGAATAAATGAGAATAAGAAAATTCATTTTGAAGAAAATGTAAGCAAGGTTATTGTTGATATCGCCTGCGGATCGGGACAACTTCTTCGAGCTTTGGTTCCATATAGTCATCTATTCTTTAAAGATAAAAAAGGGTTTTTAGGAAAAAATAGCCTTAGAAGAAAATTGATATCTAGGCTTGTGGGAATTGATAAAGACCCAAATTCAGTATTTATATGTAAAATATCTTTGGGCTTGTTTGGTGCTGAGGTTGGCTTAGGCTTATCAATGCCAAGATTGGTAAAAGAAGAAGACACATTAGAGGCTTTTTGCAACAGTCGATCAAATTTTTTGGAGATTGATAGAAAAGACATCTTTTCAATTGTGACGAATCCGCCATGGGAATCGTTAGATTTTGATGTTTCAATGTTATATAGAAAGCTAACGGGTAATAAACTTCCTAAAAAATCAAGCAATTCAATAGAGGCCAAGGAGTTGAGAAAAGATTTTGATCTTTGGGAAAAAAATAATACTAAATTAATTGAGTTAGAGCAGAAAAGAATTGATAACACGAAAGAACTTTGTGAAAAAGTTTCTGCTGAGCACAGTGATTATTTTTCAGGAAAAAAGAATACCGCTTTATATTTTTTCTTTATAATACAGAAAATTATTGAGCAATCTAAGGGAACTTATGTTGTAGTAATGCCGGACCGTTTCTTTGTTGGAGAAAGTGCTCCCATAAGGGATAAATTATTTCATGAGTTTGATGGATACATCCCATTCCAAAATTGTGGTTCTATTTTTGATGGCGTGGATAAAGGCACAAGATTTGGAATCGTATTTGGCCGAAATAAAACAAAGAAAGACTATGGAAGCTTGTATTTGCAGATTCCTATTATTGAAGATTTAGTTCCAAAAGAATTTATTACTTATAAAATAGATAAAAGTGATTTGATGTATGATCAAAACACAATATTGCCATTTTTTCAAAATGTTGAAGAGTGTTCTTTATTTAATTCATGGTTTGCGAACAGAACAGTTATAGATTCATGGAGCCAAGGAAGGCTAAATTTGGGTAGCAGGTCTAATAGTGGAGATTATAAAGTAGGTAAATCAGGTCAGTACAAGTATAAAGTTGTTAAGTCAAATGGAAGAACAACAAGTGATTTTGAGCAATTTGCAGGAAAGTTAAATATCTCTTTTGGAGCATCAATAGATAGAGTAGATGAAAGACTTGAAAATCATTATAATAGTAAAAAAATTATCGTTCCAAACGTTAAGAGAAATGGTATTCGAAAAGTACTGGCTTCAATAGAGTCGAATTGTATTGTTGAACATGCATATAATTTCAATACGGACTTAACTGAAAAAGAGTTACCACTAATAAGGTCATTTTCTTATAATTCACTAGTTAATTGTCTAGCTGGTTCTTATAATATTAATGCAAGTTTACAGAATCAACTTGGTTTACCCATGTTTGAATCTGATGAGAAGAGAGTTTTTGTATATGAGGTTGAACTATTAAAGAGTTTAAGTTTTTCTGAGTCAGACGCAATTAATATTTTGTTTAAATCAATACTAGTTAAATATCCTAAGCAAGTGAAAGAAACGGCAATTAGAGAGTTGCAGGATAGCTATGGCGAATGTATGCGTCACATGGACTTAAGTTATGATGAAGATTATAGAGCAATTATAAGTCAGACGGAGCTATTTGATACTCATAAAGCCAAAGTTTTAGACTTTGAAAAAAGTAAAAAGCTATCAGGTTATATTATCTCTACTTTAAAAAATGATAAGAATTTCGGTCGAGTTAAGTATGCGAAGGTATTATATTTAACACAGCATTTATCAGAACTAGATTTGGGAATAGACTGGCAAAGAAAAGCAGCTGGACCATATAATGAGAAAGACTTGAAAAAAATTGAAAAAACACTTTCTCATGAATTTGGAATTGAATCTGAGATAAAAAAAGTAGATGGGAATAGATATATTAAATATAAAACAACTCAAAACCTGAAATCTAAAGAATTTATTTCTGACCTTGAGAAAGAGAAGCAAAGTATCATTGAAAGATGGGTTGAATGGTTCAAGCCATTTAACACAGATAAAATGGAATTAATTGCAACTATATATGCTGCTTGGAACGATTTGCTTTTAAAAGGTGAATCAGTAACGATGAGAAAAATCATTAATGAGGTAAGGAATAACTGGGCTCCTTCTAAGAAAAAATATTCAGAAAATAGAATTAGAACTGAGGTTAATTTTATGAAAGAAAATGATATTGTTCCAAGGGGCTTTGGTTACAGTACGATAGCTTAATATGGCGAATATCTATAATAAATCACAAAATGAAACCTTCCTGCCTTTTGAATTTGAAAAAGAATCAGATTTTGAAAAGGTTGTTGTTGAACTATCTGAGCAAATATTTGGCAGTGAGTCTATATACTTAGATATTAAGAAAAAAGTGCGTGGTGGTGATATAACAACTATTCCTGATGGGTATGTATTAGATTTAGCTGATCCTATGAACCCCAGTTTGTATGTGATTGAAAATGAAATTGTTTCTCATGACCCTTTCAAGCATATTGGTATTCAGTTGTTAAAATTCGCGACAAGTTTTGATGATGGGAAACAAGTTATTAGAAACTTTTTGATGGAAGAGATTTCTAAGAATAGCACGTATTTAAAAAAATTAGAAAATGCGTGCTCAAACTCTCAACACAGAAATATCGATAATTTTTTAGATGTTGCAGTATTTAAGAAATTTAAAGCAATAGTCGTAATTGATGAGGCTAGACCTGAGCTACATAATGTCATTGAAAAAATTAATGCTGATATTTCAGTCATTGAATTAAAAACATTTATAAATTCCAATAAAGAACTCATACACCTCTACGACACCATTTATGATGAAAACGAAGATGAAATACCAAAGAATAAGAATATAAAATCATATTCGGCAGAGGATAGCGCTAAAAGAAGAGCAAGAAGAGCCAAGTGCGATACAATTGTCGTTCCAGCGAGAGAGGAGGGCTTTAATGAAGTCTTCATTGGCCAGAATAAGTGGCACGCCATAAGAATAGGTGCTGCTATGAAAGATAAAATTAAGTATATTGCAGCTTACCAAAGATCACCTATCAGCTCGATAACCTACATTGCAAAAGTTAAAGATATTCGTCCCTATCAGAATACCAATAAGTATGAAGTTATTTTTGATGGTACTGCTCAAAAAATCGGACCAATTAAGACAAAAGACTCAAAAATGGCACCACAGTGTCCAGTCTATGTGGAGCACTCAAAACTGCAAACAGCGACTTCCGTTGATGAGTTGTTGGAGTATTAAGGTAGGTTCGATTCTAGCCGAATTCCTGAAAGTATTTTGAAAGTTCAAGAAATGTGTGTAGCCAAAGATGTAGCCAAGCTTCACCAAACTCGGGAAATTTGCAGAAATTTCGAGAAATATGGCCGGAACAGAAAAATTTTGAGTGAACGTGATCGACTGTAGAATCAAGTGTTTAGAATTGTTTTAAAAAATTTGGTTGGTAAAAATAAAAAAAGCCAATTTTCAAATTGGCCGATTTAAAAATGGGGTGGCTGACGGGGCTCGAACCCGCGACACCTAGAATCACAATCTAGTGCTCTACCAACTGAACTACAGCCACCATAGGTATCAAGTAACTTGTTTATAAATAGTTGCTTACTTTAAGTCAATGAGAATCTAGAGCACCTTAGTCAAGTAAAGCTTTTATTTTCAAGCATTTAACCCGATATAGGGTTTATGATAAAAGGATTCTTTTTGGCCATTGTTATCTTCTATTTGCCCAGCATTCAAGCGAAGAACCTAGTTGATTGTCTTAAGCAGGCTGAGCTGACATTTCTGTATCCCAAATTTCAAATGAACTTGAATGAAGAAGAGGTAAGTATCTTAAGAGAATTAAGACGTAAAGTTATGAAAGATCCACATAGTAATGATGGATTGCGCCCTAGAAGAGTTGGATCTCAATTAAAAATAAAAGAGAGAAATTTTACGATCGAAGAATTTCTAGGGGGAGGATTTGATGGCAATGTTTATAAAGTTGTTGATGATTCATCTGGAAATGTTTTTTCTATAAAAGAATATAATTCCGGAGCTCGGGTAGGAACTTTATCGCCAGATATTGTAGAAGAAATAAAAAACTTGAAAGAATTAGAAAAAGGCGGCAGGCACGTAACTAAAGTTCATGGATATTCTGAGACAGAAAACTTACTACTGATTGATTATGTTGACGGGGTTGTTTTAGAAGAAATTTTTCTTTATGGAAAAATAAATGGTCTAAGTGATGATTTTATTAAGCGGATCAATTCGGGCTATGATGATGCTTTTAAGTTTCAAAAACCGGGTACTCATTTTGGTAATATTGTCCTTGAAATTAATACCGGAAAATTTATCATAATCGATTCAAAATAAATGGTCATTTTGTCTGCCCTGCATTATTTCTGGACAATCGCATAAAAAATGAGCTTAAATAGGGCTATCTCGACTAATTTTTTAAGTCGCCAAGGGGGTAGACATGAAAAGTGTAACTTTATTAGTGGTTTTATTCGCAATGATAATAGGTTCAGCTATGGCCTATGATATTGGGGTTTCAGCGCATCCTTTTACTTTGCAAAGCCAAGTGATTAACACTGAAATTGATTACGCAGCTTCTAATGGAACGGGAACAGGTGTGGGAGTTCGCTACTTCAGACGCTTCAGTAGCAATATAAATTTTGATGCTGGACTTGGAGTCAATAGTGGGGAGCGTGAAAACCGTATCTTTACTGGACTTGATTATCAGATTTTCCCTGATTACGGTAATCAACCTCGTATTTCTGTAAAAGGACTTTATTCATACTCAACAGAGTTTGAGCAAAATGTTCACCGCATTGGTTTCGCTCCAGTTATTTCTAAAGGCTTAAATGTTTATGGAGAAGAGGTTTTCCCTTTCGTTTCTCTACCGTTACAAATTGGCCTCAATTCAGACAGCAATAAATATCAAACTATTAATACACTTGCTTTTGGCGCCACTGCGAAACTACCGGTAAATGGTTATGATAAGTTATTAGTTAACTTTGAAACTCAGATAAATTTTAGAAATAGTTTCAATGCTGTTTCTCTTGGTATTTCCCTGCCTATCAATTAGTATTTGTAGAATGAAAATTGTTTTTAGTGATTTTGATGGGACCTTAACATTTGATAGAATGTTGGGTCCCAAAATCTACGATATTCTTGATCTTGTCAGTTCAAATAAGAGTGAATTTGTTATTGTCTCTGGTCGATCTATTTCTTGGGGGCATTTTCTTTTAACTCATTTCCCGATGGAAGTTGCTATCATGGAAGGTGGGGGAGTTATTCTTTTAAGGGATCAAAAGGGTAATATTCAAGAAGAAGTACTGCTGAATGATGATGAGCTTTTAACTTTAGATGAGATTACCATTAAGCTTTTACACAAGTTTCCTCAGTGCCCACTTTCAGCTGATTCATTTGGAAGAAAAACGGATCGGGCCGTTGAGTTTGTTGATCAAGATGAAAATATGATCAATGAAATCAGGGCCTTTTTTGATGAGGAGAAAATTCCTTATACCCAATCAGACGTGCATATTAATTTTTGGGTAGGCAATCACAGTAAGTATAAAGCGATAGAGCTATTTTTACTCAAGTACCGCCCAAATATTGGACTCGATGATGTGATTTATTTCGGTGATTCTTTTAATGATGAATCGCTATTTCAGCATATGCCCAACACCGTTGGAGTCAGTAATATTCAAAAGGTTTTAAGTCGTCTTCAATATAAGCCAAAAACTGTTTTAAAAGGTGATTCTAATATTGGCCCCAAGGGTGTCTATAATTACTTGAAACGTGAAGTTTTTTCAAAATAATCGACTACTTACATCGCAATATTACCTAAGGTTTTTACTCGGTTTTACCGATAAATAACTCATGAGAAAAGTTCTCGTGAGCTTATATCTTTGTTTAAATATAGCCTTTGCTAATGGGGCGTTTCAATGCGTGGAAAAGAGCAATTCAGTTTCACCTCTTCTTATTAGCGAAGCTACTTATTCTAAAATCCCTCAGCGAGTTTATGAAAATTTATGGCAGGAAGTTATGCCTAAATATAAGGCAGCTGCTTTGTTACCCCGTTTATCGATTGTAGAAGTTGATGCTGAAACAGCTTCAAAGTTTAGTGACATTCAAAAAAGCAAAGTTTTCAAAAACCGCTATGTGGCAGTTAAGGTTAGAAAAATTGCCCCCATGTCTCTGATTGAGCACTTGGATAAAGCGGAAGTAAGTAAAAATGGCAAACAATATTTTGGGATTTACAATCGAATGAGCGATGCTTATTTACCAGCAAAAATTGGAGATGAAGGGGTTATTTTATCTAATTCACTAAGTCCCTTAGGAGAATACTCTTTTATACTTAACGAAGATTCACCTCTTTTTTCTGCTTCTTATGAAGAATTTAAAGGCAAAGTTTTAACACCAATGATGAAAGATGATGGCAGTTATATTTATGACGAGTGTTGTGATGATAAAGAGAATTGTTTTTTAAGATATAAATTTATTGTTGATGCGCAAAAAGATAAGGTTTTAAACTTTGATAATATAGCTTGTAAAAACATTGAGTTACTCAATCCAAGTTTACCAGCACATACCAACTCACTTTACCAAATCTATAGACTAATTAAAGAAGAAAACCCTGAATTTAAGCAAGATGATTTAGCTTATTTTCATCAGTTTCAACCTGAGCGAAATCGGTCATTTTTAGAAATTTTTTACAAGGAAACTACAGAAGGTAAAAAACTTTGGAATCAATTATCGCACGATGAGCAAAGTGTTTTAAATGAGCGTTGGGATAATGCTCATTATGCAAAAGGTTTAGTTCGTATGTCTATAGATACTGAAACTGGAAAAGGGCCCTATAAGATTTGTCATTATAAAACCAGAGAAAATAATAATGATTATTACTCTGATCATTTTGCTCATCCAGCATCAGCTTGTACTTTTTATCAGATTTCAAAAATGTTTACTTCAAAAATTAAGAGCAATATTAAATCCTGTGAAGTTTGGTTAGGTCATGCTTTTCACTCAGAAGACTGGGGTGTGCATATATCCCACAAAGATGGAACATGTTTTGATGTAGGTTCATTTTCAACTGAAGAAGTTACTGACGATAAAAGAGTGGCAACTAGCTTTTGTTCAAAAAATCATGACAAAGATAAAACCTTCGAATTTTTAAGTTTGTTAAATAAAGCTGGCGCGGTGAAAATTCATATGAATCCAAATTGTAGTTACCTTAGTAAAAAGACAGGTAAAGTTGTGAGTTATCGATGGCTTTCTCATGCAGATTCTAGGGCCTATAATATCAAAGAGCTAAAGGGAGATGAGAGTCATAAAACACATATTCATTTTTGTTTGCCACCTTCATCCTTGCAGGTCACAAAAACTTGTGAGGAAGGAATTGGAGGCAGGTTTTATTCCTCCGAAGGTTTTGAATCTCTTTCAGTCAAAAGCATTGATGAGATTATTAAGCCAGCCAAAATACCTCCACCTGATTTCAATAAAATGAAATGGGAGATCAAGATACCTGCAAACGATTTCAATTCAAGAAAAAAAACTAATGGAAGAAGAAGGCATTAATTTTTGCCTGGATCTTGGCTTCAAGTTCTTCAATATTGAGATAAAGCTTCTGCTCTAACCAATCAGCCAAATCATTAGGAATAGCTGCTCTAAAGGGTTCTTTATAGGTGGAATGATTCTTTAAGCTTAATCCCACTGCGTGTAAAGCATGCCTCGGGATTTGCATTTTTTGATGATCTTCGCTTGTTGCGACTTCATCTTTAAATCGCATGAAAACGGTTGGATCTCCGTTATACATTTTATCACCCAGCAAAGGATAGCCGTGATAGGCAGCATGAGCGCGGATCTGATGCTGGCGTCCCGTTTGTGGGAAGGCCATGGCGACAACATAATCATCATATTCTTCTAAGAGTTCAAAATGAGTTTGTGCCTCTTTGCCTAAGGCAGGGTCAGTGAAACAATGGACATAATTTCTTGGTA
>CALFYV010000380.1 GCA_937952395.1 uncultured Bacteriovoracaceae bacterium | reverse complement strand
TTATTGATCTCTTTTGGTGGAAAAATTATCTCAATACTCTTAGAACAAATAATAAAAACAATGACGTAAGCTGCTGGCTTCAAATTCAATCTTTGCATATCAAACAGAGGTTAAATAGAGTTGACATATACATTTATAGTATATATATTGTAAATGCATATGTCTGACTAAATGTAAGGAAAAATGCCTATGAAATTAGTAACTTTAGATATCAATTTTAAAAATCTAGATAATTTTTTTAAAGAGATTGACCAAGAAATTATTGAGAATAGAGAGTCTTCTAAGAGGAAAAAATATTTTATGACGTTTGATTCAGTTAAATCATTTCATAACTCTCTAACAACTAATAAAATTCAAATCTTAAGAATTATTTCCCAATTTAAACCAGAATCAGTTTATCAACTGGCCAATATGATTGAACGGGAAGCAAACCATGTATTAAATGACTGCCGTTATCTTGAATCTCTAGGTTTTATTAAACTTGAAAAAACCAAAAGTGGGAGAAGGTCCTTGAAGCCGGTACTTTCATTTGATTATGATATTATCCTTGCTGATTCACCTGTCGTATCTCCTTATGTGATTAGTAAGAAAGCTGAAAGCTTGCTGACTAAAAATAGAAAGGTAGGTTAAATTTAATTTAAATTCTGTAATTTAGAATAAGCCATTCTTGAGAGGTTTTGAATCCTATTAATAAAGCGACTCTTACTGGCCATTTTATTTATGAAACGATGGAAAAATGGACTTCGAGCGAGAAAGAAAAGTAAAAAAGCAATGGCCAGAGAACGTGAAATTTTCCATAAAATAAAAGCATTGTCTGTTTTGTTAAAATAAAAAAAACTCGCCATAAAAATAAGTGAAACTAAAAATAAAGGACGGGTTAAATCGTAAAGTAGGCCGCTCCATAATGTTCTCAAAACTTTAGGTTTAGAATCTTTTATTTTGAATGAATCCAAAGCTTTGTTCCATTTTTTTAGATAATGATAGTGATTTAAAAGAGTAATCATGATTGCGACAAAAAATTTTAAAAAAATTATTGAGATGGCAAAAAGATAAATGGTATTCATATCTAGTTCCCATGTTTCTTTAAGTAAATTGGAGTAATAAAAGAAAGCTCCCACCAAATCCGTTCCAAAAATTAAAAAATAAGTGATAAAAGGTTGAATAAAAGCCCAAAGACTTAAAAGGATCATACCGAAGATCTGCCCCGTTAAATTAGCACCAAACAACAAAGTACCAAGACCAAAAAGGATCCCTTGGGCAGAAATGCTGATCATAGGACCTAATTTTTTATTTGTGGGGGCCAAGGCTTTCATACAAGCAGTAACAAAAGAAATTTCAGTAATACTTTTGAAAGCTTCCCCTCTCCTCATTTGGGGCGTGAGAGCGCGGCAGAGGAAGTAGCCTTGATTGAGTGAAAGAAAATGACCAGCCAAAGGAATAAAGAAAGAATGTAATAACGAGCCCAGAATAACTTCAACTAGAGAAAGCTTCACCGCTGTTTCAACTATTTGATCATCTTGCTTATTTATTTCTGGTGTAAACATGAATACGATTTATCCCACCGTCTGGGTAAACGATTATTTTTATTTTTGAAAATGCGCTATTATCATTTATTTTAAATTCTCTTTTATTGCCAGCAAAAGCCTTCACATTTTTCTTTCCGGTAATACTTATCCACTCATTATCAAAACCGTAAATCTCTAAAGCCATTGGGTTATTATTCACAAAATAAGTAAAGTCTGCCACGATGCTTTCTATTTTACTCTTTCTTCCTAACTTAATGATGATCTCTTCAAAATGCCCTGGTGTGCGACTTCTGGCCGATTCAAAACCATCAAACATGTGAATCGGAGGATAAGGTGAAATGACTTGAGTTGCAGGTCCATAATGTTCGTTAGTAACACTTTCAATTTGCCCACCATAAGCTGAAGAGGCCACATCAAAAAGTTCATTCTTTTTTAGTCTCTTGAAGTTTTGATCGATTGTTTTTGCATCAGGAATATACGCTATACTTAATGGCTTAATAGGTTTTGCTATTTCATCTTGATACTTCTTACTCTCGGGTATGTCTTTTAAATCTGCAAAAAGTCCAAGACGAGAAAAACCGCCATCAGGAATCATCTGTAATTTTATTTCAGAGTAGATAGTTTTCTTATCTTTAACTTCGACGTACTTAATAGCATGACCATCAATTTTTGTTTCGGGAACGATTTCTTTCCAAATATTCTCTTTCTTGGAAAGTCCTAAAAGTTTAACGGCGGGAGCTTGATTGCCTAAGTGATATTTGGTGCAAAAAGAAACATAACTTAAATGACCTGGTTTCTTTAATTTAATATGAGCTTCATCAAAGGGCAAAGGATTATGCCTGACACTCTCCCAACTATCCATGGTCTTGCCTTGTTTTTCAAAGAGTTCAGGGTCAAAAATGGGAAAATATGGACTTAGCATATTTTCAACTCGTGCAAAACGCTCATTGCTAACATTCACAACCTCTGCCCCAACGGCCATATTAATTTTACTCAAAGGATTAAGAGCACCCTTTTTTACTATTTCATTGGGCCTAGTTGGAGCAAAGGCCTTAAAGATTAACTCTTTATAACCCAGGTTCACTACTTGCTCTTGAGGTAAATTTTTATCTGAAAATTTATTTGAAGATTTTGAAAAATCGATACCAGAAAAATGAAAGAACTTTAGTAGTTCTTGAGCGATTTCACTGATACAAAAAACCGCGTTAAGATCCCCCTTGGCCAGTATGGTAAAACCTTGATCTTTATTAGGGCCATCAAAACAATATAAATAGAGTGCGCGGTAACCATCGTTGGCCCCTTGGTGAAGGGCAATTTTATTATCTCCTGCTCTTGCAATAAAAACACCAAGGCCCATATCAGATTTCATAAATTCTTGGCAACCCTTATCACTTCCGTGAAGCATCTTAACCGCTGTATCATGAGAGATTGGGCCACTTCCATTAAGATTATTGAAAGCATGATATAAGTGATTTAAGAAAATATTAATATCATAACTTGTGCTAAGAGCGCCGGCAGCAAAAGCCGGGAACTTAAGTGCAGGATTTTTTTCATGATCAAAAGTAAAATCTTTCATGCCTAATTCTTGCAAGAAATCTTTTGTTAGCTCTGTTATTTTTTTATTCTCTAAAGCTTCAATCAAGTGCTCTAAGACTAAAAAGCCTGCTCCTGAGTAGCTAAACTTCGTACCGGGTTCATGAATCACCTCAATGGGCCTATAACCGTATTTTTCATTGCCCATAAGAAACTCTGAAATATCTGGCATCTTTTGTTCTTGAGGCACACCATTCACATAATGCAAATTAAGTGCATTATGACTCATTAAGTGAGTCAACTGAACTTTATCTCCCCACTGAGGATGTTTAATTCTAAAAGCAGAGGAAGTTTGAGATAAAAGCTCATTCACAGAAGTTTCTAGAGAAATCGCTTTTGCTCTAAAATATTCAATGGCAAAAGCTGTCGCAATAGTTTTGCTTAATGAAGCGACTTGGAAAATAGACTCTCTTCCTAAAATTAAACTTTGATGTCTAGACTCTTGAGTGAGCGCAAGGCTTAACGATCTGACTTCATACTTATGACAAATTTTCTCAATTTGTTCTTTTTTATTATCTAAAGGATGAGAAAAGATTCTTTTCTGAGTTATTTGCCAAAGAGCTTCTTTGGCGTTCTGAATTTCAACTTCTAAACTATTTTCATAACGATTTTTCAAAGCACTTAAAAGTTCATCGGCTTTTTTATCTTTGGCAGAAATAAGAAATTTCATTTTAAATTTGGTCTTATATTTTTCTCCCCACTCTCTCAGTTCATCTTTTGTTTTCTCATCTTGATTTAAAACATGCGCCTGCTCACTAGCAGCCATCTTATCCAAAATTTTTTTATTTTCTCCAATATCCCCATGAAAACTAGCTGCTTCAAGAATATCTTCGAAAGAGAAATTCATAATTGATTTTTTTACAGAATCCAAATCTAAAATACTATTGGTGGCCATTTGTGAAGCAAATTTTCGAGAACCACAAAACTCAAAATAATAATGAAAACGTTCAATATAGGGTTCTAGGCGAAATTTCTGATTATCGATTTTAACTATTTCATTCCACGGGTCACTAACTTCCCTTATAGAACTAATCGTGAATGGTAATAATAACTCCGTAGCAAATTCAACTGGTGTTTTATCACTCATAAGCTTAATCATAAGCTTGAGTGCTACCGGATACCATTTTTCATTTTGCTCATTAAATTTTACCTGAACTTGTTTTTTTTCATGAGATAGATTTTTGCGAATAAAATGATACTCTTCATAGCAAATACGTAAAAAATCATCTATAGAAAAGCGCTTATGATAAAGCTCATGCCAGACTTCCCAACGTGATCTCTCGGCTGTTGCTAAATCATCCATTACCCTTATGGGTATATTTTCAATCTGGGCCGGAAGAGCAACACAACCATTGCCACTTAACCAGTCAGCCAGATACTGAAGGGATTGAAAAACATTATAACGGATTTCATCAGGGTGATTATTAGAGATATAATCAGACTCTTTGATATCAGCAACTAAAAGTGAACGAGCGTAAAGAGGGTTTTTAAAATCAAGAGAAGCAATATCTTTGGCCTCAATAAACGCCAATACCTCTTTTTGATATTTTTCAACCAGCAAAGCCTTCACCAAACTGTGCAGTTTATTCTTATCTCCCTTCATATAAAAGCGCCACGCTTCAACTAGGGCAAGGCCCAAACGAACAAAATCAGGATGAGCAACCCAAAATCCTGTTAAGTCACGCTTCATCTGAGTGATCACATCTTTGATATAGCCTTTTAGAGTTATTTGGAATGAATCACTTTTAAGGTCCGCCTCCATAGGAAGAATGCCATACATTCCTCCGACCTTAACTCCACCACGCCTACCTACAACATTGGCCAGTAATTCATGAGAGGCTTTTATATATTTAATCACTATATTAGGATCAGCTTTGACTGGAATTCTGTAATTGCCATCTTCTTTAAAAACTCTGGCCGTGGAAGCTAAGTAATCATGCCAGCCAAGAGAGGCTCCTGCGAAATAGGGATAGAGTTCATCGATGATTTCATTGGTTCTAAAAACAGCACGGGGATTTTCTAAGACTATCATCAAGCGCACACTGCCTAAAGTGTATTCAGGATTAAGCTCCTTAATTTTGCGCTCACTCACTTCAATCATTTTTTTGATATATCTTGCTTCTTCTTCATTTTCTAATTTGGGTACATAGAAAACCAAAGCCTCTGCCCTCATCCAGTTAGCATAAAGATGTAAAACAAAGTCATACAAGTGCAATGGTAGAGGTTCTTCTTCATAAAAAAGAAAAGTACAAGGCAAAGCTAATCCTGGAAAACGTTTAATAGGAAGAGCAAGTTTTTCTTTTTCTAATTGTCTATCTTCAAAAGATAATTCTCCCTCAAAACATTTAGTTAGGTTCTCACCGGCCACAATCAAGTCTTCTCTCAAGGGAGTTTTTGAGTCTTCATCATCAGCTCCCCATTTAGGTAGACTTGTATGAGTGGCCAGTAACTCTTTCACAATCTCTGGTTCTTGGGCCAATTTTCGGTGATAAGAATTCATGGCATTGATACACATTTTCTCATTTCCGGGAGGACCAAAGAGCGTCACATGAGCATCTTTTAAAAAAGTGGGTAGTGGTGCAATTTCTTTGCCATGGGCTTGATAGTAATCCTCTCTTAAGGGACCTATAA
The DNA here is from genome assembly GCA_937952395.1 of uncultured Bacteriovoracaceae bacterium. Taxonomy (GTDB): domain Bacteria; phylum Bdellovibrionota; class Bacteriovoracia; order Bacteriovoracales; family Bacteriovoracaceae; genus CALFYV01. Next base: position 2,309 of record CALFYV010000380.1, on the reverse strand, counting down.
CAACTCGCCCCTTACCATCTTTATGACCTAAAACTGTTTGATAATCATCAGAGAGGAAATCATAATTAAGTTTTTTGTTAAATTGACTACTGGCCTTAGTGCGTTCATCGATGAACTTTCTGTCTAGAATTCTTTGTTCCAAGACTTGGTTAAGATCTTTTTTTATTTCTTGATAAATTTTACAAAGAAAATTTAAGGACTCTTTATTTTCAAGTCCACCACTCTTTCCAATCTGAGTCAGTCCTTCCACACCTTTAAAAGATTTGGCCTTATTTAAAAGATAACTTTTCAATGATGGCGAAAGAAAATCATCATAATATTTTATCATGGATTAACTTCCGCGGTAGGTACTATATCCGTAAGGGTTTAAGAGCAAGGGGATATGATATTTTCTTTTTGTATCTTTAACCTGAAAAATAACAGGAGTTTTTAAAAAGAAATGTTCTTGCTTCATTTTGGTAAAATACGGGTCGATATCAAATAGTAATCTATAAACACCTGCAACACTTTCACAGTTGAAAACAATTCGACCATCGGCATTTGTCTTATTCTCATCAACTTTCACCCATTCATCATTTTTGCGTATTTCCAATTTTACCGCGACGTCTTGAGCGGGCTTGCCATTACTGGTGTCTAGAATATGTGTGCTGATCATTTCTTACTCCTAAAAGTAAAATGAATAATATTATCTGCTTGAGAGCTTAACTCTATTTCTTGGGTCTGCACGCCAAAGACTTCATGCCAAGCTTCTATGGTGTATTTACCTTCAACTAAATTATCAATTTTATAATTACCATTTTCATCACTGACAGCAAAGAAAGGGTGATCAATAACGGCGATATGCGCACCCATCCATGGATGAATATTGCATTTGGTTTTTAAGAAAATCTCGGATTTATCAAAAGTTTTTGTTTCTCTTGAATCTTTTGTTGGCATATTGATATTGAAACGCTCATTAATTTTGGCCACAGATTTCACATTATGAAAGACAGGGTCACTATTGATAAAAGTCACGGGTTGCCCGACTCTTACTGCAAGGACTCTGGGTTTATATAAACAACCTCTTTGATCTAATTCAACTGCATTTTCAGGAATATTACCAAAATCTAAACCTTCAAAGCCTTTAGTAATTCTGATTAAGACATTCTGTAATTTACCATCTTTCACAATCACTTCATCAGAGTAAGCTTGCCCTGGATGTTGTTTAGCGCATGCTGTTGGTAAGCTTAATTTTTTACCCTTAGGTGCGACTCCTTCAAAATGAATAACTCCACTTAAATTCACTTTTACTGTGCTGATATTTTTTTTGACTTCTTCTTTGATCTCTTCTTTGACTACTGGAACTTCTACAAGTTTTTCTGCTTCATATTCGTGAACAACTTCTTTCCCACTAAAAGCAATAACTGAAAAAATAATCGCGACTCCAACCAGAGCAAAAGAGATAGCACGCTTGGGATTTTGTAAGCGCACCACAAAATACTCACGAATAGCAGCACCGGCAGCACTAATAAGAATTAATAAAATCCAATTAAGATCATGGCCATAGGTTGAAGGAAAATGATTACTGATCATAATAAAAATAACCGGCAGAGTGAAATAAGTATTATGAGTGGAGCGGTTTTTAGCATTCTTTCCCCATTCTTGATTAACAGCTTCGCCACGCTTGGATGCCTCCACCATTTTTATTTGTCTAGGGATAATGCGCATAAAAACATTGGCGGTCATCCAAGTCCCAAGCATGGCCCCAATATGAATGTAAGCGGCCCGGCCGCTTAAAGTGTGACAAAGAAAATACGTCATCAGGGTAAACCAAATAAGAGTAAGGGTATGAGCGAAGATCGGTTTTTGAGCAGAAATTTTTCTCTCCCATAAAAAATCATAAAAAAACCAAGAGCCAAAAACGCTAAAGAGAGCGATTAACATTCCTTGAGTAAAGGTGATATCAGAAACGGCGTCATCTAAAAGATAAGTGCCCTTACCTGTATAAAAAATAAGAACTAAAAGAAACATCCCACTCATCCACGTCCAGTAAGATTCCCACTTAAACCAATGCAAGAGTTCAGGAACTTTGGTTGGTCCCATTTGAAGTTTCTCGACATGATAAAAACCACCACCGTGAACCATCCATAATTCACCGATATGACCCTCACGTTTTGATTCAGAATTAAAAACAAGAGTGCGATCTAACCACATAAAGAAAATGCTGGTTCCAATCCACGTCACCGCAACTGTGATATGCAGCCAACGACCAATGATAAGTAACCATTCAAAAATATCTTGAGACACCAGTGAACTCCTCTAGGAATGAT
>CALFYV010000379.1 GCA_937952395.1 uncultured Bacteriovoracaceae bacterium | reverse complement strand
AGGTCCGGTTTTACTTAGTGAGTGCACAGATGTCCCGCTGTTAATATCTGCGGCGTTTTGACGGGCCCTAAAACCAAGAGAAATTTGCAACGCTTCTGTTACTCCAAATCGCGCAACTAATTCACTCTGCAACCGGTAAAAAGAATTTTGACTACCTAAGCTTTGATTTTTTTATTTTTCATCATAGGTATTTTGAGTTTGAAAATACTCATTATTCCACTCCAATTGCCATTTCGATTCGGAAACCGTTGCGTAAGGAGGAAAATAAGATTTTCCAAAAACCAGAGGCAGTGAAAAACAGAAAACTAATAACCAAGACATATATTCATGATAATTAGCTTGCGCCCATTTGTAAAAAACGGTTCGAGGCATCTACAAAAGGATGCAGTACTTCCCTCTCATACCAATGACTTCCGCGTTTTTTAAAAAGAGAAACTGAAGCCAAAGGCAACTCCAGTGGAAAATCAAATTCAAAACGGGCGGTATTAACTGCAGTATCAATTTGATTATTTTCAAAAATACTGGCTATGGGTAAAAAAAGCTTATTCGTATCATTACGATACTTCTGGTCCTTGTCATAAATAAAAGAACGAGTGATATCATCCAGCGATTCTGCACAATGCTCAATGGGGTCTGGCATAATCGGATTAAAATATAATATTTTATTTTTTCCGTGAGCAAAAATATCGATGCCGGTAAAAGAGAGAGATAAATTGGCTTCATGACCAAATAAAAAGGACTCTAATTCATCACTCAAATCCCCAATGAGTTCGTTTTCATCATTACTATCGATCACAAAAGGTCGACACAAAGACATAACCAAATTAGGCTGAGAAAAATATTTGGCATCATATCTTAACCTAAAGCCATTAATTTTTTGAGAAAGTACCGAAGAAGAGAAGGTGAAACCCACCAGAAGTTTAGAATTCATAAGCAACTTCCTTTTTGCTAAATGAGTAAAGAGAGCGGGAACTTTGCCGTTCCTTACCTAAGTGTAAGACAAGCTAGCGGCCCACACAACAGGTTTTCAATGACTTGGCGTATAAACAATATTTGTAAAATATACAGCTGTCTTTGCTTAAAGACGCATCTCGTTATATAAAACGGCTATATTTGTAACCTGGAGTTAAAATTTATGAAATTCACCATGATTTACTGCCTTTGTTTCGCAGCTTCTCTTGCTTGGTCCCAAGGCCATTCCGATGTTGAATCTTCACTGGTTCGAATCACTGATATTAATGGGGAACTCTCAAGTGCTCAAAGCAATACTCAAAAGCAAGAAATTTTAGCTGAAGGATTAAAACTCTATTATTTTCTTATAGATTGTGCAGAAGCTAAAGCAACTTGCGGAAATTTAGCTGGCCAGCCAGTGGAGCAAGCCAGAGAGAGAATAAAAAACTTTAAAAATATTTTTATTACAGGCGAGAGTCTTTTTGTTGAAAAAATTAAACAACAAAAACAAGTTTCAGAAATTATAAAAAGTATCGATGAACTAAAAGCAAACTACCAAAGAAGAGTTGATTTTAGAGGACAAGAAGAAAAAGATTATGTGTGGAATCGTTATGCTTATTATCTCTATGTTCTTTTTATTAATAATATAAAAATCGATGAGCTCTTTTCAAAACTGGTTCATGAATTTGATGAGATTCTAAATAAGCAGGTTCACTTTTCTCACAAAACGGCGATGTATTATTTTGATATTTTCTACGTTCGCCATACGCAAAAAAAAGATGTCAAAAAAGAAACATTTGTTGATGCTTATGAAATAGCTATGGAGCAAATGGAAGCCTATCAAGAAAGTAACCCACAAGATATTAATCAAATAGAAGAATTTAAGGCACAAATTGAAGCCAGAATTAGTGCGCTAAAAATTGATATTAAAATGAGCTGTGAAGAGATAAAAAATAAAATTCATGCAAAATTCATCGAAACTCAAGATGTTAATTTAGGTTTGAAAGTTCTCAGAAAATCACAGAAGAATGACTGTACTAAAGAAAAATTTTATGAAGAAACTCTGATTAAAATTCATAAAGCTAATCCTAACTACTCTTCAGCTAAAGCATTAGGGCTTATGTATTTTGTAAATAAGGATTTCTCATCAGCTCAAAGCTACTTAGAGCAATCTATTAAGCTCACCAAAGAGCAAAATGAAATTTCTAAATCTTCACTATACCTCGCTCGCTTATTAAAAAGTAACGATAAAGCTAAGGCTACTCACTACGCTCAAGAAGCAGCTAAAGTTGAAGAATATTCTAATGAAGCTTATTCTCTATTGGGCTCGCTCTATTTTTATGCCATTCACGACAAAGGCTGCCAAGGGAAAAATGCGAAAGATCAAATGATTGATAAAGCACTGATGGCCAAAGCTCATGAAATGTACCAACTAGCAGGTAATAAAGAAAATGCTGACAAAGCTTGGAGCTCTATTGGAACTATCGAGCATTACCATACAGTCGGAATGCCTTATGTGGGTCAAGAGCTAAAAGGAAAGAAGCAAAAAGAAGCTCTAGAAGATGGCACAAAATATATTATCGACTATAACCGCCCAGACTGTTGGGTGGGTGAGCTTAATTATTACTTTCATTTTAAAAATGGCTCACTTTATAAACTGATAAAAAGATAAACTATTTCACCGGCGCATAAATAGCTTGGCTTCCTAGTTCAGCTTCAATTCGAAGCAGTTGGTTATATTTTTCAATGCGATCACTACGACTGGCCGAACCAGTTTTGATATGACCAGCACCAGTGGCCACTGATAAATCCGCAATAAAAGCATCAGCTGTTTCACCAGAACGGTGAGAAATAATACATTTGAAATTATTTTTGTAAGCCAAGTCCATTGTATTAAATGTTTCTGTCAGCGTTCCAATTTGATTAACTTTGATAAGAATAGCATTGGCCTGCTTCTCATCAATTCCACGCTTTAATATTTTCTCATTAGTGACAAAAAGATCATCTCCAACTAAAACACACTCTTTACCTAATTTTTGGGTTAAATGAATCCAGCCGTTAAAATCACTTTCATCTAATCCATCTTCGATTGAGTAGACAGGATACTGATTAATCATTTTTTTATAATATTCCGTAAGCTCTTCACTATTATAATCCTTACCTTGCATAGTATAGAGGTTTTTCTCTTTATTATAAAACTCACTGGAAGCGCAATCCAAGGCAAAAGAAATATCTTTACCTGCTTTGTACCCAGCTTTTTCAATAGCACTTAAAATACAATCCATCGCCTCTTCATGAGATTTAAGCGAAGGAGCAAATCCTCCTTCATCACCTACATTGGTTGAATATTTTTTTTCACTCAATACTTTTTTAAGCGAATGAAAAACTTCAACTCCTGCGCGCAAATTTTCACCAAAACTTTTTTTCATGTGCGGAACAATCATGAATTCTTGAATATCAAGATTATTAGAAGCGTGAGCTCCCCCATTAATAATATTCATAAGAGGAGTTGGTAAGCTCATTTTCTTATTAGGATTGGGAACTTTTAAAAAATCAAAAAGATAACGGTATAAAGGCAGTTTATGATCAAGAGCGGCTGCCCTAGCTGCTGCCATGGAAACAGCTAGTAAGGCGTTGGCCCCTAGATTACTTTTATATTCACTCCCATCAAGTTCTAACATTTTTTTATCAATCCCAGCTTGATTATCGACTTCCATTCCTATTATGGTGGGAGTTATTTTTTTTGTTATATTCTCAACCGCCTTTCGCACCGACTTACCTTGATAATAGGCCTTATCATTATCGCGTAACTCAAGAGCTTCTCTTGAACCAGTGGAAGCTCCCGAAGGAACTGCCGCACGACCTAAATTGCCATTACTCGTAAGCACATCGGCTTCTACTGTTGGGTTACCTCTGGAATCTAATATTTGACGGGCATAAATAGCTTTAATTTTTGACATGATAACTCCTTAAATAAATTCAAAAATATCATGCTTCAATTAGTACAAATGAGCAAGTTTGATGCTTCAAAAAAATAGAGTTGAACCAATTTGAATTTTTATCGAAAAGTGCTAACATTAATTCATCCAGAATTCTGGATTTGCTAAATGTTTGAATTAGTTCAAGGCTCTGCATAAAAATGCGGAGCCTTTTATTTTTTTTGAAAGTAAATATAGCGCATATTAGGGATTTTTATTCCTTTTTCTTCAATCTCAGAAGTGGCAAAACCAAACTCAAAATGCTCACCATACTTATTCTTCATATGTAAAAGAGCTTCTTGGATATTTTTATTATCAATTTTATGAACAACGAAAAATCTTGCTTGGCCATGCTTTTTTAAAGCTCGAAAGGAGCCTTCAAAAATAGTCTGCAAATTCTCACTATCATTATCTAAGCTACAAAGCATTTCAAAACTAAAAAGATAATCAACAGAGGATTTATCTAAAGCTTTTTCTAATTCGAAAGCATCAGCAAATTTCATTTTATGCTTGTAGCAATTGTATATCTCATTAGGCATAACATACCATTCATTATCTGATAGTTTAATATCAGTAGAGTAATTTTCATTATAACTGTAATCAAGAGATTTTATCTCTATACCAT
>CALFYV010000378.1 GCA_937952395.1 uncultured Bacteriovoracaceae bacterium | reverse complement strand
CGTTCACCTTTCATAGAAAAGGTCCATTTCATTTGTAAACGATATTCAGCTTTGTTCTCACTGATAACCCGACTCCTCATTGCATAATTATTAGAATAGCGGATATCAGCGCTCAAGCAAAAACGAGTAGGGATCATAAACTCGACTACAACGGATTGACCTAGAATAAAATTTTTATTGAGGAAGATAAGCATCTCATCCATATTCACATCTGTTAGTAGAGAAAAGCCATGGGCCATTTTATCTTCACTGGGATAGCTTCTCTTGGGTGAGAAGACTAAACGTTTAATATCTTCTGGTAACTCTTCTTCTTTGGGAGCTTCCTTGTCTTCACCCTCGGCTTTTTCTTCACCTTCAGCTTCTTCTTTGTCTTCTTCGCCTTCTTTGGGTGCTTCGGCTTCTTCTTCTTTTTTCTCTTCTTCCGCTGGCTTCTCTTCGGGAGTTTTTGCCTCTTCGCCCTCTTTAGGTGCTTCTTCACCTTCTGGCTTTTTTTCTTCGCTTTCTTGATTTTGCTTGGCCAGCATTTCATCTATAATAGGATGTTTTTTTAGATTATAAAAAGCCTTGATGGCTTCAAGGTCAGGCTCTGCACCAGCTGCCTTGGCCTCAGCAACATGCTGGTCAATAGCTGCTTCTATCTCGTCACGCAAAGTCCAAACTCTAACGTTGATACGTTTAATTTCTACTGGGTGATTGCTTTTACCTATGACGCTCATAGGTTTATTTTCGCCTAAATTTGTCTAATGTACACGCACAAAAATAAGGCGCAGAATTTACCTGGGTGATTTGCTCTAGTTTGTAAAGGGAGTTTACTTAGCTACGTTATAAAGATGAGAATACTTTCTTAAAAACTTAGAAAGTGAACCAATCTTATCTAAAGTCTTGATGGCACTTGTAGAAAGTCTAAGCTTAATTGTTTTACCTGTTTCAGGATCATAAACACGCTTAGTTTGTAGATTGGGTTGTGATTGTTTTTTTGTTTTTATATTTGAGTGAGAAACCTTGTTTCCAACTAATCGCTTCTTACCTGTTAAGTCACATTCTCTGGCCATGATAGTCTCCAATTCTAATTAATAGGTGGATTTTTTACCGTGTTTCATTCTGCATGGCAAGGAAAATGATAAATCTTGATATTTCAAAGATTTGGCCAGGCATCGATTTCTTCAGGGGTATAGTACATCTTGCGTTTAATCCGCAATGCCCT
>CALFYV010000377.1 GCA_937952395.1 uncultured Bacteriovoracaceae bacterium | reverse complement strand
GCTCAAAAAGCTGTTTATTTCACTTCTCTTGGCTGTTCTAAGAACTTGGTTGATTCACAAGTCATGCTTGGACATTTAGGCCTTGGGGGCTTTCAAATCACCCAGGAGCCTCAAAAAGCAGAAGTTATCATTGTTAATACTTGTTCATTCATCGAAGCGGCTAAAATTGAATCTATAGAGACTGTCTTGGACTTGGCTGATTATAAAAATAGTGAATCGGGTCAATGCAAGGCTTTGGTTATGTCGTGATGTATGGCGCAAAGATACGCCAACGAGTTAGAAGACAGTATGCCAGAAGTGGATATGTTTATTGGGACAGGAGAGTATCACAAAATTGTTCCACTTCTTAAAGCTTTTGAAGATGGAAGATTAGAAAAAAAATCTTTTGTGGAAATTCCGAAGTTTATCCATACAGAATACGATCCAAGAATTAACACCTCTCCTTCATATATGGCCTGGTTAAAAATTTCTGAAGGCTGTAATCGAAATTGTACTTTTTGTATCATTCCAACCATACGAGGAAAACTTAGATCAAGAAGTATTGAATCGTTGGTCAAAGAAGCTCAGAACTTGGCTGATTCAGGAGTTAAAGAATTAAACCTTATTTCTCAAGACTTCTCTGATTACGGTGTTGATTTCAGCACTTCAGTTAAAACAAAAAATATTGCCAGTCCTGAAATTTATAATCTTTTAAGCTCCTTGGAGAAAGTTGAAGGAGTTGAGTGGCTAAGAGTTTTTTATTTTTATCCAGATGATCTCACGGAAGATGTCATGGAACTTATGGGCAAAAGTCAAAAAATTACCAAGTATCTTGATATGCCCATTCAACATTTTGCTGATTCTGTGCTTAAACGAATGAATCGTAGAGTGACAGGAGAAATTATCCACCAAAAGATTAAGCGCCTTAGAGAGCATGTTCCTGGAATTATCTTAAGAACTTCAGTGATTGTTGGTTTCCCAGGTGAAACAGAAGAAGATTTTCAAACACTTTTAAAGGGAATTAAAGCAGCTCGCTTCAATCATTTGGGTGTTTTTAAATACTCAGATGAAGAAGGAACACCTGCTTTAAAGTTAAATCCAAAGGTGCCACAAGAAATCATTGATGAGCGTTTTCAAATTATTTATGACACCCAAAAAGAAATTGCCAGAGAGCTAAATCAAGAATACGTGGGTAAAACAATTAAGGTTTTAATTGAAGGAATTCATGAAGAAACTGAACTTTTGCTTCAAGGTCGTCACCAAGGCCAAGCGCCTGATATTGATGGTAAAGTGATTATCAATGAAGGCCAGGCTCAAGCTGGAGATATCGTTAACGTTAAAATTACAGAAGTCTTAGACTATGACTTACTTGGCAGCATCGTTTCCTAACTAATCCTGAAAAAAATTCACAACTTAACCACTTGCGTTATTGTCTTAACTAACACGTTCTTACATCTAAACCCTTCACTTGTAAGTATGGATTTATTAAATAAACTGCCTCTAGAGAAGAGAGGGGGAGTAGTTTTTGCATAATTAATTTTCATGATTGAAAAGGAAGAGCTGTGAGAACTATTTTACACCCCGTTGTTATTCTTCTAAGTCTATTTTTTCTTAATACCCCACTACATGCCCAAGACGATTTAAATGCTTATGAAAGAGTTGTAATAAAAAAAATCACAAGAATTAATAATTGGATTAATGAACTAGTAAAAGATGATAAAGGCCGTTCGATCTCAAAACACAAGACTCCTCAAGATGTGATGTATTTGGTTGAGGAAATGGAAAAAATTCTCCAAAAGTTACCTGAAAATTCTCCACTTAAAACCGATCTTCTTGTAGGTCGAGTATATATGAGCGCCTTTACTGTTTTACTTTACGGAAGAGGAGAGGAAGTCGAGGGTGATGGTATTTATTGGTTTTTGAACAACAAAAATGGTGAATCAGGATTAAATGAATTAACCGATTTGTTAGCAAGAAGTCCTTTTGATGAACAGATGAAACGTATTTTGTCTCAAAAACTCAGAGATATTGAACCAGGAAATTTTCAAATAAGAGGTAGCATTGATACAGATGTTGATTTTATAACCGAAGATATTCGTAATACCTTAATCCGGCTCTTGGATATGTCTGAATCAAGAGAAAGCTATACTAATTATTTCCAGAGTGTCGATTTTAAAAAATTTGAAAAAGATGTACAACTTAATAAGTTGAGCAAAAATACCTCAAAAATAAAGCTAGAGCATAAATCTTTTAAACAACTAATTGCAATGGCCGGTTTAGAGGAAGAAAATATAGAGCCCGTGCAAAAAAATTATTACTCGGAATCGGTCGATTTATATAACGATAAATCTAAGGAATTCCCTGAGTACTTTGGAAGAGAAAAAGAAGTACAGAAAATATTGGATACATTTTCTAAAAGCCAGAAATCCCACATTCTTTTACATGGAAAACAAGGAGTAGATAGAAATGTTATTCTAAAAATGCTCTCAGACGGATTCGTAAACGGTAAATATAAAATTGCGGAAGAAGATGCACCAATTATTGTTGAAATGCCGATTATTTATCTCATTTCTCAGCCTGTTAATATCAAAACATTGATTACTAATTTTTCTATTATGTCGAGACGAACAAACAGAAGGATTATTGTTTATTTAGACGAAGTCCAGGCAAGCAACGATCTGGTTAAACAATCGATTAAATCTTTTTTATCCCAGACAACAATGATGAACGATCTTTCTAAAGTTCATTTTATCTGGGGCACAACCTCGGAAGAATCAAGAATGGTACTTAGTGATGCTTCTTTTGAGTCTAAATGGACAGAAGTATTTCTTAAAGAATTCAATAAAGAAGAAAGTATAGAACTTATTAAAAAAGAATTTATTCCAAGGTGGACAGCACATTATAAAATAGGTCCTATTCAATTTAAAGACTTTGATGAAGGTGCACTTGAGTTTGTTGCTAGAAACTATAAGGTTGAAGACCCAAATACCGTACGTTCAGAAGCAATGAGAGAAATGCTTGAAGGTGCCATTGCTCGCAAAAAGAGAGTTCTACAAGAAAATAAAACCTGGGGAAATTTTTCGATATCAGTGAATGATATAAGAGACTATTTAAAAGAAAAATTCGATCAGGATTTAATCCCAGGGGATAAAAGATTTAATGATTCATTCAATGAACGATGGGCAAAGTTTGAAACGTCTTATTTTGGTAATGAAGGATATAAATCAGAACTAAAAGAAGCTTTATTTCTACATTTTTCTGATCCTGAAAGAAGTAAAATCTCAGCATGGATCAAGTTTGGACCTCCTGGTGGTGGTAAATCATATGGAGCAAAAGAAGTGGCTAAAAACTTTTTTAATGGGGCCCTACTTACCTTGAATGGAGCAGATTATAAAGACGTTCAAGCTATTAATAAATTGGCTGGTTCTGCACCTGGCTATGTGGGGTCAGAACAGCAAAGATCTCCTATTACAAAGTTTCTTAAAGAAAACCCAAGTGGTGGGATTATTCTTTTTGAAGAAGTTGATTATATTCACCCAGATGTGATGGAATTTTTAACTAATACGATCACCAGTAAGAAATTTAGGGATGGACTAGGTAAAGAATGGGATTTAGGAAAATATGTTTTATGGTTCAATTCCAATATCGGCCAAGAATACATGATTCCAACAGACTCTAAGAATAAAATGAATTGGAGCCAATATGAAGTTCGCTTAAATCAACTGACTCAGTTAAAAACAGTGGATGGTAAAGAAGTGCGAATAGTTCGGGCCGATAAAAAATCAGAGATGATGGATAAATTGATGGCAGCTATTATTAATAATGGACGCATCGTTGGAACGCAAAACAATGAAGTCGATGAAAAGGTATCTCAAGCTGCTCAGAAACAAAAAAGAAGATATAAGCAGTTTTACGTGATGGGACCAAGTAGGGAAGATTTAAAGAAAGCCGCTATTTTTCAATTTATGAATTATAAAACAAAACTCGAGTTGGATTATAATATCGTAATCAACGTTTCTGACGAAACACTTGAAAGAATTATTGATGTTGATAATATGGAGTTTGAGAAAGGTTATTCTTATGTTGAAGAAAGATTAGATACTTTTCTTTTTAATAAACTGAACTTTCACAAAGCGGAGCAGGGAGCTAAGATTGACGTTGAATTAGTGCAAAAAATTGCCGCCTCTCCTGTTGATAATCAAAACACTCTTGTTTTAAAAATTGATGGTCAAGAAAAGGTCTACGATTTGGGTAATATGCTCCCAGCTTATGATAATCAATGGGCCAAGAGTGCAGAGATTAAAGAAAATATCAAGAAATTTCCGTCTAGAGTGAGTCAGTATTTAAAAGGTGATGAAGAGTTAATCGTTCAAATGCAATCGATTTTTAAAAGGCATGCTATTGATTGGAAATCACGCCCAGTCATTTCAGTTATTGGAACGACTGGTAATGGAAAATCACAATTAGCTAAAGCAACTGCCCAAGCGATTTTTGGATCTAATGATGCTTATAAACTTATTCCCACAACAAGTGTTAATGAATTTGATCATTTTATTAATGGCCAAGAATTCAAAAACTGGATTGAATCGCGTATTCGTTCTGGTGGGGGAGTACTTTTAATTGATGAGCTTCTTTCAGTTCAGAATAACCCTGAAATGAAACTCTATATGTTTAATAAACTTTATCAACTGCTTGATGAAGGTTATATGACTATTGATGGTAAATCCTATGATTTAAGAGGATTTATTCCTGTTCTTACAGGAAATGCCATGCAAGAAGTTTTTTCGGGTATACCGAGTAACCCCGATGGAGAAAGATTAACTCAAGAAATTATTAAAGATTTAACAGAAAAAGATATTATTGATTATTTTAACAAGTTTGGATTTGACCCACCAAAAATTGCACGTATGGGACTGCTAAACGTGAAGGGCCCACTAACCAAAGCAGTATCTTATCAAGTTGGGCACTATCTTTTAGAAGACTCACTTAAGAGTATTCTTGAAGATTCTGGAATTTATGTAAATGTAAAAGTTGATCCTAAAATTATCGAACAATCAGTTGATGCATTCTCCACCATTCTTTTAGGAATGAGAGATGTTAAAAAGAATGCTATCGATAAACTTATCTTAAATCCCATCGGGGAAATATTAACTGATCTACCCAATGTTGAGACTCTAGAGATGAAGATGTCAGATAGAGGACTGATTGAGTGGTATGCTAATGACAAAAGAATAGTTCTTGAAAGTGTCAAAGTATCAGAAACTCTAGAAGAGCGAAATTGGAATTTTTTAAAAGAAGCAAACAATACAAAAGATTCAACTTTGCAATTAAAAGATGTTGCGCCAGCGAAACCTTTATTTGATCCTCAGACTCGTCAGGTGGTAAGAGTGCATGAAATTAATGGGCATTGGATGGCCGGCTATCTTCTCACTGGTAAAAATTCCTCCTCATCAATTAATATGATCCCAGCAGATCACTATTTAGGTTATGTCATGGATAAGTCGGAAAAGATTTTTAAAATGGATACTTTTTCTACTATTTTAAAACGAATTATTGTTTTAGAGGCAGGTCATAGAGCTGTATTTAAAGAAGGATTGTATGCCGGTGGTGGTGGTACAGGTCAAACCCAAAGAGATCCAAAGGTTAATCCAACGGATGATTTAGGTAGAGTTGAAAAAATCCTAGATAAAGTACTATCTAATAATCTTATGGAAGATTTTGTGGAATTTGATTCTCCAGATGAGCGGGCTTTCTTTAAAAAGATGATCAGGGGGATATCTAAAGGTGCTACAGATTATGTCATAGATTATGGAAATGAAAATAAAGTAGCTGATGCTATTCACGATGCTTTTAATAAAAAAGTTGAAGCGGGCTTAGATGAATTTTTAAATGAAGCGGAGATTGAAGCAATTGTTGAGAATAATTTAAAGACCAAAAATTTAAAGAATCCTTCGCAATTACTCTATGAAGCTTTAGTTAAAGGTAGTATTGAGTATATGAATAAACCTTATTTCCTTGATAAGAATACGGAAATGAAACTTTATTTAATTAAAACAGTTTTAGATAATTTGGCTTCAGAGTTAATCAATATTGATAAAGATGCCTCTTTGCAAAAAGTAATTTCTTTCGAAAATAGTAAGTTTGATAAAAAATATAAAGAGATTCAAAATAAGATTATCGAAAGAAATAAATTGCAAAATCCAGGAGCGGACTGTAATTCATTTTTTTGATTCCTTGGGTCTGACTTCATGGATTTTATAATGAAGCTGACCATAGAGCTGCTTATCTTTTAATTCTTTGGTAAATAGCTTTCTATCCAAGCTCTCAATCGTGAGTTTATTCTCATAAACCATAGACTTGAGCTCTTGTAAGCGAGCATTCATTTCAAATTTGAAATCCTCAAGGTACTCAATGAGTTCTTTATTGTTTTGCTCAGGCTTTTTCTTCTTGAAAAACATAAGAGTCTCCTTTTGTAATCATCGCAGAAACGCTATGATTTACAAGAAGAGCAAATTTTTTCCATTAAAAAATTAAGGACTTAGAAATGAAGTTTTGGTTATTGTTATTAGTTTTATCACTCAGTTCCTGTTTACAAAAAAATTTGAACACCATTAAAGAGAAATTGGGATTAGCTCCTAAAGCTCAACTGCAAGAAGAGATTCTCAATATTCAAATGCCGTCTTTAAATGAAGTGTGGGCTTTAGAAGACGCTCCTGTAGCAAAAGAAGTCACTGCTTACGATAAATTATCTCCCGAGCAAAAGCAGAAATATCAAATTGCTTTTATTAAAGAGATGATGTGGGAAATTCGTAGAGTTCCGGCTACAGATAATGATTATCAAAACTATCTTAACATGCTGATCCAGGGTGGAACTAGAGAGGGAATTATTAACGGATTGATGGTTGATAATTACTACAGAGGTCTTGAAGAGCAAAAGCAAGCGGTGATTTCACCAACGATTGATTTTACCAAGCAATTTATGGCGCAATTTTTAGCTCAGAAGTTTAAAGATGATCTTTTGTTTGATGTAAATGTCTATCGTTTAAAAAGAATTATGAGCGAAAAGGTTTTCTCCCTCTTAGATAAGATGCAAGGCCAAAAAGACTATCAAGAAAGTTGGTACGCACTTTTTTCTCAAAAAATGGCGCAAGATTATCCTGAGCTTTGGCAAAATCAATTAAGAAAAAATACAGATCCTGTTTTTCATTATCAGTGGGCACAAAGTATGCCGTCAGGACATATTAAGTCCGAAGTTATTATTAAACTTCACCGTGTGCTAAATCATCTAAATAAAATTTAAATAAATATTTATTTTGTTGAAAATAAAGACAAATATAAAAAAATCACTAAGAACTGAGCCTAACCACCTGAAAACACGTGGTTGTTATGGCATATCGATTGCTCTATTTTAAGACATGATTTGGCTCATATTTATATTTAGTTTTCAACTCTCTGGAAAGCCCCTGCTCGGTGATTGCAATGAGTTTTTCTCTACCAAGCGCCAACAATCGAAAGCTTTAGTCACAGAAGATGAAATTGGCGCTATTCGTAAATATACAGGCGGGGCAAGCTATCGCGAAATAAATATTTATTTAGAGAGTAGTCATTTTCTGAAGAAGTCGAAATGGAATGCCGATATTCACAGTATCGATTCTTTGTTAAGTAAAATTGTCTCTGAGAAGCGTACGGTTTATAGGTCTATAGAAGCTCACTTTTCGGATGATAAAAGTTTTAATATTTTTAAAAGATACCCTATTGGAAAAAAATTTACAGAAAAGAGATACTTATCGACGACACTTATTCCAGAAGGCTCAGGAGACCATTTAACAACAACTCATATTTTTGAAATTCAAGCACAAAACGCAAAAAATATTATGATGTTTTCTTTTAGAGATAGTAGTGAGCAAGAATATTTAATTCCAAGGGACACTCAATTTGAGGTTCTAAGCATAGAAGGTAAATTTATTAAACAAGGCGAGGACGAAGGAAATTGGAAAGATTACAGATTGTACCAGAAAGAAATATTTGAAAAGATTATTGCAAATAATAGAGAGATCTTTTCAAACTATACAAATGCCCAAATTAACAAATATCTTTCAAAAGATACAGGTTGGGCGCCCATCTTTTATATCAAAATAAGAGAAATCAATAGTTATATAGAAAGTAAGAAGATCCATTTTTCTAAAAATTTTATCAAGGCAGTTGATGCCACTGATTTTAAACAAGCTAGTCGTATTGTCTCTAATAAGTGGAGATTTACAAATAATGTTCCGAAAGCTACCTCTGAAAATAAAATCCTTTGGCAAAGGTATTTTAATGGCTATGAGTTTTTACAATTTAATTTAAGAGAAATTGGACTCAAAGAAGAATTTAAATATATTATTAATTTATTTTATTTTTTTATGATGAACAGAAGTTTTGAAATTGGTCAATGGGATGCACATCATTTTGCACAATTAGATCTAGATTTTGCATTAACAAAGCTCGGAAAATCTGCGAACGAAGTAGATGCTTATAAAAAAATAATTATGTATGCAAAAAATAAGAAAATGGGTGAAGCAGATAAAAAAGACTTCTATGACGCGACAAAACTCTTGGCCCTTAAGCCTGAGATGGCTTTTAGAATAAGTTATTTTTTAGACAGGGTTAATTGGTTTGATCTCGAAGATTTTAAAAAATTTAAATCTAAGAATAAAAAGGATTTTCAGTTTTAACTAAGCTTAGAAATAGTCTTTCAACACCAACGGCAATTCCGGCTGAAGCTGGATAGCCTCTTTGAAGGG
>CALFYV010000376.1 GCA_937952395.1 uncultured Bacteriovoracaceae bacterium | reverse complement strand
ATAGTAGTAAAACCCTTTTCAAGAATGCAATTATTATCTAAAGTCTATGAAGTTTTAGAAATTAAGGAGCCTTAATGTCTTGTCCGTGCATGAGTAAAAAAAAGTACCAAGAATGTTGTGAAACTTTGATTAAAGGCAAAGAGCATGCAAAAACGGCAGAGCAGCTGATGCGAGCTCGTTATAGTGCTTATGCTAAAAACGAAATCTCTTATATTGAAAAAACTCAAGGCCATGATCCTGATAATACATTTGATCGTGAAGCAGCTTCAAAATGGGCGACTGAATCCAAATGGCTAGGTTTAGAAGTCGTCAAAACTCACGCTCGCGGCGAAAAAGATAATGAAGGTTTTGTAGAGTTCATCGCTAGCTATGAGGATGCCAATGGGCCACATAAACATCAAGAGCGTTCTCGTTTTGTGAAGCAAGATAATCAGTGGTTTTTTCACTCGGGTTCAATCGTTGGACTCAATCCTATAACCAGAGAAACACCCAAAATTGGCAGAAATGATCCTTGTCATTGCGGTTCAGGAAAGAAATTTAAAAAATGTTGTGGAAATTAATAACGCCATTCTTTCTTGCGTCTGCCTCGACCGAAATTTCTTAAAAAAGAAATAAAAGAAGCATCATCACTGGCCACTAGATTCTCTGCAATATGACGGTATTTATCGACGAAACGGTACTGACCAATTTTGAAAAGTTCGATATCGTGGATATAGCATAAATGCATTTTTTGTACCCTACCTTCATCATAATAGAGTTCATTTAGATAAACTGGCACATCTTCTGGCAAATGAAAAAGGTGTTTGCAAATTGTGCAGTCGTGTTTTTTACTCATGTCTCTCTCCAACTGTCTTATCGGAAAAATGGCCCAAGTTTTTAGTACCTAACCAGCCTCCTCAACTAAAATTCCTTCATGACAAATACGGCGTGAGCCGATAAAATGCCTGGATGATAAGACTTTATGGAATCCCCAATTGTGACACCGTTAAAAAGGCCAAGGATCACCTCTACCGCTTCGGGGTGAATGATTTTGAGTTCATCAATTTCAAAGAAATAAAGCCCACAGACGAGCTGATTTTAAAATGGAAAAGGGCCTATGAAGGTGAGTGGCCGATTAATCCGAAATCTCGAACTTTTCGTGAGATCAAAAAGCAATTTGAAGAAGCTGATGAGCTAGATAAAATACAACTTATCATTCAGCATTCCTCGTGCATCAAACGACCTATTTTAGAAATTCATGGGAAAATCATCTCAGTTGGTTATAACGAAGCCCGCTACGCTAAGGCCATAAAGCAGAGAGAAGAAATTTAATTTTATTATTAGAAAACAAAAAACCCCTCTTTCGAGGGGTTTTTTGTTTATTTTTTCTTAGCTTTCTTTTTGGTGACTTTTTTCGCCGTTTTCTTCTTGGCTACTTTCTTTTTTGCACTTTTCTTTTTGACAACTTTTTTAGCTGTTTTCGCCTTAGCAACCTTCTTTACGGCTTTTTTCTTAGTCTCACCTTTGGCGACTAATTTCTTTTCAACTTTCTTCTCTTCTTTTTTTGCCTTCATTTTTTTATGAGGCTCCATAACTTCTTTCTTAGTCGATTTTTTATCTGGATTTATATACTGAACTACATGAAACTCTTTTGGCTTCTCTTCCTTAATTTCTCCCACATCTTTCCAATTGTTCGCCTGGAGTTGTTTGTACTCTTTAATTAAGAGCATATAAAAATCATATGAGTCTTCTGGAGTTACCTGTTGAAATTTTTCAAACAATCTGGTCCATACCTTCGGATTTTTTTGCTTAATTTCATTAATTAAGTAAAAACATTTTGGCTTGTAGTTGTGATTTTTTTTATCAAAAGCTTCGTTCGAAAATGACATGGGTTCTCCTCCTTAGATTGACTCTCACAGTCTTATCGGCAAAAACAAAGATTAAATAAAAAATTTGTTTTACAAAATCTGCCACAAATAACAGACTATTACTATATGTTTATCCTCCTCTTTTTATTGAATTCACTGGCCTGGTCAGAGCCGGGCATCATTTTAAATAAAAATTCCAGACCAGTGGGTGAAAAAGAGATGCTTTTTGGCAATACAGGCATCGGCGGAGTCAATAGTGCTGGAGCGGTTTTTTTTTAATCCCGGGGCCCTGACCAAAATAAAAGAAGAAAAGCTCTTTTTTAGTGGTTAAACTTATCTTTTTTACTAAGGAAGCTTTGATCCATTAGTCCAATTCGATAATTCCAGTGTAGAGTATCAAGCTTCGGGTTTTAATACTCTGCCCTCAAGCCTAATAAGTGTGAAAAATTGGAATGACTATAAATTTGCCTTCTCTATCCTAACCCCGTACTCCTTGCAGTTAGAAAACAAAGTCACTACAACTACCAATAATTACGAAATCAATATTTTACAAAATCTTTCGGTTGATGATTTATGGATGGGAATTTCATTAGCTCAGGTTTTTGAAAGTCCATTGAACAAAGCTAACAAAAGTTCTTGGGGTGTTTCTCTTTATGCTGTTAAACATTCTGAAACCTCCACGACTAATATAAACTTTGATCGTAAAACAGCTCCGTCAGCGGGGCAACCTGATCTGCTGATGGCCACTCAAATAGAAACTCTTGATTCTTACTGACTTTTGGCCGTTTTTGGTATTCTGCAAGAATTTGATACTTTCCGTTGGGGTGTGAGATTGCAATTGCCCTATTTACAAGTTTATAATCGTGCTAGTTATCTCAAAGATGAATACTTTACTATACTGCCCACTATCACTCGTTCATTACAGGATGAACAAAGTTTCCGTGGGGATTTCCGCATGCCCACAGATTTATCTTCTGGAGTGGTTTTTCATTTAGGTGATGGCTATGAACTGGCGTGGGATGTTGGTGTTAAATTTGATGTGCATT
>CALFYV010000375.1 GCA_937952395.1 uncultured Bacteriovoracaceae bacterium | reverse complement strand
GGTATTCTAAAATTCTCTCTTTGATTTTATTCAAGTCAAAATGATCTTCATCTAATACGGTCTTGGCGTAATCTAGATCTGTAATCTCTTTTGAAGAATCAGACCAAGGCAAATCGACCATCCATTCTAGGTAGGTTCTAAGAATAGAAGATTCGGAACTATCTGGATGCATTCTCTCTAGGCGAGAAAGCTGTTTAAGTGCTTCTTTCTCTGCTTCTTCGGGCATTTTCTTGGCCAGTAATTTTTCTTTTAATTCGCTGAATTCATCTTGCTTTTCAGCACCTTCTTCACCTAATTCATTTTTGATCGCTCTAATTTGTTCACGGAGGAAATATTCTTTTTGAGTTTTAGATATTTCTTCTTTAGCGTTTGAACGTATTTGTTGTTGAACTTGTAAAATTTCTAATTCACGAGAAAGTAGTTCATTAATCTTATTTAATCTCTCGATAGGATTAAGAGTCTCTAAAATAGCTTGAGCTTCACCAACTTTAAGGTTTAAATTAGAGGCAATTAAATCAGCCAATCTACCTGGATCTTGAATATCTTCTAATACCATTAATATATCTGGAGAGAGAATCTTGCCCATGGAGATAACTTTTTCAAGTTGTTCACGTACTGAGCGCATGAGAGCTTCTATAGCTACTTCACCAGGTTTTAATTCTTCATTCTCTACTTTAGTTACTTTTACCTGGTAGAAAGGTTCTGTTTGATTAAATTCTAAAATGCGAGCTTTGGATAAACCTTGAATTAATATTTTAATTCGCCCATCTGGCAATTTTCTCATTCTCATAATCATGGCAACAGTACCAAGTTCATATATTTCAGAAGGAGAGGGTGTTTCAGCTTGTATATCCTTTTGACTTGAAAGCAGAATAAGTCTATCTGTATTATTCAAGGCTTCTTCTACGGCTTTAATCGAGGTCTCGCGGCCAACAAATAAAGGTAAAATCATAAAGGGATATACAACGATGTCTCGAATGGGTAATAACGGAAGAGTCTCTTTAAACTCTATGGAATCCCCTTCATAATTTGTAACCATGCTCTTCTCCTAACTATAACAACTGCGTTAAGTGCATACATACAAATCGGAGATCTATGCTAGCATCTTGATTCTTTTTTCATATTAGTTTAGAAATTTTTCCTTTAATTGCACTAAGTTGTCAGTCATTATGGGCAAGTGTCTAAACTTTTCCATGGCCCATTGTCTAAAGATTATGCTAAATTCGATGAGGCTTATTGAGCACTATCTAGATATTAGACACAAGGGTAAAATATGTCCGACTCAATTGGTATAGCATTACTGGCTGCAGGCAAAGGAACAAGGATGAAAATCTCTGCTCCTAAAGCACTTGCCCCACTTTTAGGTCGCACTCTCATTGATTATGTTATCGATGCCATTAGTGAATTTAGCGATGAATTGAAACTCTCTTCTCATATGGGAGTGGTTATTGGTCATGAAAAAGAAAAAGTCCAAGAGCATATTAAGAAGAATTATCAAAAAAGAACAGATATATCCTTTGCTGTGCAAGAAAATCAAAAAGGTACAGCAGATGCTCTTAAGAGTTATTTTCAAGGTACCAGCAAAGCATGGAATAAAACTTATACTCTGGTTATTTGTGGTGATACACCACTTTTAAGTGGAGGTGAGTTGTGTGCTCTTTATAATGAGCTTGTGACCAACCCAGAGTTGCAAGGGGTAGCAGCAACCTTTAAGAGTGAAAATCCCACGGGATATGGTCGTATCGTGCGTCAGGGAGAGGGTTTTAAGATTATAGAAGAGAAAGATGCTGATGATGCAATCAAAAAAATCCAAGAAGTTAACTCAGGTTTATACCTTATAAAGACAGAATTTATTAAACAACACTTAGAAGAGATAAAAAATACCAATAAATCAGGAGAGTTTTATCTCACTGATCTTTTTCAGCCTGAATTTAAAGTCAAAGCTCTCTGTTTCGATAATCCTCAGGCCTTTCAAGGAGTTAATGATTTAACTCAACTAGAAGCAGCCGAGCGCTATCTGAGAAAAAAAAAGATTAAAAATTTACAGGAGCTAGGAGTCATTTTTAAAGATCCCTCTTCTTGCTACCTTGATTGGAATGTTCAAATAGGTAGTGCCACCATCGTTTACCCCAATGTTGTGATTGAGGGCGAGACTATCATTGAGCAAGACTGCTTGATTGAACTCGGAAATGTAATCAAGAATTCTAGACTTTCCCGGGGCTGCCAGGTTTATGCCCAATTATATATAAAGGAAGAACTTATTGGCGGAGGGGGAAAAATTGGTACTATGGC
>CALFYV010000374.1 GCA_937952395.1 uncultured Bacteriovoracaceae bacterium | reverse complement strand
AGAAGCACCTGTCCCAGCTAGCCCAATAAGATGTTCAGAGCCAATGTTTGAAGCGAAAAGAGAGGCGCCAATTAAAAACCAGTTAAGGTTCCTACCGGCCAGAAAATAATCAGAGGATTGTTCGTTTTTATTTCTATTAGAAAAATGAGCAATCCAGAAAACGGCAACAAAATAAGCACCAATCATCAGAAAGTCCCAAATATTAAGATTCATTTCTACTCCCAAATGATTCCAAGATTAAAAAATTATTTTTATACAATAAATTCCGCTTGTACAGATCTACTAAAGACTACAACAAATTATTTAGAAAATGTGGACTTAGTGTATACATTTTTCCATAATAAGTTTGTTTATGTTTTAGGAGAGAGTGATGAGATTTTTTTTAGGAATTCTTGTTCTATCGTTATTTAACCCAATTGTTGAAGCCTCTGAAGCTTTTGGCAAGCCAGGTCTGACTCCAAATTGGTCGTCTGCAAAAAAAGTCCAAGTTGGGACGTTTTATGAACCCTACCAGCAAAAGATCCAGTCTCCTCTTTGGTTTACAGCTGTTGATGGTGTTTTGAGTGAAGTTTTTTATCCTCATATTGACAGGCCACAGCTTAAGGACTCTCAAATACTTATTGTGGGAGGTCAAAGTAGAGGCTATTGGCAAGAAAGAACTCATCTTCTGCATGAAGTTCACATGGTCTCACCTTCTATGGTCAGATTAGTGAACCGAGAAGTGAACGGTCGTTTTGCACTTTCGCACACTTTTTTTACTTTAAAAGATCAACCGATTTTAATTGATGAAGTAGAGTTTATAGCTTACGAGGATGATTTAGAATTATTTTTGCTTGTAAATCCCCATCTCAACAATAGCGGCTTTTATGACAATGGATTTGTTTCCCCAGACTCTCTTATTTTCACAGAAGGTAAGACGAGGCTCGAAGTAAATACTGATGTTGGTTTTAAGAAGTTATCAGTCGGGTTTGTGGGCCATTCAGATGGGCATCAAGATTTAGTTTTAGATAAAAAAATGGATTTCCAGTTTGACCGTGCGAGTAATGGAAATATTGCTGGTACTGGATTAATTAATATCCCTGCAAAAAAAGGCCGTTATAAGTTCAATATTATTTATAATTTTTCAGGCAGTAATTATAGTGGAAATAAATTCACTTTGGCCCAGGCTAAGAATGACTATTTACAAAGTTGGAATAATTATTTTCGTCAACTTAAAGTACCATCTGGTTTAACCCAACAAGAAAAGCAACTTTATTGGCGCTCAATTTATACGATAAAAACTCATGAAGACAAACTTAACCCTGGTTCTATGGCCGCCTCACTTTCTAAGCCTTGGGGAGAATTAACTAAAGATGATGGGCAAACTTTTAGCGGTGGCTATCATTTAACTTGGCCAAGAGATGTATCACACAAAGCGATGGCCTTACTACATTCGGGAGACTATCAAACACCTTATCAAGTTTTAAAATTTCTGAGCAGAATTCAATACAAGAGTGGGATTTGGTTTTATGGTCCTAGAGTTATCCCTAAAATAGGTGCATTCCCTCAAAATGTCTGGACTTCAGGAAATGAATACTGGAGTGGTTTTCAAATCGATCAGGTGGGTTATCCAATAGGACTTTTTTATCATTTCTATAAAAATTTACCTGATAATAAAAAATCATTTTTTTTAAACGAGTTTAAATTAATGGTTTATTTAGCAGCGGAATTTATTTATCAATATGGTCCTTGGAGTGCCCAAGAAAGATGGGAGGAAAACTTTGGTATTTCACCTTCTTCTTTTGCGGTGGCAACCGCTGGGCTGAAAATGGCATCGGAAATTTTGAACGATCCTAAATATGCTCAAAGAGCTCAATCTTGGCTAGAGAAACCGAACGATAATATCCACACTTGGACATTTACCCAAACTGGTCTTTACGGTGATGGTAAGTACTATTTAAGAGTTGCTGGTTGTGAGAGTTACTCCGCAATCTGGAATCCCGACAGTAATCAGTATTGTCATATAGCTAATTCTTCGATGAAGAAGAACCAAA
>CALFYV010000373.1 GCA_937952395.1 uncultured Bacteriovoracaceae bacterium | reverse complement strand
AGAAGACTTCCTTGTCATCATAACGGGTTTTGATATTCACGGGACGGGTCCAGATAGCATAGACATTGCGAAGAGTATCGGCGGCATAATTCACGTCTAGATCAACTCCGTCATGGCGGTGGGATAAAAGTAATTCTCCTCGATTTTTGAAATTGGCATCTTCGACTTCAATCACCGGAGAGCCAAAGTTAGTCAATTGAGTGAGGAGTTTTTCTTTAATAGCCTGAAAATCACGGTGATCAATTTCATAGCGACCAGTTCGAGGATTGTATTTATAAGTGAAAAGCTGTTGCCTTTCACAAAATTCAGGAGTTAAAAATTCATCGATAAAAGAAATATCGTTATGGCTTTTTCTCACCTCAAAAATCTTGGCCCGTCCTAAACCTAAATTTTTATTCCAACTATGCTTTGTCTGCATATCATCACAATCGTTATATTCTTTACCAAATTTCCCCGTATCCCAGCGGTGTTCAATATCTCTGAAAAGTTCGATTCCAACTTTATAAGGATTCATTTGCTTGCGGCTCATGGCCATGACACCGGCATGCTTATCAGCGAAATCAATAATCTCTGAAGCGTCAGCGGCTTTTTGCGTCATGATGGTTGAGTGCCAATAGCTGGCCCAACCTTCATTCATAATTTTAGTTAATCGTTGTGGTAAAAAATAATAGGCTTCCTCTCTTAAAATTCCGATAACATCGGCTTGCCACTCCTCTAAAGGAGCAAAATTTATCAAAAATTGCATCACATCTCGTTCAGGACGTGGTGGAATTTTTTTCGGTAAGACTAATTCTTTTTTCTCTTCTCTTAGGCCACCTAGATCTTTTTTACGTTTGGCCTCGCGACTTTTTGTTCGCATAAAAGACTTGAGCGCTTCGCTGCGATCATCATTGGTATAATCATCATCACCTTCAGCTTGTGCCGCTTTTTTAGAATCTCTTCTTTGACGCTTAACTTCTTCAGTTTCAAAAAGTTCATTAACTGAAATGAGGTTTTCAATCGAGAGAACTTTATCAATAAAAGTCTCAACTCTATCGATTCCGTATTTTTCCATATAACGACGGATCTTAGTCCCGTGATTGGCCATGACATCCATCATCTTGCGGTTGGTGTTTGAGAACCAATAATTATTTTTAAAAAAATCATTATGGCCATAAACATGGGCCATCACTAATTTTTGATCCACCCAATTATTCACTTGTAAAAGATAGGCATAACATGGGTTGGTGTTAATCACCATCTCATAAATTTTTTGTAATCCGTATTTATAACCTTTGGACATTTGATCATAATCCATGCCAAAGCGCCAATGAGGATAACGAGTGGGGAAACCACCTTGGGCCGCTAAAATATTAATCGTATCATAGTCACACATCTCAAAAACTTGAGGAAAGAAATCAAGACCATATTCAGTGGCATAGCCTTCAATTTCTTTTTGTAGCTCTCGTAGTTTCCCAGTAATGGGTGTACTTCTTAATTCCATTAATTACCTTTGCCTAAAAATTCTTTAATTGAATCCAAGATTCCTTCCTTATTCTTTATTTTAGAAAGAATAAGTGAATCATGCTTTTCACCATAGCGAGAACTTAGGTCTTTATAAAATTGGCCTGAGCCATAACGAGATTCAACTTGTCCGTAACAGAACATATTAGAAGTAGGAATAATAAATTCATCTAAAAGTTGCAGGCATAATTTGGTGTCATCCGCCGACCAATTATCCCCATCTGAAAAATGAAAAGGATAAATATTCCACTCTTGAGGATTGTAATCAGCCTGAATAATTTGTTTGCATAAATTGTAGGCTGAAGAAATAAGCGTTCCCCCACTCTCACGAGTTCTAAAGAAAGTATTCTCATCTACTTCTTTAGCTGTGGCATCGTGGATAACGTAACGGATTTCAATATCCTTGTACTGGCTCTTAAGCCAGAGATTGATCCAAAAAGACTCAGTTCTGACGATTTCTTTCTGCTCATCGCCCATGGAACCTGAAACATCCATCATATAAATGACTACAGCAGAGTTTTCCATTTCTGTTTTAGTCACAGATGCTCGGTAACGGTAGTCCCCTCGGGTTGGAATAACGCTTGGATTATCTGGGTCATAATTACCAAGAGCAATTTGCTTTTTCAGTGCTTCTTTAT
>CALFYV010000372.1 GCA_937952395.1 uncultured Bacteriovoracaceae bacterium | reverse complement strand
TACCTTTGTGTGGGGTTTCTCAAAGTACTTCTCACTCACGCCTCTGAAAAGATTAGGTTTTTTAAGGACTTTAGTCATTTCGTTGTGGCATCCCCAAAAGTATTTTGGGGATGAATCGTTCGAAATATCTAATTTGTTGAAATATTTGAGCTTAAAGAGAACGAAAGTGAAATGACCTGTTTAAATTCCCACACAAAGGTAAGCCAGTTTAAAATACTTTAAGATCTGGCCTGGGAAATAACCTTACTTGTGGAGTAGCCTTCAACAAAACCAAGGGATCTGACCTCGCCTCCCCAAGAGATAACCTCTTGAGCGCCCACAATCTGCTCAATTTTCCAATCTCCACCCTTAACTAGGACATGAGGCTTGATAAGTTTGATGAGCTCTAATGGTGTTTCTGCGCCAAAAATTTCAGCTTTATCCACAGATTTAAGATTTTCCAAAACAAATAGTCGGTCCTGCTCTTTATTGATGGGTCTTGATTCACCTTTAAGCTTCTTCACACTTTTATCAGAATTAATTCCCACAATGAGAATATCGCCAAGCTTCTTGGCTTCATTAAGATATGTTACATGACCTTTATGAATGATATCAAAACAGCCGTTAGTGAAGACAATTTTTTTACCTTCTACATTTTTTAAAAACGCCAATGTTTCAGAGGTAAGTTTCATTCTTAATAACTCGACTTGCTGTTAATCGGCCTTGAAAATCCAATAATGACCCAAGACCAAGAGTGAATAGATTAAAAAGAGTTATCATTGCACGAAAAAATGATTTGTATAAACTCAAAGGATTATCTAATTCATCAACGACACGAATTTTGAGTAATGACTTACCTATGGTTGAAAATTGAGTTTTTTCCATGAAACTAAAATAGAATATATAAAATAAAAAATAGACCGGCAGAAAAAACCAATACGCTTCATCTTCAATTAAAAAACTCATTAAAACTTCAAAATTATTAAATGAACTTAAGAAAATAAAACTTAAAGTAAAAACAAACAAAAAACTCACAATCGCAACATCAATGAACCAGGCACAAAATCTTCGAAAAACAGAAGCTTCTAGATATTGGACTTCATTTTCATTTTTAAATTCTTTTAAAGAATGAGTTTTGTTCGGACTGTAAAAAGGTGTCAAATCACCACGATCTACATTTTGATCATTTTTTAGCACGGTTGAATTTAACTGCGCTTTTTGCAAAGCTTCAGCTAGGGAAGCGGCTTTCAGCTTAAGATCGTCAGTAGTAGGAATAGAGAGGTTTTTTTCATTTTTTTTGTTATGAAAACCTAAACCTTTCGTTAATGGCTTAAAATTTAATTCCTCGTTAAAATCTTCTATATCCATACACTCTTCCTTTATTTTTTACTCTCTCATAAAGCCCTAGGAGAATCAACTCAATTTGCTCAAGATTGTAGCCACTCCAGCCGTTACAGCTGTTTGGGCCCTAAGAATAGGAGTGGGTAAATGAATAAATGAACAATTTTTCACTTTAAAATTTTCAATTTCTTCTTGAGAAAACCCACCCTCTGGTCCCACTACCAATAAATATTCATCATTTGAATTTATATTCTGCAAATCAGAATTTTTGATAAAATGCATAACAAAAGACTTTTTATAATTGTTAAAATCAAGTTCCGACGTAAAAGCTATCTTGGGTAAGAATGGGTTATTTGATTGCTCCAAAGAACTAATTAGAACAGAACTTAGCCGATCTTCCTTCAATTTTTTCTCCTGGGAAAATTGAGATTGAAAAATAATAATATTTCTCACTCCCAGTTCAACGGATTGCTTTAAGGCTAACTCTAAGGCTTCTTTCTTTATCGAACCTAGGGCCAAGTCTAGATGATATTTTCTTTGATGATTTCTAAACTCAGTAACCTCACACTCAATTGACTTGGAATCGATATGAGTAATACGTGAAATTGCACTTAAACCCTGTCCATTAAGCAGCAGCAGTTCTTGTTCCTTTTTCATTCGCAAAACATTAATAAAATGATGATTTTTCTTGCTATCTAAAACAACCTTTGCTTGATTGCTTTGAAGTTCGGGATAATATAGAGCTCTCATTTTTTTCTCAATAAAATGGCTGACCAATCCCCCTTGGAGATAAGCTTCAAACATTCCAGGTCTTGTGATTTCTCATAGAAAGCAACAGTCTCACTTACTTGCTCGTTTAATAAACCAGATAAAATTAATAAAGATCCTGAGCCGAGGGACGAAGAAAAGAAAGCTCTCTCTGTAAAAAGTACGTTTTGTAAAATATTTGCAAAAATTAACTCGTACTCATTTTTTAATTTACCTTTTTCAAAACTAGTAAAAAGTCTAAGCTTATCATCTTCTCTAAGAGTATTAAGTTTTAAGTTTTGCTTTGTATTTTCTAGGGCGTTTATATCTATATCGACAAAATCAACTTCCCTTCCACCCAACAATTTAAATGCAATTCCCAAAATCCCTGAGCCACAGCCAAAGTCCAGTGCTGTTGTAAGGGGACGCCCCCTTGATAAAATTTCATCTAGTAATTTTAAGCACAAAAACGTTGTTTCGTGAGTGCCTGTACCAAAGCCCATACCTGGATAAATTTTTAACTCAACATCTGATATCTTTTGACCGCTATGCCAAGAAGGAACAATTGCAAGCTTATTGGAAATTTCAATCTTATTATAAAATTTTTTCCACTCTTCATTCCAATCTTTTGCTTCCATTTGAGTTATTTGATACTCAATTCCTGCAAACTGACTTAATTGTGAAGTCACCTCTTTATCTAATTTATTGAAAAAGTAGGTTTTCTTAACATCTCCCATGGCCATTTCAATTTCCTCTAAAACCTCTATCGGGATCTCTCCGCCAGAGTAAGCTCTCTCACCTAATAAAGAATCAACCTGAGATTCATCCAAGGAAAAATCCTGTACACCCAATAATTCAGCTTTTGAAAACAATTGTTCAATGTCTTTGAGATGATGAATGCTTTGTTTAAAATCTATGCAAACCTGGGTATAACTCATGCATCGCAACATACACCTCTCAAGTAAAAAAATCAATATCTTGGCCTGAAATTTATTCATGTATTGTATTAAAGACTTGCGCGGAGCGGTAATAACTGGCTAAATATGGTTTTAATATAGAAATTTGGGGTTGAGCGATGATCATTATAGGTATTGCGGGTGGATCAGGATCGGGCAAAACAACCTTTGCTAATAAAGTACTAGAAAACGTCCAGAATGACTCATGTGCTATTTTACACATGGACTCCTACTACAAGCCTAACCCTCAAGATATAGACAAATCCCCTAAGGGAAGGGCCAATTTTGACCATCCACAAGCTTTTGACTGGAAACTACTGACTGAGCACCTAAAAGCACTCAAAGAAGGTTTAACTATCGAAATTCCTAACTACAGCTTTAATGA
Organism: uncultured Bacteriovoracaceae bacterium; assembly: GCA_937952395.1. Taxonomy (GTDB): domain Bacteria; phylum Bdellovibrionota; class Bacteriovoracia; order Bacteriovoracales; family Bacteriovoracaceae; genus CALFYV01. Next base: position 2,309 of record CALFYV010000372.1, on the reverse strand, counting down.
AAATAAGCGCTTGGAACAAACGACTACATTAAAAAAATGTGAGGTTATATTATTCGAAGGAATATTTACTCTTTATGATGAAAGTATAAGAAAAATTTTAGATATTAAATGTTTTTTACAAGTTGAAACTGATACCACCTTTACGCGCAGATTATACCGAGATGTTAAGGAGCGAGGCTGCTCCCTTGAGAGCGTTATCGATCAGTATTACGACACCGTAAGACCCATGTACCAAAAATATCTTGAACCTCAAAGACAGTATGCCGACTTTATTGTGGGAGAAGAAACATCTGTGGCTGCTAATATTCTCGCCTCACATATTAACAGTCTACTAAGCTCAAAGAGCTCGTTTACACATACCCAGACAGAAGCTACACTAAATCAATAAACTCTAAAGGAAGATTTTGGATTCTTTGGTTAAAATTATTCCCATTGGTGGAGTCAGTGAAATTGGCTCAAATATGACCATCGTTCAAAATAAAGATTCATGCTTTCTTATCGATTGTGGAATTCTTTTTCCCTATGATGACTTGTTCGATATCAACTATTTAATTGTCAATTTTGATTTCCTCAATTCTTATCCGATCACAGACATTGTTTTTACCCATGGCCATGAAGATCATATTGGAGCTGTCGCCCATCTGGTAAAAAAACTACCCGATATAAGAATTCACTGTACTCAGTTTTGCGCTACCCTTATCAGAAGACGATTAGAAGAACAAAAAATTACTATTAGATTAAATATTATTAAGGCATCTCTACCTTTTAAAATCGGCTCACTACAAATCAACCCAATTCATGTTACTCATTCTATTCCAGAAACAATGGCCCTTATTATTCAAAACAAAGAAAAAGATTTTTCCGTGCTATTTATGTCAGATTTTAAATATGATTTGGCACCAAAAAATGAAAGACCATTTGATATAAAATTGATGACTAAGATATTTAATGAAGGGAAAATTAAAATTGCTCTTTTAGACAGCACTAATATTTTACATGAGAAAAAATCATTATCCGAATCTGATTTAGTTGATGATATTTTTCAAGTTGTGAAAAATGCTCCCGGAAGACTTTTTGTGACTCTTTTTTCTTCCAATGTTACAAGAATGCAAACTTTTATTGATGCCGCTAAAACAAACAAGCGCAAAATCTGCTGTGTCGGTCGCTCTATTAATTATTATATGCAGTCAGCTCGTGATGTTGGTCTTTTACAGTATGATCTAAATGATATCAAAAACCCTGATGATATTATTAACGATGACGATGCTTTGGTTTTCACCTCGGGCTGTCAAGGAGATCACTTTAGCGCCTTAAAAAGACTTGCTTACGGGGAGCATTCACTAACCAAGCTAAAAGAAGGCGATACAGTCGTTTTCAGCTCCATGGTTATACCCGGTAACGAAGATAAAGTTTATCGAATTTATAATAAAATAACTTCAACTGGTGCGGAAATAATAACTTCTAAGGATAGACAAATCCATGCTTCGGGCCACGCCTGCCAGGAAGATTTAAAGCAATTAATTAGTGAAATCGTACCTGATGTTTATATCCCTATTCACGGAGAGACTTTTTTCCTAAAAAGACATCATGATTTTATAAAAAATAATTTTCCAAAGATTAAACCCTATCAAATTTCTAATTTTACTGAAATAAATTTAACTAAAACATTGGAAATTAAAACTAAAGAACTTCAGCAACACGATCTGACCATTATTCATGGCAATCATATTGAAATTGATAGAGCTAAAATTGCAGAACGCAGAAAAATAGCTAAATCAGGTGCTGTTTTTATCAGTGCCAGTAAGAAAAATGCCCAAACCATAGTCAGCACTCACGGCTTACCTTTATTTATCGATAAAGAACTTAAACAGATTGGAAATCTTGCAGATAAAACCCTGCAAAAGCCAAAGTTGAAGGATGATGAACAAATCATTGAAGCCATCAAATTAGAAACCAGAAGATATTTGAAAAATATTTTAGGTTATAAACCAGTTACAATCGTACATCTTAATTAAAAAAGCCACTTTCGTGGCCTTTTTTTAGTATAAATCTTTATTACTTTCTTCTTTATGCTCTCGACGCAAATAGCTTGGACTATCAAACTCATCTTCATCAAAATTCATGAAACCGAGTTTTTCGGCGATTGATTTTGCACGACTTGGGATTTCATAATCCGTTTTTTTCTCTTCTTTTGCTACTTTTACTTCAACAGCAGGCTCAGCTGCCTCTTTTTGAGTTTCGTAGGCACTGGCAGCTTCTTTAATTGCTTGAGATAAATTAGGCCTGCTCACAGGAGCTATTGATTCAGC
>CALFYV010000371.1 GCA_937952395.1 uncultured Bacteriovoracaceae bacterium | reverse complement strand
TTACTGGTGAATAGATTTCATTATTATTTGGATCCAATTTCATATAATCTCAATTTAATCGTGTGATTCAATCTAATAGGCAACCCGGTTCTGCTTTTAAGCCACTATTGTACGCAGCTGGTTTGGAAAACGGTTATACTCCAGCCAGTGTTCTACTTGATTCTCCACAGGCACTTGGAGGAGCTGATCATAATCTAAATTGGAAGCCTCGTAATTATGATGGAAAATTTGAAGGGCAGATGACATTTAGAAAATCTCTTGAACACAGTCGAAATATTCCCACGATAAAGCTAGTTCAAGATATTGGCGTGCAAAAGACAATTGATTTTGTCACAAGACTTGGTTTTGAAGCAGATATGCCTAAAGATTTAAGTATTTCTCTGGGTTCTTTTGGAGTGAATTTGGAAAACATAGTTAAAGCTTACGCTGTTTTTCCAAACGGGGGACGCAAAGTAAAGCTGCGCTCTATACTTTCAATTAAGGATCGATTTGGTAATATTTATACTTTTGAAAATGAGCCTGATAGTGAAAACAAAGAAGAACAGATAACTCCTGCGCAACAAGAAGCGGAAGAGGTTAAGCCCAAGATTGTGCCGCCTCAGGAGGGAGAACTTGCTAACAAGACACCAGAAGGCCCTGCCATAAATCCTTTTTTGCTAAACTTAACAGAAAAGCAAGTCTATGATGAAAGGTTAGCCTACTTGATGACCAATTTACTAAGAGGGGTTATTCGATATGGTACCGGCAGACAAACCGCTCATATCAGCTCCTTTATTGGCGGAAAGACTGGAACAACCAATAGCTATGTTGATGCTTGGTTTGTTGGTTTTTCTTCAAATTTAGTAACAGGTGTGTGGACAGGTTTTGATGACAATAAGACCATGGGTTTCGGTGAAACCGGGGCTAAGTCTGCTCTTCCTATTTGGAGAGAGTATATGAGAGAAGGAATCAAACGTCGTGGAGAACGAGATTTTATTGCTCCTGAAGGAATTATCAACGTGCTGGTTGATAGAGACACCGGTAAAGTTGCCAATTCCAATACAACCAATTCTTTTATGGAATCCTTTGTTGAAGGTACCGAACCTGGAGCAGAGGAAATCCCGGAAAACATAGAAGAGATACAAGACAATCCTGGTCAAATAATTCTAGAAGACGAAGATTACTATAATGATCAATAAATAAAGAATTTTTAGAGGAAAATTTTACCAAAAACTCTTAAGGTTTAGCTTTTGGATAAGATTTGCCGATCACCTATAGAGAGGTGATTAGTGATTTATGTATCTTCCCATACCAAAGAAAGTAGTATTCGAGTTTTTAGCTGGGTTATTGCAGCTACCATCCTCTTTCATTTAATCGTTCTGATTTCAAAAGTCTCAATGACGTCTGATTTCATCATTTCTAAAACAGAAGAAAAAATTCTTAAAATTAAATTTGTTCAACATCACTCTAGGGAAAAGAAAAAACAAGTTGTAGAAAATGAAAATAGAGGGATCAAGGAAAAACCAATTGATTCAATGTTTTTAAGTGAGAAAGATAACAAAGCTTCTCGGCAAACTGTGGCAAGAAAAATTGAAAAATTTAATAAAGCCGCTAAGGGTGTAAAAGATGGGTCACGTGCAGCTACCCAATCTAAGCAAGCCAGTAAGTCAAAATCGCAAGAAAAAAAACAAATTTCTTTATCAGACTTAAGAGTGGCCAAAGCTAAAGGTATGCTGCAAGAATTTGCTCCTTCTGCTGCGTCGGCACCTTTGGGTTTAAAAACCGGTGATATAGATTCAAAAGGTGAAAGTAGTTCAAGCGATTTTGTTGAAGAAATTCCTTTGGGAGATTTTACTGAACTTAATACTACTGAATACAAGTATTACGGATTTTACCATCGTATAAAAGAAAAACTAGAGCAATTTTGGGGGCTTTCGATTCAAGAGCAAGTTTCAAAAATTTATCGTAAAGGTCGTCGTTTGCCAGCAGGGCAAAATCACATTACTTCACTCGTTATTGATCTTGATCAAAATGGAAAAATTATTAGTGTTAGTGTAAAGGGTACAAGTGGATTTAAAGAGCTTGATCAAGCCGCTGTTGAGTCATTTAACAAAGCGGGCCCATTTCCCAATCCCCCGAAGGGTATGATAAAAAAAGGTCGCGCAACAATTGAATGGGGTTTTGTTGTAAAGAGTTAGTGAACCTGTTTGACCAGATCTTTTAAACGCTCTATTCCTTCCATTTGAACATAATCAGTCCAAACACTATCAAGTTCACGTATTGTTTCCACAATTTGTATAGCAGCTTGATCTTTTGATATTTTTTGCAGTTGAGCTAAATGTTCAATAGCTTTATTTATAGAAGTTAATACGGCTGATCCTGAAATTGCTTTTAAGCGCTTTTCGTAGGAGAAATTAATCTTTTTCTCCTTACTTTTGATAATGGCGGTGTTTAATAATTGAATTGATTCCATGAACTCTCTTTCTATCAAATTTGGGTAACGGAGAGTATGAACATAATTTTATCTTTCGTAAAGCAGATTATAAATCTTTTGAATTTTAGTTTTTATTCTTCTAAATAAAAAAAATATAAATCACTGATGTTTAACAGTTTTTCTTTATTTATACACATTAATAGGTATGTTTTTCACAGATGTAAAATAATTAGATGATGGCCATAAATTAATTTGATGATTGGCAGAACTCTGTATATTGAGTTGAGTCCATCAGTTCATCTAGCTGGCTTTGGTCATCAAGTTTAATTTTGACCATCCAAGCCTCATACGCATCAGCGTTGCAAAGTTCAGGAGATGATTCAAGTGATGTATTCTTTTCTATGATTTCACCACTGACAGGCGAATAAAGATCACTGACGGATTTAATAGATTCCACGACACCAAATGTTTGCCCTTTCTCAATACGAGTTCCCACTTCAGGAAGCTCTACGAAAACAATATCTCCTAAAGAAGACTGAGCAAAATCTGTAATTCCCACAGTTACGCTATTACCATCAGCCTTTCCCCATTCATGATCATTTGTGTATTTTAAATTGCTTGGAATTTTAAGTGCCATTATTTGTGACTCCCTGTTATAAACGGCTTAACTTGTTTTATCGCCGTGTACGTTTGGTTTCTTATTTGAATATTAAAACCTTCATCAGCAGGATATTTGTTAACAGAAATTCTGGCAAGAGCAATTCCTTTATTAATACTAACAGACATTGTGCCAGAAGTTACAATGCCGATATTTTCACCCTGGGAGTTTAAAACGACATAACCCTCTCGAGGTACACCACGGTCTAGCGTTAGTTTTACTAATTGAAACTGAGGTTTATGGTTTTGTAAGGATTGTTTTCCTATGAAATCAAGTTTGTTTAATTTTACTGTCCACTTAAGCCCACAATCAAGTGGAGTAACCTCGTCATTGAGTTCATGTCCATAGAGCGGAAAACAGACTTCGAGTCTAAGCACATCTCGGGCTGCCAAACCGCAAGGCGTAACACCTAGTTCAATAAGATTAACCCACAAGTCATTTATTATTTTATGATTTGAAAAAATTTCGAATCCATCTTCACCCGTGTAGCCAGTTCTGGCAATGATAGTGTCATTATTTTTTCTACATTCATAATAATTTCCAGGAATCTCTTTTGGAGTTAAGCCATATTGTTTTAAAACTTGTTCTGCATTGGGGCCTTGTATGGCCAGTAATGAATATTCATTAGATTTATTTTGTAACTTGCAATCAAAAGATTTTATCTGGTCAGAGAACCATTTAAAATCCTTATCAATATTGGATGCATTAACGCAAACAAGAGCTTCTTCTTCTGCTAACTTATAGACAATTAAATCATCGATAATGGTACCATCTTCTCTGCATAGTGGAGAGTAAATCGCTTTGCCCATGGGAGCATTTTTTATATCATTGGGTAATAAATAATCTAAAAAATCATAGGTTTGTTTTCCTGTGATAAAAAACTCACCCATGTGGGACACATCAAAAACTCCTACATTTGTCCTCACTGCCTGGACTTCTTCTTTAACTGACGTGTACTGAATTGGCATTTGCCAACCAGCAAAATCCACTATTTTGGCTCCCAGAAGTTTATGCTTTTCATAAAGTGATGTTTTATTCATTTTGTTTTCCTACAGCAGTTAATAAGTTTTCAATGAGTGAAAGAACAGTTAATGGCCCCACACCTCCGGGGACTGGAGTAATAGCCTGTACTTTATCTTTAACATCATCAAAGTTAATGTCTCCACAAAGTTTGCCGTTTACTTTATTAATCCCAACATCGATTAAAATTTGTTTTTTACTATCATTTAAAAACGTTGAATCAACAAAATTTGCTTTACCGATGGCTGCAATGATGATGTCTGCTTTTTTAGTTTCATTTTTTAAATCTTGTGTTTTTGAATGGCAAATTGTGACAGTGGCATTCTGATTAAGCATGAGCATGGCCAGCGGTTTACCAACAATCAGGCTTCTTCCAATGATAACAACTTTTTTTCCTGTTAACTCAATTTTATAATGTTTACAAAGAGACATGATCCCCTTTGGTGTGCAGGGAAAGAGAGTGTCTTTGCCACTAAAAACTCCGTATATATTTTCAGAATGAAATCCATCAATATCTTTTCGGGCTTCAATGAGATTTGAAACGTCAAGTTTCGAAAGATGATCCGGTAAAGGCAGTTGAACGATAGCACCATGAGTTTTTTTATCAAGGTTGATTTTATTTATTTCTTGAAGAAATTCTGTTTCGCTTACAGCAATATCCAGCTGAACAAGTTTAAAACTTGCCCCAATTTGTTCACAAAGCTTTTGCTTATTTTTAATATAAGATAGACTAGCCGGATTTTCGCCCACTAAAACAACTTTCATGGAAGGCTGGATTTGTTTTTTCTTTAACTGCTCACATTGATTTTTAAGTTCGATAATTCTTGATTCGACTAAGGGCTTGGCTTCTAATAGCTTAGGCATTTTTACTCTCACATATACTAGGCTTGCCCAAACCATAGATCATGAGTTAAGAAATGACTACGAAAGAAGTATTTCATGAGGGGAAAATGGGGACATTTACTTTTTATTTAGCTTTAGGTATGCAACTTTTTGGTTTTGCCGCAGTTGGTCTTTGTCTTTTTTCGGGAATTACCCAGGGTGATTATGGCAAACTAGAATTAGCACAGCTCATTTTGGGTTCATTGGTTTTTTATCTAGGCAGTTATTTGAAAAATCGCAGCTCTTCCT
>CALFYV010000370.1 GCA_937952395.1 uncultured Bacteriovoracaceae bacterium | reverse complement strand
ATGAGGTTTCAAGCATTTAGAGAGCTTAAACTGTCGAAAAAACCGTGGGTGTTTATTTATTTTATATAAAAAGGCAGGTTAACACCTGCACCCAAAGTCTTAGGTTTTAAATCGCAATAAGGCCAAGATAAAGCCTAATGTGGCAATAATTAATCCCAAGACTTTTATTAGGTAATCCTCCATGAAATTATCACCTCCCCTCCTTGGAGTAAAGGTGAACGAGGATACATATTTTAAATTTTATCCAATCATGCTAAACTTTTACCTAGTCCCCATTGCTAGGGACCTAGGACTTTTATTAGGTAATAAAAACCCTCCTTAATAGGAGGGTTTTTTATTCCCATAGATTCTTTTTTAAATCAAAGATTTTTTGAGCTCAACGATCAAATTTTTCAAAAATGAAAAATATTAGATTACTCAATCGGTATCAGTATCAAATTGCTGTTAGTTTTTCTTAAAAGGGTTTGTCCCAAACTACCAACAATAAAATCACCAATAGCACTACGTTTATGCCGTCCTTGAATGACGATATCTTGAGATCTTTCTTTTAAATAATCCACAACGGCTTGATATAAATTTTTGCCTTGAGGTGAGACGATATCAACCGCCGTTTTTATATTAGAGACTGTTTCTTTTTTGACAATTTCATGTAGTTTTTCTTCTTGTAATTTTCTATCTTTAGCCGAAAATTCTTGAATATTGGCCAGCTCCACAGATGCAGCCAGATGAGGTCCTGTTAAGTAATAAGGAATAATGGGAAGAAAAGTCGCAAAATTTAATTTTGTGATTCCTAATTTCTGTGCCAATCGAAAAGCTTCTCTGACAACGAGTTGAGGGCTATCTTCCATATCAACTAGCACAAGGGCTTTTTCAGTTTGATGCCGCTTTTGTTTAAAAACGCCAATAGGAATATTAATATTTCTTATAATTTTCTCTGCCTTGTTTCCACCAAATAAAAAATCTGAGTGATTTTTTGCATTTGTCCCTAAAAAAAGAAAATCGTATAGCTTATCGTCTGAGATTTTCTTTAATTCTTCATGTACGTTACCAAAGCGAATTTTAGTACTGTACTCAAATTGATTTTTATATTTAGAATCAACAAAAAGCATTAAGGCTTCATTGAGATTTTTTTCTAAAGTCGCATTTGCGTTCTCGTAGGTTTCACTTAAACTTTCATTAAAAAATGAAGAGTAATGTATCCTTAAATCAGGGGCAATATGAACGACATCACAATGCAATTTCTTTTGAAAGGAAAGTTCCTTGCAAAAATCTAGGGCAATATTGGATGGGTTTTGAAAATCGTGACCAACTAAAATATTTAACTTCCTCATTTGTGACTCCTTGTTGTTGACCATAGTAAAACAAATTTACAGAATAATTATGACTTATATCAGCTTTTTAAATTGATTATTTCTTAGCTATCTGTTGGGATATTCAATCTTACTGTCTTGAAAAATCAGCTATTTACTTCGTTTTTAGACTAACATAATGGCCTTGTTTTTGCAAAAAAGGTGAATATGAAATTGACTGTGTTATTACTATTTGTTGCTTTTAATCTATCTGCTCAAGTCAGAATGCTTGATGGAAGAGAATGTACCACTCAAGCAGCGAGCTTGAGTGGTCAAGGTGAAGTAGAAAAATTATCGAGCTATTTTTTAAGGACAAAATTTATACAGCCAGAGGATTTGATAAAAAATAAAAATGGCGATTGGCATTTATTTTCGGAAAGAAATGTAAGCGAGGCTTATCTCAAAACTACTTTGAGTAAGATTATTATTAATACCGAAAAAATGGATGTGAATTATATTCCTAGTTGTCCTCATTATGTTGAAGGCAAAACTTATCTTTTTGGGTTTGAAGGGTATAAAGCCTATAATCCGATCAAAGCCGAGGTTTACAAAAAAATACAATTGACGAGTGTAGATACCGAACTTTTTCACTTTTATTGTCAGAATAAAGATTATAAAAAATTTATTACTAAAGAATGTGAAATTTTAAAAAATAAAATCGAGAATTTTTCTCTATTTAGTTCATTGGTTAATAATATAGGGGGGTATAGTTTAAGGCCTTTTTTATTAGATTATGTCATGGCACCCTACATGGCCCAAAAAGAGTTTCAAAATATAGAATGGAGCTATTATCGTCAAGATGGGGGAGAAGAAGCCTTAAGATGTATTGAAAAGCTATATGAAAAAAATCCCAATGTTGAAATTAAACTTGTAGGACATAGTTATGGTGGTTACGCAGCCATGGAATTAGCAACAAAACTAGAGGAGCTTAATATCCCAGTAAAATCAGTTTTAAGTATTGATCCAGTTCCTCGGTTATTAAACATTAACTTAGAACTGAAGAAAAGTTCTAATGTCGATAATTACTATAACGTTTATCAACGTCAGGATGACAGTTCAATTTTTGAAAAGAATTTCGGTATAAGAGGGTTAAAAGTTGAAAATGCTGATGAAGAAGAATTAGTCACTGATATGAGGATATCTCATGCACAAAGACTTATTTATATGTTTCATAATATTGTCACGAGCGAATTGAACAAAGAAGAAGATGAAAAAGAAGTAAAGAAAACAGTAAAAAAGAGTTCAGACGGTGATCTTAAGAAAGAAATCCCACCTAACAATGATCATACCAAAATTGTAAAAAGTCATATTACTCATAAATACTTTTTAAAATTATTACGAGATTAATCCAGAGAACTCAAAAGATTAGAAAAGAAATCTTCTTTATACTTTTGAGCTTCCTCTTGGCTCATGTGACCAAAAGTCGTTCTGTCTTGATGAGTATAAAGGTGCTCAAGGCCCAAAAGAAAACGTGATTTATGACGAAGCACAACTTTACCGTAAAGTTTGCGCTCTTTAGTGTAAGTCATAATAAGTCTTTTCATCGCACGGGTCATCCCGACATAACAAAGGCGACGCTCTTCAGAAATATCCTCACCAAGTTGAATCGTCCGTTTATGAGGAAGCAGCTCTTCTTCCATACCAATGAGAAAAACTTGTTCGTATTCTAATCCTTTAGAGGAATGCAAGGTCATGAGAGTGATTTGATTCTTAGGGCCTTCTTCTTCTTTTTGGGAATCTTGAGAGTCGCTTAAGAGAATTTTATCTAAAAAATTATCTAAGGTGGCATTGCTTTTAAAATTTTGCTCAAAACGTTCAGCTGATAAGATAAGTTGTTCAACATCAAGCTTTCTGAAGCCCGCCTGCTTTTCATTTTCATAAGATTTGCTGATATAATCATAGTATTGAATTTTATCAATAAGTATTCTTAAGCCTTCACTTAAGCTTTTTGTTTGAAAAGATTCTTTAAGTGAATAGATGAGAGCAGGGAAGCTATTGTATTTAGCATTGCTTTTTTCATTTGCGACTTCACTCATGGCCTGTAAAAAATTTTTCTTTTCCTTAGTACTCTTATCTAAGATTTTTTTAAGGGTGATATTCCCAACGCCGCGATGGGGGACATTGATAATTCTTCGAAGAGACATTTGATCTCGTGGATTTCTAATGACACATAAGTAAGCAATCAGATCTTTGATTTCTTTCTTCTCATAAAGTTTTTGACCACCGATAATTTTGTAGGGAACTTGAGAAAGTCTGAGTTGATCTTCAAGTGCTGGTACCTGAGTGTTGGAGCGGTAGAGTATGGCCAGATTATTTAAGCGCTTGCCTTGTTTTTGTTGGTTAACGATTTCCTCAACGACAATAGCGGCTTCGTGGTTGGCATCTTGAGTCGCCCATAAGAGTGGTTTTTCATCGCTCTTATTATTTGAGCGCATGGTTTTATCTGATCTATTTTTGTTTTGCCTAATAACTTCATTGGCCAAATCAAGAATGGGAGCAACAGAGCGGTAATTTTGTTCGAGTTTTATAGTTTTGCAATTTTTAAAAAACTTATGAAAGTTAAGAATATTTGAAACATCAGCTCCACGGAAAGCATAGATGGATTGGTCATCATCTCCAACTACACAGATGTTTTGATGAGTACTGGTAAGTCCACGAACCAGTTCCATTTGTAGTTCATTTGTATCTTGATATTCATCAATCATGATATATTGAAATTTCTTGGAATACTCGTTAGCGACTTCTGGAAAGAGTCTAAAGAGTTTTACTGTTAAAAATAAAATATCATCAAAATCAACGGCATTGAAAAAATGTAATTTTTCCTGGTAGAAGTTATAAGCATATTCCGTTGCTAAATCATAGTCGCTATCATGATCAAAGTATTTTGATCTTGAATAATCTTTAGCACTAATACCCTTGTTTTTTAAAAATGAAATTTTAGATTGAATTTGCTTTTTATCAAAAGAATCTTTTTTACTTCGGTAATATTTGAAGGCTTCACGTAGAATCGACATGCCATCACTTTGATCATAAATAGTAAAATATTTTTGATAACCAAGTTTTTCAATTTCATTTTTTAAAATCTGAAGACCAAGTGAGTGGAAGGTGGAAAGAGTTATCCCTTTACATTTGGCGTGACCGAGAAGTTTATAAACTCTCTCGCGCATTTCGGCTGCTGATTTATTAGTAAAACTGACAGCAAGAATAGTCTTAGGATCGATTTTTAAATTTTCGATCATATGCGCGATTCTGAAAGTTACAGTTTTTGTTTTTCCTGAGCCGGCACCGGCCAAAAGCAGTAGTGGGCCATCGATGGTTTTGGCAGCTTGTCTTTGTTGTGGATTAAGAGCATCTAAATCAAACATAAGTTCTCAACACTAAAGGATGCCGACTATGGTGTAAAGCTGGAATTTATGAAGAAAATTTGTTGTTTTATTTTCTTGTCGCGGGGCGCATGCTTTGCGAGTGGTGCCAAAACTGTTAAAATTCAACACTACAAAAGGATTTGTATGTTTAAATATCTCGCTCTTATTTCACTTTTTTTTATCAACTCAAGTTTCGCACTTTATAAGATACCGACAACGCCTTATCCAGGAGAGGCCCAGTCAATTGGCGGTTACGCGAGTGGCTGTTTTATTGGTGGTCAGGCTTTAGGGGTCAACGAAGATGGCCTACAGCAAATGCGCTTATCAAGGGGCCGCTTCTGGGGACTACCAGCTATGTTGGATTTTCTTAGGCAAGCTGGAGCGTCAGTTAAAACTGAATTAAATCGTGATTTACTCATTGGTGATATATGTCATGCTCGCGGTGGTCCGGCTCTTACTCGTCATGGATCCCATCAAAATGGCTTGGACCTCGATCTTTGGTTTA
>CALFYV010000369.1 GCA_937952395.1 uncultured Bacteriovoracaceae bacterium | reverse complement strand
TCCGATATCTCTACCTTCTAAGACCGATTCTCGTTTGGAAGCAATATCTCTTTGTATTTGAGATAAATAATCACGAACAACAGGATATTGTGAAATATGCGAAGCCATTTCTGAAACTTCATTTTGGCGAATTTTTTTAGTCAGATCTTCTCCATCAATCTGGATCAAGACACCGCTTTTTGGCGTGTACTCAAACTTCATCTTTTCTAAAAACTGAGAAACATTTTTTAGCGAAGTTTCATCCAGTGGCTTATTGACGAAATCAATTCCTTTCTTCTTGATATAGTATGCAATCGCCCTAAACATCGCACCTGTGTCGATATAGAGTAAATTTAAATCTTGGGCGACGACTTTTGCAGCTGTTGACTTACCACTGCCCGCTGGTCCATCAATGGCTATTACATTTTGAATACCTGGCATTTTTCCTCGCTAAAATTGGTAAGATTCTTTTAATTCTAGTTTTTGATACTCAAGTGGTCTAATTATTTTTAAAAGCAGTGGATTAATTTGCTCATAAAGTTTACCTTCAAATGATTTCAAATGAATCCGCTTAGACCAAGCGGGATAGTTTTCTCCGGCTTGTGACTCCATCAAAAGTGAAAAACTTAAGATTTCTTTAATTGAGCATTTTTCCAACTCATCTTTGTGCAAAGAAAAAATAACTTCTTCACGTACCGGATCAAAACAAACCGCCTGATGTGAGACTTTGCCTTCTTGGATTTTCCGAGCACAATCACGACGCTGAGAGAGCGTTTTAAAAAAAGTCGAGTTTAATGAATCGATTTCGCTTCTTAGTTTATTTAAATTAAAGATCATTTTGAACAGTTAGCAAATTTAGCTTACTTTGCAAATCATGAAATGTTCTTTTGACCTTATTAAGATAGCGATTACGGACTCCAACGGGTAACTGGTATTTAAGTCTATAACTTACCCAACCCGGCCCCATATTATAGGCTATGGTAGCGTGATCGAGATTTTGAAATTGATCAAGCAGAAGTCTTAAATAGAAAATTCCTAATTCCATATTTTCTAATACTTCTCTGTATTGTTTATCGCTGTCGCTTAACTCTTCTTTATAATATCCATAAAGTTTAGGGTTTTGATGAGCAAACATATAATTATTACGGATAAATGTTTCTTTTAGATAATGTTTCGTTCGAGGCATAATTTGCATCAATCCACTTGCCCCAACGCCACTTTTCACTCGAGTTCTAAAATGACTCTCTGTCCACATAATGGACATAACCCAAAGTGGATTCATCTTATGTTTTCTACACAGAAAAATCATCGCCGGTAGAACTGGGTCAACACGTTTTTTCATCTCTCTTGGAACGGCTAAACTCAGCTTTTCTTGAAAATCCTCAATGCTCTTAAAGGGATAGTAAGTAAATAGTTTTGGTTTCTCTTCAGTTGATAACAGGCTTACTTCCTCGGCTGCATCAGCGATAGAAAAATAATCATAACTATGAGGTAAGTAGATTTCTAAGATGCCTAACCCACACAATAAAGTAATGAGAAAAAGGAATCCAAAATGGCGGGAATTGATGCCACGATTTAACGTACTGCTTATATTCATAATCTTACATCGTTTTTAACGCGGAAAATTCGACTATGTAAACCTGCATGTGATAAAAGTGAGGTAAATTTTTCAGATATGAAACGAATCTCATGAGTTAGCAAACTTAAAATAGATAATAACGATGAATCTTTTAAAAAATGAACGATCAATTTACTTGAAGCAGCATGAAAATAACCCGGTGAATTGGTATTCATACTCTTATGAAGCAATAGAAAAAGCACAAAAAGAGAATAAACCAATCTTTTTATCCGTAGGCTATTCCACTTGCCATTGGTGCCATGTCATGGCCCATGAATCTTTTGAGTCACAAGAAATTGCTGAAGTTCTCAATAAACATTTTATTTGCATTAAAGTTGATCGTGAGGAGCACCCCGATCTTGACCAATACTACCAAAAAGCTTGTCAGCTCTTTACTGGTCGTGGTGGATGGCCCTTAAGTGTTTTTCTAACTCCTCAGATGAAACCATTTTTTGTAGGCACCTATTTCCCTAACAAATCACGCCAGGGCATGCCTTCTTTTAAAGAGGTATTAGAGAAATTAAATCATGCCTACACTCATGAAGCAGAAACTGTTAAGGCCAATGCAGAATCTATAACTCAATCTATTTTAAAAGAGGAAAAACCCAATCAAGAGGTCAAATTTGAAGGGCATTTTCCTCATCCAGCTTCACTCATGCAAGCGCTAGAGAGTTTTCAAGATAATAAAAATGGCGGTTATGGGGATGCCCCTAAATTTCCTCATTTTGCTTTTTTCGAATGGGCAATTGAGCAAACACTTGAGGGAATGCTGGAGCAAAAGCAAGCTGAACATATTGTAAAGAGTGTTGAAAAAATATTATGCGGTGGAATTTTCGATCACGCCAAAGGCGGAATTCATCGCTATAGTGTAGATTCTAAGTGGCTTGTTCCAAATTTTGAAAAGATACTCTACAATCAATATGGGCTTGTGAGTGTCTTGGCCAAGACTTCTCTTTTTCATGCAACACCACTAGTCTGTGATGCTCTTTATTTAACTTTGGAATATTTAAAAACCCAAATGCAGGCTGATGCGGGCTTCTTTTTTGCGGCTCAAGACGCAGACTCCGAAGGCAAAGAAGGATTATACTTTTCATTCACAGAAGAAGAATTTAAAGAAATCATAGCAGCTCTGCCTAAAGAGCATCAAGCAAAGGCAGAAGAAATAAAAACTTGGTTTCAAATAAGCAGCAAAGGAAATTTCGAACATAATTTAAATGTTATCTCTCTGGCCCATGAAAAATTAGAAGAATTACAAAAAAAAGAAAACTGGGAGATCATTAGGCAAATACGACAACTGATTGTCGAAGAGCGGAAAAACCGCATCCCACCTCATACTGATAATAAAGGAATTTCCAGTTGGAATTTTCACTTAGTGAGCGCATTAGTTGATGTGATTCAATACTGCCGAATTGATGTCATTAAGAAAATGGCACACGAATTAATTCAAAGCTCTCTTGAAGGAATTCATAAAGAATTTTTAACCGACTCAACTCAAACGGGGAAATTGATTTTAAAACAAACTAATACCAAAGCTGAATCAAAACAACTTTTTGAAAACTATGTCGCCTTCTCGCAGATGCAGCTAAGGCTTTATGAAGTGAGCGGAATTAAAACTTATTTGAATAACGGCCTCCATACCTTAGACTTTATTTTTGAAGAATATTATAAAGATGGAAAGTTTTATACTAGGCCCATAAAAAATGAAACAATGGAACCCTTTGCCAACCTAGAGGTTTCTTTGTTTGATCAGTCTTACCGCTCAAGTTTAGCCACATTCATTTTGCTAGTTCGAAAATGGTACCCAGTGACTTTAAAGCATGAACAACTAGAAATCATTAACGAGCTACTCAGAGATAAGAAAAAAGAAATTCTCATGAACCCCTTTGGCTACGGTGAAGCACTCAGGGCAGTCACCTACCCTCAAGAAATCTACCGAAAACTTGAAGTTCCGGTAAGCTGGCTAAAAGAGCAACAGTTTATACAATTTCTGCCTTTTTTCTCAAATCGCTTTACTCTCATTTATCATGAAGACCAAAAGAATTTTTGGCAAATATGTCATAGTAGCGCTTGTGAACGCCAAGGCAATGATATTGAATCGTTTGTGAAAGTATTCTCACAAAATAAGGAAACTAATGAAACTACTTGAAGGTTTTACAATTTTAGATTTTTCTCACAGGCTCCCTGGTCCTATGGGCATGAATTTCTTGGGCCATATGGGTGCCAAAGTTTATAAAATTGAAGACGAAATATTTAAAGATGCTTTCTATTCGGGAATGTTTAGTGATTTTGATGAAAGCTTTGTAGATTGGTATCATGAGCTTAATGACCAAAAAGAAATCTTAAGATTTAATTTCAAGAGTGAAGCCACTACTAGTAAATTGCATGAGATGATAAAAAAAGCCGATGGACTTCTGATGGCACTTCCTCCTAAAGTTCGTCAATTTCTAAAATTAACAGACCATGATTTAAAAAAAATAAATCCAGAGCTGGCCATTATCGAAATGGGAGCTTCGACAAAACATAATTATTCTATGCATGATCTCAACGCCATGGCGCTAACTGGAATGTTAAGTCTTTACGTGCATGACAAAACTGAGAATATAGTCAATCCCCCTTTTCTTCCCATTAGCGGTATCTTGTTCGGACAACAATTAGCTGGACAATTACTTGCCGCTATTTTAAAAGCGAAGAAAAATAAAGAATTTGTTAACACAATAGCCTATCTTTTCGATACAGCCCAAATGGTGTGCAATCCTTTATGGTCTGAGAATTTGAGAGCAGAAAAAAAGGTAAAATTCCTTCATAATGGTGCCTATCCATGTTACAGTATGTATAAAACCAAAGATGGTCATTACGTTGGAGTCGCGGCTGTCGAAGAAAAATTCTGGCAGGATTTCATCAAAATATTTAAAATTGAAATCGAAGCAAAGGAACGATTTAATACAGAAAGAAGATTTTTTGAAAAAATAGCTCAAAAAATAAACCCATTAACCTTGCAAGAAGTGGAAGCAATGATAAAAGGAAAAGATATTTGCGTTTCACTGATTGAAAAACTAAATTAAAGGATTTTTTATGTCAAAAAGAGTCATCGGATTTCACTACACTTTAACCAATACCAAAGGTGATGTTGTCGATTCATCTATCGGCAGAGAGCCATTGTACTTCCTTGAAGGAAGCGGACATATTATCGCTGGACTTGAGAGTGAATTAGTTAGTATGAAAGTAGGTCAAAAAGGAAAAGTAGAAGTGAAAAGTGCTGATGCTTATGGACCTAGACGTGATGATTTAGTGGTTAAAGTTCAAAAATCACAATTTCCAGACAATGGGGCCAACGTTAATGTAGGAGATTTGTTTCAAATAAATGAAGACCCTCATTCACCACCTTTTGAAATTATTTCTATGAATGGAGATGAGATCATGATGGATGGAAATCATCCCTTAGCTGGCCAAGATCTTTTCTTTGATGTGGAAATAGCTAAAATTCGTGAAGCAACTGAGAGTGAATTAACTCACGGACATGCTCATGGTGAAACAGGTGAAGGCCATCATCATTAAGATTTTTTTTCATTAAAAAATAATTCTCCATCTTTTTCACAAACCAAAGCAAAGGGTTCTTGAGAAAGGTGGAGGAAACCATCAAGATCAATATAATCGGCCAACGAACTTAAATTAAGAGCACTAAAAATTCCCAAACTTGTTTCAATCATACAACCTAACATAGTTTTAAGGCCCTGTTCACGGGCCTGTTTTAATTGAGAAATCGCATTTATATAACCTCCAGCTTTCATAAGTTTGACATTGACTCCATGAAACTGTTCTTTCAAAAGATTAAAATCTGCCTGATAGGTGATAGATTCATCGGCAAAAATAGGAACTTTCGATTTCTTTTTTAATTCTTTGTACTCATCAACTCTATCAGCAGGAAAAGGCTGTTCAAAAAACTCGATAGGAAATTTACTACACTTATTCATAAATTTAACGAACTCATCATAATCATTCCATGCTTCATTACCATCAATCCTTAAAGAAGTGGAAGATAAGCTATAGATGGTTGATATGGTTTCAAAAGCACTCTCGCTATTGACCTTGATTTTTAAACTTTGAAAACGCTTATACTTATCTAGAAAACTTTTCAATTTCCCTTTTTCCATAATGGGAATCGAAAAAGAGGTAGAAACCTTTTCTACTCCTTTTAACTGAAAGTATTCGTGAACTTTTTTATTTTTCAGCAAGGCATGCAGATAAGCAGATTCCAAACCGAACTGAAGAGCATGGGCGATTTGGCATTTATCTAAAAAAGTAGAAAATTCTTCTAAGCTAAGTTTTTCTTCATTATAGGACGTACAAAATTTTTCAAAATCACCTTGAATTTTCTCAGCCGTTTCACCATACCGTAAATTAGGCGCGACTTCCCCTAATCCCAACCTGTCTCCTATCTTAACATTCACGATATAATTCACTTTTTCGTTGGTGCTTGAGCGTGAAATGGCCCAAGCA
>CALFYV010000368.1 GCA_937952395.1 uncultured Bacteriovoracaceae bacterium | reverse complement strand
TACTTGGTTAAATATTTCGTTGAGTTACATCAAGGACAAATTGAAGCGAAGTCAAAACTAGGAGAAGGAACCCGCTTTACAGTTAAACTTAAGAATGGATAAATGTAAGTAAAAATGAAGGAAAGAGAATGCATAAGGTATTAGTAGTTGATGATGACAAAGTTTTACAAGAATCAGTTAGGCAAGCGCTTGAGTATCACCATTTTAATGTTGATGTTGCAGATAATGGCAAAGAAGCCGTTAGCGCGATTTATCGCCAAAAATACGATCTGGTGGTAATGGATGTTAACATGCCGGAAATGGATGGTATTGAAGCTTTGGTGGAAATTAAAAAACATGATCCGACAATCATTGTTCTTATATTGACAGCATTTTCTAATGTCTCAGACGCGGTAAAAGCAGTTAAGGAGGGGGCTTATAATTACTTAGAGAAGCCCATTTCCTCTGAAAACTTAGTTGCGCTTATTAAACGTGCACTTAAGGCCAGATCTTTAGTTGAGACAACCGCATTTTCAGCTCCGGTTTTATCACTTGGTGAGGGGGCTGATTCTGATGATAAATTTGTTGGCGAATCAAACGTAATGAAAAAAGTTTTTAATATCATTGCAAAATTGGCCAAAGTGGCCACCCCGGTTCTTATTCGAGGTGAATCTGGAACAGGTAAAGAGCTAGTGGCCAAGGCCATACATTTTAATGGGCCTAGAAAAGATTATAAATTCGTTACTCTCAATTGCGGCGCCATTCCTGAAAACTTAATTGAGTCGGAGCTTTTTGGTCACGAAAAGGGTGCGTTCACTGGAGCTGATGCGAGAAAAATTGGAAGATTTCAATATGCAGACGGTGGAACTCTTTTTTTAGATGAGATAGGAGATATTTCACCAGCAATGCAAGTAAAACTTTTGCGAGTTTTACAGGAACGTAAATTTACTCCTGTTGGATCAAATCGAGAAATTTCTGCAGATGTGAGAATTATAGCTGCTTCTCATAAGCCCTTTGAGGAAATGATTAAAGAAGGAACTTTCAGGGAGGATTTATTTTACCGATTGAATGTTCTTCCGGTATATCTTCCACCTCTGCGAGAGAGAAAGTTAGATATCCCACATTTAATGAATTATTATATAAACTACTTTAATAATATCCATAATCTTCAAGTAAAGGGAGTGAGTCCCGAGGTGGAGAAGCTTTTTGAGGCTTACCGCTGGCCAGGTAATATTAGAGAACTGAGAAATGTTATTGAGCATTGTTTTATTATGGAGTCGGGAGATACAATACAGGCATCTTCACTTCCTCGCTCTTTGACTAAAAAATCTACCAGCACAGATGATAAAAATGAAAGCATTATCGATATAGGAGAAATCAAAAACTCTGTCCTTGATAAAAACATGGAATCAAATGGAGAATTTCAATTTAATTTTGGAGTTAAGACAGGTGACAACGCTATAAAACTTGATTTTGGTTTGGCCAAAGACCTTTTTGAAAAGGAGTTCATTACGCAGGCTCTAAAACTTAATAAAGGTAAGATTAATCAAACAGCACTTAATGCTAATATTCCAAAGAAAACACTTTTGAGAAAAATAGAAAAATATGAATTAAACCCCAAAGATTTTTATTAGAGGATCAATAAATAATGAATCGTTTTTGGGCTTTATTGATTCTTATCGTTACCATTATTCTTTCTGACCAGCTAATAAAAGGCAGCGTTCAAAGTACTTTTTATGTTGGTGAATCCAAGGATATTTTTCCTTTATTTTTTAAATTAAGTTATTTGCGTAATACCGGAGCTATGTTGGGTTATTTTTCTCATTCTTCTCCACTGGTTAAGAATATTGTTTTTCTTTATACACCGCTACTTGCGTGTGTTTTGGTTTTTATTCTTCTTATTCGCTCACTTAAGGGGCCCATCTATATGAGCTTAGCTTATTCACTTATATTAGCGGGTGCTCAGAGTAATTTATTAGACAGAGTGACCCTTGGGTATGTTGTTGATTATTTAACATTTCATTTTAATGGACATTACTTTCCAACGTTTAATATTGCTGATTTATCCATTTCTATTGCGATTATTATTTTTATCATAGATATGTTGTGGATTATATTAATAGCTCCAAAAGAAGCAGTGAAATAAATGTTGCCAATTCTGTGGAAAACTAATTTTTTTATTCTCTATTCTTACCCATTATTAATGGGAATAGCCTGGGGACTTGGTTACCAAATATCTAAAGATATTTTAGAAAAAAAGAACATTGCTTTGAAAAATTTCTCCCTACTATTCTGGGGTGTATTCGTTTCAAGCTGGATTGGAGCGAAGATTTTCTTTTTGCTTACTTCATCCTATGGACTTAACTCTCAGTTAACTATTTCGTCGTCTTTTTGGTTAGGCGGAGGTTTTGTATTTTATGGTGGACTTATCTTTGCACTTATTTTTCTGCTTTTCTATTGTCTGTTTTTCAAAAAGTTTGATTTAAAAAATTTGGCTTTTTTAATTCCTGGCTTAAGCATAGGCCACGCCATTGGTCGCCTTGGTTGCTTTATGGCCGGATGTTGTTACGGTTCACACTGCGAATTGCCTTGGGCAGTCAATTTACATGAGGATAATCGGCATCCAGTCCAACTTTACGAAGCATTGGCACTTTTACTATTGGGTTTTTATTTTTTTAAAAAAATAAAGAATAATGAATCAGAATTAAAACTCATTACCTTATATCTTGGGTTTTATTCATTTTTGAGATTTAGTCTCGAGTTTTTCAGAGGTGATCTTATTCGTGGAGTTTATTGGGGTTTATCAAGTTCGCAATGGATTTCGTTGGTTGTCTTTCTTCTGTCATTTTTAATTTTCTTTTTTTATCAACGAAATGGGAATTTCCAAAGCTAACTCAACCCCTCCCATATTTTTTATTTTTTCAAAATCAAGTTCTTTGCTATAAGCAGAGTAACCAGTATTAATAAATTTATTGTACTCATTAACAATCCATGGTGGGGTGTTTCTCGCACCAGGTATTAAGAAATTACCAGGCGTTAATTCTAAAATGGCCAATCCTTCTGGTAGAAAAAAATCAACATAAGGAGTTTCTTCTGTATATCCGAGCCATAGTTGGTGAGGATCGCTTTTTGGTGTCGTTAAAAAAACTCCACTTAAATCATTATAAATTTTTTTTAAATGAGCCTCAGGATCAATAAAAGTTCGCGGACCAGCAATGAGTTTTTTGGTTTTTAAGATTTCCTCTTTATGTTCTGGGCTGTAATGCCTAAAGATTTGATTTTTTTTTGAAAAATGGAGCTTTACGTAATGAGGAACTCCTAAAAAAATTTCAATATCATGTCGATCATGACCACCATCGATAAACTTAAATAGCTTTTCGCTACCTCTATTTTCATAAAGAATCTTTGCCTTTTTGTTTATCTTTTCTATGACTTCTTTAACCTCTGGTACTGATTGAAAGAACTCCTCACAGTTTATCTGAGCATAAGTAGAGAGAAATAAGCTAAATATTAGATTAGTGAAAAACATGCCGCACCATAGCATTACGATCAGCAAAATTCAATAAATGTGTAAAAATGAATAATTATTCAGGTTTTTTCATACCAGCAGCTTCATAAAGCTTGGGAAGTTCTTCTTCATCCACATAAAGCTCTGATTTAAGCGTTTCGTTGCCCCAGGCAATGAAGCTATCATCATGTTCATACATTGTAATGGTTTCCCAGGGACAGTCCTGAGAGCAATTTTGGCAGCCAATACAACGAGCGATATCGATTTCAACTGTTTGACGAAAACTTGGATTTAATGGATCGGGCCCAGATACCAGCTCTATTGAATCAACAGGGCAACCTGCAATGCAAACTTCACAGCCAGTACATCCGCCTTGGTGAACAACGGCAATCAGTTTGGGTGGTCTTTTCCCTTTTCTTACGGGTTTAAAGCGGGCAGGGTGAAATGGATTCTCAACTTTTATTTTTGTCATGCTTCTATTTTAATCTCATTTTGAAGAAGAATAAACGATTCAATTATACTTAACTTATAAACTATAGTCCTCATCGTGTAAATGTGATAGGTATTGAATATTGTAGTGAAATGTTCTGATATTCGTATAGTTTTTATTTAGGATTTATATGGGTTATAGACTAAGATTTGTCACCGCTGCCAGTCTTTTCGATGGTCACGATGTTTCAATAAATATCATGCGTAGGCTTTTACAATCCAAGGGCGTAGAAGTTATCCACTT
>CALFYV010000367.1 GCA_937952395.1 uncultured Bacteriovoracaceae bacterium | reverse complement strand
TAAGAGCGAATATCCGCTCAACTATTCAAGCCGATCGAAATGCCAATGATGGTATTTCAATGATTCAAACCGCCGAAGGTGGTTTAAACGAAGTTCAAAACATTTTGACTCGTTTAAGAGAACTCTCTATCCAAGCCGCTTCTGATACGGTTGGAGATACTGAGAGGAATTTTACCAACATGGAGTACCAACAATTAAAAACTGAACTTGAGCGTATTGCCCAGGTGACAGAGTTTAATGGCACCAAGTTATTGGATGGTTCTGGTGACATTTATGATTTTCAAATTGGTATTCATAATGATGATTTCAAAGACCGAATTAAGTTTGATGCCGCTGTAACCAATGCACGTATTTCAAATCTAGGTATCGACGAGCTTGGAGTTGATTCTAAAGAGGGTGCACAAAATGCAATCGCTAGTGTTGATAATGCTATCGAACAAGTTTCAGGATTTCGTGCAAACTTGGGTGCAATTCAAAACAGATTGATTTCTGTTTCTCAGAACTTGCAAGTCTCTAACGAGAATTTACAAGCAGCCAATTCCAGGATTCGAGATGTGGATTATGCTCTGGAAACTGCCACAAATTCGCGAAATCAGATTTTAAACCAAGCCGGTGTGGCTGTACTGGCTCAAGCGAATGTCAATGGACAGAATGCCTTAAAATTGATTGGTTAATATCAAAAATCAGAAGATGTAAGAAAAACACTCTGTATAGAGGGTTTTTTTATGTCATTTTTACAATTATCATGACCTCTATTTCTCCTAAATGTATTAAAAATCATGTATTTGCGTCTTTTTCTCGCCTTAATTTTATTTCCTCCACTGTCCAATGCTGGGCTTTGTGATTGGTTATTCAAAACCAAGAAAAAAGAAACTAATCAGGTTTTTGATTTTTCATCTGAGCAAGTTTCAGGAAGAGGACATTATTTAGATAATTTAAAACTGAAACATTTAGAAAAAATTTCAAGTGATCCTCATTTCTTTGAAGACCAACGAGTTAGAGATTTTCTAATCAATCAACGTTCGTTTGAGGTTTTTGTTGTTCAATCTAGCGAACAAACAAAGTTTAATGCTATGACAATTGCCAGTTTTAAAATGGATAAGTTTATTAGAAACTATAAATATGATTTTTCAATTATACTGAAACGAGATACTAGCTACAAAACACTTTTACATGAAGTAAAACATGTTGAAGATTTTACCGAATTTGGGAATGCTTGGATGGTTTGGTCTCAAGTTAATTCCAAAAGCAATTCCCACACCCTGGCTAAACTAAATCAAGTTGTGATTTTTACTATGGAGTATAGGGCCTATTTGGAAGGCTATAGAAGTCTTATAGATGATGGTTTAATAAAAGAGGCCCAGCTTTATAAAGATACCTTTCATACGAAATATGTTCTTGAGATCGATAAAGTCATTGATGAACTTTCTTCTGACACTGAATTATATCAAAGAATTCGAAATTTTATTTACCATCATTGCAAAAATGAATTAAATGATTTTAGAATCCAAAGTTTTCTGCCTCAAGATTTTACTTAAAAAATTGCATCAAACCATTGCTTTTGAGAACGTGAATTGCAATCACTTCTCCAAAGGTGGCGAACTTCTAAATAGGCAAGCATTCCTTCTGTTCCCATTTCGCGATCATTACCAGATTGCTTGAAACCTCCAAAGGGCATTCCTGGATTAAGTAGATGATACTCATTTATCCAAACCGTACCAGCTTCTAGTTTAGAAGCGATGTTTTTGGCTTTAGTTTCATCTTTTGACCAAACAGCGCCTGCTAATCCATAAATAGAATTATTGGCCAGTTCTATCCCTTCTTCATCCGTTTTAAATTTTATGATTCCAACAACAGGTCCGAAAATTTCTTCATGCCAAATTGTATTATCAGGAGTTATTTCAAAAGCTGTTGGTTTGATATAATAGCCTTTATCAAAAGCTCCGCCAGTAACTCGCTCAGCTCCATAAATAAGTTTTGCACCCTCGTCTTTCGTGGTCTTAATATATTTCATAATTCGGTTAAATTGTTTTTCGTTAATGACTGGCCCTATTCCTGTATTAGGATCGCTTGGAACCCCAATCTTAACTTCTGCAATACGGCTTGCGAACTTTTTCATAAATTCATCGTAGATACCCTCTTGAACTAAGAGTCTAGTACCCGAATCGCAGGCTTGACCAGAGTGATATAGGAAAGCATACAAGGCCCCATCAACTGCAATATCTAAATCAGCATCATTACAAACGATATTAGCCGATTTTCCTCCAAGCTCCAGAGATAATTTTTTTATAGTACTGGATGCCGCTGCCATAATTTTACGCCCGACTTCAGTTGAACCAGTGAAGCCTACTTTATTTACTTTGGGATTTTTAACCAAAAGTTCTCCAACGCTCGCATCACCTGTAATAATATTCACAACACCTTTAGGCACTCCCACTTCTTGAATAATTTCGGCAAGGATACTAGCAGTAATTGGAGTTTCAAGTGCACTTTTTAAAACAGTGGTGCAAACTGTGGCCAGAACCGGGCCAATCTTCCAAGCTGCCATAACTAATGGAAAATTCCATGGAATAATTTGGGCACAAACTCCAATAGGGGACCACTGACGAAAGTTTTCACTAAAAGTTGCTCTTGAAGCAGCCTCATCTTTTTGCTCAAATTGAAAAGACTTAGCGACTTTACTCATAACTTTAAAATATGAAGCAGCATTATGAACATCGGCTTTGGCCTTGCGTACCGTAGAGCCTGAATCTTTAATTTCTAGTTCAATAATTTCATCTTTGCGCTCTTTGATTTTTTCACTGATGGCCAGTAATAGATCACTTCTTTTATTTTGATCCATATTTTTCCATTCACTTGAATAAAAAGCTCGCTCCGCTGCATCCACTGCTTTTTCCACATCATCTTTACTGGGTAATTCAACTTTCGCGATAGCTTTACCAGTCGCTGAATCTATGGAATTAGTTGTTTTATTATTTGATGATTTTACAAATTCACCGTTAATAAAAAGTTTTATTTCTTTCATGTGTTTCTCCTTAACAATTCTCTACCGAGAGAGCGATTCCTTGACCAACGCCAATGCACATGGTGGCCAAGCCTTTTTTATAGTTTTTATTTTTTTGCATGATATGAATGAGTGTAGTGATAATACGTGCTCCTGAAGATCCGAGAGGATGCCCAAGTGCTATGGCACCACCATTTAAATTTATTTTTGCTTGGTCTAACTTTAATTCTTTAATACAGGCCAGGGATTGAACAGCAAAGGCTTCGTTAAGTTCAAGCACGTCAAAATCTTGAGGTGTGATGCCTAAACCTTTACAAAGTTTATTGGTGGCGTGAATAGGACCGAGTCCCATAACATTGGGATGAAGTCCAGCGACACTGCCTCCCGTAATTTTAACAAGGGGAGTAAGCTTATGCTTTTTAATAAAATCTTCACTGGCAACAAAAAGACAAGAAGCCCCGTCGTTAATGGAAGATGAATTGCCAGCAGTGACAGTTCCCCCTTCACGAAAAGCAGCACGCAACTTTGCAAGTTTTTCCAAAGATGTATCCGCCCGCGGTCCTTCATCAGTATCAATTAATTTTTCTTCTTTTCTTGTCTTAATCGTAATAGGGACAATTTCATTTTTAAACTGTCCTGTCTTAATTGCTTGAATGGCTTTTTGATGAGAGCTTAGAGCAAAAGCATCTTGTTCATCTCTGCTTATCTTATATTCTTTCTGAACTTCTTCAGCTGTCTCTCCCATGCCATAAAGAGGAAAAAGTACTTCCATTTTTGGGTTTGGAAAACGCCAGCCAATAGATGTATCCCAAATCTTTTGATTTCTATCATAAGAGCTTTCAGCTTTACTCATCACATAGGGTGCTCGACTCATACTTTCTGCTCCGCCAACTAAAACAGCATCGGCCATTCCGGCTTGGATTTTGGCAAACGCCATCTGAGTAGCGTCCATGGAGGAGCCACATAGACGATTGAGCGTTGTGCCTGGTACCTCATAAGGGAATCCTGCCAAGATTAAGCTCATTCTTGCTAAGTTGCGATTTTCTTCACCTGCTCCATTAGCATTTCCTACAATCACATCATCAATTTCTTTTAAATCGAAATGATGATTCTTTTTGAAATCTGAAAAAAGAGTCGCTAGCATGTCATCAACTCTCACACTGGATAAACTTCCTGCGAAGCTTCCAATAGGAGTTCTCTTGGCATAAGTGATATAAACGTTTCTCATTTTTCTTTATCCCTTTTTGCTTTTTGTAATCCTCTCAAAAATTCATATTCACTGTCTTTCGGACAAATTCCTAAATATTTTTGGTCTTTCTGACCAGCCTCGTAACCTCTGTGATACGTACAGTATTTTTTCAAACCGCTTTGATAACCGGTTTTGAATTCTTCTTCGTTGATGGAGACTTTGTACTCAGAACATATTTGTTGGAAGTGAGCAAGCCTTTCATAAGGAAAACCTTGTTGTGCTTGATCATTTCCTAATTTTATCCAGCTTACTTTTTTACAATCTTCTTCATCAAAAGATTCGAAAACCTCAAAAAATGAGCAGCTTATAAATAGAGAGCTAAAGATCAAAATTTTGAAGTAAAGGGGCAATGTCATAACGTTCATCTTGAGTTTTATTTTTTAATTCTTTTAATAATCTAACAATATAAGTTTCTTTACCTTTTGACCACTCAAATGGCCCAAAAGGGTAGTTAACCCCAAACTTCATCGCCCGATCAATATCCTCACTACTCGCAACACCTTCGCCTAGGGCAAAATAGGCTTCATTTACGATTTGAGCAAAGATTCGAGGATAAATAAATCCAGAGCTCAATTGTTTAATTTCAATTAGTTCAGTTTCAAGAGAGTTGAAAATTGATTTTATATCAATAAACTCTTTATAATAGATCTCTATTTTTCTTTTTTCTGTAATAAAAAAAGAAGAAAAACAAGCTTTGAGTTTGGGATATTCATTGTAGAATTCTTGTGGGTCATAAAAGCTTAGATCGCTAATAATTTTTTTTGCCTTTATAGTTGAAAGTAATTTTTTCTTTTCATTTTTATTACAAGTCGTGAAATCAACTAAAATATCGCAATTTTTTTCGTTGTAAACTGGGTATGAAGAATTTTTTAATTCCTTAATTAGAGGTGATTTCTCATCATAAATAATTTGAATATTACTCATAAGAATAAAATCCTCTTGTTGTCTTTCGTCCAAAACGCTTGCTATCAACCATTTGTTTTTGCAATGAGTGAGGGGCAAAACGGGCAGCTTTATTGTAGGCTTCCCAAACTGAGAGGGTAACTGAATAATTAATATCAATCCCGATTAAGTCCATCAGTTCAAATGGGCCCATTCGAAATCCAGCCACTTCTTTCATAATATGATCTATCTCTTTCATTCTATCTTGATTATCAGTTTCTGTAATCCGTAGAGCTTCACCATAAAAATTGCGTGCGACTCGGTTGACGATGAAGCCAGGAGAGTCTTTGCACACAGCCGGTTTTTTTCCATGAGAGTCAAACCACTGATAAAGATCTTTGGCCAATTTTTCATCACTCCATTCACTTTTAATGACTTCGACTAATTTCATAATGGTAGCGGGATTAAAAAAATGTAAACCCAAAAAGTTCCTTTTTCTTTTACTATTTAAGTCACTGCTTAGATCTTTCATCGGAAAGCTAGATGTGTTGGAAGCAAAAATTGTTTTTTCTTCCATTTTAGCATCAAGCTCTTTAAAAAGATTTTTTTTTATTTCAAGGTTCTCAATAATAGCTTCGATGACAAGGTCATAGTTGTTATCAACTGATTTCATTTCTTTGGTAGTAAGTGAAGAGTTATACTTTTCTAATTCAGATTTGTTAAACTTACCTTTTTCCAAAAGTTTATTCCAAGACTTGTTTATATTTTTCAAGGCATTTTTTGATTGTTCATTATTGACATCAGTGAGATGGGTTATTACTTTTTGTTGAGCAAACCACTGGGCGATCCCTTCACCCATTGTACCAGCTCCAATAATTAAAACTTTTTCTAGTTTCATTACTGCCCTTTAAATTGCGGTTTTCTCTTTTCCAGGAATGCGCTCACACCCTCTCTATAGTCTTTTGAAAAACCTAAAAAGCGTTGAGTATAGGTTTCACGCTGAATGACTTCATCAAATTTATTATCCATAGCAAACTGTAGATTTTTTTTAATTATTTTAGCTGATAGTGGTGGAAGTTTATTTATTTTCTCAGCAACAGATAATGACTTTTCTAAGAAACTCTCACTTATTTCATTGATTAAACCTAGTTCTAACATTTGTTCACTCATGAGGGCTTCCCCAAAAAGAGCGAACTCCATAGCTTTGGTATAACCCATAGATTTAACTAGCGTTGAACTCATACCGGCATCAGGAGCTAGGCCAATTTGAGCAAATCCAGAAATAAAGCGAGTGGCTGGTTTGGCTATTTTCAAATCCGTCGCCATGACAACAGAGAGCCCCGCACCGGCACAGACTCCATTAATGGCTGCTATAATAATTTTTTCACTTTTTCTAATGGCTTCAATTAAAGGATTCCATTCGGTTTTAAGAGTGAGACCAATATCCACACTTGCACCATCTTTAGAATTTACACTTCTATCGTTAAGATCCTGGCCTGAACAAAAGGCTTTCCCTTCAGCAGTTAAAATAATCGATAAAACTTGTTCATTTTTATTTAATTCTTTAATCGCATTAATAATTTCATGTTTGCCATCAAAATTAAGAGCATTATAAACTTCAGGGCGATTAAGTGTAATGATTCCTGTTTGCCCTCTGATGTCGACTTTAGTGTATTTATAATCACTCATTTAATTGCCTTTATAATGAGGTTCTCTTTTTTCTAAAAAAGCCTTCATTCCTTCTTTTTGATCAGCACTGGCAAAAGTTAAATAAAAATTACGTCTTTCAAACTCTAGCCCCTCTTTCAGAGGAGTTTCAAATGAGGCG
This sequence comes from uncultured Bacteriovoracaceae bacterium, assembly GCA_937952395.1. Taxonomy (GTDB): domain Bacteria; phylum Bdellovibrionota; class Bacteriovoracia; order Bacteriovoracales; family Bacteriovoracaceae; genus CALFYV01. Next base: position 215 of record CALFYV010000367.1, on the reverse strand, counting down.
TTCACTGCTTCTTTGGCCAGCTTTATGGCCACCGGAGCTTTATTGGCAATCATCGTGGCAATTTCAAAGCTTTCTTGTAGAAGTGTTTCCGCAGGAACAATTTTTGCCACTAGCCCTGCTTTTTCAGCATCAACTGCATCAAACATTTCACCGGTTAAAATATGGTACATGGCCTTGGATTTTCCAAGTGCTTTTGTGAGTCGCTGAGTTCCACC
>CALFYV010000366.1 GCA_937952395.1 uncultured Bacteriovoracaceae bacterium | reverse complement strand
AAAACAATTTTTTTTATTTTTACAGGAAAAACTAGAGCTAGATCCAATACATTAGCAATAATATATAAAATAATCATCGCACTTAAAGAAGTAGTGCTTTGATCAACAATGCCAATAACAAGAGCGGGAACAAACCCTAAAAAAGGACCAAGGTAAGGCACAACGTTGGTTAAACCTGCAAGAATGCCCAGTAAGAATGCAAAGGGATATCCAATAATTAATAATCCAATTGTAATAATACTTCCCAACATAGAAGCTTCCATGAATTTTGCAAAAATATAGTCGCCAAACTTCTTATTAAATTGATGAATTAAATTGTAGACTCTCTCAAAATATTCATTCGGCACAATTTCAAGAAGCAAATTTTTGAATTCTTTACCATCTTTCAACATGAAAAACAAAAAAAGAGGAATTAAAAAACTCCATTCTAAAATAGAGGCAATATATTTAGGAACAGCTAATACGATATTTTTTGAAGCATTTTTTACTGATAAAATAAAGTTAGAAACAATCTCTTTCGAAGTTACCTGAATGCCCGTTAAGGATTCAACTTTATTTTGAAATTTTTCATAAGTATTGTAAGTGTAAACTTCAAGCTTGGGCATATACTCTTGAATATGACTTGATTCTTCTTGAATGGCATAAATGGCAGAAGTAATAGGATAGATGAATAAGAATAATCCAAATAGGATTCCTGCGATCAGGATAATTCTTTTAAGAAGATTGGCCCTGATAAACATTGGCTTTAATGGTCTTAAGATAAGCGCCATAACGTAAGAAATACCAAGAGGTATCGAGAGTCTTGGTAAAAAGCTCAAAACACTTAAGGCACATACCAAACTAAAAAGAGAAAAAACGAGCTGAAATTTGCTGAGTAAATTAGGTTTAATTTGATTCATTTTCAGTACGCTTTAATTTTTCTTTGAGGATTTTCATCTCGTTAGTAATAAGACTTAAACGATTTGCAACAATAATTGAAATTGATTGAAGCAATTTCGCCGCGACGGTTGGGTAGTAATCAATCAACTCTTCCAAGTCGGGCTTAAAGATACCCAGTAGAATGCTATTGTCTTTGGCCATAGCTGAAGCACTCCTATTACTATTTTCTTCCAGAAGAGCTAACTCACCAAAGTAATCAAATCTCTCGAGGTGTCCCAAGCTTGTAAAATCCTCAGAATGTGGTTCTTTAACCATAATTTCTACGTGTCCACTTAGAATAAAATAGAAACCGAGGCCACTATCACCTTCGCTAAAAATTATTTCATCTTTACTAAAAGCTCTTTGATGAAAAAACTTTGATAGCAATCTCAATTCATTTTCACTAAAGTTATTTAAAACGTGAATATGTCTTAAAAAATAAGGAATAGCTTCCTTTCTTCTTGTAGATAAAGGACTAGAAAGCCAAAAGTATTTTAACATTGGTATGTCTAGTCTTTCTGGCAAAGGTGTCTTTTCAATTAAGTCTTTTTCAATCTTCTTTTCGTAACTCACTTATAATATTCCTAGTTTTTGACGCTGAATCCAACCCGAGTATTGCAGTGGATACTCAATATAGTACCAGCTATCCTTCTCTTTACCTATCATAACTTTTATTCCAGCTGGTACAGTGTTAGATTGAGAAAAGATTTCTGACGGACCTTCAAAAACTTCTAACTCTTTTAAAGCTATTGCAGGTTGTATTCGATCTTGATAATAATATTTTACCACAACTGGAGTGAATGAAAGTAAAAATAAAATTAAGAAGAAATATTTCTGAACATATTTTCTTAAACTAAATAAACAAATCAGGCATAAGAGAGTCATTGTAATATACAAATCCCCTGGAATTGCATTTAGTTCATAATACAATCTTCCTTCACTGTTGACTGGTTTTTCATATACTTCAGTTTTCAATTTTTCCTTAACTGCAAATAAATTATGATTTGTTTCACTTGTAAAATAACCATTGATCTTAGCTTTCTCAAAATGAAAGCGAGCGGCGGGAAAATCACCTTCTTTGTACAAAACAGTACCTAGGTTATAATGAAATATTCCACGATCAAATAGGTCCTTGTTTTTAATAAGAATCTCTTGAGCAGATTTCCAATCTGCACTCAAGTAGCTTTCTTTAAATTTTTCAATAACTGAGTCTATGGCCACACCTTGGAAAAAATGGTCTATTTCATACAGTGTATGATAATCAATTTTATACAGGAATTAAATGGAACAAACCCTTTCTGACCAAGATTATTTAAGCAAATGGTTACAAATTGAGAATCTACCATTGACTGATAGCGGCGAAGATGTAGAAAGCCTATGGGGCCCTTACGCGTTAACAAAAAACTCTAAACTTTATAATTTTTCTCAAGCACAAGAACCCAACCTCTTTGGTTCACAACCGCCATTTTTAAAACTTAAAAGAGAATTGAAAGATAAATTTATTGTCTTAAGCATAGAAGACTATGGGAAATTAAAAAATGAACAAGAAACAATGATTCACCCCTGCAGACCCTTTCATAAAGAATGCAATTTAAGCAATGATAAGATTATTGACTTTGGGCCATGGATCGGAACTGAGCAAAACATTAACTGGCACCGAGAAGCAAGAGCATATATTGCTCAAATACATAAAGATTTTTTTCTTTTAGTTAATACAAATAAATACCCGCAGTTTCATGAACAAAAATTAACAAACAAATATGCTGGAATTATTGCCTTTTACTTTGAGGGAAACTTGTTTCAAAAACCCTTATACACAGAAGAGTTAAAACGAAATATATTCATCTATATCAAGCAACATCATACAAAAGAGCTTATTTTAGATGGGCGCTTTATCACTCTACAGGGAGATTTAAGAAATAATCTACGCAAGAATGCCATTATTGCTGATTTTGATAAAAAGATAAATCTTACAATATTATCTTTGCCATTGTGTTTAACTAAAAACGAAGTTTATGATAGCTTAGTTCGAATACAAAAGAGTCTATAATGTTTATATTACGCTCAGTAAGTCAGAATGATCTAGATGGCCTATATCAATTAAGCTCAATGGTTAACTTTATCAATTTGCCTCATGATAAAAAAAATATTGATGCCAAAATTAAAAGTAGCCTAAAATCATTTCTCAAGCCAAACAAAGATAAAAGTAAAAACTATTACATTTTCTGCTTAGAAGATCTTAAAACTAAAAAAGTTTTAGGTGTTTCAATGATTCATGCTCAACATGGAACTGAAAAAGAACCCCATTTTTTTCTTATCGTTGGACAAGAAAGAAAATTCAGCAAGACAATCAACACAGGTTTCATACACGGAACATTAAAGCTCGGCCTTGATTATAATGGGCCAACCGAAATTGGCGGCCTTGTTCTTCATAGCGACTTGAGGGGACATCCTGAAAAACTTGGCAAGCAACTCTCATTTGTGCGTTTTCTTTATATGGCGATTCATAAAGATCGCTTCAAGCCAATTATTCATTCTGAACTCATGCCGCCCCTAGATCACAATGGCAACTCCCCTCTATGGGAAGCTATTGGACGAAGATTTCTCAATATGGATTATATTGAAGCAGATGTTCTCAGTAGAAGTAATAAAGAGTTTATTTTAAGTCTATATCCTGAAGAAAATATTTACCAAACACTCTTAAGCCCCGAAGCCAGAAATGCCATCGGTAAAGTTGGCAAAGACACTGAACCAGTAAAGGCCATGCTCGAAAAAATTGGCTTTGAATATACCAATGAAGTTGATCCCTTTGATGGTGGTCCCCATTATCGGTGCCCATTAAAAAACATTAAACCAGTTAAGCAATACTTTGAGGCAAAAGTTAAAATTGGAAATACATCTAAAGATAAAACTGACTATCTTGTTCAAATTGAAAATAAACAGCATGCTTTTTTTGCTCTCGCTAGTCGCGGATGTCACGAAAAGGGTGTTTTTTATTTAGATAAGGAAAATGATTTTATCAAAGAGGGAGATTTGGTAAAAGGCATACCTTTTTAAAATTGTTTTTTATCTAAAAGAATACCTGTGCTTAAATTACTCTTACCCTCTTCCTCTAGTTTTTCTTCTACCTTTATATCTAGCGATGCGCTTGACTTATAACTTCGAATAGCTCCCTGACCATGAATTTTACTATTAGATGCTTTTAATTTTGTTCTTTCATTAATTAAAAAAATTGTTGCTGAAGGCTCCTTGGCCTTAGCTTTCCTTTTACGTTCATTTTCAAGTTCTGCAATCTTATCTTGCGATAAAATTCCAATAGACTCTAATTGTGATTTTTTACCCTCTGAAGTTGAAACTCTTTGAATTTCATCCTGACTATATTCAGCTCCAGCGGCTTGCTTGTAAACAACCTCTTCCTCTTCAACATCGCTATTAATAAAAAGTGGAATAACTTCAGGATTTTTTCTGCCTTGATCTTCTTGGTTCTGCTTTGATTGCTTCTCTTCATGCCTTTTACTAAAAGCAGTGGCTACACTTCGCTCAGAATCACTGCCAACCCCTACCTTTTTAGCAGCGGCTGCGCTAACCTTATTCTTCTGACGATCTGCAGACTTGGTTAAGCCCTCAATATCTTGGGGGGTTAACACCTTTAAAAGCTTCATAACATTTGCCCCTATGGGACCAAGCATAGTCTGACTCCTATACTCTCCTATCGGTATCTACAGGCTTTTTCTTGAGTCTTTTTATCGGAATTAAATCTACCCCATAGGC
>CALFYV010000365.1 GCA_937952395.1 uncultured Bacteriovoracaceae bacterium | reverse complement strand
TTTCCACCAGTCTTGATCTCATGTCTATTTTTATAGTAATGAGCTGAAAGTCTTTGCAAGTCTTTAAAAACCCAATGGCCCAGCCTTTCTCTAGTCTGTTTATCTTTTAATAATGGCAAAAGAATCTCTCTAATTTCTTTTGATTAGACCTTATCAAAAAACTGGGTCAAATTGTGTGAAAAGTTCTCACCAAAGAACAGTTCATTACAGTCTGAAAAAGCATCTGTTAGTGTAATAAAAAGAAAAACAAGTATGAATCTTATAAACACGAGGCTCTCCAAAAACTCAATTTTTGATAAACTGTGTGACTTATAGCGCTATCTAATTCTGCCGTCAAACTTGTGTGAAATTTTTATCATAAACTCTTAAAAGAAAAAGCTCAAAAATGAGACCGATATTAAGAGACAAAGCTATGGCCTTGACTCCATTAATTTCCTGAAAAATAAAAGAAATGGCCAATACAATAATCAATAGGTGAGAATAAAAAGCCGCCTTTGAAATGCTCTTGGTTTTATGTTCTTTAATAAGAACACCTTGAAAAGCATTTTGCCATGTTGTGAGAAATGGAAACAAAATAAAATAACTTAGAGAAGAGTAAATCTCTGCTTCTAACTGACTTAAATTGGCAATAGAAAAACGAATGACTTCCCTACCCACTGGATGATATAAAATCATGACAAGAAGAATTGAAAAAACAACTCCGACAGAAAAAATAAAATAGTTCATACTCTCTTTGCTACTTTCAACTTGGGATATATAAACTTGCTGGACCATTCTCGTGCCATTAGATAAGACAAGAACGAAGCCCCAAACTATTGGCCAAATGGTCAAAGATTTTACAGGCTCAACACTATAACTTAAAAGAAAAACGAGTAAGGCCCTTACTCCCCATATAACAATCATGGTGTTGGCCAGAGGTAGATAATATTTTAAAATACCTAAAAAAGTATCAGGTAATTTTTCATGACTACCCAAGTTTGATAAGAGTTCTCTTTTAGCTGCGTGATAAGTGACATAAAGACTTTCCGCTATCAAGCCACCCATAATAGAAGCTACAGCACAAACAAAACCGCTCTGACCAAGCTTCATACCAAGCAAAGGTAGTGTTACCACAAAAAATAATCTGACGAGGCTCGCGTGAGCAACAATCATATTTTTCTTTTGATTAATAAGTAGCCCTTGGAAGAACCTTCTCCAACCAATCACAAAAGGAAAAAGAAAAAGTGCTAGATTAAACATCTGAGTCATTTGCGAGATTTCTGGACTTAACTTAAAAATATTTTCACTGACGAATTCAAAAACCCATGGGATCGCAAAAAATAAAAATAAAATTGAAAAAACAAAGGAGAAGCACAAAGAAAAGCGTAAAAAGACTTTTGAACTTTTTTTATTATAGGCCAGAGCATTTGAAGCGTGTAAAATCATTATGACAGGAGCTTCAAAGAAATTGGCCAAACTTTTAGACACTCCAAAAGAGGCCATCGTTAATTGTGGTTTTGGTAAGGAAGCTATGACATAATTTCTTACCGGATCACCTATGGCCATCGCCATATCTGTTATTGATAAAGGTAGGAACTCTTTCCAAAGCCTTAAGATATCTTTAAAGATTGATTTCGTAGTTATATGTTGCTTTGGAATATTCGTTAACACGGGCCAAACCTTTTCTTAATTTATCACCAGTCATAATATTTATCGAATGGTTTTTTAGCCACTCATCATCATAAAACGTATCAAGATAGCGATGACCATTATCAGCACTTATCATACAAACTTTTTTTGAAGCTTCTACCTCTTGTAAACCTCTCAACGTTGCTGCAAGAATGGCCCCTGAAGAAGCCCCTAGAAAAAGTCCGTACTCTTTTGTCAGTTCATAACAAAATGAGAAACTTAGTTCGTCATCAACAGTAAAAGTTCTATCAACCAAACTCCAATCAAAAGCTGCAGGTATAAAAGAGAGACCCAAACCAGTCATTTTGTAAGGATGTCGATTAGTCGTAAAAATACCAGAACCAGCAACATCAACTCCCCAAATCTGAGTTTTTTGATAACGCTCTTTAAAATAGCGAGAAATTCCAGTAAGCTGACCTGCAGTACTCACTCCAACAACAATGATGTCTGGTGAACCTTTGTAGTATTTTTCAATCTCTGGTGCTGTTGTGTGGTAGTGAACATCAGCTGACATGGGATTTAAGTGCTGACATACATACCAAGAATTAGGAGTTTCTAGATGCAAACGTTTTGCATATTCCATTCGCGCTTTTTGCATTGAACCAGCTTCATCACAAAAACTTTCATCAATAACATGAATTTCCGCGCCATAAAGCTCTAATAAACGCTTCATTGTTTCTGATGTTTTATGATCAATAATAATTTTGCTCTTATGTCCTAATTGCTTTCCAATGACAGTTAAAGAAATTCCTAAGTTTCCTGAGCTTGATTCAATAATCTCGCCTCCTGGCTTAAGCAAACCAAGCTCACGAGCTTTAGTGATAAAGTAAAGGGCATTTTTATCCTTGATACTTCCTGTTGGATTATTGTGTTCTAGCTTAAATGAAATTTCATGCGAAGATTCTTTGGCACGGCTTAAACGGACAAAACTTGTATTTCCAATCAGAT
>CALFYV010000364.1 GCA_937952395.1 uncultured Bacteriovoracaceae bacterium | reverse complement strand
TTGGAATATTCACAATGTTTCTTCTTGTACAGGGAACCACACTCAACATGCGGCTGGCCTTGCCCGGGCTGTAAAGTATTATAAAACGGGTGGAGTCGTCATTAGTTCTCAAGGTGAATCTTCAGTTTCTGAAGGTTATTGCTATGAAGCTATTAATGGAGCTAGTAAAGAAAAACTTCCGGTTATTTTTGTTTTTCAAGATAATGGTTACGGAATTTCAGTTCCCAAAAGAGATCAAACTGCCAATGTGAAGATTTCCGATAACTTTAGAGGTTTTGCTAATCTTCGTATTATTCAATGTGATGGTAAAGATATTTTTTTTTTTTTTATTTCCATGAGTGAAGCTAAAAAGCATGCTTTGGAAAAAATGGAGCCAGTCATCGTTGATGCTGAATGCGTACGAATAGGAAGCCATTCTAACTCCGATAAACATGAACTTTATCGGGATGAAAAAGAGCTAGCAGAAGCTAAGGCACAAGATCCTTTGCCAATATTTAGAGAACTACTTATAAAAAATAAAAAACTAAGTGAGACCGAATTAGTAAAAATTGAGACTGAAGCTAAAGAGATTTTGATGGAGGCTCATAAAAAAGCTGTCTCAGCGCCCAATCCAGAGCCCGGCAGTATTTTTGATTTTGTTATCCCAGCAGCTTATGAGGCCAAAGAAATTGCTCAAGAAGCGGGCGAACCTATTAAGTTTATTGATGCCCTTAATAATACTTTGAAAGAAGAATTTCGTCGCAACCCCGATACTTTTATTTGGGGTCAAGATATGGCCAACAAAGAAAAAGGCGGAATTTTTAATGTTTCTAAGGGAATGCAACAAGAGTTTGGGATAGAAAGAGTTTTCAATGGCCCTATTGCTGAAGATTTCATTTTAGGAACCGCCAATGGATTTAGCCGTTTAAATAAAAAAATAAGAGTTGTAGTTGAAGGAGCTGAATTCGCAGATTACTTCTGGCCAGCTATGGAGCAGCTGATTGAATGTTCTCATGAATATTGGCGTACTAATGGTCAATTTACTCCCAACGTAACAATTCGACTAGCTTCTGGCGGTTATATTGGTGGCGGACTTTACCACTCACAAAATATTGAAGGTTCACTAACCCCAATTCCAGGTATTCGAGTGGTGGTCCCAGCTTTTGCCGATGATGCTGCTGGATTATTAAGAACAGCGATTCGCAGTGAAGGTCCAACTCTGTACCTTGAGCCGAAGGCGCTCTATAATGCCAAACAAGCGATGGCGGTTGTCCCTGAAAATTATGAAGTACCTTTTGGTAAGGCCAAGATTAGAAGACCGGGCTCTGATTTAACAATACTCACTTACGGAAACACAGTTCACCATAGTCTGACTGCAGCTGAAAAACTAGCAAGAGAAGGTCATGAAGTTGAAGTTGTTGACTTGCGCTCGCTTAATCCACTTGATGAGGAAACAATTTTAAATTCGGTTATGAAAACTAACCGCGCATTAATTGTTCATGAAGATAAAGTTTTTGCCGGTTTTGGTGGCGAATTAGTTGCACTTATCATGAATAAAGCGTTTGAGTATTTAGATGCTCCCGTTTCTAGAGTTGGTTCAACTTTTACACCAGTTGGATTTAATAGAATTTTAGAAAGGGTTATTTTGCCCAATGAAGAGAAAGTTTATCAAGAAGCGTTGAAAGTTTTAAAATATTAGTGCAGAAAGCTGAATTCACTATCGGGATAAGCTTTTTTTAACTTATTCATATCTTTAGAAATTAATTCTTCGGCACCCAGAATAAGTATATTATTTTTTAATCCTGTCATTTGAGTCGCTATTTGAAGTGCTTCTTTAAGCTCTGAATAATCATATCGTTTTTGATTATGGTAGTTAACAAAGAAAGGATGACCGAATTGAGAAGAGGCAAAAAGATGCATACCTTTTTGCTGATGGTTCGTTCTTACATTTTCAACTAAAAGTCCATCCAGTAAATAATTAAATTCATCAAAGTATTCGATACCTTGTGCAAATTCCTCTTGGCCAAACCAAATAACTCCCGTTATTTCGGGCCCTATTTTATCGCAAATTTGACTGATTTTTTTCATGATTTATTTTAATTCATTTTTGGAATACTTATCAAGTACAGCATTAACAAAAGACGGACTTTCAGAATTTCCATATTTTTTAGACAATTCTATCGCTTCATTGATCACCACTTTTGTAGGAGTTTTTTTATATATTCCTAATTCATAAAGTGAAAGCAAAAGCAGCGTGTAGTCTGTTTTATTAATTCGGCTTAGGCTACCTTTTACATATTTTTTTAGTATCTCTTCAACCTCATGATAATTTTTTAAGACTCCGGAGATGATACTTAAAGAAAAAATCTCATCTTCTTTAGAAGTTTCAATATCAATAGTTTCAGAAAACTCTTTAATTTTATTCATTAACTCTGATTCGCTGATTTTTAATTGATTTTCTTCAGCAATCTCAGGCAGCTGATAGTGGTAAGCAAATCTTAGGCAGAATTCTCGGGCATTACGTCTCATAGAGAATTACTTAGTTCTTGAGCACTAGGAAGTAAAGGGCTTTGAAATATGGTATCAGGATCTTTTAAACCGTTAACGAACTCATCAACATCATGAAAATTGATATAAACTGAAGCAAATCTAACATACGCTACTGGATCAAGGTGTTTAAGGTACATCATAACCAGGCTGCCGATATCCCGGGCTTTAACCTCTTGATTGGCCAAGTCCATAATAGCCTTTTCAACGTTTGTTCACAGTTTTCGCATTTTCTTCTGCGTCGCACTGAAAAAGCTTCTTGGTTCCTTCGAGAGTCTAGGACTTTTGTATCTTTTGCATCACAAAATGGACATTTCATGTCAGTTAAGATATCTCTTCCCTCTAAATTTGGCAAACATAGGGTTTGACTCACAGGAAACGAGATTGGTAGCCTTAAAACACACACCGTCTCGAGGGATTTATGCGTATTTTTACACAAATTGTAGTATTTGTTTTTGCTCTTGTATCTTTTCAGTATCTTTTTAATTAGCAAATTATTAAGAGAATTAACAAAAGAAAATTTTTCAAAAAAAAAGGAGAGTCACGGTGAACTCCCCTTTTTCTGTTTAGTATTTAAAAATAATTATTCCATATCGCCTGAGTCATTGCCCATTTCTTCATTTGGAGCGACTTCATCGGCAGCACTTTCTGGACCTTCATCTGGCATAGCTGAAACTTCATCGGTACATTCACCTTCTGATTCAATAGCGATACCTTCACAATCTGCTTGGCAAGCATTGCCATAAACTTTGCCGTCGATTCCACAAACAGGTTTGTACTCTTCTGTACAAACACAGTCTTTTTTAGCTGAAGAATCTGCATCGACTGCACTGTCATTGCTTTTAGTGCAAGAGAAAGAGAAAACGAGAGCGATAAGTAAAAGAGAAATTTTCATATTTACATCCTTGGGTAAACAGGAAATTGTTTGCACAACTCCTTGATTTGTTCTTTTATTTTTTTATGAAGAGAATCATCATTCGGATTTCTTAGCGTTTTTACGATCATCTGGGCCATTTCTCTGGTTTCGCCTTCCTTGAAGCCCCTTGTGGTTACAGCAGGAGTTCCGATTCTTATGCCCGAAGTGACAAATGGCGAACGCTTGTCCCCAGGAATCATATTTTTGTTCGTTGTAATTCCTACTTTTTCTAAAAGGGCTTCAGCATCTTTACCAGACATGTTAACTGAGTCGGTTTTAAATAAAACTAAATGGTTATCAGTGCCTTTGCTGACAACATCTATATCTTCATCCATTAAAGTCTGAGCAAGTATTTTTGCATTACTTACAACTTGTTTCTGATAAGTTTTAAACTCTGGTTGAAGCGCTTCATGAAAAGAAACAGCTTTAGCAGCAATGACATGTTCGAGTGGCCCACCTTGAGTTCCAGGGAATATCGCTGAATTAAATTTCTTCTCCCAAGTATCACTGTCTTTGGCCAGGATGATACCGCCGCGAGGTCCTCTTAACGTTTTATGAGTCGTGGAGGTTACAACATCGGCATAGTCTATCGGGCTTGGGTGAACATCAGCAGCTACCAGTCCTGCGATATGGGCCATATCAACCATCAAAGTAGCACCAACTTCTTTAGCAATTTCAGAGAAAATTTTAAAATCAATAATACGAGGATAAGCCGAAGCGCCGGCTATAATCATTTTTGGTTTTTCTTTTTTCGCCAAATCCCTGACTTGGTCATAGTCAATCTGTTCCGTTTTTTGGTTAAGTCCATAATGAGAAGCTTGAAACAATTTTCCTGAAAAATTAACTGGAGAGCCGTGGGTTAAATATCCCCCCTGGCTTAAATCCATCACTAGAAATTTTTCTCTAGGTTTAGGAAGTGTATAAA
>CALFYV010000363.1 GCA_937952395.1 uncultured Bacteriovoracaceae bacterium | reverse complement strand
CGCTCCTGGCTTGGAGGTATACAGGACAATATTGACTTCTTTTTTTTGTTTATCAAATAAAATGGAATCATGACCAAGCATTTCTAAATTAATAAAGCCCAAAACTTCAGTTTTAGATTTTTTTAACTCACTTGAAAGCTCATCTACATAGTGAGCAGCTCCCAAAAAAGAGAAAGCCTGATAATCAAGAAAAACTACATGAACATCAATTTCTAGTTCTAATTGCTTAAGCACATTGATAATACCTAAGGCCACACTGACCCCACTGGCGTTATAATCTGCTCCAGGCATAGCTTCTTTTTCTAAGATTTCTAAGGTTTTTTTATCATGAGAAATAGTATCATAATGAGCACCTACAATAAGTAGCTTTTTTGAATTGAGTCCTTTTTTATGCCAAATAATATTGGTGCCTTCAGTATCTTTATGCTTAGTTAAAATATCTTTCATATAAGCAGTGAATTTTTTCCACTTGATATGAAGTTCATGCTCTGGTTTATACTGAGTCACGATTCTATTATGAAAATCTAAATCGTAGAGAAGTTTTCCTTTTTCAATATTAGGTTTAAAATTTTGTAGAATTGTTTTACCAGTTTTAAGTTTATCTAATTCTAAAATCTTTTTTTTAAGAAATTCTATTGATTTTTGATGCCCAGGTTTACCTACCATTCGTGAAGGCGCGGATTCTTGCACAAAATCCCGTAAGATTTCAAAAAGTTGTTTTTGATTTAATTTTTTAGTGAAACGCTTAAGTTGTGAGGTGCGGGAAATTTCATATCCATAGAGATTAGAAAAAATAAATAAACAGATTAAAAAAACTCGCATTAAAACCTTAATTTTACCTCATCTTCATCTTGTTCCTGACTCTTTGCCTGTTCGAAAGGATTTTTCGATTTTTTACCATGGTTTCTAAACTCATCACCACGTGCGGTTGGGTTATACAAGCCACGAGTTGCCACATAACCTACTCCGAGAACTCTCGAGCTGGCTGCATCTTTATCATAAAAAACAATTTTATGATTTTCCGCTAAAAACTCATAAGCTTTTTCCAATTCTAAATAAAGAGTGTCATTATTTTTATAATACAAAGTCGCTTTGTAAAAATCGATACTATTATTCATTTTGGCAAAAACTTTAAGTGGCTTTGTTCGATCAACTTCAGATGAGAAAAGAACTTTTATGACCTGAACGCCTAACGTTTTGGTCGCTTCATCTTTGCCTAAGAGGATTTGATTATCGTGGTAATTAAAGTCAACAATCGCCAGATTCCTATCAATGCTTTTCTTTCCCCCATCTAGCTTAATATTTTTTTGAGCAATATGAAAATGATGAAATCCTTCATGATCTGATATAAAAGAATCATTCTCAATATCAATCATATTGCCTCTCTCTCTAAAACGTGCCGGTACTTTCTTTTCAATGTATTTAGGAAAAACTTCATCTTCTAAAAAACATTCTAACTGGCTCTTATACTGAGCAAAATTGGTTAGCGAAAAATTCTTAGCTATTTTATCCACTTCACTGCGCTTTAATTCCGATAAAGGTAGAAGTAGTTTTTTTAAAATTTCTTGTCTAATACCCGAAACTAAAAATGATTGGTCATGGGCCTTATCATTGGCGGAATGAATAAAAAATTCATTTGTTTGGTGGTTTTTATATGTTTTGGCGTAATGTCCGGTCGCAATGAAATGACAATTAAGTTTTTTCATTTTTGCATAAAGGATTTCAAAACGTAATTGATTACAATTGATACAAGAATTAATTGAACGCCCAGTAACTTTATTGGTCATGGCAAATTCCAAAACATCATTTTCATACTGAGCTTTGGCATCAGCAGCATAAAAAGGGATATCTAAGCTTTCACAAAAATTCTTTAACCCTTCAAGATTTTGAATATGGCAGTTAGGAGTCTTTAATTTTGATTTTAAAGGGTCATTCTCATCCCACGTAATAATGCCAAGACCAACAACTTGAAAGCCCTGTTTCTTTAGTAAGAATGCTGTGACTGATGAATCAAATGAGCCGTTAAGCCCAACTAAAACTCGTATCTTTTCAGTCTGATACTTTGAAATATCCCCTACATCAACATCATCGGGAATTGTCTCATTACTCATAGAATAGACTCCTAACTGTTATTATATTTTCTTTCCTATGTTAGTGCTATGGAGGTAATGAACTTTTTTTCCACAAATAGGTAACTTATTTATCTTTTCCCCTCTTTATTACGATAAAATATTATGAAGAGCAAAGCAGGGCAGCTAAACCATCGCGATATTCTTTTATTTGACACAGAAAGTGGGCTGTTTCCGAGTAATTCAGTTAAGCAATTCTTTCATTTTTTAAAGTATTCTGGTATTCGAGGTCATATTAAATTTGCCCACGCCCACGACCAGGCATCTCTGCATAAAAATATTAATATTAGGCAAAATATTATTATGGAATCTCAAACTCAAGATACTTTTGGGCTTGAAGAGGAAAATTTTGAGGCCCATCTGAATAAACTCTCTAATAAATATTTAAGCCGTTTAATCAAAAGAGTTTTCCCATTGGACCGCTTTCCTTATCAACTTAATGAAGAAGAAAGAAAAATAGCCGTGCTGGTTAAGGCGCTGTTATGCCCTTGTGACTATATATTTCTAGATTCTCCTGAAAAAAATCTCAATGAAGGAAACTTGAATATTTTTAAACAAAGCCTCATTTATGAATCTTATTATTCGAATAAAACTGTTTTAATTACTTCTATGGAAAAAGATACTTGGTTAGATATGGCGACAAAAGTCGTTTATAAAACCAATCATTTCGAATTTACTTGTCAGTCAAATGAACAAAAAAATAAAAAAGTTTTAGAGTTTATCGATGAGTACCAAAAGAAAAATCAGTTTCAATGGGAAGTTGTTGATGATAAGAAAGTATCGTAATTTCGCTTAATAGAACAATTCACTTTGTAAGACTCACTAGTAAATTTATTCATGGGCTTCACTCTTATTTGTAAAGTTAAAGTGTTAAAAACAATTTCAAAGCTAGATAGTTTCTTTTCTGATTTTTTCAAAAGACAATTGTTATTATAAATCAAAAAATCCTTCAACTCATCCAATTCAATCCTAAATATATTTTTATCGTAAAAACAAGTGGCCTGAATCATGTCCATGTGACCAAACCCCATTAGCGGAAGAAGCGCTTGAAAAAAAGCTTCTACGTTTTCTTGCTGTAGTTGCTTCATAAAATCAAAAATCTTCTGGGTTATTTTACTATAATAATCATGTAAAATCATTTTTTGGTCTTGGCCTAGCTGCCCAGGTAATTCAGAATAACCTGCCTCCTTCCAAAGACCATAATGGCCAGGGTAATTCAGTCCTGCGTGTAAATGTAAATTTTGACTTAAAATTTCAAATTCTCTTTCAATAAAAATATTTAATTCTATTTGCATTCTTTGAGCTTGCTTAAATGAGGAAAAATATTGTGTAAAAAAACTTTTAAGACCAGCACTTTTGGTATTCACAAACGCAGCTTCCTTACTTAACTTCAAACTTATGGGATGCATTTTTTCTGCTTCAACTAAAATATCGGCTTCTTTCCATTGATTATTTTGCCCGGTTGTATTGACCTTGCCGATTAAATAGATATTTTTAATTTTTCCTCTTATTTTTTCTTTTAGCAGCTTAGTTAAATCTTGTGCCATCAAAGGCAGTTGGCTTAATAATTCTGGGGCTTGTTTTCGTAGTTGAGTTTCATAATTCATTAATTGTAAATGAAATTCAGGAGCAATATCTTGAACAAATTGTTTATCTAAATTAGTCTCTGTCGCCAATTGCTTGGCCACTAAAAACTCAAAGAGATTGCCTTTGAACTCATTGATATAGGCTGAAACTTGAGAATCTTGCATCTATTTCTCCCAATAGGCTTCTTCTAAAACATCTTCCTTTTGTGGCAGTCCTTTGTAAAGTCTCGGCGAATTCTGAATAAGAACCTCATAACTTACTCGATTAGCGTATTTACAGTTTTGAGAC
Source organism: uncultured Bacteriovoracaceae bacterium (assembly GCA_937952395.1). GTDB lineage: Bacteria > Bdellovibrionota > Bacteriovoracia > Bacteriovoracales > Bacteriovoracaceae > CALFYV01. Next base: position 364 of record CALFYV010000363.1, on the reverse strand, counting down.
ATAGAGGAATAAGTCAAATATTCATTCTTATGCTTGGGAGAATTAGGAATAATTTTTTTATGATACTTATTAGCAGCGATATCATGTAAAAGAGCCGCCAAGGCACCGTCTCCAGCACCATTAGTATTTTTAATAGATAAAGGGCCACCCAAAAAAGGATTAATATGACTATAAATTTTCATAGGGCGCTTGCAATCTATTTTTTTCATCGCCCTGTAATACTCGTATTTATTGTATTCGACGATACTTTTTGTATGAAGTGGTTCTTGAGTTAAGCGAGCGCTCTCTGCATCCACATGAGCACATAAATACATCCATTTAGATCATCCTGTAATTCGGGCCATTTCGATAAAATGCAATAACA
>CALFYV010000362.1 GCA_937952395.1 uncultured Bacteriovoracaceae bacterium | reverse complement strand
GATGAGGCAGCAGAGCATCTTGTTGCGCTTTATTGAAGCGGTGAATTTCATCAATAAACAGCAGCGCTTGTTTAGAAAAAGTGTCTTTATTCTCTTTTATCTGTGCTATCACTTTTCTAAGTTCTGGAACTCCGGACATAACGGCATTAAAAGGGTAGAAATCTTTATTGAATTCGGTTGCTAGGAGATTGGCCAGAGTGGTTTTTCCAGTTCCTGGAGGTCCCCAAATGATCAGGTTAGGCGAGGTATCGGGATTAAATTTTTTAATAAAATCAAGGGCTTGCTTTTGTCCTACAAAAGAGTCAAAGTTTTTTGGACGAAGCCGATAGGCCAGAGGGTGTCCGAAAGAAGATGAATGGAAAAGTCCCATTTGATCAGTCATGCCCATTTTTAAGTCAATTTGATTTAAATGTAAAATAACTCAGAAGTATTGACTTATTTGGCCCAACGGGCCATTGTTGTGTCTCACGTTTTTCCTTGGTTTTACCAAGCTTAGCGAAACTCGAAGGAGGTGATTTAACATGTCTCAACACATAAAAGTCGTTATTGATGACAGAATGGGAATTGACCGTTCTCTTAGAAAGTTCAAAAGGCTTTGTGATTCGTTTGGCATCGTTAAAGAATATCGTAAGCGTTCAGAATATAAAAAACCTTCAGTTCGTTTAAAAGAAAAGCTAGAAGCTGCTGAAAAGCGCAGAACCAAAACAATCATAAAGAATCGTGGAATGAATAAGATGTAAAAAAAGCTCCCTTCTGGGAGCTTTTTTTTTATGAGCGCAAAATAATTCTTAGAATTGAATTCCAACGGTTGTGAATGGTTTTAACCATAACGCCAACTCCCTTGGGCAAATCATCGGCCATTTTTTTATTGATATTAAAATTGAATTCATTAACAGTTTTATTAAATCCTTCAATATTAGTCACAAAGAAATCTAAGTTTTCTTTATCAGTTAAGTACCAAGTTTCCATTGGTTCAATGAAGAAGCGATAAATTTTTTGAAAAGCTTCCTGATACTCTTTATCTAGCATAGTGATTTGAAAATTATGAAAAAAGAATTCAAATTCATTGTATTTTTTTTCAAGATCAGTAGTGAGAAAAAGTTTTTCTTTTTTATCTAGCAGTAATTTAATTTCATCAAATTGCGCCATAATTTTTAAGGTTTCTTTATGCAGTTGATTATTTTTTTGAATTTGCTCCAAGCAGTAATCGATATTTTGAGCATTGCAATTGAGAGTTTGTCCGAAAATAATAAAGTTTTTTTCAAATTCTGCTAATCCTTCTGAGATAGCGGAAATATCTTGTTTGCAATCAAGAGAGAGGTAAGTTGGGCAAGTTTGTTTCAGTGTAATAAGCTGTGCCCTAGTTTTTCTTAAAGTTTTTTTTAATTCATAACCTTGCTCACCATTATTTTGTAGCAACTTAAGCGTGGTGTAGTAATCTTGGATAATACTACTGGCCTGAGGTCTGATATATCTTCTAAAGGATGACGGATGAATTTTAGCATCATCTATGAAATAGGCCCAAGAGTTAAAAGAGATAAGTAGGATAAGAGTAAGCATAGAATTATTATGCCCAATAGCGAGTTTCTAAGCAACCACTATATAAAGCTTTAAATTTTGCCCTTCAATATCAAAGTCTTTTGCTTCTTTATGGGTGCCTTTGCTCAAGCTTTTAGTCAGTGTTTCATTTTGAATGTATTCACTATGCTTTTCAATAATAGCTTCAAGTTCTTTGGTTGCGCTATATTGAATATTGATTCTATCGGCTACATTAAAATCCATTTCTTTTCTGGTTTTCTGAATACGATTAACTACTTCACGTGCCAGACCTTCTCCAATTAAATCCTCATCAAGTTTGCAATCAAGTTCTATGGTAATGAGTTTATTGGATAGTGCCTCAGTTCCTTCTTTGGGTTCTCTAAAAACAAGTAGGTCTTCGCCGGAGAGTTTTTCATCGCCTACGGTGATAGTTTGACCGGCTTCAAATTTTTTAAGCTCTGAATTACTAATGGCCTCAATGGATTTTCTCATACTGCCAAATTTCTTACCTAATCTCTTACCAAGGATGGGTGAGTTGGGTTTGCAATAAAGACTTATGTATTTATCTTCATCTTGAGTATAATGAATTTCTTTAATATTAAGTTCAATCTTTAGGTACTCTTCAAGTAAGGCGATATTATCGAGAAGTTTCTGATCTTGTTGAATGACAGTTAAACTTTTCAATGGTGTTTTAACTTTGATTTGTTTTTGGTTTCTTTTTTGCCGGCCCAAAAGAATAATTTGTTGCATACGCTCAACAGCTGCTTCTAGATCTTTATTAACCTCTTTAGTGTTGGCCACAGGATAATCACATAAGTGAACAGACTCTTCTTGTATGTCGCCTAATTTTTTCAATTCCAAGAAAATATGATCAGATAAAAATGGGGCGAAAGGGGCCATTAACTGGTTGAGTGTTTTGAGTGCACTGTAGAGTGTTGAATAAGCCTCACATTTGTCATCACTTAAATCACTTTCCCAAAATCTCCTACGGTTTAGTCTAATATACCAATTAGTTAATTCTTCAATGAAATCAAAGAGTGCTGGTACAACATTATAGAGATGATAGGCATCCATCTCTTGATTAACTTGCTCAATGAGAGTTTGTTGGCGTGAAATAATCCATTTATCTAAAATATTATTTCCCTTTTTAAAATTCTTTTTTGGGTTCCAACCATCAACTTCAGCATAAGTTAAAAAGAATTTAAAGGAGTTATACCAAGGCAGAAGGGCACGCCTCACCATGTCCTTAACACCTTCATCATTAAAACGTAATTCTTCACCTTTCACCAGTGCTGAAGTGATAAGAAAAAGTCTTAAAGCATCGGCGCCAAAGTTTTCCATCAAAATATCTGGAGCGGTATAATTGCGTAGACGTTTACTCATTTTTTTGCCGTCTGAGGCCATGACCATACCGTTAACAATAACGTTTTTGAATGCAGGTTTTTTAAATAGAGCGGTGGACAGAACTGTAAGAGTATAGAACCACCCTCGAGTTTGATCCAAGCCTTCGGCGATATACTCAGCCGGAAAACCTTTTTCAAAAATTTCTTTATTTTCAAAAGGGTAGTGCAGTTGAGCATAAGGCATGGAACCAGATTCAAACCAGCAATCAAGAACTTCAGGAATTCTTTGATAACTTCCTTCTTCACCTTTAATTTTAAAAGTAATTTCATCGGTGAATTCACGGTGTAAATCTTTAAGTTCAGTCCCACTGTATTTTTTGAGCTCTTCAATAGACCCCACACAGATATGTTTGCCATTTGTTTCATTATACCAAATAGGAAGTGGAGTCCCCCAAACTCGGTTTCGACTGATGGCCCAATCTCTAGCCCCTTCCAACCATTTTCCAAAGCGCCCTTCTTTTATATGATCAGGCACCCAATATATTTCTTGATTAGATTTCATCAGATCATCTTTAATTTTTTCCACCGCTAGATACCATTGAGGCATGGCCCGATAAATTAAAGGAGTATCTGTTCTGGGGCAAAAAGGATAACTGTGAACTAAAACATCTTGATGAAAAAGTTGTCCGTTATCTTTAAGCATTTTGATAATGGCCTTGTCAGCCTCTTTGACATGAATACCTTTAAAGTCAGTTACTTCGTTAGTAAATTTTCCCGCTCTATCAACTGGACATACCATAGCTTCTATTTTAGCTGCTTTCATAACCCTGTTATCATCTTCACCGAAAGCGGGAGCTGCGTGAACAATTCCGGTACCATCACTGGTTGTAACATAATCATCACTTAATATCTGAAAAGCTCCTTGGTTTTCCAAATCTTTAAAATAGGGAAAAAGCGGCTCATATCTTTTGCCTTTAAGGGCACTGCCTTTTATGGTTTCTAAAATTTCGAATTCGCCTTGTTTTTTGTAAGCTTCAAGGCGAGATTCTGCTATATAAAACTTAATATTTTTTTTCTTTTCATGAACTTTCACATAATCAATATCTTCATTTACAATTAAAGCTAAGTTCGAAGGAAGAGTCCAAGGTGTTGTGGTCCATGCAGCAATATAAGTCTCTTCATTTTTTAATTTGAAAAGTACGGTGACAGCGGGATCTTGCACATCTTGATAATTACTGGTGGCTTCAAAATTAGAAAGGGCAGTTTCTAGTGCGGTGGAATAGGGGACGACTTTATTGCCTTGGTAAATAAGACCTTTATCCCAAATTTGCTTAAAGACCCACCAAACTGATTCCATGTAATCTACGTCCATGGTTTTATAATCATTTTTAAAATCTACCCAGCGTCCAATTCTCGAAACAGTTTTTTCCCACTCAGTGACGTAACGTTGAACAATTCCACGGCATTCGTCGTTATATTTTTTGACTCCATGCTTAGCTACAAAATCCATCGCCGACATTTCAAATTTTTTATCAATTTCTTGCTCTATCGGTAGACCATGACAATCCCATCCAAAGCGTCTTGAAACATAATGACCTTTCATGGTGAAGTAGCGGGGGACAACGTCTTTGAGGGTTGAAGCGACTAAGTGGCCATGGTGAGGAAGGCCAGTGGCAAAAGGTGGCCCATCATAAAAAATATACGTTTTTTTACCTTTGGTTTTCTCTAGAGATTTTTCAAATATTTTATTCTCATTCCAAAATTTCAGAATTTGTTTTTCAGCTTCAACAAAAGAGAATTGCTGCGGAGTGTCTGTTGTCATACTATCCTCATCAAAATGAAAGCTTAATCTAGCAAAATTTTTGTCAAAATAATAGACTCTAGCAACTAGAGTCTATCTGACTTACAATATTCTTATGCATAAATTATTTCTCTTTGTCTTATTTTTTACTTTCTCGGCCCAAAGTGAACAATCTCTTCGTTACAAAGGTGAGTCAAAGAGCTTGATCAAATGGGATAGTATTGAACCTAGTGAGTGGTT
>CALFYV010000361.1 GCA_937952395.1 uncultured Bacteriovoracaceae bacterium | reverse complement strand
AGGCAGAGCAAAGAAGTGACTCAAAAACTCATGCGAGAAAATCAAGGTCCTATTTATGATCTGGCACAATGGCCGATTGAAGAAGATAAACAGTGGTACGCCCTTCCCATAGAGATGATTGATGTTGAGTTTTACTCGCGCGCTGGTGAACATGAATTTATTTTTCCCAAAGATCTGAAAATGAATGACTTTCATGTGACTCTAGCAGGAGGCTACTTAAGCGCTTGCTTAGGTAGAACTCTCACAGGTATTGTGAGTGAATTTATTTTAAGAAAAAATCAAATTGAAACTCTCCATATCCATTTACCTATGAAGGCCATCTTTACAGGTTTCACTTTGAGAGAAGGAAAGCTCTGGCCAGTGACAAATAAAGATGAATCCATCTTGGATGATAGTGTTGATGGATTTAATTTGAATAAGGTCTTGTCTTTTGTTGAAAAGAAAAATGAGTTCTTACAAGAAGCCTTTCATGTAGCACTCTTAAGAAAATACCCTATGAATAAAGTTGATTCTCATTTGTATCAAATAGAGGTTTATTTACATGAGAAATTTATTTTTGAGCTTCAAGATGGTACACGAAACTCAGTGAAGAAAAAACAGATTCAAATTTATATATTTTAACTAAACCGCCAATTGCGAACGACGTGCGTCCATAATGGTACGACGAATATCATCAATCATGAGGCGGATAGGTTTTTCGAGTTTGACTTTCTGACCTTCAAAATAAGCTTTAATTTTTTCAACGAGTTCACTGTAAGTCGTTCCCAGTTCTTGAGCAAGTTTTTCTAATTTTTCTTGAAACCTGAAATCCGTATTTAATTTAAGATTAAATTGTCTCCACATCTCAATCTTTAATTCTTCTTTCAAACTCGTGGTTGTATAAGCATTATTGATTTTCGCTAAACCTAAAGACTGAAGCATAACTAAATAAGCATAACCAATATCAAACTCAAACCAGCGGTGACGAAAGGAAGAACTTCTAGGATGAGCGTGATGATTATTATGATCAAGTTCTCCACAAATAATAAAATTCAGGGGAAAAAGAAAACCAATATTGCGACTATTATCTCGGCTATCGTGATTTTGATAACCCCAGCAATGAGCGATAGCATTAACCCCACCCACAGCAAACAAAGGAGAAATCGAAAAATTTAAAAGTCCAATGATTGAACCCCAAAAAGGTCCCATGATAACCAGAAGAATCCCGGTTAAAATACCAGGTCCGACCAGTGTATTTCTGGCAATAAAGCGCTCAAGAGCATTGGTTGGAATCGATTCACGGATTCTTAAAACGGGAGGGAGTGATTTTGCCTCAGCATAATCTTTAACCCCTAAAAGAAAAACCCTCCAAAAGCCTTTTTGAACTGGGCTATGAGGATCTTTTTCTTTATCCGAATGAGCATGGTGATACAAATGAACGGAAACCCAATCCAGTTTGCTCATACCGGTTATACACCAAAGCCAAATTTGCATCAGCATGTCCACAAACTTGTTGATAGTGACACCCTTGTGCGTATGCTGACGGTGAAAAGAGAGGCTCATGGCAGTGATCGTAATATGGGCCATACCAATATAATAGAGAATCACTTTGAGAAAAGCGTGTTCAGTAAAGAAAGGGCCATAAAAGCCGTTACTGCCAATGAAAATATTTATAATAAGAGCTATAGTGACGTATAAACTAAGTAATCCAAAAACTAGAATCATAAAACTCTCCCGAAAGTTTTTTTGTTGCTTTCATTTTAGCTAATCGGTTAATTCCTGTCACTTTCTGAATACTATTTTTCACCCAATAGCTGAGTAATACACCCCAATAAGGTAAGATTCCCTTTTACCTAGCATTTTGTTAGAATAAGAAAATGCAGAAACTTATCTTATTGGCCCTTCTCGCTTTTCTTTGTGCCTGTACACCCTCACAAGAAGACGAATCACTTCGAAAGAAAATAGCCCAAATGATAATTATTGGCTTTAGAGGAGTTGATAAAATCGATTACCATGATTTTTACTTTTTGCTGGCCAAATATGGCGTAGGTGGTTTTATTCTTTTTGATAGAGATTTGGCACTACAAACTCAAGTCCGTAATCTTGAAAATAAAAAGCAAATTAAGGGTCTGATTGAAAAAATCCAAGGTATTAGGAGCGCTGATCCTTATTTCTTTATCGCTATTGACCAGGAAGGTGGTTTAGTTGCCAGGCTAAATCCAGAAAACGGTTTTAACTCTATGCCCACGGCCGCCGAAATGGGTCGCACAAGTGCTACTGAAACTTATGCGGCTGTAAGTCCCATAACCAAAGAAATGGCCAATTTAGGTATTAATCTTAACATCGCACCTGTAGTTGATATAGATTCAACCGCTAATAACGGTATTCATGAATTGCAGAGAA